>CAZNQP010000027.1:10336-41942 GCA_964575355.1 uncultured Chloroflexaceae bacterium
TGTCACGGTGGCTGTCACGGTGGGGCGCAGGCGCACCCGCTCCGCCACGCTGAGTTACCGCAGGGGTCGCCAGCGTATTGGTTGTCCCCCCCGGCACGCTCGGGCGTTGGGGCGTAAGGTGCCCGTGTTTCTGCTCAAGCCAGCGTAGCCCTTGCCGTGCTCGTTCGTTCTCTGGGTTCAGCTTTAGTACCGTCTTGAGGCAGAATGCACTCTGCGCGGGGTCATCGAGCACCCCACTGAGCCAAAACCACGCCCCTTCATTCTGCGGGTCGTGCTGCACCGAACGCGACAGGTAGCCTGCCGCGATACGTTTTTGCCCAGCACGGGCGGCAGCGACACCACGCTGATAGAGGCGGGTTGCTTCGGTACTATCAGCACGGATGGCATTTTCGGTTGCAGGTACCTGAGTTAGCATAACATTGCTTTCTGGTCGGTGGTGCGCCTAGTGTTCCGGCAAAATCGGTCCCAACTCTTGCTGCACCACAGTCGGGCTACGTGCCATCTCGTCGCGGATGATCTGCCAGTATTCGGGCTTTTCATAGCCCATCCGCCAGATCGCAATACCGCCGAGATCAAGTTGCTGCACAAGCTCAATCTTCGACTCAAGCCCATCGTCGGTCATAAACCAGACCTGCCGTGTCCCCTCGTCGGATTCATAGTTGAACCAGCTTTCGTCAACACGCCCTTTGCTGTCGCGCTGCATCAGGTTGACCGTCAGCTTCTGGTCATCAATCAGGTCTTCGATGTCTGCCCACGGCAAGCCGCGTGCCTCTCCGGTGGCGGGCCAATCGTAGCCGTAGAACGGCACCCCAATGAACACCTTGCGCGGCTCGATCACGGTACGAGCGTATTCTGCCACCGACTCGACCCAGTAAAGCGGTGCCACCGGACCCGGTCCGCCACCGCGCCAGTGATAGTCGTAGGTCATAATGCGGACCCGATCTGCGTGCTGCCCGATGACCACGTAATCTTGAAAGCTCCCTAGCCCGCAATAGTCGCAGTCTTTGGCATACACCGCCACCGACAAGAGTTTGCCCTCGGCGTGCAGAGCGTCCGACAATTCGATGATAAACGCCGAAAATGACGAGCGCACACTTTCTGGCAGTGCCTCGTAGTCAATATCAATGCCATCATAGTTGCGTGCCAGCACCTCGTCTACAATGTTCTGGATGTGACGAGCACGCACGTAGGGGTCATTCAAGATGGGGATAACGACATTGGAGTCGCTCACATTATTGATCGAGGGCAACACCAGAATACCGTTTTCCTGCGCGATCCGTACCAACTCGTCGTTGCGCGGTCCGTACAGTTGCCCAGTGCTGTCGGTGGTATACCAAAACGGGCTGATCTCATCCAGCAGATCGAGGTTTGCCATGAGCGATTCGCGTGCGCCCCCATCGAACGATGCGGGAAACCACGCCGCCACCTTCTGCCCCTCGTCCACTGGCAACACCGCGTCACCCTCGCCATTCAGCGCGGCTTCGAAGGCGGCAGCAGCGGCTTCGTCGTACTCGCTGGGGGCGGAGGCAGAGACGGTAGGCTCGGCAAGCTCGACAGCGGCATCTACCCGTGGCACAGCGGTGGGGGCAGGCGTAGCCGTGGGGACGGGTGATGGTAGCGGGAGGGGCGGTGCGCTCTGCACAATGCGCGTCACTTCAGGACGCTGGTTGACGAGTAGCACAATCTCGTAGAGCAACACCCCGGCAACGGCAAACGCCGCGACATACAAGCCCACGGCGAGCAGACGGCGAACAAAACTGAAGAGTTGGCGCATAAACCTAATATGCTCCCAGTTCTAACAACCGCTCATCGCTGATGCCGAAGTGATGGGCAAGCTCGTGCAGTACAGTAGTACGCACTTCTCGCCGCAACTCGTCGGGGTCGGGAAAATCACGTTCGAGGGGTTGCTGAAATATGACAATTGTTGCGGGCAATCCATAGTCATCGCTTGACTGTTCAGTGAGCGGCACACCTTCGTAGTAGCCATACACCGTCTCATCAGCCGCAAGCTCCAGTTCGCGCCATTGCTGTGCCGTAGGTGCATCTTCCAGCAAAATGTTAACACTATCAAGATGCCGCGCAAACTCTGCGGGCAGTGCGTCAAGTGTTGCAACGATGAGTTGTTCAAAGGATTTTCTATCCATGCCACCCCGTCGGTCATGCCTTGTGCTATTATATGGGCAAGCCGCAACCCATGTCAAGCGAATAGCCCAATCTGAACGGGAATCCCGGCACATATCGCACACACTATCCACGGAGGTCACGGCATACCCACCACAGAACCTATCGGCATGCGCGCTGCCAATACTCCCCAAAGCACCCCCACCCTCACGCGCAACACCTACGACAATACGACGTATGCACCCCAGCCACCCAGCCACCCAGCCGCCCAGCCGCCCCCGCCCCTTTGCCACGCTGCACACAGTCGCAGTTCTCGTGTATAATACGACAAGCCCCGGACATGCCGCGCGGAAAGTAGTAGTTTGCGATGCCACAGTTAGCCTTAGCCACCATCATTGAACGCATCCACCACACCCCCCCGCAACTGGTCTACGAGTTTGCTGGTGCCGGGAGCCGTGCCCTGACGTGGCTCCACAGCGTTGGCGGGTCATCACGCACCGTCCTCGAAGCGAGCGAGCGGTACAGTACGGCAGCCCTGCGCGACCTGCTCGGGACACTGCCGCCCCAGCTTGTCGCGCCCGACACCGCCCGCCAGATGGCAGCGCGTGCCTATGAACGCGCCCGTGTCCTGCACCTGCCGCACGTCGCCCTTGACGCGATGGCTCGCCCGCTACTGGGCGTTGCCTGCACAGCCACGATTGCCACCGACTATGCCAAGCGCGGCAATCATCAGGCGGTGGTAGCTATCCAACAGGCAACCGGCTGTACCACCTATGACCTTACCCTCCAGAAAGGGCTACGGGATCGTGCCGACGAGGAAGACCTCGTAAGCCGCCTCGTGCTGCACGCCATCGCCAGTGCCTGCGCGATAGATGCCGACGTGCTGCCGCCACTTGCCCCCGAAGAGCGCGTGATCCACCAATACCAACCCGCCACCGACCCGCTCGCGCACCTGCTGGCGGGCGAATGTAACAGTGTCACAGTGCAACCCGATGGCACGCGCATCTGCAACCACCCGGTACAGGGGGCGATGCTATCCGGCTCGTTTAACCCACTCCACCACGGGCACACCACCATGGCAGCCACTGCCCGCATGCTGCTCGGCATGCCCGTCACCTATGAGCTACCCGTGATCAACGCCGACAAAGGACACCTGATCAGTGAAGAGATCGAGCGGCGGATTGCCCAGTTTCGTGGCGTGGCACCGCTGGTACTCAGCCGTGCGCCGCTCTTCGTAGACAAGGCTGCCCTGTTTCCCGGCTGCATCTTCGTGATGGGCTACGACACGGCAATCCGGCTGGTAACACCACACTACTATCAGGGTGAGGCAGGCATGCACGCCGCCTTCACCCGCCTGCGGGTAGCCAATTGTCGCCTGCTGGTGGCGGGGCGCATCCACGGCGACCACTTCGCCACGCTGCAAGACCTCGAACTCCCCGCCGCCTTCCGTGACCTGTTCATCGAACTGCCAGAGCCACGCTTCCGGGTAGACATCTCATCCACTGCACTACGCCAGTCGGCACGCCCCGGCACCGCCGCCGACCGTGACCACCACGCGCCGGACGACCTAGACGACGAGCCGTAAGCCACGCGCTCTAGCCGTAGGTGCGGATGAAAAACACCACCGTGATGATGCTGGCAACCACCAGCACAAACTGCCGCATAATACCGGGGTTGACCATGCGCCCGTAGTACGCACCGCCGTAGCCCCCCACAATCGAGCCTGCCGTCATGATCAGGGCGGCATCCCATTGCACTTCGCCCGCGAGGACGAACAGCACCACCGCAATACCCTTGACAAAGACGCTCACCAATGCCTTAATCGCATTCATATGGTGGATGTTTTCCATGCCCGACACGGTATAGGCAGCCAGCATCATTACGCCCATCCCGCCCCCGAAGAAGCCACCATAAATACTAATAACGCCCTGCATGACTGCCAGTAGCCCCAGCCCAACAGAGCTTTCATACGAAGGCAGGCTTAGGTCACGGCTCCGGAGCCAGCGCGTAAACCGCCCACCAAAGGCAAACAGCAGCACCGCCACCAGCAAGAGCCACGGCACCAGCAGGCGAAACACCTCCTCGCGCCCACGCAACGAAAGCAGCAGATACGCCCCGATAGCCCCCCCGATCACGCTGGCAATGCTGAGGATGGCCAGCACGCGGCGCACATGCACCAAGTCTTTGCGGTAGCCGCCCACGCTGGCAACTGCCCCCGGCCAAAGCGCAACCGAGTTGGTAGCGTTTGCCAAGATTTCATTGACCCCCGAAAAGACCAACGCGGGGAAGGTGAAAAAACTCCCCCCGCCTGCCACCGCGTTCAATGCCCCGGCAAGAAGGGCAGCCCCGAATAATAGCCCGATAGTTGCAACGTCCATGCGCTTCACAATCTGTTACAATAGCCACGATATCGGTTTGTCATTATACCCGAAGCTACCAACGGGGCATACCCGTGTGCTATCGGCTAGAGGGGTTTCACAGCATGCCGTTTGCAGTGTGTATCTATTGTGGGTCGCGCGTGGGAAGCCGCGACTGCTACCGCGCCGATGCAGCGGCGATGGGGCAGTTGCTCGCATCCCACGGCTTCCCGCTCGTCTATGGTGGCGGCAATGTGGGGCTGATGGGCGTGTTGGCACACAGTGCCCTCCACGCAGGCGGCGAGGTGATCGGGGTCATCCCACAGGCGTTGCTCGATATTGAGGTGGGGCTACGCGATGCCACCGAACTGATCGTGACCGATACACTCCGCACGCGCAAAGGCATTATGGATGACCACGCCGACGCATTTGTCGCAATGCCCGGTGGCTATGGCACCCTCGAAGAACTGATGGAAGTATTGACCCTACGCCAGTTGCGCTACCACGATAAACCCATTATTCTACTCAATAGCGACGGGTTTTATGACCCACTGATTGCCCTGTTTGAGCATTTCCACCGTGAGCAGTTCGTCGCCGAGCGACAACTCTATCTGTTTGAAGTTGCGTCGTCGCCCGACGACGTGATCGCACGGCTGGAACACTACGCGAGGGAGAAAGCAAAAGCATGATCCAGATTGTAAGCCCGGTGCGCGTGCGTTTCGCCCCCAGCCCCACAGGCTTTTTGCACATTGGCGGGGTGCGGACAGCCCTGTTCAACTGGCTGTTCGCCCGCCACTATGGGGGGCAGTTTATCCTCCGCATCGAAGATACCGACGAGAAACGCTATGTGCCCGCCGCCGCCGCCCAAATGATGGAGTCGCTGCGTTGGTGCGGCATTGACTGGGACGAAGGTCCCGACATCGGCGGACCACACGCACCCTACATCCAATCCGAGCGGTCAGCCCTCGGCATCTATCAAGAGCACGTCACCACCCTGCTGCAACACGGTCTTGCCTACAAATCGTTCATCACGCCCGAAGAACTGGAGCAACGCCGCGCCGCGGCACAGGCAAGCGGGCTACGCAACTTCCGCTACCGCGGACCCGAACGTGAATGGACACTGGAGCAGATGGAAGCCGAAGCCGCCACCGGCAAGCCCTACACGGTGCGCCTGAAAGTCCCAATGAGCGGCACCACCACCTTTCACGACCTCGTGCGCGGCGGTGAAGCGATTACGATAGACAACAGCGAACTGTACGACATTGTGCTGCTCAAGTCGAGCGGCATGCCGGTCTATCATCTCGCGCACCTCGTAGACGACCACCTCATGGAGATTACCCACGTCATTCGCGGCGAGGAGTGGGTACCAAGCACGCCCTACCACATCTTGCTATACCAAGCGTTCGGGTGGGAACCGCCGATCTATGCCCACGTCCCCAACATTTTGCGGCAAGAGGGCGGCGGCAAGTTGTCGAAGCGCAAAGATGACGTTGCGACTAACCGCTTCTGGGAGCGTGGCTACCTGCCAGAAGCCATGATGAACTATCTAGCGTTGCAGGGCTGGAGCTACGACGACCACACCGAGATTATGAGCCGCGACGAACTGATCGCACGCTACACGATTGACCGGGTGGTTGCCTCGCCTGCCCGCTGGAACCCGGATAAACTGCTCGACATGAACGGCATCTACATGCGGAGCCTCGACCCCGCCGACCTCGCGCAACGCGCCCTCCCTTTCCTGAGCAGTGCCGGCTTGATCAGCACACCGCCGACGGCTACCGAGCAGCAACGCATCACCGACCTGATGCCACTGATACAGGAACGGCTGAAGGAACTGCACGAGGTGCCCGACCTGCTGTCGTTCTTCCTGCACGACATTGACCCGCCCGACGAGGCGACCCTCATCCAGAAAAAGATGGATCACGCCAGCACCCTGACCGTATTGCAGCATGCCACTACTGTGCTGGCAGATGTGCAGCAGTGGGAACCCACCACGCTCGAGGCAATGCTCCGCCCGGTCGCCGAAGAACTGCAACTGAAGCCGGGGCAAGTATTTGGCACGGTACGTGCCGCCGTGACGGGGCGCAAGGTGTCCCCGCCCATCTTCGATACGCTGGTAGCCATTGGGCGCGAGGCAAGCATGCAACGGCTCCACCGCGCCGCCGCCGCCCTTGCCGCAACCAGCGCGTAACCGGCTACGCTGGGCAAAAGGCGAGCAGACCCCGCGCAAATAGTTGACAAGTGCGCCGCCGCAGTGCATAATAGGGTAGGCAGTTGTGTGTCTACCCTTTCTTCACCCCCATGCAGGCGATAGCGTGATGCTATGACCTGCCAGATTGTGCTATCACTGTGGCTATAGAGCTTGTCTACTGTTCAACCTGCGCCCAAGACTTGCCCGGCTTCCTCGATGGGCTGCATGACCTGCAAGCCGCCTACCCCGATGACGTATTCATGGTAGATGTGACGTGCCTTGCCGCGTGCGACTGCCAGCCAACGGTCATGCTTGGCACGGAATGCCTACCCAAGACGACCCTTGCGGACATCTTCCGCCAGCTACAGGGCAGTCTTGTTTCAGTCGCCCCCGCTATGCGCTAGGTCACTGCCCAAGAGTGTCTGCGCTGTCGGGAAATAGACCCGCGTACGCTCAATGTAACTGCGGGCATACGGGTTCGCCGCGATCTGCTCTGGTTGCACAATCCCCTGATTATGCCACGCTGCTAGTGTCTCCCACGTAATAGGCACACCCTCGTAGCGGGCACGGTAGATACCACGCTCCAAGTTAGCTGCAAGGTACGCCACCGCCAGTTCATCATCGCTGATCTCTGCCGTAATAGCGGCATAGAGGGCATACTGGCTCGCATAGTCTGCCGGGTCAATCTGCGTCCCTGCCACCTGCACGGGTACCCGCGCCATGTGCTGGGTGTCGGGCAATGGCAACTCGTGGTTGAGCATTTCGAGCGCGACCGATGGGCGCAGGTTGGCAGGCAGCACCGTATAATTGCTACCGGGGACATGCCAATTGAGCGCAAGCTGGGTGCGGTGGTACACGGGGGTCGTTGCGCGGAGCGGCTCGAACAGGTCTTCGAACCAGCCGTTCTGCTCATTATAGAGGATAACCGCCAGCAGGTGGGCAAACTCGCTATCACTCAGCCCCGTCAGGTGCGGGTGGTTGTGGCGGGTTGCCGCAGTGCGTAGGGCAGGGCGCAAGGCTACCATGCGGGGGGCGAGGTCGGGGCGCACATAGCTATCTACCGCAACCGTCGCCAAGTATTCGGTAGGCGATTGCATGAGCCGCGTAGAGGCGGTGCGCCACCAATCGGGCGACCAGCCCCACAGCAGTATCAGAACGCCCCACAGGAGGCACACACGGCGCATGCGCGGTTGTTGCCCTTTCGTTTGCCAACACGGGGGTATCTGCCGTGACGCAGAACCCGTGAAGTATCATACCACAGGTCACTGCATCGCCTCAGCCATCGCCGGGAATCCGCACAGCAAACGCTATTGCAAAGCACCCACCAGTATGGTATGATTGCCTGAGTTAGAGGTGGGTAGCTCAATTGGCAGAGCAGCGGTCTCCAAAACCGCAGGTTGCAGGTTCGATTCCTGTCCCACCTGCCACAACGTGGAGCAGTGGCCGAGTGGTTGAAGGCAGTGGTCTTGAAAACCACCAGGCGCAAGCCTCGTGGGTTCGAATCCCACCTGCTCCTCCACATGGCACCACCAGTACCTACGTCGCGGGGAGGTCGCATAGAGGCCTAGTGCGGCGGTTTGCTAAACCGCTAGGGGAGCAATCCCCTCGAGGGTTCGAATCCCTCCCTCCCCGCCACTCCCGCCCGTTGCTCATGCGTCGCCACGCACCGCCCTCCACACGGGTGGTGTCTATGTCTTTCCAATCATTTTCTCAGAAAAGCGCAGTATACTGACTGGCGGTGTGGGTACGATCCGCACCACAGGCAATACTACAGATGTTTCAGAGACTCCCGGTAGGCGCATGCATATCTTGCTCATAGAAGACGACCGCCGCCTCGCCCGCCTGATTGACGAGGAACTGACGGCGACCCACATCAGAGTGGATACCACCCACGACGGCGATAGTGGACTCGACCTGCTGCTCCGTGGTATCTACGATGTGGCAGTGATTGACTGGATGTTGCCGGGGCGCGACGGACCTGCCCTGTGCCGTGCCGCACGCGCTGAACGTGTGCGGACGGGCTTGCTGATGTTAACCGCACGCACCCAGATTGAAGACCGCGTGACCGGACTGGAAAGCGGCGCGGATGATTACCTCATCAAGCCGTTTGCGTTTGCTGAACTCATTGCCCGTGTCCAAGCCTTGGCACGCCGTTGCCGCGAAGACAACGGGCAGGGGTACGAACTACGCCATAACGACTTGGTGATGGACACGCAGACACATACAGTGCGGCGCGGCGAGCACCGCATCGAACTGACGAGCATCGAATGGCGACTGTTAGAGTTCTTGCTCCGCCACCCCGGACAAGCACTCAGTCGGCAACAAATCCTCGATTATGTCTGGTCTTACGAGCACGATGTGCAAGCATCGCTCGTGGATGTGTACATTTCGTATCTGCGGCGCAAACTCGACCAGTCCGGACAACCCGACCCAATCCAGACCGTGCGCGGCGTGGGCTACCGCCTTAAGAAAGACCCCTGATGTTTCACGGTCTACGGCTACGGTTGACCTTGCTGTACACCCTCGTCGCCTTGCTGTTCGTCAGTGTGCTAGGCATCAGTACCTACCAGTTGCTTGCCCGCTACTTCCAAAGCACCACCGACTTGGGGTTGCAACACAAGATGGCACACGAACTGCGCCTCCTTGGTGCGCCCATCCCCCCTGAACTCGCCGCCGCTGACCGCGACTGGTACCGTAACCGCGCGGTTCTTTTCCCATCATCAGAGCGTGTGTCAGATGACGACGACGACGGCAACAACGACGACGACGACGAAACAATTGAAGAGTCCTATGCTGAGGAGTTCTACGATGGCGAACTCTCTGCCATTTTCGTGCTGCCGCTCAATGCTGACGGGCAGTTGCTGTTCGACCCCAACCCCTACACGCCACCACTCACACCCGACGCGGCAGCGGCAGCCAACGCCTACGCGAACGGGCACGACTGGCGCACGATCACACTTGACAACGGTAGCCCGGTGCGGCTCCTCACCTACCGGGTCACACGCGCTGACGGTCCGGCAGTCTTACAGCTCGGACGAGCATTGATTGACCAGCAACGCATCTTGCAACAGATGGTCGTCATTCTGCTGTCGCTGGGTAGCGCAAGCGTCGCGTTGCTGGGTATGGGGAGTTGGTGGCTGGCGGGACGGGCAATTGCTCCCGCGCAAGACGCATGGACACGCCAACAAACATTCATCGCCAACGCTAGCCACGAACTGCGTACCCCGCTCGCCCTGATTCGCGCCAGTGCCGAGGCTGCCACGCGCCGCGCCCCTGCCGACGCACCACGTCTGCACGAATTACTACACGACATCGTGCAGGAGAGCGACCATACCACAACACTTGTCAATGATTTGTTGCTGCTGTCCCGTTTGGATGCCGGACGGCTGAAGATAACCCCGCAGCCGCTCGACCTTGCCAGCTTCTTAGGCGACTTTATGCGGCAGGCAACACCACTTGCCGCCGAGCGCGACATTACCCTGCACGCCGACAGCATCGGCGGGTACATACAGGCAGATGCCACACGGCTGCATCAGGTGCTGCTGATTGTGCTCGACAATGCGCTACGCCATACCCCACCCGGTGGGCGTATCACCGTGACAACTGCCACGGTGGGCAAGCAGGTGCAACTGGTCATCCGTGATACCGGGAACGGCATAGACCCTGCCGACCTACCGCATGTCTTCGCGCGGTTTTACCGCAGCAGCACCGCCCGTGCCGAAGGTGGTGGTAATGGGCTAGGGCTATCTATTGCACGCGCCCTGATGATCGCCATGCAGGGACAGATACGGTTAGAGAGTGCCCCCGGACAGGGCACTAGCGTGGTACTGCTGTTGCCAGCGACAGGCTAACGCCGCCACACCAACACGCGCAGTGGGTGCGCGTGCCATACGAGTTGCCGTGTATACACAACAGAGCAACCAGTACAACAAAGAAAGGAACAACCCCATGAGTAGCATCCGTATCGGGCTATTTCTGCTGACGCTAGGTGCGCTTGTCGTGGTGGCAAGTTGCACCGCCGCCACCGGTACGACCACCCAGACTGTCACTGTCGCCCCCAACACCGCCACCGTGCCAACTGCCGCCACCGCCCGCAACACCGCCGATACCGCCCAACCAACCAGTGCGACTGTCGCGGTTGCGTTCCCGGCAGCCGCGTACAGCACCTACTGCGCCGCGTGTCATGGTGCATCAGGCGAAGGAACTGCCGCCGGGGTTGCGCTGACCACCGAGCGGGTACGCACCATGCCCGCCGACGAGGTTGCCCGCATTATCGCCGAGGGCGTGCCCGGTACGGCAATGGTTGCGTGGGAGCGGGTGCTGTCACTTAGCGAGATCGCGGAGATGGCAACCTTTGTGCAGACGTGGGACATGCCCCACGACGGCGCGGCGGCTGAGGCTCCTACGTTGCCCACTGCCACCCCGCTTGACCCGAACAATGCCCAAGCAATGCAGGCAGCAGGCAGCAACATCTACACCACCTACTGTGCGTCGTGCCACGGCGCAAACGGGAGCGGTGGCATTGGTCCGGTGCTGAACAGCCAGCAGTTTCTGACCCGCTTCGATGATGCTACCATCCGGGATGCAATCCTCAATGGCGGCTGGAAGCCCAACTCGCAGATGCCCGCCTATGGCGCACACCTGACCGAGGTGGAGGTTGAAGCCCTTGTCCAAGCAATCCGCGCGTGGCAACCCACCGCCCCCGATGTCCCCGACTTTCGCGGCACGGCGGCAGATGGTCACGGTGGCGGCAATGGGCAGGGACAAGGACAGGGGCAGGGACAAGGGCAAGGACAGGGGCAGGAACAAGGGCAAGGACAGGGGCAAGGACAAGGGCAAGGTGAGCCTGCCGTTTACACGGGCACAGTCGTTGCAACTGAGCGTGCGCTCCTGCGCGTTCAGAGCGATGAAGGTACAGAAATCGGGGTACTACTCGGTCCGCCGTGGTACTGGCAACAGGCGGGCATTGTGCTCAACGTCGGCGACCGTGTACAATTCGAAGCCTTCGCCCCGCAAGCGGGACAAGACGACAGCAGTGGTGACGACAGCAGTGGTGGCGACTCCTTAGAACTGAATTGGCTGACAAATATCACCACTGGCGAACAGTACATCCTCCGCAACGAAGACGGACGACCTGTCTTCCGCTAACCCACAGAGGTCGCCCTACGCTATCTCAGCCACCCGCCGAAGACACACCACACACACAACCGGGAGCAGGTGCGGTACCTGCTCCCGGCGGGCTGTGCATCCCGATGCAATTGCAACCTGTCGTGGTGTCACTGGGTGTTATGGCTTGGCGTAGACGGTGTACGCCACTATAGGTAAAAGTCGTGAACAGGTCGGACGTTTCGGCAGGCAACGTAACCGTTGCCGTCCCTGTGCCGTCTCGCATTGCCGTGCCTAGCGGGCTGCACGGTCAACGCGCATGGGGTCATCCAACGCGATTATTACAGGCTCTAGGTCTGGCGGACCGGGGGCTGTGTAGCGAATACCCTCGAACGGTTCTGGACCGGGACCGCCGGGGTTGTAGAAGGCACCGTAGCCACCTTCCAGTGCAGGTATCTCGACAAAGGTGATGTTGCGCGCCGCTTCCTCATCGCCCACCAGAATAATGTCAATATAGTTGTCACGGTCTTCTTCGTAGCAGTCATCGTACAAAATGCCCGCGTCCGGGTTCTCGCGTTGCCCCAAATCTGATAGACCAACAACGCGCAGAGTACCCCCGGCAACCGCATAATCCTCGCCGACATTTTCTAGGAGCACCGTTTCGCCGCCCGCACCGACAACATGCACACGGAAGAAGTCCTCGTACTTATTCGGGCGCAAAGCGGTGACACCATCGGGCGAAAACCCCCCGGTTGTGAGCACCCGGATGCGGAAATCGCCTTCGTCGTACAGCTCAAGCTCGTCGTTGGGGAAGAATGCCCCGAATGCCCCCGCTTCGAAGACCGCGATAGCACCTTCACCAGCAGGTTCGTCGCCGACCGCATTGAGCTTCGCGCCCACCAGTTGAGGACCAACGTCATATGGGGTCGTGTCGGTTTCCCACGAAAGACCGACCGCATTGAACTCCTCGCCATCAGGTCCGACGAGCAGGAGCGGGGTTTCATCTTCTACAATATCAAGCCGAACAGGAAAGATTACATCATCTTCGCTGCTGAAGCCACGATTACCAAAGTCGCCAAAGGCAACTACCGTATTGCGTTCGTTCAATTCCCAGTTGGGCCACATCCCAATGCTGTTGGGAAAGACGACATCACCAGTGTTCAGCGTGAACTGGAAGTCGGTGAGGTCAACCGTTTCAGTAGCGACTGGCCAACTGAACACGATGGGTAAACCGTCGTCGTATTCGGAGAAACCCTTGAAACCCAGTGCAACCTGCCTTGATGGAGCCGCGGAGGTGTAAGCACCGATGCCCGGTTCTTCACCATTGGTACATGTCACCGAACCATACCAACTCCCCCCCACGTCGCGCACGGTTGCCTCATTCACTTCGGGTAACCCGATGATGTCGCCAAACCCCATGCCAGCAGACAGAATCATCGGTTCATCGCGCCAGTAATCAGCCGCGACCAACTCGCCATTGTGCAGTTGCTCCACAATAGGGCTGGCGGGTGTGAATTGCCCAGCAAGTACCATAACTGCCACACCGACCAGCGTAGCGAGCAAAGCTACCCACCAGCTCTGATAACCACGAGTCGTTGTTGTTTCCGTGCGTGTGACCTGTGCTAAGCGTAGCAACAAAAAGACGCTCACCCCGACAAAGACGAGCATCGGCAACCTGAAGCCATGCCAGAACGACTCTACCGTGTTGAGAACCACCACAATGGCAGCAGCCAGCCCTAGAATGTAGGGGGCATACACCCGTGTGACCCCCAGCAGCACGATGAGTGCGGCGGCTATGCCAACGATATTGCCCGTAATACGCAACGCCTCCACTTCATTTACGGCGATGTGGACAGCGACATCAATAAGGTTCCACGCAATAAGGAGGGTCGGTAACCACGGAAATTGCCGTTCTGCACGCGCTGTGCTCATGTGTCATGCCTCTCAGTATCCTAGCGGTATCTAGTCGTCGTCAGCACGCCTGCTCACCCACTTGCCTCTGAGTACCGGCTCCGTACCTATTCTCAACTTAGAGGCGTTAGTATCTCGGCAATCGCGGCGGTGGTGGCGTGCGTGCAGTGGCATGGTACTACCGGCTCCTGTAGCTACACAAGGTCATCGTGCGCCACTTTCAAGTCATCGTGCGCCACTTCACCCGCTTCACCTGCACAAACGGACGACCTGTCTTCCGCTAACCCACCACGGTCGCTGTCGCAGCCCCCCGCCGAAGACACACCACACACACAACCGGGAGCAGGTGCGGTACCTGCTCCCGGCGTGCTGTGCATCCCGATGCAATTGCAACCTGTCGTGGTGTCGCTGGGTGTTATGGCTTGGCGTAGACGGTGTACGACACTTCGAGGTTGGCATCGCCCGTAATCGCAAAAGCATCTGTTGCTGGGGTGAACTTGGTGCTGATATACGGCACCGTGGTTGCAGCTGCGAGCGGCGTGACCTGATAGGTAAAAGTCGTGAACAGGTCGGACGTTTCGGCAGGCAACGTAACCGTTGCCGTCCCTGTACCGTCTAGCGTGACCGTGCCCGTAAAGACCGTGACTCCTTCGTTTGACGCTACTGCTGGGTATTCCAGTTGGGTTCCGGCATCATTGGGGTCTTCGACCAGCAGCACAACGCTACCGTCCACTTCAACGTTGCCCTCGAAGTAGCCTGCTGAGCCACTCGCTGTGTTAATCCCGTACACCCCGTAACCATCCGGCGAGTCGGCACGCCCGTAGAGACCGGACGTTTCGCCACTTGCTCCCGCCGCGTGCCCGTAGATCGCCTGCGCGTCGTCACTCACCGACGCGGTGCGCCCATACACTGCACGCGCCTGCCCGCTCGTGGCATCGTTGCGTGCCTGTATTGCACGACCGTTGGGGGCGTTCACCTCCGACAGCACGCCGTACACTTGATAGTCGGCACCTGTGTACACCGCAGTCGCATACACCCCCGCCCCACCATTCGCTGTCTTGTCGGTTGCCGTGTTAATCCCGTACACCCCGTAACCATCCGGCGAGTCGGCACGCCCGTAGAGACCGGACGTTTCGCCACTTGCTCCCGCCGCGTGCCCGTAGATCGCCTGCGCGTCGTCACTCACCGACGCGGTGCGCCCATACACTGCACGCGCCTGCCCGCTCGTGGCATCGTTGCGTGCCTGTATTGCACGACCGTTGGGGGCGTTCACCTCCGACAGCACGCCGTACACTTGATAGTCGGCACCTGTGTACACCGCAGTCGCATACACCCCCGCCCCACCATTCGCTGTCTTGTCGGTTGCCGTGTTGACCCCGTACACCCCGTAGCCATCCGGCGAGTCGGCACGCCCCCACACGCCCGATGTTTCACCCGTGGCACCCGCAGCCTGCCCATATACGCCAACACTGTCGTCAACAGTTGAGGTGACGCGACCATAAAGACCGCGCGTGCGGGCTGTGGTGTTCTGGTTGATTGCACGGAAGATCGAGGTCACTGCATCCGAGTCAAGCTCAGCTCCCGGCACCAAGTTCAGAGCATATGGCGCGGGCAAGAGCGGCGTACAGCCCAGTGTTTCATTATTTACCTCAGCCTGAATATACAACATCTGCCCATTGAACAGGGCAGTGTCAACATCGAGCGTGGTGTTGAATAGTCCATCGGTGACGGTCACGACCTTGCTCATGTCGTTGCCTGCCTGAGCCGTACATGTCGTGTCAGTGAAGAAGCGGAAGACGAGGGTGCGCTGACCAGTAACAGCCGCACCATTCTCGGTCAATACCCCCTGATAGGACAGGGCAGGAGTGACAGCAGCACTTGGCACAGCAACATCGCCGTTGTCCTGCGCTTGCAGCGCAGGGGCACCAGTGGCAAACACAACAGCAGTAAGCAAGGCTAATGAGAGGAACAACAAACGTGAATGTTTCATACGTATCGGTCTCCTTTTGGGTTTAGCGGGCAGTAAGCGGCAGATAGATAACAGACGGGCGGGCAAAGTTGGTCGTAGTCTGGCTGACTTGGCTACTAAAGCCAGCGGCGAGCGATACCGTGTCAGTGTTCCCAGCAGGTAGCACTGACTGTCCGACAGTGGATTGCAGCGTGTAACTCGCACTGCTGCTCACATCGCCACTGACCCCAACAACCGTGGTGGTCTGGCTCACCGATTGGGCGTAGACTAGCCCACCAGAGAGCAGGCTAACCGCCACTGCTGCTGCCAGTAGCCAGCGTCGCATACGTGTAGGCACAGAATGACTCCTTTCGCACTGTGCATCGGGTTTCGACTCACCCTAGCAAGCAACGACTGGAGTCTGATTGGAATACGTGCAGGGCATTTCCAAGCCATCCCCAAGAATTACCGGGGTGAGTAGGAAATGCCCTGCCTAGTGTAGTGGCACGCTACGAACACCCCAGCGTCAATGTTCGGGGGGGTGTCCTCGTGGCGTGGGGTCGGATTGTATTCCAACCATTATTACGCCACAGTTTTTGCGACTGGTTGACGACGCATCTTCACCATCTGCTCTATTGTCTTGCGAAACTCAGGCACATCGTCGAGCAGGTTGAGAAACTGTCCTCGCTGAAGCGTGAGCAGGGTACAGTCCTGCAAAGTGCGAACAGTGGCAGTCCGTTGGCTACGCTCAATGAGCGAGATTTCGCCAAAATAATCACCATCCTGTAACACATCTACCTGATGCTCCACACCATCAAGACCGTGGATGACCACCTCCACACGTCCCCGCATCAACAGGTAGAACTTATCGCCCACATCGCCAGCGTAGAAAATCACTTCATCTGCCGCCACCGTTTCGCTCACAAATCGCTGCGCGACCACATCGAGAAACTCGCGCGGCTGCTTGGCAAACAGCGGCACCAGTTGCAGCCGTTCGGCACTGACACGCGGCTCGTGGGTTTCATCGCTCACATCGAAGCCGTGCTGCTTCTGCCAGAGCCGGGTATACAATCCCTGCTGCTCCAGCAGTTCACTATGGCTACCCTGCTCTACCAAACACCCCTGATCAAACACCAGCACCTCATCCATATCAGGGACAGCCGACAGGCGATGGGTCACGGACAGTACCGTGCGATCTTGCGCCAGACGCTTGATCGTGGCGTTGATAGCAGCCTCCGTACCCGGATCAAGTGCCGATGTTGCCTCATCAAGCACCAGTATACGTGGCTCTCGCAGAATGGCACGCGCTATCGCCACCCGCTGCCGCTGCCCGCCCGACAGTCGCCCGCCGCGCTCGCCAACTAGCGTATCATACCCATCGGGAAAGCTCATAATCAAATCGTGTATCTCGGCGGCACGGGCAGCCTGCTCAATTTCTTCGTCAGTCGCATCAAGCTTGCCCATACGGATATTGTCACGGATACTCACGTTGAACAAGGCTGTATCTTGAAATACCGCAGCCATCTGATTGCTCAGCGAGCGACGGCTTATCCGGGTCATATCGTGACCATCAAGGGTAATCGTACCTTGAGTAGGATCGTAGAAGCGGGTCACCAAGTTGAGCACCGTGCTTTTGCCTGACCCGCTTGGCCCGACCAGCGCAACTGATTTCCCCGCGGGTATCGTAAAGCTGACGCTCTTCAGGTTGAGTTGCTCGCCGGTATAGCTGAAACTGACATCTTCAAATCGTATTGCCTCACGAAAGGGGGGCAGATCATAGGCATCATCGGACTCGATGACCTCTGGCTGTTCGCGCATCAACTCATCAATGCGCTGGAGTCCGCCGGTAGCTTCCAAGAGGTCAGGCAGCAATTGTGCCAGACTGGAAATTGCCAGACTCAACACCGCAAGAAAGCTAAAAAACGTCAGCAGTCCACCTGCTGTCAAGTCACCACCAAGTGCCAGATAGCCACCGACAGCCAGAATAATGAACTGCATGAACAGGATACTTGCTTCCGAAATCGTACCAACAAGTGCGCTAAAAAAAGTCGCCCGACTATTACTTCGGGTCAAGTATGCGATCTGGTCATCAAAGGTACGCAGAAACGTTGCCTTGAGATCGAAGACCTGTACCACTGGTTGCGCCCCAACATATTCTTGTACCGTGTTGAGCACCGTTGCTTCATCCTGTTTCCGCTGATAATTAGCCTTGGTTGCTATCGGACCGATCAGCCGTGTCGCCAGCACAATCACCGGAAAGGCAATCGTCGTCACCAGCGCAAGCCGCCAATCTACCACATACACCAATATCAGTGCCAGCACAAACGTCACTGCCCGGTAAATGACAAGCGGCAAGGCGCGGGTCAATGCCCGTTCGATGGCAGCCATATCGGTTGAAAACCGCGCGACAATATTTGCTGCCTTGCTGCGACCGAAGAAACTCATCGAGAGCTGCTGCACATGTGCAAACACGAGGTGCCGCTGATCGCGCATCAGTTGCGCTCCCACACGAGCACTCAGATAGTCGCGCACCACATTGGCGATGGAGCGCAGGACAAAGCCACCAGTAAACACCAGCAGTATCGTGATAAACAGTTGCCCATCACCACCGATAATCACCTGATCAACCAGCAGCATAGTGAGTAGCGGCGTGAGCGTGTCATACAAAGTAGCAATGAGCAACATGAGCAAGAGCAGCAAGCCCTTCCCCCAGTAAGGTCGCCAGTAGCCCATCAAACGCACAATCACCGTACCAATGTTGAGTGCCTGCTGCTGGGATGGAGCCAGCGAGTCGAGCCATTCCTGTTCGAGCATGAGCAGGGGCTTGCCATAGGCTTGTTGTACCGCCACGTCGGGGTCCGCCCGATTGAAATGCTGTGCCAGCACATACAATGCCTGAGTATCATAGGTTGCCAGCAGATAGGCAATAAACGATGTAGCTACCTGATGATAGCGTTGCCGCTCATGGTCGCGCGGTCCATCGCTGATGTCCATCAGCGACGGCAGTTGCCCCTGCTCAGCCACAGCGTGCAATGTTTCGTTGATTTGCGCCAGATCAAGCCGCCCAAGTTGCTGGGCGACCGTGCCCATCACACCATCCACAATCAGATGGGCGTGCTCGACATTTGCGCCGAACGCTTCGACCAAGACGGTTGCAACCACGACCCGATCAATATGCTGATTTTCATCATTGGCATAGAATGCCGTGGCAATCTGGCGTTGCGCTCCCGGCAGCGCGGCACTGCTCGGTGCTTGCACGTCCAGCAATTCGCCATTGACCGCTGACAACAAATAGATAGTAAGTGGTTTCGGCGTAGCGTCAGCCTGTGACAGGACAAGCATGGTTGCTTCACGCACACGCTCCAAGCGTGCACCAAGGGCAGCAACCGCCTCTGCATCTGGCTCATCGAAATAGAGAATGAAATGATCGGTTGCATATGTATTACGAAAAGTCCCCGCAGCAGATGCAGCATGTGCGTCAGTGTTCATGTCTCACGTCTTTCATCCCCTTCACAACGGTATATCGGCGGTTGAACGCTTAGCCTGCTTCCTGCTGACTATCCATATGCTGACGCAAACTCAAGGGACGCATATCTGTCCAAACTTCCTCAATGTAGGCGAGACATTCCGCTTTTGTACCAGCCTTGCCGACATCACGCCACCCCAACGGATTTTCGCGCTCGGCAGACCAGATCGAATATTGCTCCTCGTGGTTGATGACAACCTTGTAACGCTGTGTCTCTTCCTGTTCTTCCATGGTCATACTTGCTGGTCATCCTTTCTTTCGTAACGCATCTTTCGTAACGCATAGTGATGATGATTACCCCTAGGCAAAGTATAGCACAGCACAGCAGTCTGATAAAACACGTGCTCTGGTAGCCACCAGATTACCCAGTGATGCAGTTGCGATATGCCGTACAAACGTCCCCCACCGTGTGCATGCTGGTTATGGCAACCTGCGCGGCGAACGGATCAATGTGGAGTTGCTCCTCTAGCATAGCGACCAACTGGGCGAAATCGAGCGAGCTAAAGCTGAGTTCGCAGCGCAGGTCATGATGATCGGCTACTGCTTGCCGCGCGGGATTGTGCTGCTGGGCAATCTGGAGCACTGCCGCATAGACTGTTTCATCAACCCTGCTCAGATCAGACATCACGATACCTTCCCCCTTCCTACCTTGGTGTGTTGCTTATGCCGCCTTGCCAAAGCGAGCCAGCAAGCGGCGGACATCATGCAAGAGCCGTTGCTCCCTAGTTGGTACGGCGAGCAACTTTGTGGCACGGGACAGAACCAGCAGGTCGCCGGTATCGTCGCAGTAGAGTTCGAAGACGAGGTGCAACAACCCCGCCGATAGCACATCTTCGGCACTGCCGTGAAGATTGGACGCACACGGAACCATCTGCCCGCTAATATACACCTGAACGGTTTGACCAGCCTGACAATTGGCGAAGTAATATGTTTCGCGCTCTAGCAACGCCAGACAGTGCAGGAGTGCCACCGGAAACGGAGGCGAGAGGTGTCTGGTAAAGAGCGTTTGCTCGGCTGTATCCATCACCGTACTGAAGGTTGCAAACAGCATGGCGTGCCCCGCCGCCGCATCCCGACCAGCAGCAACCGGATAGCGTATTGGCTGCGAGGTCACAAGTGCTGGTTGTTCCGGCTCGTCCCAAAGACCCTGCTGTCGTACCTGCTGGAAACGCTGAATGGCAGCAGGAGGTGTTGACAAACGCGGCAATGCGGCTAGCATGTCGCCCCGCGGCGCGGACACCTGCACCTCGCCACGGTGCTGCGCGGCGGGGGTATCAATAACAAACATGCTGCCCGCACGCATCGTGGGCAAATGTGCCGTATCCCACCCATCAACATGATCGGCAATATCTCCGGGTCGCCCTAGGATATACGACGAGTCGAGCACGATGCCGCCAAAACTCTGCACATGCACGCCAACGGCAACGGTACTCCATAGAGGAAAGGCAGCGAGGAGACACGCCGCAGGTACCCGTACATGCGTCACATAATACGCCGGATAGAGCGGCTGACCACTCACATCCACCAATGCACTCAGCGTGTGTGGTTTTCCTTCCGTCAAGGCGTGCGCCTGCGCAGTGGCAAACAGACCAAGCAGCGCGTACTCGTTCAGGTTGCCCAATCCAACGTGGTTTAACGTCAGCTCGACTGTTTCTCTCAGCATGTCAATCCCCCATCAACCGTGAGTATCTGCCCCGTCATAAACCGGGCTTCCGGCGACAACAGAAAGCGCACAACCCCCGCCACATCATCGCCTGTACCGAGCCTGCCAAGCGGGGTACGCCGCACAATCTGTGTCTGTTGGGCAGCATCCAATTCTGCGGTCATATCAGTCGCAAGGAAGCCCGGTGCAACAGCATTCACCCGGATATGGCGCGGACCAAGTTCGCGGGCGAGGCTGCGCGTAAAGCCGTCGAGTGCTGCTTTGGTAGCACCATAGACCGCCAGGCCGCTATAACCGCGACTGCCGACAATTGAGGAGATATTGACAATGCTGCTGCTGCTGCTTTGGCGCAGCATGCCACGGACAACAAGGCGCGTCAGCCGAATGGTAGCCTCTAGGTTCACTGCCAGCATACGCTGCACATCGTCAGCACGCGCAAGTGCCAGCACACCATCCATCGCCACCCCACTGTTGTTGATCAGTGCATCAATACGCCCATACTGCTGTGTCACCCGGCGTACATAGTCTTGCATTGCACTATCGTCGGTACTGTCAACTGCGCCCCAGAGGAATGCCTTACTCTGCGGATCGTCCTGCTGGCAACGTGCGATAAAAGGCGACGATGTACGGCTAAAGGTTGCCACAATATAGCCATGCGCCAGCAAATCTGCCACCAGTGCCCGCCCCAGCCCGCGACTGCCGCCGCTCAGCAGCACCACGGGTGCCTGTTCGCGTGGTAAGTTCATGGCGTTGCCCTTTGCTGCCGCAGCAGCTTTTGTGATACGGTGCGCGCCAACTCTTCCCCCGTAGTGGTAAAGGTTAGCAGGCGCGGGTGCATATGGTCGGGCAACTGCTCGCGGCAGTGTTGCAGCACAGCAACACGGAGTGCCTGCTGGTCGCTACCCGGTGCAACCCATAGCACCGCCTGTACAAGCTGACCGACAATTGAGTTCGCTTTGCCCATCACGCAGACATCACGCACGCCCACCACCGAGCGAATGACATGCTCTACCACGGCAGGCTGCACCTTGAAGCCACCCACATTGATCGTGTCGCTACGCCGCCCTAAGAAATACACCCGATCACCACGCACCTCAACGAGGTCGCCAGTTGCCAGCCACACGTCATCCTGCACGTGATGGTGGTGTCCGCGATAGCCAAGCATCGTCTGGGGCGAACGCCGCGCCCACAACTCACCATCAACAATTTTCAGCCGGCTATCTGGCTCGTCCAGCAGCGCGGCAGCAAAGCCCGCGCGTCCATCGCGCACAGTGAGCAGGATACCCAACTCGGTGCTCGCATAGATATGAATGACCCGCACCGTGGGCAATCGGGTGGCTACCCAATCGAAGAGCGTTTGATCGGCTATCTCGCCACCTAGGGTTATCTGCCGGAGCGACAGATTGGTCAGGTCAGGCTCTTCGGCAGCGAGCAAAAGCTGTCGCAAGTACGTGGGTGTACAGGTCAGATACGCAGGTTGCTGCTCCCTCAGCGCATGCAGTGCCGCCTGTGGGCGAAAATCAGCCGGCACGACCAGCGTTCCGCCATTCAGCCAGCTTTGCAGCACCACCTGCATACCGGCAAAGTGCCCAATTGGATAGCCCAGCAGCCAGCGTTGCGCCACAAACGTTTCACGCTGTACAACGGCTCCCGCCAACGTGCGCCATGTATGGCAGACACACTTTGGCGTGCCACTGCTGCCGGATGTCAGTAGCAGCACCTCAGCGGTATCATCTGCCGATTCTGACAGGATTGCTGGCGGGTCTAGCAGCGACAGCAACACTAGCGTATCCCCGTTCAGACCAACTAAATAGGGTATGCCTGTAGCGGTCTGAAATTGCCGCGCCTGCGCTTCACCATAGAGGGCAGGCACGGGTAGTACTGGCACCCGCGCGGCATCACACGCCGCGAGCAGTGCCAGAGCCGCGCCGCTCTGTGGCAGCAACACCATGACGGGTACGCCCGACCGTATACCGTTCGTTGCCAGCGCGTGCGTCAGACGGTCGGCAATGTCGTTCACATTGCGCCAAGTATGTGCGCCTGCGCTGTCAAGCACGGCAGGGACATCCGGATACAGAACACTCATTTGCGAAAGTGTCTGGGCAAACATGCTCCCCCTTTCCACTTATGGGGTATTGCTTCCATCAAGGATGCCACGGATTTCGCGCGCCACGCGCTGCACATGTGGCTGGCGCAACAGGCTAAAGTGATTGCCCGACATCAGGCGTACATCTACGCCACCAGCAGCAAGCCCCCCCCAGCCGAGGGTGGGGTCTGCGCTGGGGTGCCCGGTATGCAGCAACGTCAGGCTGTGCGGGTATGCTTGGGCGCGGTACGCAGCAGCGACCCGTATATTCACCCCCATCATATACCACATGCGCTTGAGCAATGGCTGGCGAGTCAATATCGGGCGGGCATTGTCGCGCAGAACGGAAGCCATACGAGCACGCCGCAGCAGCACCCGCAACAGTCCCGGCACAGGCAGCGGTGCTGCCCGGTTGTCTTGCGTCAACAAGTAGCCATAATCGGCAACATACGGCCAGATAAAACGCGGCATCATAGTCAGGAAGAATGCCACCGCCGCTATGGGGGATATATTGCCTTGCACCGCACTGGGTGCCGAGGTATCTAGCACAATCAGGCTGCCGACTGGTTGCCCTGCCCGCTGCAACTGCTGCGCCATCTCAAAAGCCACCAAGCTACCCAATGACCATCCGCCTAGGTTATAGGGACCAGTGGGTTGCACGGTTTGTATCGCCCGGATGTATGCGGCTGCCATTTCCTCAACGCTCAGATGCGGCTCTTGTGCTGGGTCAAAGCCTACCGATTGCAGACCGTAGAATGGCTGTACCTTCCCCAGCTGGGTTGCCAGATCGTAGTAGGGAAACACGACCCCCACCAACGGATGCACAAAGAACAGCGGTGGTCTGTCACCAGCAGACTGGATCGGTACCAGTGGCGAAGCACACTTTGCCGTGTCCGGCTGGCGCAACAACGCCGCCATCTCCGCCACTGTGCCGCCGTGCAGCAGTGCCATCAGCGGGAGTTGCTGCCCGAAATGCTGCTGCACTCGTTCGACCATCTGCACCAGCAGCAACGAGTGCCCACCGAGCGCGAAAAAGCTGTCTTGCGGGCGCACATGGGGCACGCCGAGCACCTCGCGCCAGATAGCTGCCAGTTCATAGACAAGCGCATCATCTGCGCTGTCGTGTGTCAGACGATCCCCCGGCGGCACAGGTAGCGCGGGTTGCGGCTCCAGTGCTGCCAAAGCGCGTCGGTCTACCTTGCCCGTCGGTGTCAGTGGCAGGGTATCTAGCAGCACCACCGCCGAGGGTACCATATAGGCAGGGAGCCTCGTTTGCAGGTCGTGGCGCAGGGCATGCGGGTCAAGGAACGCACGCTGGGGCACGGCTCCCTGCGCTTGCCTAGGCACCACATACGCTAGCAATCGTTGATCGCCGGAGCGTTCTTCGCGCACGATGACCGCCGCATCCTGAACGGCGGTATGTGCCCGCAGTGCTGCCGCTACATCGCCCAGTTCGATGCGATGCCCACGCAGTTTGATTTGCTGATCGCGCCGCCCCAGAAATGCCAGCGTGCCATCTTCACGCCAGCACACCAGATCGCCTGTCCGATACAACCGCTCGCCCGGCTCTGTGCTGAATGGGTGCGGCACAAAGTGGGCAGCAGTCCGCGCCGGGTGCTTCACGTAGCCACGCGCCAGCCCTGCCCCACCGACATACAACTCGCCGGGTACGTTGATCGGCACCGGCTGCATCGCTGCGTCCAGCACATAGGCTTGTAGATTGGCTAGCGGTGTGCCGATACTCAAAGGCTGGCGCAAGGGTTGCTCGGGCGCAGGCGAGTCCGACGTAATGACACCCAGCGTAGCACAAACGGTTGTTTCTGTCGGACCGTAGGCATTGATACACCGCCGACCAACTGCCCACTGCTGTGCCACCTGTGGCGCACACGCCTCACCCGCGACGACCAGTGTTGCTAGGGCTGGCAGTGGCAGCACGGGCAGACTTGCCAACACGGATGGCGGCAACGTGATAGCGGTTATCTGGCGTTCACGCAGCAGATGCGCCAGCTTCGCGCCTGCTCGTACCATTGATGAGGTGCCCAAATCAAGGGTACCGCCTGCCAACAGCGTGGTAAAGATTTCCGAAACGACCGCATCAAAACTGAGTGCAGCGAATTGCAGCACCCGGCTTCCTTCGTGCAGCGCAAAACTTGCCGCCTGCGCCTGTGCGAGGTTCAGGAGGCCGCGCCGCGTGAGCATAACCCCGCGTGGTGTTCCCGTAGAGCCTGACGTGTAAATGACATACGCCAGATGATCGCCCGTCGTCTGCGGCGGCGGCGCATGGGTCGGCTGCTGCGCTAACACCTGCGCCATGTCGGGCGTGTCGAGGGACACCACCTGCGCTACGGTGGTGGGCACCTGTGGGCACAACGCTGCCCGGCTCAGCAGAATACCTACGCCGCTGTCTACGAGCATCAGGTGCAGGCGTGCCGTCGGGTAGGCTGGATCAAGCGGCAGGTATGCCCCCCCCGCCTTGAGCACGGCAAGCATCGCTACCACCAAGTCAGGCTCACGCTCGAACCACAGCCCCACCAGCACATCCGCTCCCACGCCTTGGTCGCGCAACCAGTGTGCGAGCTGATTGGCACGTCGCTCCATGTCGCCATAGGTCACCACATCGTCATTCAGCACAAGCGCAGGAGCCGCCGCACGGTGGGCGGCACGGTCTGCAATACACTGCTCAATGCTCAGGTTGGCGGGGAGAACGTTCCGGGGAGCCTGTCCCGCTGTGAACAGCTGTTGGTGCTCGGCGGCAGTCAGGAGCGGGAGCGTGGCAATGGGCTGATCGGGATGTGCCAGCACACTGGCGAGCAGTGTTTGCAAATGTCCTGCCATTCGCTCAATGGTTGCCGCCTTGAACAGGTCAGTATTGTATTCAAAACGCCCCGCTAACCCCTGTGGCGTTTCCGTCATCAGTAGCACCAGATCAAAGCGCGTAATACCGGGGTCAATCTCTGGCAACGGCTCCACTGCATCAGTTGCTGGCGTATTGTGCAGGGCTACGGACGAGGGCAAGGCATTTTGCAGCAGAAACATAACTTGAAACAGGGGATTGTAGGACGGGTCACGCCGGGGGGACAGTTCTTCAACCAGTCGGTCAAACGCTATATCCTGATTGGCAAATGCACCGCTTACGACCTCGCGCACTTGCTGCACAATGACCCGGAAGCTGTGTGTGAGTACGATGTGTGAACGCAAAATGAGATTGTTTGAGAATGGACCGATCAGCCCTTCAAACTCGCGGCGTGGACGATGGGAAATTGCCGTAGCAACTGGAATGTCGGGTTGCTGCGTATACCGTGCCAGCAGTGCTTGAAATGCAGCAAGCAGCAGCATAAACAGGGTAACACGCGCCTGGCGGCTGAAAGTCTGGCTAGCAGTCGCCAGTTCTGGCGGCAGCAAGAAGGAATACACCGCGCCGCGGAATGCCTGCTGTGTCGGACGCGGGTAGTCGGTTGGCAGTGCAAGCACGTCGGGCATAGCAGCAAGCTGTTGTTTCCAGTAGGTCAGTTGCGCGGCGGCGGCGGAGCTTTGCCGCCAAGTTTGCTCCCAGCGCACATAGTCGGCAAACTGAAGCGGCAGAGCAGGCAGGGCAGGGGGGTGCTGCTGCGCGAGTGCTTGATAGCACGCAACCAGTTCATGCAAGAAAAGTTGGACAGACCAGCCATCCGCGATCAGGTGATGAGTGGTGAGTGCCAGCACCGCTTGCTGCTCGGTCTCTCGGAGAAACAAGACCCGCAGGAGCGGCAGGACTGACAGGTTGAACGGCTGCTGTACGGTGTGCAGCAACCGCTGATGGATAGCCCGCGCACGCGCTGAAGCGGGCATGTGCCGCAGATCGTGCTGCTCTAGGGGCACACGCAGAACCGGGGCGATACGTTGCACGGGTTGACCGTGCTGTTGCTGCACACTGGTACGTAGGATGGCATGCCGCTGTACCACGAAGTTGACACTCTGCTCGAGCAGGGAGGCATCGAGCGCACGCGTAAGCCGCACAGCAGCATGGATCGTGTACACAGCACTGCCGGGCTGTATCCGTTCGATAAACCAGATGCGCTGCTGCGTGGCAGAGAGCGGCGCGTACTGCTCCTGTGTGGCGGCGGCACCCCCTGCCGGAGCTTGGGCAGCCGGGTTGGCTTGCAGCAAGGTGAGCAATGCCGGTTTGTGCTGTTGCAGTTCGCTCCGCATTGCCGGGGTCAATGCCCCTTTCGGCGCACGATAGCGTAGCGTGCCATCTTCCACCCAGAGCTGTATCCCTTTTTCGTGCAGCGATGCGAGCAGTGTATCAAGGGTCATAGCGCACCTTCTTCGTACTCATCTGCATACTCATCGCTTTCGGGCGCAATAGGCGGTGGCGGCATCAGGTTCATCGCGGCGGCATCCACACTGCCCTGCTGCTGCTCCGTTTCGCTCCGCCCACCGAGTAGCGAATGCACCAGTTCGTCGTGCTCATCAAGACCGAAGTGGGGACGAATCTGTGCAAAGTCTAGCCCGCCTATGGCACACGTACCTATTGCATGCTCCTGCGCCACCAGCATAACAAGCTGGCTCATATAACCGGCTTCGAGAAGACAGAAATCGCGCGAGGACGGACCGTACATCGGCTCAATCGCGCTTAGGCGGGCAACCATGAACAACACAAAAGCCGATGTATCAAAAATCGGGCGGTTGATGATCGGCTCATAGATCGTTGCGGGCACCATTGCCGCCGACATGTGCAGCAGGCGGTGCTGCACCGGATGGTAGTAGTAGTATCCGCCCGGCATATCGCGCACGCGCTCCGGCTTGAGCACTATGTAGACCTGCACCGGGTAGAGTTCGCCCGCAGAGGGATACGCACGGCGCGGACCGTGCGGCGTGTCAAACTCGCGCAGGCATGCCAGCACTGCACTGACCTGCGTGCGCGTGACAGGCTCTGGGCTGAACCGACGCTGACTGCGGCGGGCAGTGTAGGGTAGGTGCAGCGTAGCGGCGGCGGGTGCATCCAAGTCTATCGGGAAGGCGGCGGGTAGCTCGCGCAGGGCGGGGCGGCTCTGCTTGAAGCGGCGACGCTCGGCTATGTCGGTGATGATGGCTACCGGGGCGACCGCAGACGGGGCGTGCTCCGTGTCTGGTGTAACCAGCGCAGCAGCCTCAGCAGCCAGCCATACCAGCGTATTGACTGTGGGCAATTGGTACAGCTTCACAACGGAGGGGCGCATACCTGTTTCGTGTTCCACCTGATTTATGATACGGATCATATCCACCGAGGTAGCCCCCATTGCCAGCAAGTCGGCATCCGGGGGCACCTGCTCAAGACGCAGCACCTCGGCAACAATGCGGCTCATCTGGGTCAGCAACGCCGCATCAGGTGTCTGTGCTGGAGCGGCGGGGGAGGCTACCGTACCCACGGTGGGTGGCACTGGCAGTGCCTGCCGGTCTACTTTGCCATTTGGGGTTAGTGGCAGCGCGTCAATTGGCACAAAGGTTGCGGGCACCATATATGCCGGGAGCCGGATTTGAAGATAGCCGCGCAAATCTGGCGGCGCGTGCTCGCCGGGTACGGCAGCAGTTTGCGGCACGATGTAAGCTAACAGGCGGCGATCATCACGACTGCCGGTAGCTGTGACGACTGCCGAACGCACCGCAGGGTGTTGCTCTAGGGTGGCTTCAATTTCGCCCAACTCCACCCGGTAGCCCTGTATTTTGACTTGGAAATCTTCGCGCCCAAGCATCTCTATCGTACCGTCGGGCAGGTAGCGACCGAGGTCGCCCGTGCGGTAGAGCCGTTCGCCGCTCTCCGGGTGGGTGATAAAGCTCGCGCGGGTGCGTTCCTCATTACGCCAATAGCCCTGTGCCAGTCCGATGCCACCGATATACAGCTCACCCGGTACCCAAGTGGGGCAGGGAGCCAGCGCATGGTTGAGGACGTGCATGGTCTGATTGGTCAGCGGTCGTCCATAGGGTATACTGCTCCAAGTCGGGTCTATTGCTGCAATGGGGTAGAAGATTGACCAGATAGATGCTTCGGTTGCCCCCCCTAGGCTGATGACCTGCACATCTGGTACCAAGGCACGAATCCGCTCCGGCAATGCTAGGGGTATCCAGTCGCCACTGAGCATCACGAGGCGCAGTGCAGACAAGTCGCTCCCGCGCGGTAGAGCATAATCGGTTAGGAGCGTCATCAGTGCCGGAACCGAGTTCCAGAGCGTCACCCCTTCGTTGCACACGAGTGCCGCCCAGTGCGCCGGGTCGCGGGCAACCTGTGCATCGGGAATGACCAGTGTGCCGCCCGCCGCCAGCGTGCCAAAGATGTCGTACACCGACAGATCGAAACTGAGCGATGAGAGTGCCAGCACGCGGTCTGCTGCGCCGACAGCAAAGCGTTGGTTAATATCCAGCACTGTATTGAGCGCGGCACGATGGCTGATCATCACCCCTTTGGGCTGTCCCGTGGAGCCAGAGGTATAGATCACATAGGCGAGATCCTCGGCGTTCCCGGCGAGGGTCGGCATTTCAGATGCGGGGTTCGCGTTTGCCGAAGCACTGACCGCCGGGGCATAATCGGCGGGCGCAACCACTAAGCGCGTGATGGTATCGGACCACGTGAGTGCCTGATCGAGCCAAGGTTGCGTTACGACCAGCCTCACCTGCCCGTTGTCCAGCAGGTAGCGGCGACGCTCGGCAGGCAGATCGGCATCAATCGGCAAGTAAGCCGCGCCCGCATAGAGGATGCCCAACACTGCCGCTACCTGCTCCCATCCCTTCTGCATGACCACGGCTACCAGCATACCGGGCTGTGCCCCGGCTTGCTGCAATCGCTGCCCGATCCGACGCGCACAGCGATCCACGTCGCCATAACTCAGCGTGATGCGCTCGCTACCCCGGAATGCTATCAAGGCTGTCTGCTTGGGCGTGCGGGCAGCCTGCTCAACTATCCGGGTGTGCAATAGCTCTGCTGGTACGGCGGCGGCGGTGGCGTTAGCGGTGTGGCGCGGTGCTAACTGCTCCGCCAGTACCAACCGCTGCGGCAACTGCTGCCACGTACTTTCATCGTTTGCCAGCCGCTCCAGAAATGTACAGTAGGCGGTAAACATCTCATCAATCATACTAGGGGGGAATAGCCCAACCACGGTGTCCCAGTTAAAGGTAAGCACCCCTTCAGTCTCGCTTGCCTGATGATCGAGCCAGACCTGCGGCGTTTGTGAAATGCTGTAGACTATCTGGGTGTCGTCATCGAAGGGCTGATCGGTTGCGGGTTGCATTTCGGTGCCCAGCATCAGGGTGCTGGTAAACACAACTGGCATTACCGCGCCAGCCGTTAGGCGTTGGGTACGCATCAGTTCACGGATGACTGCTACGCCGCTGACATAGCGGTGATCGAGGTCTTCCCAGAGCTGTTCTTGCAGACGCTGTGCCCGCACTACAAACGGTGCCGGAACATCATTTTCTGCTGCGAGCAGCGTGAGTGAGGTGAAATCACCCACTAGTTGCTGCACCTGAGGATGCAGTGGCAGACGATTGAACAGGGTCAGATTGATACAACAGCGCGGGGTGCTACCCCATGTGGTCAGGGCTTCGGCAAAGGCAGCCAGCAACACTGCCGAAGGCGTGAGTCCTGCCTGAGCAGCACGGCTCTTCAAGCGTTGCCAGACAGGAGCCGCCAGCGTGCTCGTATGCCGCTCGAAACGTGGTTGCTCAATGGTCGTCGGGTCACATTGCAGCGGCAGGGCTGGCGCAGGAGGCAGGTTAGTGAGCCGTCCCATCCAGTAGTCGAAGGATTGCTGATACAAGGGGGTATCGTGCATGGAGCGTTCGGCAAGTACGTAGTCGCGGAAGGAGAGGTCAAGCGGTGGCAAATCTGCTGCATCATCCAGATAGTAGCGGCTAAAATCCTGCCCAATGACCAACAGGCTCCAACCGTCCAGCAGCAGTCCATCGAGGCTGATATGCAGACGGTAGCGTGTATCATCTAAGCGGCTGGCGCGGATGTCAAACAGTGGCCACTGGTCGGGGGCAAAAACTTGGTGTGAAAGATGCTGGCGGGTCGCTTCTAGGTGAGCGGATGCCTCGTGCGTACTGAGGTCGCGCAGATCATCCACCGCAATGCGATAGAGTGGCACATCGCGCAAGATTTGTTGCTGTCCGTCTGAATGGACGATTGCACGCAGCATATCGTGCCGCTCGATAATACGTTGCCACGCACGTTCGAGCCGAGGAAAATCAAGCCCGCCCGTCTCAATTTCCTGATAGACGTGTGAGCCGATATTGCCCAGTGCAAAGCCCGCGCTACGCCCAACCCAGTATGCCTGCTGCACATCGGTCAACGGGAATGGTTGGTATCGTGCATCAGGATCAGGCACAATAACAGGGAGTTGCGGGATCGGGGCGGATGCCATGTGTTGCTGCGCTCGTGCGCGATGGATTGCAACCGCCATTTGCTCAACCGTTGGTGCTTCAAAAAGCGTTCGCAGTGGCAGATCAATATGAAATGTGCTGCGAATACTGGCAATCAGTCGGGTTGCCAGCAACGAATGCCCGCCCAGATCAAAGAAGCTGTCAGAGACACCAACCCGCTCTATGCCCACTGTGTCAGCCCACAATGTTGCCAGCCGTTCTTCAAGTGGAGTGCGCGGCGCGACATACCCAGATCGCCCCGCGTCCAGCGCGTCATCGGGAGGGGGGAGGGCGTGCCGATCCAGTTTGTGGCTCGCCGTC
>CAZNQP010000028.1:0-41563 GCA_964575355.1 uncultured Chloroflexaceae bacterium
ATATCGCATAGAGGTGGCTCTGTTTGAGTGCCCAGACATGCCGCAACTCGGCGGTCGTCTGATACTGGCGGTAAATATCGTAGGCATGGCGCGGCGTATCACGCACCAGACAGAGCAGCGCAAGGTCGAGGGTTGCGCTGGCTGCCGGGTTGTGCCGCGTTGTGTGCGGTGCATCCATACCGGGAGTATAGCATACCCTCTGCCCGCACGCTGGCGCATACCGACTCGAACCTACTCGAACGCCAGCACCTCGCGGATGGTCATACGCGCGGCACTGCGGGCTGGCAGATAGCTGGCGAGCACCGCAATCAGCAGCACCAGCACCAACCACACCAATACGGCATACCACGCAAAGTGGAAATCAAACGGTTCGTTCAGCAGCAACCGACCAATAAAATTGGTCATCAGCAGGGCAATGGGGAGCGACACGAGCCAACCAAGCAACCACGCAAACACCCCGATCAGCAACGCCTCGCCAATCACGAGCTGCTGCAAGATCGCATTCGACGCACCAATCGCCCGCATGATGCCAATCTCGCGCGTGCGCTCGATCACATTGATGCTCATAGTACCCATCAGCCCCAGCCCCCCCACCGAGCCGATCATCACAGCCATCAAGGCAAAAATCACCGTCAGCAAGTTGAAGCGTTCACGCAGCAGATTGCGCTCTTCATCTACGCTACGGAGCAGGCTCACTTCAACCCCCTGTTGCGCGAGGGCGGCTTCCAACCGCTGGGTCATGGTCGCCAGATACTCCGGGTCGTGGGCATCGAGCGTGACAGCCAGTGCGCTGGCGGTGCCCGAACTGCCAACTGCCTGAGCATAGGCTGCATAGTTGACGTAGCCCACCGCCGGGTTGACCGCTGACACAAACTCGCGTGTGATACCGACAATCTGCCATGCTTGTTCGCGGTCGTTGATCTCGAGCACGATCACGTCGCCGATCTCGGTGCCCGGCTCCTTTTGCAGGTAGTTCGACGTGAGCACAATCGCCCGGTCATCGGCGGGCAGCAACCAGCGACCCATCTTCATTTCAAGGTCGAAGACTGGTGTAGCCACGGGGATCGCGTACAGGTTTATCTCCTCGCCGTCGCTCCCGTCAGGGCGGCGCGGATACGCCGCCGCAAACTGGAGCGGCTCGACAGCTGCCACCCCCGGCACCTGCAGCACAAGATCGGTCAGGTAGGCAATACGGTGCGGTTGGGCGGTGCGAACTTCGATGTCAAACAGTTTCCCCGCCTGCGTCGCATCGAGCGTGCGGTTCATCGAAAGTTGCAACGTCAGCACGGCAATCACGATAGCCCCGCCCAGTGCCAACACGCCGAGCGTCCGCAAGAGCCGTGGCTTGCTGCGAAACGTGTTACGAATAGCCAGTAGCATCGGGCGCGGCAAGCCCTGTAGCCGTTGAAGCAGGCGCGTCAATCTATCGTTTCCATCGCCTGCCCCCCCCTGATTGTCCAGTGCCTCGCGCACGCTGATGCGGTTGGTGTGCGCGATAGACGGCAGTGCCACCAGCACCGGACCGACAAGTGACACGACACTCACCAAGAACAGAATATGCCAAGGGATTACGAAACGGGTAATGTCTACATTCAGTTCACTGCCCATAAAACGGCTAAAGCCCAGTGCCGCATAGCTACCGAGCGGCACCGCCACCAGCAACGCAAGCATGCCAAACAGCATGACCAGCACCATATACATCTGCCGAACCTGCCGCTGGCTCGCTCCTACTGCTTTGAGAATACCGATCTGGCGCACCTGCTGGGCGAGAATAGCCTCAATCGTATTGGTGATTAAGAAGCCCGCCAGCACAAGCGACAGCACCCCCAGTCCCGCCAGAAACGTGAGGATCGTCGGCAACACGGCTTCGACGGGGTGCTGCTGCGGCGTGGGCACGTCAATCACTGCGACGGTGCGCCCACTGCGCTCGATCCGGTCTGCGACATGGTGCGCCACGTGCCAGATGTGCCTCTCGTCGGTCGGGTTTTCGGCAACGACAATCTGCATCTGGTTGTAGACGTTCGTGTAGTCGCTCGTCCCCCCCAACCAGATGTACGTCTCATAGTCAATGTACCCAAAGGCACGCCCTGCAATCGCCGCAGGTGGGATGCTCAGGTCATGCACAGTCCCCGTGATCGGCATACGCCGGGTCTCGCCGTTGACTGGCTCGATCAGCACCGTATCGCCTACTGCATAGCCAATGCGCGGCAGCACACTCCGCTCGAAGGCAACGGTGTGGCGCGGCGGCGGAAATACCCCGCTATTGGGCTTGATCGTGTTAACCGTGCGTGTCGCGTCGTCGGGCAACACATACAGGTCAAGGTCATACCACTGGTTAGGGGACAATTCGACCCGCGCCCGCATACGCCGTTGTCCTTCGGCTGCTGCCACACCGGGCGTGTGGCGTACCGTATCCACCAGCCGGTCATCGAACGGCTCGGTCGTGATCGTCGCACTGACCGGGTTGATCGCGAGAAACGACTCCCGCAATTCGCGCAGAAGCGTGTCCCGTGCGATCAGAATGGTGGTAGTAGCAAAGACCCCCACCGCGATGGATACGACAACGAGGAGCGTGCGGGTTTTGTAGAACCACAGCTCGGTGAGCACTTTCTTCCAGCGGGGTGCAATCATGGGTACGATCACTCACTTGCTCGCGTTGCCAGCGTTGCCAACGTTGGCGGCAATGGCTGCATGCCCTGCAAGAAAATATCAATGGCAGTCTCTTGCAGCGTCTCGACCGCCAGCCCTGCAACCGCCGGTGTATGTAACAGTTCGTGCGTCACAATGTAGATCATCAGCGTGCCCACAAAACTCATGGCAGCAGCACGCGGGTCAACGCGGCGCATCACACCGCGTGCCATCTGTTGCTCTAAGTATGCCGCCAGCACCGGTAGCCACCGCCCCGGTCCAGTCTTGTTGATCAACTCGCGCACGTCGTCGCGGCGCATTCCCTCGCCCAGCAGCATGCGGTAAAACGCGATCAGCTCTGGGCGACCGCACACCGCAAGCAACGTGCGCGCAAACAGGCGGAGCGCGTCGGCGGGCGGTAGGTCAAAGAAGCTATCGAGGTCACTGGTCAGTGCCACCAACGGCGCACGCGCCGCCACCACCTGTTGCAGCAGGTCTTCTTTACTGGCGAAATAGTGGTAGATCAGCCCCGGCGACCCAATGCCCGCTGCATCTGCGATGGCGCGGTTGGTGGCTTTCGCAAAGCCATGATCGGCAAAGGCACGCAATGCGCCCTCCATAATCTGTTCGCGGCGTTCGTTATAATCGGCTTCGTCACGTTGGCGTGTCATAGCTTCCTACCCGGCTCATCGTTCATCTAGTCCTCCCGCTCTCTGTGCCTTCTACTTTCTGTGCCTCCCAGTTTCTTTGATTGACTGGTCAATAAAAATATAGCACACCCCCCGCCGTGTGTCAAGCAACCGGGAGATGTGCGCTACACGGCATCTGCCAAGCAGGCTCCGGGCGGGTGCCTGTCCGGTAGGCGGTGCTCCGGTAGGCGGTGCTCAGGTGTGCAAGGGCGGGGGGCAGGGGGGGAGGCGTTACGGCTCGATGGTTACTTGGCGATAAAAGGCAACGTGCCCGGTAATATTGCGGGCGGCATCCTTCGGTTCTGGGTAGTACCATGCCCCGCCTGCCAGCACCTCGTCGCCCACCACAATGTCATAGTAGCTTGCCGTGCCCTTCCACGGGCAGGTGGTCTTGCGATCATTCGGGCGAAAGTATTCTTGCTTGACCGACGCGGGCGGGAAGTACGCATTGCCTTCTACCGTCTCCACGGTTGGGCTTTCCGCCAGCACAACCCCATTCCAGATCGCGCGTGCCATTGCTCTGTTTCCTTTCTGTTCCACTGGTACGCCTGTTTTCCGTGCGGGTGCAACCACCCGCCACCACTAGTATAGACCAGAAACAGCCGTCTTTCATATGCCATACGTCCCATTTTGAGCGTTCTATCAGCCCGTGCCTCAGCAGCACATGGTACAATTCAAACGGTTTGGTAAAAGACTATGGTAGACACAGCATGCTGGTTGTCAAAAAATATCCTAATCGCAAGCTCTACGACACGCGCGAAAAACGCTACATCACATTAGAGACGCTGGCTGAATACATTCAGGCGGGCGAACAGGTGCAGGTGATAGACAACGATCAGGGTACCGACATTACTGCGGCAGTCCTCGTCCAAGTGATCGCGCAGAGCTATGAGCAGCGTCAGGTACCGCTACCCACCACGATCCTGACCGATATTATCCGCCTCGGCGGTGATGCCCTCCAACGGCTCGGTGCGCTTGGTTCCGAGTTGACCGCCGCTGCTACACAGCCCGCGACCCGTGCCGACGTACACGACTTACACCAGCGGCTCGACAACCTCGCGGCGGCGATTGACCAGCTTGACCAGCCAGCACCGCCAACCCGGCACTAACCCTATTCCGCTCAGAGACGGAGAAGAAACACACCCCATGAAAAACCTCCATCAGCGTACCCGCCTCCTGCTCGGTGTTTTTGTGGTGCTGCTGCTGGCACCCCTGACGGTTGCCCACGGTGCCGGACCGGTCAACGTCACCGTTGCACCCTCACCGTCTACACCGCTTGTGGTCAGCTACACTGGCGACACTAGTAACGGCAGCATCGAGCGCGGCGATGCCGTCACGGTAACACTCAGCATTCGCAACGCGGGTACCGGCAACATTATCCCCCATCTTTACCCAGCCGAAGCCCCCGCCGGGTTATCCGCCGTGACCGATAGCGATAGCCTGCCGGACAGTCTCCGCAGTGTCGCGCTACCAGAGCAGAACACACGAATAGACCCGCAGATCGCCACCGACCTCGCTCGTGACCCGCAAGGCACCACGCGCTTTCTGGTGCTGCTGGCAGAGCAAGCCGACCTCTCCGCCGCCTACACGATCAGCGACTGGCACGAACGCGGACAGTATGTGTATGACACGCTGACGCAGCATGCCGCCGCCAGCCAGCGTGACCTACAGGCGTATCTTGCCCAGCAACAGCTACCGTTCCAGCCCCTCTGGATCGTCAATGGCGTACTGGTTGAGGGCGACACCAGTGACGTGCAAGCCCTCGCCGCCCGCTCTGAGGTCGCAATGCTGCGTGCCAGCTACGCCGCAAGCCTGCCACCCCTCGATACCGCCGACGTTGCCACCCCCGCTACCTTCACCTTCGATACAACGTGGAACCTCAACCAGATCGCCGCCCCGCGTACATGGGACGAGTTCGGCGTGACGGGTGAAGGTATCACCGTGGGCGTGCTTGATAGCGGCGTGGGCTACACCCACCCAGCATTGCAACCCAGTTATCGCGGCTATCGTGCCCCCGCCGACTTCGACCACAACTACAACTGGCACGACCCGGCGGGCACCACCCTCGAACCGCTCGATACCAACACCCCCGGACACGGTACCCATGTGACTGGCACGATTGTGGGGCGGGCAGTCAAGAACGGGAGCGCGACCGAACCCGCCGTGGGGGTAGCACCCGAAGCCCAATGGGTGGCGGCAGTCGGCTGCAAGGGCGTGACCTGCTGGGAAAGCGACCTGATCGCCGCCGCCCAGTGGATGATCGCGCCCACCGACCTGCAAGGCGCGAACCCGCGCCCCGACCTGCGCCCACACATCATCAACAACTCGTGGGCAAGCTCGCCCGACAACGACTTCTACACGGCATACACCGCCGCATGGCAGGCGGCGGGCATCTTCCCAGTCTTCGTGGCAGGCAACGACTATCGCACAGCGTGTAGCACGGTCAAGTCCCCCGGCGACTACAGCGACGTGCTGACCGTCGGAGCAACTAATGCCGCAGACAGCCGCACGCCCTTTAGCGCACTCGGTCCCGCCCCCGATGGCAACCTCAAGCCCGACCTCATGGCACCCGGTGAGGGCATCTATTCGACGTATGCCAACGGGCGGCAGTATGGCATGAGCAACGGCACCTCGATGGCAGCCCCGCACGTTGCCGGGGCGGTTGCCCTGCTGTGGTCTGCCAACCCGACCCTGATCGGCGACTATGCCACCACCTACGACCTACTGACCAACAGTGCCACCCCCATCACCGATCCCACCTATAGCGAAGCCCCCTACACCCAGTGCAACGCCGAGACCGTACCCAACAATGTGTATGGCTACGGGCGGCTGGATGTGTACCGCGCCGTCGCCAATGCGCGGGTGGACATTCCGTGGCTGACCGTGCCGGAGACAGTCGCGGCGATTGCGCCCGGCGCAAGCATCACCGCCACCCTGACGCTTGTCACCAGCAACCTACCCGCCGCGGGTACCTACACCGCCCGCGTGCTGGTGGGCACGGGCGACCTGAGCCAAACCCCAGCTACCGTGACGCTCACGGTACAGGTGGGCGAAGCCGCCAACGCCGCCCCAGTGACGATCAAGGTTGCGTCGGCTGAAACCGGGCAGGGTGTCGCTGGTACCGTCGTGGTTGACGACGACCTACGCCTGACCCTAACTACCGACGGCACCGCGAGCTTGACATTGCCCGTGCGGGCGCAACCCTACACCATCGCCACCGACATACGCGGTTACCAGAACAGCACCCAGACCGTCACGATCAGCGACACCACCCCGCAGACACTCGACTTCGTGCTCAACGCAGAGCAATCGCAACTGGTCATCACAGACATTCGCGCCCCCGATGGCGAGAGCATCGCCCCGTTTGTCGCCTCCGTACCACACACGCGCACCGCCACCTATACCATGGAGATAGAGAACACGGGGAGCCAGCCGCTCACCTTCCGCATGAGCACCCCACCGCAACGCTACGGCGCGTGGCGTAGCGACGCAACCGACGCGCCAGTTACGGTTGCGCCCCAGTGGGAAGAGGGCACCGCAAACCTTGCCAGCCTCAGCCTAACCGACAACGCGACTACTGGCGCAATCCCGCTTGGCTTCCCCTTCCCGTTCTACGATGCCACGTATGAGACAGTCTACATCTCTGCCAACGGCGTGCTGTCGTTCCAGCCGCTCGTCTCCGGTGAACCGGGCGAGTATACCGAGAGTTGCTTCCCCACTGCCGAAACCAGTACCACTGCCATTGTGCCGCTCCGGGCGGACTTCAACCCGGCAAACGGTGGCACAGTGACCTACGGCAGTACCGCAGACACGTTTATCGTCACCTTCGAGAATGTACCAGTGAACGGCGTGGGCACGCCACCACGCTACACATTCCAAGTGGTGCTACACCGCGACGGGCGTATTAGCTACAATTACGGTAGCCTCGGTACCCTCACCGAGCAACTAGCGGCAGGCGTGCAGAACAATGTTGCGGAAGGGCAAAGCATCGGTTGCGGCACAACCATCCCCCTCAGCGACGGGCTGACGGTTGAACTCCGCCCACAAAATGCGTCGCTCGACTGGCTGAATGTCCCCGACCGCAACCAGAGCATTAGCATTGCGGCGGGTGCAACGCGCACCTTCCCGGTTGAAGTGACGTGGCTCTACAGCCGCGCAACATACGAACGTGCCGAAATTGTGCTGACCAATCAGGACAGCCGCCAGCTACCGGTCACGCTGCCGGTCTACCTCCAGCCGCAACAGGTCAACGTAACGCACCTGCCAATCGTGCAACTGGTGAGCCAGCCCTGAGCCATTCGCGCGACTGGTGTATCATAGCACTGTACACTGTCGAGCGTGCCGTCCTGCGTGGGTCACTCGCGCCGTTTGCGAGTGCCCTGCGTAGACCACCGAAACAGACCACAGCAACAAAGGAGGCAGAACCAGTGCAGGTAAACCCATCTATTTTTAAGGCGTATGACATTCGTGGCATCTACCCCACCGATCTGAACGAAGACGTAGGGCACGCCATCGGGCGTGCATTCGCAACCTTCCTCACCGCTGAGCAAGTCATTGTCGGGCACGATATGCGCGTGTCGGCTCCCGCCGTGTTCGATGCCGTGACGCGCGGGCTGATGGAGCAGGGCGCAGACGTGATCAACATCGGGTTGGTCAGTACCGACCAGTACTACTTTGCCTGCGCCAAGCTCGGTCTCCCCGGCATAATGGTCACGGCTTCCCACAACCCGAAGGAATACAACGGCTTTAAGATGGTACGGAAAATGCCGCAACTCCTCAGCGGCGACGCAGGCATCCAAGACTTACGCCGCATCATTGAGGAAGGAGCCTATGCCACCCCAACGCGCACGGGCACCATGAGCACCGCCGACTACCGCGAAGAGTTTGTCGAGAAGGTGCTATCGCTGATCGAGGTAGACAAGCTCAAGCCGATCAAGGTAATTGCCGACACTGGCAATGGTACCGTCGGTCCGATCCTGCAAACGATCTACGAACGCCTGCCGATTGAGTTTATCGGCATGTATCTCGACCCAGACGGAACACTCCCCAACCACGGGCTTGACCCACTGCAACCCGAAAACCGCGCCGAATTGCAAGAGCGTGTCGTGCGTGAGGGTGCCGCCATGGGGTTCGCCTTCGACGGCGACGGCGACCGCTTCTTCGTGATTGACGACCGGGGCAAGTTTGTGTCCGGTGACTTCTTGACGGCAATCATGGGGCAATACCTGCTGGAAAAAGTCCCCGGTGCCAAAATCCTCTACGATGTGCGGGCATCGTGGGCGGTGCCCGAACTGATCACAGCCGCGGGCGGCACGCCGCTCCGCGAGCGCGTGGGGCACGCCTTCATCAAGCAACGCATGTCCAAAGAAGATGCTCTGTTCGCGGGCGAAGTGACCGGGCATTATTACTTCCGCGACTTCTTCTATGCCGACTCGGGCATCATCCCGTCGTTGCTGCTGATGGCAATGGTATCGGAGAAGGGCAAAACCCTGTCCGAACTGCTCGCCCCACTCGAAGCGAAATACTTCATTTCGGGCGAGATTAACTCGCGCGTAGACGACCCACGCGGACGACTGGAAGCGATCAAGCAGCAGTATAGCGATGCCGAAATTGACACGCTCGACGGTGTATCAGTGACCTACCCCGACTGGCACTTCAACGTGCGGATGTCGAACACCGAGCCGCTCATCCGCCTGAACCTCGAAGCCCGCGACACTGCCACCATGGAGCAACGCCGCGATGAAGTACTGGCAATCATCCGTGGGTAATGTGGGTAATACGGTGGGGCATATAGTGGAGCATACCGTGGGGCATACGCACGGCGAACACAACCATTAGCGCACCCACCCCTAACCAGAACACACCAGCAAGCGGGCTACGTCACACACGCCGCCCGCTTGCATTATGTCAAGTTTTGTTGCCACGAGCTACCTTGCTACAGCCACCCCAGCGATACGAGCACAATGATCGCGCACCCCGCAATAATGCGATAGATGCCGAACGGCACAAACGTATGCGTCGAGACGTAACGCAGGAGCCACGCGATACTAAGCCACCCGACGATGCCCGCCACCACCGCGCCCAGCACCAGCCACCCTAGTGCTTCGGGGGTCAGCACATCGAGGCTAGAGAGCAGGTCTACCACCGTCGCCGCGCCGAGTGTGGGAATGGCGAGGTAGAACGAAAAGACCGTCGCGGACTTCCGGTCAAGCCCTGCCAGCATGCCGCCCACCATCGAGGCACCTGAACGCGATACCCCCGGTATCAGGGCGGTGGTCTGCGCGATACCGATGGCGAGGGCTTGCTTCCACGTCGCATCTTGTACGTCGTGCGTGGTGGTGTGTTGGGGTGGGTAGCGTTCGATCACGATAAACACAATGCCACCAACAATGAGGGTGAACGCAAAAACAATCGGTGTTTCAAAGATGACCGTCTTCAGCCAATCACGCAACGTCAGCCCAACGAGTGCCGCCGGGATGAACGCCAGCACAATGCCCGCCCAGAAGCGGCGCGTGCGCTCGCTCGTCAGCACCGAGCGGGTTTGTTGCATCAGGTCACGCGCATAATAGGCGACCACCGCGACCACCGTGCCAAGCTGAATAAAAATCTCGAAGGTACCGTCGTTACTGAAGGGAAATTGCAGGAGATCAGAGACAACAAGCAGGTGCGCCGTAGACGAAATCGGCAGAAACTCAGTCAAGCCCTGCACCACCCCCAGAATGACCACCTGTACCCACGTCTGCTGCAAGCCGCCCGTTACCGCCAGCCCCACGAAAACTGCCACGGCACCCACCAGCGACAGCCAGAGCCAGCGTTGCGACGACGGGGGCGTGGTTGGGGTACGCGGCACAACTTTCTCGCTCACCGCCGAACTCCTCCTGTCTGGCTCAAGCCAGTTGTAAGCCGGTTGTCACACTCACAGTATTGGCATTTCGGCTGCCACGCGGCACAATAGACATACACGCAGCAACGACGCATGGTAGCAGCATACCACACGTCGGCACTACAACCCAAACTGGAGCCGCCGGATGAGCGGACCGGGCAGGTCGGCCTCGCGCATCTGCGCTTGGGTCGCACGAATATCGTATTCGATGCGGCGGAACGTCACCGTCTGAGCATCCGTGTCGAGGATGGCATAGGCGGCACGCGGGTCACGGTTGCGTGGTTGCCCCACGCTACCGGGGTTGATGATATACCGTACACCGGGATCGAGCCGGATCACATCGTTGTCATCGGGAGAAATGATCTCCATCTCGTGCATAAAGTCATCCCGGAAGAGGAGCGGAATATGCGAATGTCCCACAAAGCAGATAGTTGTACGAAAGTTGGCATGCTCGAAGTTGGCGTGTGCCTGCCGCAACGTCAGCAGGTATTCCCACACAGGTTGGCGTGGGCTACCATGCGCCATCGTATACTCTGGGTAATTAGGTAACTGCACGATCAACGCGTCCAGTTGCTTCAGCCAAGTAAGGTTCGCTTCGGTCAGTTGGGCACCGTTCCACTCGTTCGCCACCCGCGCGTCAGGGTTGAAGTCCTGCAAGTCCACCCCGCGCTCGCCATCGCCGATACAGGCGAGGTCGTGGTTGCCACTTAACACGTATTCGCAACGGTCGCGCACCAGATCAATACATTCGTTGGGACGCGGACCGTAGCCAATGGTATCGCCCAGACACCAGCTCCGTTCAACTGGTTCGTCGCGGTCTACCGTGCGGAGCACTGTCTCCAGTGCCACTTGATTCGAGTGAGCGTCTGAGATAAGCAGGATACGCATAGCAATAACTCGTTAGTGCCGACACATCAGGGTGCTTTGACGGTATCCTGACGTATACGTATAATAGAATATTATGTCATCTTATGAGGGACACACGCAACATCACCATGACGAAACCCATCACCTGCCCCTATCTGGGGCTTAAACAGAACCGCGCCATCCGCTTTGCCCGCACAACTGCCGAGCATCGCTGTTTCGTTACTGGTGAAGCTCAGGACATCCCGGTCGAGCAAAGCGCGTACTGCCTATGCAGCGAGTACATCAACTGCCCATTATACACAGGTTCGGCAAGCCGCTCAACTGAGCCAGCGATTGAGCCAACACAGGCGGCACGCGGCGGCTGGCTTGTAGGCTTACCGTGGCGCGACCGCCTGATTTATGTGGCAATTGTCGCGTTTATTTTACTGATCGTCGGGGTCTACATGGTCATTGGTGTGCAATACTACGTCACCGACACTACCGCCGCCGCTGACGTGCCACCCGCCCCGCTTGCTCCCGCCGCCGTGCCAATGGCAACGCCTACGCCACGCCCGACCAGCGTACCACGCTCACCCGCCGAGCAACCCGTCACCCTCTACTTTAGTGACGCATCCGGCGTAATGCTCGTCCCGGCAGAGCGCACCGACCAGCAGCTTGCTGACACCGACGCGGAACAACTGCTGGCGTACCTGTTCGCCGGACCAGCACCGGGCACCGGGGTCAACAGCACCATTGCCGCCGATGTCCGTGTCCGTGCAGTGCAACGCGATAATTCTAGCATAGTCGTCAATCTCTCCGCACCGCTGACACCGCAGGGCGACACTGCCCTCGTTGCCACACTTGCCCCACTGCTCGCCAACGACCCAGCTGGCCGCATCGTGGTACAAGCCGATGGCACACGCACCACCCTTACACCGCCTGCCGCCCTCAACCCCGATGGCGAGGCACCCGCCGCCAGCACAAGCCAGACCGTCACCCTGTACTACCCATTGGCAACCCAGCCGTATCTGGTACCCGTGACGCGCAGCATTGCCATCGCCGCCGATGCACCCGCCACCGAGCAACTAGTACAAGCTCTGCTGCGTGCGGCAACTACCGAAAGGGGCGAGTATGCGGGCTTGATTGCCACGCCATTTGCTGCCGGAACATCGCTCTTGAGCGTGCGCATGGACAGCACCGACCCCACAACGGTGGTCGTCGCATTCGACCGGGGCTTCGTTGCCACCGAGCAACGCCAACTCGCGCTCGATGCGCTCGTGTTGTCCCTGACCGACCCGGCAAACGCTACCCTCTTCGCCACCCCCATCGAGCAGGTGCGCGTCGAGATCGGGAGTGTGCCGCTCAACCGTTACTGGCGCGACACCCACCCCACAGCGACATTCCAACGCCCTGCGCTCAACCCAACGCTGGTCAACCCAACGCTGGCAGAATAAGCCCTAGGCAACGTCTTCAAGCCCTTCAACGCCTTCAAGCCCTTCAACCTTTGCGACCCTTTCAACCCCTTCGACACGCGACGTGCTGCGCTGGTGACGTTCGAGCGCAAACATCACAATCGCCACATCTGCCGGGTTGACCCCTGCCAGCCGCCCCGCCTGCCCCAGCGTCGCCGGGCGGTACTGCTCTAGCACAAGCCGGGCTTCGTTGCGTAGCCCCTTGAGAGCACGGTAGTCGAGATCGTCCGGCAGGCGGCGGTGCTCCATTTTGTGCAGCCGTTCGGCTTCGCGCTGCTGCCGCTCGATGTACCCGCCATACTTCGTCTCAATCTCTACCTGCTCACGTACATGGGCGGGCACATCGGGCAGGGCAAACAGGCTACGGAGAGTCGCATAGCGTATCCCCGGACGCGCCAGCAAGCGTGCCAACGACAACGGCTGTACAAGCGGGTCAATGCCAGCAGCTTGCAGGCGGGCGTTGGTCTCGCCCGACGGAAAAGCCCGTTCGCCCTCAAGCTGTGCCAGCAGGTCTGTCGTGTGCTCGCGCTTGCGCTCGACTGCCGCCGCACGCGCCGCATCCACCATACCCAACTCAGCAGCTAGTGCCGTCAGCCGCAGGTCCGCGTTATCGCCCCGCAGCAGCAGGCGATACTCGGCACGGCTAGTAAACATGCGGTATGGCTCGCGTATCTCTTTCGTCACGAGGTCGTCAATCAACACCCCGATATAGGCTTCGTCGCGGCGCAGCAGCACGGCAGGCTTGCCCTGCACCGACCGTGCCGCATTGATACCCGCCATAATGCCCTGCGCGGCGGCTTCCTCATAGCCCGTGGTGCCGTTGATCTGCCCCGCCAGATACAACCCCGCCAGTCGCCGCGCCTGCAAGTCTGCCCTCAGTTCACCCGTGGCAATTGCATCATACTCAATGGCGTAGCCAACCCGCATGATCTCAACATCGCGCAACGCCGGGATGCTCCGCAGCATCGCCCACTGCACGTCTTCCGGCAACGACGTGTTGCAGCCCTGCACATACACCTCTTGCGTCTGCCAGCCCTCCGGCTCAAGAAACATGCCGTGGCTCTCCTTGTCGGCAAAGCGCACGATCTTGTCTTCAATGCTCGGACAGTAGCGCGGTCCCCGCCCTTCGATCACCCCGCTAAACATCGGGGCGCGGTGCAGGTTGGCGCGGATGTGCGCGTGAAACGCGGGCGTAGTATGGATGAGATAGCACGGCAACTGCGCCCGCCAGCCACCCAGCGTGGGGTGTGGGTAGGTGTGGCTCGGCGGCAACCCGAACGGCGACGCAGGCGGGGCAGTGTCGTAGTAGTGCCCAAAGTAGAGCGGCTCGCGGCTGCCGTGTTGCACATCCACCAAACTATAGTCAATCGAGCGGGCGTGAATGCGTGGTGGTGTGCCCGTCTTCAGCCGTATCAGCGGAAAGCCGAGCGTTGAGAGGTCTTCACCCAACGCCAGCGCAGCCGCTTCACCTGCCCGCCCCCCAGATGTGATCGACTCGCCCGTAATAACCCGCCCCCGCAAGAAGGTACCCGTTGTCAGTACCAGCGACTCTGCGCTAAACTGCCACCCGGTCTGCGTCACAACCAGAAAGCGAGCGGCTAGGTTGGGCAACCCCAGCGCAGCAGCACCATCGCGCAATGGCACGATACGCTCGACCATCGCCTGCCGTAGGTGGAGCTTCGGCGTTTCCTCCAGCGTCTCTTTCATGCGCGTCGAGTACAACCGCTTGTCTGCCTGTGCCCGCAACGCCTGCACCGCCGGTCCCTTGCTCTCGTTGAGCATACGTATCTGAATATAGGACTCGTCGGTAATGCGCCCCATCAAGCCACCAAGCGCGTCTACTTCGCGCACAAGATGGCTCTTCGCCGGACCGCCAATACTGGGATTACACGACATGTGGGCAATTTTATCAAGGTCTATCGTTATAAGCAGTGTGGTACATCCCATCCGGGCGGCAGCATAGGCAGCCTCGCACCCTGCGTGCCCCGCACCGATCACCACTACATCATAATGCTGTGTCATAGTTTGAGCCATTGTCATTGCGTTTACCATCACTTGCGTTTTGTATCAGTTGCACCCTGCGTGGTATAATAGCGTCTCCACGGTACACTGTCAACGAATGGGAGTTAGCGAATTGTGGCAACAATCCTGATTGTAGACCAAGACGCAGCACGTCTCGATCAATTGGCAGACAAGATTGCTGATGTCGGGCACACCCCGCTCAAGGCTGTGACCCTACCCGAAGCGACCAGTACGGTTACAGCCACCGCCGCCCCTGCATTGGTCCTGCTTGACGTGCCCCACACGCCGCCCGACAGCCGCGCGTGGCTCGCCGCGCACGCCGCCACAGTGCCAATCATGGTACTCAGCAGCATGAGCCGCGAAGAAGATGTTATCGCCGGGTTAGATGCAGGAGCCGTTGACTATATCACGCGCCCCTACCGGAGTAGCGAACTCATGGCACGCATGCGCCGCCACCTTGCGCTGGCAACTGCCTACCCCGGTAGCACGACCACCCGTGCCACACAGCCCGCCGCCCCGCCGAGCGAATTACCGCCCGTCGAACTGGTACGGGCAGCGCAACCCACAACGACATCACCTGTCGCCCCACCAGACCACGCCAGTGCCTCACCGCACGACGACACAGCCGTGTTTATCTCGCCCGCCGAAGAACACGCCCTCATCGAGCGTGACCCTGCCGTCGCCACCCTATCCACCCCAGCTACTCCGCCCGCCCCGCGCGGCGACGATGCCACCCTGTCGCTGGGGCAACGCTTCTACCGCGCCCGCCAAGACCGCCGCATCACTCTCGTACAAGCCGAGAACGAACTCCACCAGCGCGGGCTACGCATGTGGCAGTTGCAAGCACTCGAAGCCGAAAACTTTACGTCGTTGCCACGGGGTAAGCCCACTGAAGAAGCCATCCGTACCTACGCCGACTATCTCGACCTGCCCGCCGACAGTATCATTGAGCAATACAAACACAACCACAGGCATGACCCCGGTGAGCCAATAGTCAGCCCGATTACACGCGGGCAGTCGCTTGAAACACCGCCACCACGCTGGTCGCTGTGGGGTGCCGCCGTGCTACTCGCCCTGCTCGTCAGTAGCGTGGTGCTCTACCTGCTCGATCCCGCAGGGGTCACGGCACTGGGCGAAAGCCTTCAGAACATGTTCTGGCAGTAAGTTTCGCTCATTTGTCCCCCTGTGGTACAATAATACATATTTTAACTTACCCGTATAGTTTGCTGGACAGGGGTCGCCGTTGACCACCACACTGCCACGACTCTACGGGCAAACCGAGTATGCCGCCGCTGCGCGACGCACCGCAGGGCAAGCATACGCAACGAGGCAGAGAGGTGTACTATGGCGTGCTACCTTATTGCTGGAGCGACCGGGTATACCGGCGCACGGCTCGTTACTTCGCTGCTGGCACAGGGTCACAGTGTCCGTGGACTGGTGCCAGACCCCGACAGCGCAACCGCACAGGAACTCGCCGCCCACGGCATGACCGTCTGGCACGGCGACATCACCCACCCAGAGAGTTTGCAGGGCGTTGCTGATGGTGTGGATTATGTCTATAATCTCACCACCCCATCGCTCCTGAACATCCCCAGTGCCCACAATACCCTGCACACGGGCAACCATAACCTGATCGCCGCGTGTTCGCGCAACCGTAACATTCAGGCATACGTGTTCAGTTCCAACGTTGCGCCGTATGGCGACGCAGGTGCCGACCGCGTGTTCGAAGATAGCCCCTTAGCACCCGATTGCCCGCTCGGTGAGCAGACTATCGCCGCCGAACAGCACATCATCGGGTTGGTACAGCAGCATCAGTTCCCCGCGATCATTCTGCGCGTCGCCAACATTTACGGTCCGGGGCGCGACTTCACCGACGCGGCGTTCCACCGCTCGTTGCTGCTGTTTGGCAACGGCAACAACTATGTGCCGCGTATTCACGTCGCCGACCTCGTGCATATTCTCGAACTGGTCGCTGCATACGGGCAACGCGGGGCAGTCTACAACGTCGGCGACAACCACCCGGCACGCCTGCTGACGTTCTATCGTGACCTCGAAAACCGGCTCGGCATCAGCACCCCACCACGCATCAGCCGCCTTGCCGCAATCACGGCGGGCTTGCACCCCAACGTCGTGAATATGGCGGCGGCATCGGTGCGGCTGGCAAACGACCGCCTGCGGCACGATATGCCCGTGACACTGCGCTACCCGTCGTACCGCACATGGCTTGACGAACAGGTACCGCCGATTGCTGCCAATGTGCAACCACCCGTCACCGCAGACCCGATCATCGAAACTGCCGCGTGGTAGCACCACCCGATACAATACGCCCCACCGCCGCCACTACGGGCGGAGTGGTGGGGTGGCAATAGTGCAATAATCACGTCGCTTGGTGGCTCTGATTGCGGGTCGCCGCTCGATGGTTGATTACTGCTGCACTGCCACAGGCAAATACACCCGCGCTATGCGTGCAAGGTCGGGCGTTGCGGGGCGCGTCGTGGTGTCCCACACAATCGGGCTAAACGCTACCCCATACCCATTACCATACACATACGAAGCCAGCCACGTACCGTCGTCGTGTCGCAGAAAGTCGTATGCCCAGCCAATTGCCTGCTGCTGCGGGCGTTCCCACGGACCGTAGGGCGTGAACGAGACAAGCCGCCACTGCCCGCGTAGCGCGGGGTCGCCGCCAGAGGCGTGGAAATACAGGTGAAAGTAGCCATCGTGCTCAACCACAAACGACGACTCAAGCATGCCCATACCCGGCTCGCCCGCATACATCGGTCCTACATCACGCCACGGTCCCGCCGGACTGTCGGCGATTGCCAACCCGATCACGCCCTGCCGCCCATTGTGGGCAGTGTAGTACATGTAATAGCGGTCGCCGTCGCGTAATACCATGGGGTCGCGGTTGTCCGACCATGCATACTCGCCCACATACGATACATCAGGGTGAGTCGGCGTGAACACCGCGCCGCGTGGCTCCCAACGCTGCGGGTCTGATGGGTCAGTACTCACCGCCAGCATGGTAGTCTGGGCATACTCGCGGTTAACTCCGGTATAGTACATGTAGTAGGTGTCATCTTCAACATAGACGTGCGGTGCCCAGATACGAAACTCATCCGGCGCACCCGGCGCACCCACCCCCAAGATCGGCTCGAACACCTCCCACGCGCACAGGTCCGGCGAGCGGGCATAGGCAAACGAGCGTTCCTTGGTGGCTTCGTGCCGCTCTTCCGGCAGGGGTATGTTAATGGACGCGATATAGTAGTACCCGTCGTGGCGAAAGAGGGTATGGTCTTTCAGTTTGGTCTGACGGATTTGTAACTGGCTGTCGCACGGCGCGGCAGCCGCGTGCCCCACACGCGCGGCGGCGACACCCACCAGTACCAGCAGCAACACCCCGGTCAAGCCCACATATCGCGTGTTCATCGGCACCTACCTGTTATACGTTGCGCCACGCTAGCCGCCTGCCCGCAGCAGGCTATGCTCCAGTTTTGCCCACAGCCCATCCAGTGTCGGCTGATCACCCGTGATGACCACCCGCACCTGCCCGACACGCAACGACCCAATCTGGAAATCGTCCATGGGCGTAATGGCAGCATGCCAGCCCTCGCCCACGATGGTACCATCGTGTTGCTTCACGCCGCCCACATTCTGCAAGTAGTCTTCGAGCAACCACACGGGCATTGCCCGCAGTTCAAGATCAATTGTTGCCACCGCGTTTGCTTTCTTGTTGTGCTTTCTTGTTGGTGCCGCCCTAGAACGGCTCGATAGGCGGAAGGCGCAAGGTCATGGCATTCATCCACACTACCAGCATGACCCACGCGACGTAGCCCAGCATTGCCACCACTGCCACCTGCCCGCCGCGCCCGCGTTGCCACAGCAACCACAAGCCACGCCCGCCCATCAGCGCGATAGCCCACGCCGCAAACATCAGCCAGCGCGTCGTGATCGAGCTTTGCGTGATCAGTGGCACGATGCCCTGCGAAATGCTCACCGCGAACGTGAGCCACACCAGCACAGGGACAATCGAGTCACGCACGCGGGTGCCCCACGGGAGCAGTGCCGCCACCAACGCCAGCAGCACCGGGAAGAAGCCGAAATGCGTAATCAGACCGCCCTCCCACGTCGCCCACAGCGTCACGTCCAGCGGGATGGGGTCACGTCCCGTCACGTCGTTCAAGCCTCCCGTGAACACCCCCACCACATCGTCCCACAGCACGCCAAGAAACGCGCTGTAATAGAACAATACCACAAAAAGCCCCGCCGCAAGCCCCGTACTGCCCACCCAGCGTGCCGCCGCGCGGTCGTCGGGCGAACGCGCCCGCCACCACAATACTGGCACCAGCAGCAACCCCACCAACCCTAGGTTGATGAACTGCCCAATATGCGCGAGAAACACCGCCACCAACAGCGTAAACACCAGCATCCAGTTGAGCGCGGTGCGTCGCTGCGGGTAGACGAATGCCAGCAGTGTGACCAGCAGCAACGTGAACCACTGCGCCGCAATCTGTGTCTGGAAGGCAAACCACGTCACCATGAAGCCGCCCGCCGTGAGCATCGCCACCGCCGCCGCACAGAGAGCGAGCTTGGCATTGTGCCACAGCCGCGCCGCCAGCAGATACATCAGCAGCACGGTCGTGGTTTCCATCATGCCGCCCACCAGTTCGAATAGCGCGTGGATGCTTTCGCCCGTCACCACATGCAGCGGTGCCATCAAGACATACATGCCATTGGGGAAGGGGAAGGGTAAGCCGCGATGCTGCGCGAGGATATAGACTTCGCCAAACACGGTGCGTAAGTAACGGTTGACGTGTAGTTGCAGGTCGCCCGGCATAGATGCCGGGTACAGCCGCGCACTGTAGGCTATCGTAAAGGTCATCACCACCAGCAACAACAGCCACGGCAGCACATCGGGGGGGGCGGGCAGGCGCAGTGCCCGCAGCAGGGGCGGGATCGTCAGCACACACACCACCGCTGCACCGACTGCCAGCACACCTGCCTGCAATATCCAGAGGTTGCCCATCGCAATGCGCGGCACCATCACAGGGGCGAGCAACGCCAGTACCACCGCCAGCGGCAGCAGGAGCCAAAACGCCGTCCCACGCGGCACGTTGACCACCCGCACCGTCAGCCAGCACAGCAGCAATCCCACCGACCACGCCAGCAGCATGCCACTGGCTGGTCGCGTAAGCCCACCACCACGTATGCTCTGCACGGTCAGGGCTTCGCCTACCGCAATCCCAAGGTCTTCACGCGCATCGGTGGGGTGCTGCCATGGCGCGGTCTGCATCTGCACACGCAAGTTGCCATCGGCGGTGGCAGCCGCCGGGATGTAGAAGTGATACTGTGCGCCCTCTGTCCGCAGGGGCACCGTGATGGGCGCAGTGTCGCCAGCGCGTAGCGTGAGCATGGTGGGGCTATGTGCTGGCTCCCACTGGGCACGGTGCGAGATGATCCGCATGCCGAGCAGCAACGGACGCTGCCCCACCCCCGGCACAACAAGCTCGGCATCAGCCTCCAGCCACCGCCACCGCCCCACATCGTCGGCGGCTTCGGCAGCCTTGACATTGATCAGGTAGGGTAGGTCACTCTGCCCGCCGCGCTCCTTGCCCACAATGATCGTATAGAACAGGGGCAATTGCAGCATGAGCACCGTCAAACCGACAAACACTGCCACCAGCACGGCAGGTCGCCAGTCGCGCAGTGCGCCAACCAACCGCCGCACGGCTACCAGTGCGTTGCCCGATGTCGTAACCTCCGCCGATGATACCGATTGAAGGTGGTCTGTGTAGGTTGTCATCTCAGGGTTGTCATTTCAATAAAGCCGTTGACGGCACCGCCGCCTCACGGGTGTGTGGGGTAGCCCACGCCGCCCGCAACGTGTCGGTCAGCAACCACAGCAGCACAAGCAAGTTTGCGCCTGCCAGCAACCACGGCAACGGCGACGCTGCCAGCACCGCCGTTGCCACCGCGACAAAGCCATCGAGCGTCCCCAGTATGTTGAGCGTGGCACTACTTGCCAGGGCGACGAATGCCAGCAACCACCGCCGCTGCCACAGCGCGTACAGCAACACAAACACCAGCGACAGGAACAGGTACCGTTCGTGTATCTGGGTGGGCAACGCAAAAAACGCTAGTGCGAGCATCGCCGCGACTGCCAGCCGTTGCGCGAGGTCTGCCCGCCGCACCAGCGTACTGCTGCACAGCAGTGCCACCGCACCCACCAGTAGCACCCCCAGCAGGCGGTAGCTCACGCCACCGATGCCCTGCCCCGTGTCGTGGGCAACCACACCGCCCGTCACAAGGTACCACAGATTGTACGCGCCTGCGGTCAGTTGCGGGAACCGCCCCACCGACCCAAGCGCAGCTTGCAACAACCCGGCAGTCTGCCCCGCCAGCACCAGCGGCAGGCTCCCCAGTGCGATCACGCCCACAGCTATGCTGCCACCCTGCACCAGCCCGCGTGCCCCGTGCAACCGGACGGTCGCAAGATATACCAGCGGCGCGAACACAATCGCCTGTGGCTTGATCAGCAATGCCACCGCCCAGCACAACCACGCCCACCGCCCACGGTGTCGGTCAAGCAGCAGTACCATCAGCAGCAACGGCAGCAGCAACAGCGCGTCTACCTGCCCCCACCACGCCACATTGATCCAGATGGGCGGTGCCAGTGTGTAGAGTGCCGCCAGCCCTGCCGCCTGCCGCAGCGTGACATACTGCTGCGCCCACCAGAAGATCAACGCGGTGGTGGCGGCATCGGCGAGCAGTGCCGGGGTCTTGATCGCTAGGAGCGTCACGCCGTCAAGCGGCGCAGTGAAGCCGCCCCCAAACACCGCGACAAGCTGGCTACTCAGCCACAGCATCAGCAAGCGTAACGGCATGTAGTCGCCGTCGTACAGGTACGCACCTGCCAGCCCCTCCGTGTACAGCAACCCCATGCGCCGTGCCGCCAGTTCGAGATCGCCCACCGGGTCAGCCGCCAGAAGCCACGGCAACCGCACCAGCAACCCGGCGAGCAGCACCCCCACCAGCCACACCCACGCGCCACCGTGCAGCGCACGCGGTAACACCGCCACCGCTGGGGCACGCAACGCACAGCAACGGTGCAGCACCACGCCTGCCCCGGCTGCTAGCGCAACCAACCCCGCAAGCGGTGCCGCCAGCGCATACTGCCAGCCCCCCACAAGGTAGACCACCAGTGCCAGCAGTAGCACCCCCACCGCTAGCCCCGCCGCCGTGCGTGGGGGGCTACCCGCATGCCGCAGAAGCGTGTAGCCCACCGCAATTGCTGCGAGGAGCGACACACTCACCACCAGTGGTATGCCGTGCCCGCTCGTGCCGCCCCCTGCCACCATCACACCAAGGTCACGCCCATCGGCAAATACGGTTGTGCTCGCAAGCTGTACCGTCAGCCGTTCGCCTGTAGCACCCGGTGCCAGCACGGTGTACACGCGGCGGTCGGGCGCAACCAGCAACGGTAGCGGCGTGCCCCCCCCAACGGTGAGCGTGGCGGGCACCACCCGTGTGCCGCCTGCCAGTGCCAGCCGCACCGTGCCGCCTGCGCCCGTCGCGGGTAGCCGTAGCTCGCTCCGCGGCATACTCCAGCGAAACGGTTGCCCACTGTCTGGGAATGTCTCAAGCGCGTGCAAGTCTGCTGTGGGCAGCACCACGGGCGGCGTGTCGGGCGCAAACCACGCCACGCGCGGTACCTGCCCTGCCACACCGAGCAGGACGATACCGATAATCAACACGCCGCACAGCGCGTACCAGTCGTGCAATCTTGCCCGCCCACCGGGTTCATTCATACGGCGTATTGTACCATTGAAACGGGCAAATCTACACGCTGCTGCCGCTCGCTATGCTATGCTACACCTGTGGCATTCTGTACTATAATACAGCCTATGAATACAGTCATATCATCACCCGACGACACGCTACGCCAGTATAAGCAACAGGCAGCCGAGCACGCCGCATCGTTCGTCCAATCCGGCATGCGCGTGGGGCTAGGCGTGGGCAGCACTGCTATCTTTGCCATCCACCACATCGCCGCCCGCCTTGCCCGTGGCGACCTGCACGACATACTGGCGGTGCCGTGCAGCCTGCACGTTGAAGCCGTAGCCCGCCGCCTGTCTATTCCACTCACCACACTAGAAGAACACCCGGTACTCGACCTGACAATTGACGGAGCCGACGAGGTAGACCCACACCTCAACCTGATCAAGGGTGGTGGCGCGGCACTGCTGCGCGAGAAGATTGTCGCGCAGGCAAGCCGCCGCGAGATCATCGTCGTGGACGCAGGCAAGCTCTCGCCCGTGCTCGGCACACGCTGGGCACTGCCCGTCGAGGTTGTGCCGTTCGGTTGGGGATCGCACCATGCCGCGCTGCACGCGCTCGGCGCACAGGTCACGTTGCGCCACACCAGCGACGGCACGCCGCTTGTGACCGATCAGGGCAACTACATCCTCGACTGTACCTTCGGTGCCATCGCAGACCCGCACACCCTCGCCGCCCGCCTCAGTGCGCGGGCGGGCATTGTCGAACACGGGCTGTTTCTCGGCATGACAACCGACCTGATTATCGCAGGTCAGGACGGCATCCGGCACGTCCGTGCAGGAGAAGCCCTATGATCATCGCCCCCTCGATCCTGAGCGCAGACTTTCTACGCCTCGGCGACGACGTGGAAGCCGCCCTGCAAGCCGGTATTCGCTGGCTGCACCTCGACGTGATGGACGGCGCGTTCGTGCCCAACATCTCGTTCGGTCCGCTGGTGGTTGCCGCGTTGCAGCCGCTCGCCGCTCGCTACGGCGCAGTTCTCGATGTCCACATGATGGTCAGCCAACCCGAACGCTACATTGCTGCCTTCGCCGAGGCAGGCGCGGACCGCATCACCGTCCACGCCGAGGCAACCACCCACCTGCACCGCACCGTGCAGGCACTCCGCGACCTGAACGTGCGCCCCGGTGTCGCGCTCAACCCCGCAACCCCGCTCAGTATGCTTGAACCGATCCTGCCTGACATTGACCTCGCCCTGCTGATGAGCGTTAACCCCGGCTTCGGCGGGCAGCGGTTTCTGCGTTCCACACTCCCACGGATTAGCCAACTCCAACAGTCTATGGTACAGCACGGTATCAGCGACGTAGACATCCAAGTGGACGGCGGCATCAACAGCGAAACCATCGGGGCAGTGGCAGAAGTCGGTGCAACCGTCGCAGTTGCCGGGTTTGCCGTCTATAACAAGCAACGCAGTGTCGCCGCAAGTCTTGCCGAATTGCAAGCAGCAATCACTGCTGCTCGCCAACAGGGAGCATAGCACGCTATGCCAGAGCCATACATTGTCCAGATCAATGTCAACCCGCAGGGCGGCGTACCCAAATACCCCACGCCCCACGCCGACATTGCGGTGACGGGCGTGCGCGGCGACCGCCAACGCGATACCGCTCATCACGGCGGACCCAACCGCGCCGTAAGCCTCTACGCACTGGAACTAATCACGGCATTACAAGCCGAGGGGCACCCCGTCGCCCCCGGTACAATGGGCGAGAACCTGACGGTCGCCGGGGTGGACTGGGCAGCCCTTGCCCCCGGCGACCAGTTGCAACTGGGCGACCGTGTGGTGATCGAAATCACGGGCTACGCCACCCCCTGCAAGGCGATCTGCGCGTCCTTCACGGACGGCAACTTCAAGCGCGTGGCGCAGAAGGTACACCCCGGCTGGAGCCGCCTGTACGCCCGTGTTATCATCGAAGGCAGGATCACGGTCAACGACCCCATCAGCGACGCGCTCGTGTTCTAGGCACGCCCCCGCCTGTTGCAGTCCTATTGCACTATAGACTGCGCGTTCTCCAATCCACGCTGTCCCCGCACTATTCCGCAAACTTGTTCTTGACATAGCGGCAAGAATACCGTATACTTCCGAACAAGTATTCCACACACCGGTTCTTTTGTATTGGTTGCCGAAAGGGGAGGAACTCAATGGCTGTTATTCGTCAAAATGTGCCGGGAACACGTCGTCTGGGTGGGGGCTTCCCGCTAACGCTGACTGCCACGCGACTACGCACGATCATCTATGTGGTCAGCGGGATGCTTGCGCTCACGGCTATCTATCTGGTGATGAGTTTTGTCTTCAGCAACGCACAAGTCATGCTCGATGACATGCAGTATGGTCGCCCGCGTTCGTTCCACCTGACTGCCGATGTGGGACATGCCGGGGGCACACCGTCGCATCTCGTTGCGATGAACCTCGACGGGCAGGTCGTCATCTTCGATATGCCGGGCGGCGACTATACCCAGACCCGCGTGTTGCAGGGTCCGTACCTCGTGGGGAGCGGCGAAGAACTTACGCCCGTGCAAATGCACCTGCACGACCACAACGGCGACGGGCACAGTGACTTGATTGTGCAGGTCAAGAACGAAGAGATTGTCTACCTCAATCAAGACGGGCAGTTCCAGCACCCAACCGTGGGCATGCAGTAGGGTACGCGTTAGGCGCGGCGGTCGTGTAGCTCGGCGTTGCTATCAGCTTGTCGCGCCGTCTTGTACAGAGCAAGGGCTTTCTGGCGTTGCACACCATGGTCAACGACCGGGTATGGGTATTCGCGCCCAAGTTGCACCCCACACGCCCGTTGTTGGGCATCGGACATTTTCCACGGCTCGTGCAGCACCTTGAGCGGCACGTCTGCAAGTTCCGGCAGATAGTGCCGCACATATGCCCCGTCCGGGTCAAACTTTTTGCCCTGACTAACCGGGTTGAAAATACGGAAGTAGGGCTGTGCGTCGGTGCCGGTGCCCGCCGCCCACTGCCACCCGCCATTGTTCGATGCCGGGTCGCCATCTACCAATTGTTGCATAAAGTAGCGTTCGCCCCACCGCCAGTCCACTAGCAAGTCTTTCGTCAAGAACGACGCGACAATCATGCGGGCACGGTTGTGCATCCAGCCTTCGCGGTTAAGCTGGCGCATCGCGGCATCTACCACTGGGTAGCCAGTGCGCCCCGCGCACCACGCTGCGAAGAGCACGGTATCGTTTTCCCATTGCAGCGCGTCATATTCGCGCCGAAACGCGCCACGTAGCACATGCGGGTTCGTTGCCAGTATCTGTGCATAAAAGTCGCGCCACGCAATTTCGCCGACCCACGTCTTCACACCATCGTCGGTGCCGTCCTGTTGCAGGGCTACCTGTACACAGGTGCGCGGCGAGATGGTGCCCAGCCGCAGATGGGGCGACAGCCGCGACGTACCGGGCACCGCTAGCGTGTCACGGCTCGCGGCATAGGTGGTCACGTTATAGGTGCGCCGCCCATCCACAAAGCGGCGCAGTTGCTCGTGGGCTGCCGCCTCGCCCGCCACCACAGCAGTCTGGTCGGTGTGCAGATCAAGCGCATCGAGGGTCGGTATCGGCTCGCTCTCCGGCAGTTCGGCGGCGGGCAAACGTAGCGTCGGCACGTCATGGACAACCAGCCCAGCATCGAACAGCCGCGCGTGCCACTGCCGCGCATAGGGCGTGTACACCGAATAGGTGCCACCCGTGCGCGTCAGTATCTCGTCTGCTTCCCACACCACCGCATCTTTAAACTGCTGCACGCGGCAACCTTGCCCGCGCAGTGTTGCGGCTAGTTCATCGTCGCGGCGGCGGGCATATGGGCTGTAGTCGCGGTTCCAGTACACCGCGTCGGCGTGGCGGGCAAGCTCTGGCAGGAGTTGTGCCGGGTCGCCGCGCCGGAACACAAGGCGGCAACCCTGCTGTTCCAGCGCGTGTGCCAGCGCACGTAGGCTGTCGAGCAGAAACCGTACCCGTGTCGGGCTAGTAAACCGTCCGTGCGGGGCGTGCAGGCGTGGGTCGAGCAAAAACACCGGGATGACCATGCCGCCGCTGTCGCGGGTTGCCGCCGTCAGTGCCGTATTGTCGTGCAAGCGCAAATCGCGCCGAAACCAGTGAATTATTCGTGTCATACTGATATTGTACCCTGCTTTTTTTGCACACCGGGGGTTGCATTTCGCCACAAGCATGATACACTTTGTAATGTACTAGACTATCAAGTACTAAACGATCACGAAACGATTGAGCGAGCCAGAGGCAACACGATCAGACGCAGACAGGGACAAACCACACAAAAGGTGGCAAAAGGTCACAAAAGGTGAAGGAGAAGAAGGTACTATGCAAAAGTTCGATCTGTCGTTTCTGAATGTTTACCGCGAGTACGGCATTACGGCACTGCGTGTCATCATCGGTGTGATTTTCTTCGTCCACGGTATGCAGAAATTGCTGATGTTCGGTGTAGAGGGGACAACGGGCTTCCTCAGTAGCCTCGGCATCCCCCTCGCAGGCGTGTTCGCAGTCATCTTGATCGCTGTCGAAGTGCTGGGCGGGCTAGCCCTCATCCTTGGTGCGTTCACCCGCATCGTGGCTGTGCTGGTTGCCATCACCATGCTGATCGCCCTCTTCACGGTGCATCTGGGCAACGGCTTCTTCGTGAGCGACGGCGGCTATGAGTTCGTGCTGCTCATGCTGGTAGGCGGTGTCACACTCACCTTGACGGGGGCGGGTGCCCTTGCCCTCGACGACGTGATAGCGCAGCGGCTCGGCGGCAACAGCACCGTGCAGGCACAGCAGGCATAACTAGCCCCCACAACCTGCAACCACTGCTCCCACCCCGTCGGCACACGTCGGCGGGGTTGTGCTGTGGCACGTTAGGTCGCATCGTCGAAGCCGCCCACGCCCTGCTCACGCAGGCTGACAAACTGCCCGTGCCCAATGATTAGGTGATCGAGCACGCTAATATCGAGCAGTTGCCCCGCCTGCACCACCAGCTGCGTTACAGCAATATCATCGCGTGACGGAGTCGGGTCGCCACTGGGGTGGTTGTGGCACAGTATGATACTCGCACTGTTGAGCAACAGCGCATCGCGGAACAGTTCGCCCACGCGCAAGCCCGCCGAGTTTAGCGTGCCTTTGTAGACCTCCGCAATCTTCAGCACACGGTTGCGTGTATCGAGACACACGACCCGCAAATGCTCTTGCGTGAGGTGCGCCATCTCCATCTGCAACAGCTTCGCCACATCGCGCGGCGACCGAATCTGCACACGGTCTTGCACGGTCAGCAGTGCCAGCCGTCGCCCAATCTCCAGTGCCGCCTTCAGTTGCGCCGCCTTTGCCTCGCCCATGCCGCGCCGCTGTTGCAGTTCGTGGAACGAAGCCTGCTGCAAGCCTCGCCAGCCACCATACGCCACCAGCAATTGCTGCGCCAGTTCGATCACGTTGGTGCCGCTCACCCCGACGCGCAGCAAAATAGCAAGGATTTCCGCATCTGAGAGTGCCTCCGCGCCATAGTCACGCAACCGCTCACGCGGTCGCTGGTGATCGGGCATCTCGCGCACGCGCACATGATAACGGGTGTCGCTCATGCACCACCTCCCGTGCCCCCATCGTCCCCGTCTGGGGGCAGCAGCATCGCCCGCAGCACATGCCTCTGGACTTTACTCAGCGCATTGCGCGGCAACGCAGTGACAAACCAGACCTGCCGGGGTTGCTTATACGCGGCAAGCATCGCCCGACAATGGGCAAGCAGGTCGGTGGCGGATGGCGGTGCGTCAGGGTCACGCGGCACCACCACCGCGACCACCTGCTCACCAAGATCGGCATGCGGCAAGCCAAGCACCGCCACCTCAGCCACCGCCGGGTGCGCCAGCAGCGCATCCTCCACCTCACGCGGGTACACGTTGTACCCCCCCGTAATGATCAGATCGTGCGCCCGCCCCACCAGCGTGTAATAGCCATCGTCGCTGCACCACCCACGGTCGCCCGTCTTAAACCACCCGTCAGCAGTAAATACAGCCGCAGTCGCTGTGGGGTTCTGCCAATAGCCAACAAAGACATGCCCACCCTGTACCTGCACCTCACCGACCGCACCGGGCGACAGGGGCACATCGCTCACCGGGTCAGCAATGCGGGCAGCCTGTCCCGGAAACGGCAACCCCACCGTGCTGGGGCGACGTTCGCCGTGGTAGGGGTTCGTCAGGTTCATGCCTGTTTCGGTCATACCATAGCGTTCCAGAATTGCCTGCCCGCTGGCGGTTCGAAACGCGGTGAACGTCTGGCGACGGAGCGGCGCAGAGCCGGAAACATACAGCCGCAGAGCAGGTAGCCGCCTATGTTCCGCATCAGTGCCAGTGGTGGCAAGCAAACGCTGATACATCGTGGGCACCCCAAAGAACATCGTCACCTGCTGCTCCCACAACACGTTGAGCACCGCCTGAGCGTCGAAACGCTCGTGCAGATCGAAGGACGCGCCAGTCAGCCACGAGCCGTGTACCCCCACGCCCAACCCATGCATGTGGAACAGTGGCAGGGTCAACAAGAGCCGGTCGGTGTGTGTCCAGTGCCACGCCTGCGTAATGGCACGACTGTTTGCCAGCAACGTCGCGTGGGTATGAATTGCACCCTTCGCCTTACCCGTTGTGCCAGAGGTATACGCCAACAACGCGAGGTCGTCGGGGACTGGCATGCGCGGCGCGACCAGCGGCACCACCTGCGAAAACGGCACGGTAAACACCGTGGCGACATGCGGTGGGGCGGCAACGCGCAGTTCGGGCAGCCGTGCGCTGTCCGTGACACACACCGTCACACCCGCATCCGTCAGGATATGCTGCAACTCGACGCGCCGATACTGCACATTAACCAACACCGCCACCGCCCGACACAGATACACCCCAAGGTACGCCACGAGGAAGTGCGGGCTGTTGGCAAGGTACAACGCCACCCGGTCGCCCGGCGCAACCCCCGCCTGCTGCAATACCGCCGCAGCATGGCGTGCCGATTGCCACAGCCCGGTATATGTATAGTGTACCCCGCGAAACACAAAGGCAGGGCGTTGCGGCGTAGCAAAAGCATAATGCCGCACGGCATGCGGCAGCGTTAGAAATGAATCGGACATAGATGTCATGGCTGTCTGCTTCGGGTTATATACGTTGCTCCCATTGTACCGCAAAAGATGCACAATGGGATCGTATCCCTATCAATTTGGGTTATGTATGCTATCTCCATTGTACCGCAAAAGATGCACAATGGGATCGTATCTCCATCAATTTGGGTTATGTATGCTATCTCCATTGTGCCGCACAAGATGCCCCATATGGTCATTCTCTCATCCAGACAGCCCCCATGCCCACCCAACGGGCTGCAACCACAACCGTTGTGCTTCTGACCTTCGTCAGGAAGCCTTGACGCTCTGTGGAAAACTTGTTATACTTACGCAAAACATAAGCATGTTTTCCTCTCCAATTCCTACACAGGCGCGTTGCATCTTCGCAAGACAAACCCGCGTAGCGAGAGCATCGCTACGGAGCGGTGGTCAAGATGTACCACATAGGGAATGTTCGAACGGAGTATCCAACCGCCGTTACCGTGTACCTTGGCAATTGATACTGGCAAACTGTAGCCACCCCACTGCTTCAGGCGGGCGCACTGTAGTGGGTCAGCGAAGCGTGACGGGCACGCGCCGCTTGTGCGGCGGGCACCCCAACGCAAGCGTCCATATCAGGAGGAAAGACGAGCATGACAACAACGGCAACTGGTACGGGATTGCTGCAATTCGTCAGCGAACTGCAAGACCGCAAACAGTTCCAAGACCTCAACTGGAACGGTACCTTCGATGAATATCTGGACATCGTCCAGCGCAACCCACGCGTCACACGCAATGCTTTCCAACGTGTCTATGACATGATCATGGATTACGGCACCGAAGAGTTTATAGATGCCAAAAAGCGGTTGATCCGCTACAAGTTCTTCTCCGACCCGTCCTTCGATGGCAACGATACCATCTACGGGCTGGAAATCCCATTGATGCGGCTGGTCAACTTCTTCAAGAGTGCCGCGCAGGGCTATGGCACCGAAAAGCGTGTGCTGCTGCTGCACGGTCCCGTCGGCAGCGCGAAAAGTACGATTGTCCGCCGCCTCAAGCGCGGGCTGGAAGTGTACACCCGCACCGACGATGGTGCCCTCTATACCTTTGACTGGTACACGGGCGATGCCGCCGACCTTGAAGCAGGCAACGTAAAAGACAACGACTGGGAACCCGACCCCATGAACGCCGAGCCACTCCAACTTATTCCGGTTGACTCGCGTGCTGCCTTTCTTGCACGGCTCAACGAGGGCAAGCCAGAAGAAGAACACATCACGATTGTGGGGCAACTCAGCCCAGTCAGCCGCTACAACTACCGCGAACTGATGCGCCGCTACGACGGCGACTGGGGCAAGATGATCCGCCACGTCCGTGTGCGTCGGCTCATCTTCGCCGAACAAGACCGGATCGGCATCGGTACCTTCCAGCCCAAAGACGAGAAAAACCAAGACTCGACCGAGCTAACCGGCGACATCAATTACCGCAAGATTGCCATCTACGGGAGCGACAGCGACCCGCGTGCCTTCAACTTCGACGGCGAGTTCAACGTTGCCAACCGGGGCATCATCGAGTTCATCGAGATGCTAAAGCTCGATGTAGCGTTTCTCTACGACCTGCTGGGTGCTTCGCAAGAGCACAAGATCAAGTCGAAGAAGTTCGCCCAAACCGACATTGACGAAGTTATCGTCGGGCACACCAACGAACCCGAATATCGGCGGCTTGAGAACAACGAGTTTATGGAGGCTCTCAAAGACCGCACCGTCCGCATTGACATCCCCTACATCACACGCCTACGCGACGAAGTTCGTATCTACGAGCGCGACTTCAACCGCCGTAAGGTACGTATCCACATTGCCCCGCACACCCTCGAAATGGCGGCAATGTGGGCAGTGCTCACCCGGCTTGAAGAGCCGAAGAAGCCCAACCTGACCCTGCTGCAAAAGCTCAAACTCTACAACGGCAAGAGCCTGCCCGGCTTCACCGAAGACAACATCAAGGAGCTACGCAAGGAAGCCCAACGCGAAGGCATGTCCGGCATCAGCCCGCGCTACATCCAAGACAAGATCAGTAACGCACTGGTCGCCTACCAAGAAGAGGGCTATATCAACCCCTTTATGGTACTGAGCGAACTAGAGGGCGGGCTGAAAAACCACGCCCTCGTCACCAACGAAGAAGAACGCCGCCACTACCGCGACCTGCTCAGTGTCGTGCGCGAGGAGTACACCGAGATCGTGAAGAACGAAGTGCAGCGGGCAATCAGTGCCGACGAAGAGGCAATCACACGCCTGTGCGCCAACTACATTGACAACATCAAAGCCTACACGCAGCGTGAGAAATTGCGGAACAAATACACCGGGCAGTACGAAGAACCCGACGAACGCCTCATGCGGAGCATCGAAGAGAAGATAGACATCCCCGAGTCGCGCAAGGACGACTTCCGCCGCGAAATCATGAACTACATCGGGGCACTGGCAGTTGAAGGCAGAACCTTCGATTACCGCACCAACGAACGCCTGCACAAAGCCCTCGAACTCAAGCTGTTCGAGGACCAGAAGGACAGCATCCGGCTCACGTCGCTTGTCTCGCGGGTCATAGACAAAGACACCCAAGAGAAGATAGACGTAGTGAAGAGCCGCCTGATCCGCGACTTCGGCTACAACGAACAGAGTGCCACCGACGTACTCAACTATGTCGCCAGCATTTTTGCACGCGGCGACACCCGCGAACGCTAAGCTGTACCGCAGCACGGGCGGTGTCGGCGGGTTATGGCTCGCCAGCATCGCCCGCGCCCACACAGCACACAGCAACGACTGTGATTGAATATGCAGGGACTGCCACATGAACCGACGTGTCGAACGTGATCTTAACCGCTTCCGCCACATCGTGCGCGGGCGAATAAAAAAAGACTTGCGGAAATATATGTCGCAAGGCGAGCTGATTGGGCGGCAGGGCAAACGCTACGTCAGCATCCCCATGCCCCAGATTGACATTCCGCGCTTCCGCTACGGCTCGCAGCAGGGCGGCGGCGTAGGGCAGGGCGAAGGCGACGTGGGCGACCCCATCGCCCGTGGCGACGGCGAGCAAGGGCAGGGCGAAGCCGGGAGCGAACCCGGTCAGCACATCCTCGAAGTGGATGTCTCCATTGAAGAGCTTGCCGAAATCCTCGGCGAAGAACTGCAACTGCCCAACATCGAGCCGAAAGGGCGCAAAACAATTGTCAGCGAAAAAGACCGCTACAGTGGCATCCGCCGCACCGGTCCCGATACGCTGCGTCACTTCAAGCGCACCTACCGGCAGGCATTGCGTCGCCAACTGGTGTCCGGCGACTACAACCCCGACGATCCCATCATTGTGCCCATCCGCGACGATATGCGCTACCGTTCGTGGAAAGAGGTACAGCAACCCGAAAGTAACGCCGTCATCATTTACATGATGGACGTTTCCGGCTCGATGGGAGCCGAACAAAAAGAACTCGTCCGGATCACCGCCTTCTGGATCGAAACTTGGCTCCGTACCCAGTACCGCGAAATTGACATCCGCTACATCGTCCACGATGCCGCCGCGAAAGAAGTTGATCAAGAGACGTTCTATCACCTGCGCGAAGGCGGCGGTACCAAGATTTCATCGGCATACAAGTTGTGCCTCAAACTCATACAAGAACGCTACCCACCCGACGAGTGGAACATCTACCCCTTCCACTTCAGCGACGGCGACAACTGGGGAGGCGGCGACACCCGCGAATGTATCGGGCTGTTGCAACAAGCCCTGCTGCCTGCCGTCAACCAGTTTTGCTACGGGCAGGTACGGTCACTCTACGGCTCCGGGCGGTTCGCGCACGAACTCGACGAGTACCTCAGCCACGAAGAAGACCTCATAGTCAGCGAGATTGCCGACCGCGAGGACATCTACGACGCAATTAAGAAGTTTCTCGGTAAAGGCAAGTAACAGGGCGAGGCATTGCTATGAAAAAAACCCACCTGCCGGCACATCTGGCAGCTGCCCAAGAACAGATCGAGGGCTACGCCCGCGACTACGGGCTAGACTTTTACCCCATTATCTACGAAGTACTTGACTATCGTACCCTCTACGAAACTGCTTCGCTGGGCGGCTTCCCCATCCGCTACCCTCACTGGCGGTTCGGCATGGAATACGACCAGCTTCTCAAGGGGCACGTCTGGCTGGGTAGCACCATCTACGAGATGATCATCAACACCAACCCAGCGTATGGCTACCTGCTCGAAGGCAACGAGGACGTGACCCAGAAGATGGTCATGGCACACGTCTGCGGGCACGTAGACTTCTTCAAGCACAACATGTGGTTTGCCCACACCAACCGGAAGATGCTCGACGAAATGGCAAACCATTCCGCGCGGGTGTGGCGCATCATAGACCGCTACGGCTATGATGTAGTCGAAGACTTCATAGACACATGCCTGTCGCTCGAAAACCTGATTGACTACCACGCGCCCTACATCCGCCGCCCCGAAGCCCAAATGGTAGACCCCATCGCTGGTGACTACCAAGAAGCCGTGACTGTCGAGGGGCTGAAGGTGGATCGAGAATACATGCGCGAATACATCAACCCGCCGGAGTTCCTCGAAGACCAACGCCAACGCCTTGAGCGTGAACGCGAACAGCAGAAACGCTTTCCCGTCAACCCCCAGAAAGACATCCTGCTCTTCCTGCTCAACTATGCGCCGCTCGAACGCTGGCAGCATACCATCCTAAACATTGTGCGCGAGGAGTCCTACTATTTCGCGCCGCAGGGCATGACCAAGATTATGAACGAAGGCTGGGCGTGCATGGTCGCCGGGTCGCTCATGTTTACCACCGACGGCATCGTGCCCATTGACGACGTGGTGAACGCCTGCCATACCCCCGGTGTTGCCGATGGCAACGGCGTACAACCCATCTACGACCACGCCCGCTTTGCCGACCGCGCCACCGTGCGGGTACGCACGCGCCACGGCTTCAGCATGGAAGGCTCGGTGACACACCGCCTGCTCCTGCCCGACGGCACCACATGGCGGCGACTGGACGAACTACAACCCGGCGATCACGTCCAGCTTGCAGGCGGCGGCGGGCTATGGGTACACCACTACGTGCCCATCACCACAACCACCACAACCACCGCAACTACCGCCGCGCTCCCTGCCATCGCTGCCGCCGCGCTCCCTGCCAGCGTTGCCATACCGGTGCAAGATACAGGCACCACGACCATCCCGTGTGATGTTGTTATACGCCCCACGACAGCACCCCACCTCCCCACCAGCGTAGACGAACGGGTGGGGGCATTGCTGGGCTATCTGCTCGGTAGCGCACAGCACAACCCGCTCGTACGCAGCATCCACTTCCGCACAGACTCAGCCGTCACTGCCGCGACCTATGCCGCCCTCTGGCGCGACCTATGCAACATCACGGCAACCACAAGCACCACAGGCACCACAGGCACCGACTACACCGTTACTGTCGCAGCAAGCAGTGCCCAACCGCTCCTCCACGCCCTCAACGTATCACCCGCCTTTGATGCCGTGCCCGACGTACTCCTACGCTCCCCCGCCAGCGTCGTCACCGCGTTTCTCGATGCGCTGTGCGCCTGTGCCGCCCACTGCGGCGACGCAGTGATGGTGGCAAACGAACGTATCGCCGCCACCATGCAACTGCTGCTGCTCAATAGCGGTATCCTTGCCAGTGTGCAGCCCCACCCCATCAGTGGCTGGCTCGTCACGCGCCTGCCCGCCGACACACCGTGGCACGACGAAATTGTGACCATCGAGCACGGACGCGCCGATGTCTACGATATTTCGGTTGCGACTAGTCACCGCTATGCCGCGCAGGGCTTCATCAACCACAACAGCTACTGGCACAGCCAGATCATGACGCAACGTGCGCTCCGCGACTCGGAAGTCATCAGCTTTGCCGACCTGCACAGCGGCGTAGTCGCAACCAGTAGCGGTCGGCTCAACCCCTACAAACTGGGTCTCGAACTGCTGCGCGACATCGAAGAACGGTGGGACACTGGGCGGTTCGGCAAAGAGTACGAAGAGTGCGACGATATCGGGGCACGCCGCAACTGGAACCGCGCCACCGGGCTAGGACGACAGAAACTGTTTGAGGTGCGTCGCCTTTACAACGATGTCACCTTCATTGACGAGTTTCTGACGCAAGAGTTCGTGGAACGCCACAACCTGTTCACGTTCCGCTACAACCGCGACACCGACTTCTACGAAATTGCCAGCCGCGAGTTCCAGCAGGTCAAGGAAAAGCTCCTGTTCCAACTCACCAACTTCGGTCAACCCTACATCGTTGTTGAGGATGCCAACTATAACAACCGGGGCGAACTCTACCTGCTGCACCGCCACGAAGGGGTAGACCTCCAGACGAACTACGCCCGCGATACCATGCGGAACCTGTACAAGCTCTGGACACGTCCCATCCATGTCGAGACACGCATCGAAGACCGCCGCCGCTTGCTCTCGTATGACGGCACCGACTTCCACGAACGCCGCATTGACTGACACCACCCACCCCGCCGCCGCCACCGTGGGTAGCGTGCTCCGTGCCGCTACCCACACACTTGCCGCTACGAGCAGCACGCCCCACCTCGACGCAACGTTGCTCTTGGCGCACGTCCTTGGTATGCGCCGCAGTGCGCTCTTGGCGCGGGGCGAACAGCCGCTTACCGCCGCCCAACACGCCGACTACACCGCATTGCTTGCCCGCCGCGCAACGGGCGAACCCATCGCCTACCTCACCGGGCAGCGCGAGTTTTACGGCTTGCAGTTGCGCGTCACGCCCGCCGTGCTAGTGCCACGCCCCGAAACCGAACTGCTGGTAGAGCACGCCCTTGCCCACGCCCGTGCCATGCTTGCCCATGGCATTACGCCGTGCATCGCCGACATCGGCACGGGTAGCGGTGCAATTGCCCTTGCGCTCGCCGCCAATCTGCCGCCCGCCGTCACGCTCTATGCCACCGACATCGTCCCCGCCGCCCTTGCGGTCGCGCACGCCAACGCCGCACACCTTGGGCTAACCGGGCGCGTCCAGTTCCTCGCGGGCGACCTGCTGGCACCCCTGCCCCACCCCATAGACCTGCTGGTCAGCAACCCGCCCTATACCATGCTCAGCACGATAGACCCCGCCGTGCGCGCCCACGAACCCCACCTCGCCCTCGACGGCGGGAGCGATGGGCTAGCGGTCTGTCGGCGGCTCCTTGCCACCGCCCCTAGTGCCCTCAACAAACGCCACCCCCGCCACGCTATCCTGCTCGAAATAGGCGCAACCCAAGGTGCCGCGTTGCGCGTGCTGGCGCACCAGCACTGCCCCGGCTATGCAGTACGTATTGCCCACGACCTCGCGCAGCACGACCGCGTCGTGACCATCACCCCTGCCACCAACCCCCTGTTGCAACCTGCAACCTCACCAGCCGATTGAGCGTCATAAAGGCATTCGCGTGCTAGCGACGCGCTGTCATAATTGCGACAGCGTGTGCCACACATACAGCGAACACAAAGCACGCGCAAGACCATTATGTTCTGATGTAACACAAGGGGGGCTAATAACACAATGACGGCTGGTGTCATGTTACAAACAATGTCTACCATACCTTTGTTTGCGTCGCGTCCATTTCTCGCGGCGTTTGTGCTGGGTATGCTGGCACGCTATGGGGGCTTACTCCCCTTTGTCGAAGACTCCTCAGGCTTGGCGGGACTCGCGTCTGCCCCCGCGTGGTTCATCCACCCCTACACCCTGCTCGCACTCGGTGGGCTGGCACTGCTCGAAATTATCGCCACCAAAAACAACGAAGTACGCCAACTGATGCGGAGCGTGGACTCCACGTTCAAGGCGGTGGTAGCATTCCTCATTACGTTTTCGCTCGTCAACGGCGAATCTGTCGGCATTCTCGAAGGCTTCGCCATGGCAGCACCGGGCATTCCACTCGCGGCAGCGTTCGTAGACTTCGAGACAGTACTGGCGTGGATCGTGCCCTTCATCATGGCCGCCGGGGTGTGGTTTGTCGCACACATCCGGGGCGAAATCCTCGGTCTGCTGATGGACAGCGATCAGGAAGACCACCTCGGCTTGCAGAACGTCCTGAGTTGGGCAGAAGACTTCACCGTGGTGTGGGGTACCTTCGTCGTCGTCCTCTTCCCCGTCTTCGCGCTCATCATTGCCGCGCTGACGATTGGCGGGTTGTTCGCCACCCAAAAGTACCTCGAACATCTCGACGAACAGTCGAAAGTAGCATGCCCCACCTGCAACACCATGATGTACCCCACCGCCACGCGCTGCCCCACCTGCCACACCGACAACCCCAACGTGATGCAGCCGGGCTGGTTTGGCGAAGTGACCAATACGCCAGCCCGCGACCGGAGCAAGCAGCCGATCTATCTCATCAGCCACCACCGCTGCCCATCGTGTGCGGTACGTCTGCCCAAGAACACGCTCCAGCAATCGTGCCCCACCTGCGACACGATCACGTTCAATAATGCCGCCGACGTAAACCGCTACATCCGTATGATGCAGAAGCGGCTCCCCTTCGTGCTGATCGTCTCCACGCTCTTGAGTGCGATCCCGCTGGTAGGGCTGGTACCGGGCATCATCTTTTACCGCGTCGCCCTTATCTCCAGCCTGCAACAATATCTGCCACGCACTGTCGGGTGCCTGACCAACTGGCCCGTCCGTCTGCTCAACATCGGCTTGATCGCGCTCCAGCCCATACCGGGGATGGGTATCTTTTCGCTCCCCCTGATGGTAGTTTCCAACTTTGCCATCTACCAGCAGATGCTCGTGCGCTCACGCGACAACCTGTTCCGCCGCGAACAACCCGAAGGCGCGGGCAATGCCCCCGTCAACCCCTAGCCCTAGCCCCTTACTGCCCTACCGCCTCCGCACACGCCGCACGCGCCCCCGCAGCACTGGCTACGGGGGCGTTTTGCGGGGCGGGGCAGCACACTGCACCCCGCCGCAACCAATGTGGTACAATAATACAGGTTTTTGCCGCGTGCTGCTGCCCCCTGCACCACCCCTCTGCACGGTAGGGAGCAGTACCGCCCGTGTGAGAGATGCCAGAGAAAGGAGCCAGTCCGACAGTGACTGACCAGCAACACGTTGATAACGTTCGCGTAGATGCCTTCACCCCCCTAATAGCACCGGCTGCGCTGAAATCGCGGCTTGCCCTGACCGAAACAGCCCGCCAAACCGTGTACGATGCCCGCCAGACTATTCAGAACATTATCCGGGGGTACGACGACCGCCTGCTCGTTGTGGTAGGACCGTGTTCCATCCACGACCCGGCACAGGCACTCGATTACGCGCGGCTCCTACACACAGCGCACCAGCAGTTTGCCGACCACCTGTATATTGTGATGCGAACCTACCTTGAAAAGCCCCGCACAACCGTTGGGTGGCGTGGCTTCATCAACGACCCACACATTGACAACTCGTTCGATATGGCAGCCGGTGTCCTCAAAGCACGCGAACTGTTGCTCCAGATCAACGATATAGGCTTGCCCGTCGCTACCGAACTCCTCGACCCGATCAGCCCGCACTACTTCTCCGACCTGATCGCCGTCGGTGCCATTGGCGCACGCACCACCGAGTCGCAGACCCACCGCTCACTCGTCAGTGGTATCTCGATGCCGGTCGGCTTCAAGAATAGTACCGATGGCAATGTGAAGGTCGCCGTGGATGCATGCGTATCAGCCAGCATACCCCACAGCTTTCTCGGCATTGATGCCTACGGTGCCAGTAGCGTCGTGCGGACGGTTGGCAACCCCGATACATTTGTCATCTTGCGCGGGAGCCGCGCCGCGAGCAACTACGATGCCGATACCATTGCCACCACCACCCGCCTGATGCAGGAGGCAAACCTGCACCCGGCAATCATGATTGATTGCAGCCACGCCAATTCACGCTCCGACTATCGGCAGCAAGCAACCGTCTGGAATACCGTACTGGAACAGTATGTTCGCCAGCACCACGCGGTCATTGGCATGATGGTCGAGAGCCACATCAACGAGGGCAAGCAATCTATCCCGGCAAACCTTGACGACCTTGCGTATGGTGTCTCCATCACCGATGGGTGCGTCGGGTGGCAAACCACTAGCCAGATGCTCGAACACGCCTACACATCGCTACGGGCAGGGGCAGTCATATCGTCCTGATAGACAATAAGGAACAAAACGGCTGCGCTGTGCGTTATGCTAAGCGGGGGCAGTCCACGAGTGATAGTGACGCACCCATTGCAGCAAAGGCAAGTGACGTGTGAAACCGACTGCTTTTCACGGCTATAATCTACTGGCGGCGGTCTTGGTGGTGCTGGCACTGCTCGGCGTAAGCGGGCTACCCGTTGCGCCCGCCGCGCCTGCTGCCGCGCAACCAGATGCACCGCCCAACCCGCCCGGCAACGGCGAGCCGCGCAGTGCGCCGCTCGCGCAGTCTGCGTCATTTGCGTTCAACCCGGCGAGCGTCACGATCCAGCCCTCGCAGTCCGTCACCGCCAACGCTACCCTGACCAACACCGGAGCAGACGACGACACGTTCACCATCACCACCAACGTGAACACCTTTCCCGGCTGGACGGTCAACATCTCTAACCCCACAATCACGATCCCGGCGGGCGAAAGCCGTAGCATTACCTTCCAACTCACCGCCCCAGCAGATGCCGCCAACGACATCAGCCTGACCGCGTTTGCCACTGGGCAGGCAACATCTGAAGTCAGTGCCTTTCTTGCGGTTGACGTGCAACAACGGCAAATCGCCATCGCCCTCACCCTCGTTGACCCAGCGCAAAGCCCCCGCGACGCAACGCCGGGGTCGAGCATCAACTTCAACTTGCGCGTCACCAACAACGGCAACACACAGGAAACCGTGACCGTGCGCCTGAGCGACGTGGTACGCTGCGAAAGTACCGTGCCCAACTGTAACGTCAGCCTGAGCCAGACCACCTTTACCCTCAACTCAGGCGGTGGCTCGCAAGACTTTGTGGTGAACGTCATCCTGCCACTCGATGCCCCCGTCGGCGCAGAGGCAACTATCGGTGTTGTTGCCGAAGTCGGGGGGCAGACCCGCGCCTCACGCGACGTGATTGTGCGTATCATCGAGGCATCGCCCACGCCCACCAACACAGGCACCCCCGAACCAACCCAGACCCCAGTACCCACCCTTGCGCCCATCTGCCGCGACCGCTTCGAGGATGACGACAGCCTCGGCAGTGCCCGCACCATTGATGTCAACCTGCCACAGTCGCAACTCGAAACCCCCGAAGCCAACGACGACGACCGCCGCGCCATCTGTCCGGCGGGCGACGAAGACTGGCTGGTGTTCGGTGCTATCGAAGGCAAAGTGTATACCATTGAGACCTTCCAAGTCTCCCCCGGTATTGACCTCTCACTCGAATTGACCGATGAGGATGGCAACCAACTTGCCTTCAATGACGACTTCTTCAACCGCGACCCCAACGCCCCCAACCCCAACGACATTGCACCGCGGATTAGCCAGTGGCGGGCACCCTACACCGGGCGGTTTTATATCCGGGTACGCGACGTGGCGCAACGCGGCGGCGTAGACCGTATCTACCGTATCGAGCTACAAGACCTGAGCTTCGGCACCACTCCCACCACCGTGCTCGAAATCTGTGCCGACCAGTTTGAGCCAGATGGCTTGCCAGAGCAGTCAAACCTGATTACCTCGAACGAACTGCAACGCGAAAAACGCCTGTGCCCCACTGGCGATGCCGACTGGGTGAAGTTCTTTGGGCGACGCAACAAACGCTACTTCATCTACACCGACACCCGCGATTATATCAACAGCAACCCGGCAAACCCGCAGGCGCAAGCGGGTGCCGACACCGTGCTCATCCTGACTGACCGCGACGGCTTAAGTGTCATTGATGTAAACGACGACATCCCCGGCGGCGCGACGCTCGACTCACAGATCGAGTTTATCCCGAAAGTAGACGGCTTCTACTTCGCGCAGGTCAAGAACGTCGGCGACATCGGCAATCAGTTTATCCGCTACAACGTGGTGATCGAACTGTGCATCCCCGGCGACGACGGCTGCGGACGCGACATCAGCATTGCGCCCCTCGCCACCCCCACGGTGGCACCTGCCGCCACACCGA
>CAZNQP010000029.1:0-20606 GCA_964575355.1 uncultured Chloroflexaceae bacterium
GTTGTAGCCGCCGCGGTGCAAGAACTTAAACCACAGGCTTTGGCTTCCGGAAGGGTAGAGGCGCATCTCGCCGAGCGCGCTGTTCTCGTCGGCGCCCGAGAAGAAGACGGTCGAATCGGGGGCTCGGTAGTTATTGAGAGCGCCGACCGTGCCGCGGCCGCGGACCCAGATCGACAGCGACTCGACGCCGCCCGGAGCGAGGTGGCGGTGCGGCTGCGGGGGCTGCTGCGGGGCGGACGGAGTCGGCGCGGCTTGGGCGTTGTCGCGAGCAGTGTTCATGGAAGGCATTCTTGCGGGCGGGGCGGCGGCGTGCGGCATGTCGGGCGCAAGGAGCGCGGGGTGCCCACTGATCGCCGCCGCCACCGGGGGCAGCACGCGCAACGCCTGCCGCACCTGCACGACATCGCGCGGGGTAGCGAAGCCCAGCCCCTGCACCACGCGGTTGACGGCGCGTTCCATGTCGCCTACGTCTTTCAGGGCTTGCCGTACCTCAGCCCGCAGCACACCATCATCTACCGCCGCCGCGACCGCATCTTGCCGCGCCTGCAACGTCGCAAGGTCAAGCAACGGCTGTGCCAGCCAGCGACGCAGGAGGCGTGCGCCCATGGGGGTGCGCGTCTGGTCAAGCACGGCGATCAGGCTACCCTGCTGCTTGCCGCCACTGCCCGCCATCAATTCAAGGTTGCGGCGTGTCTGCTGGTCAAGCAGCATAAAGCTCCCCACCGTATAGACCCGTAGCGTGGTAATCTGGTTGGCGCGGCTACGCTGCGTGTCGTGGACGTAGGCGAGCACCGCCCCCGCCGCCCGTGCCGCCAGTGGGCGTTCTGCCAACCCGAAGCCCGCGAGCGTCTGCACACCCAGTTGCTGGCGCAGCACGTCGCTACTGTGCTCAGCATCCCACTGCCACGCGGGGCGCACCGTCACGTTGCCATGCAGCCACGTCGCATCGCTCGCCCGGTCGAGCCGCCGCGCGACACGCTCGTGGGGCAGCAGCAACTCGCGCTCGTCTTTCGTCATGGGGGCGAGGTCGCTTTGCAGCCTCGCGGTCGCTGGGGCAAGTTGCGCGGGGCGGGCGCGGTCGTCGTCGGGCACCAGCACCTCTGCCACCTGCAAGCGTGCCAGTTCACCCTCAAGGTAAGCAGTAGCACGGTCGCCGTGTAACTCGGTGGCGGCAAACTCGCCCGTGCTTAGGTCTACGTAGGCAAGCCCATAGGCAATACCCTGCCGCGTCTCGGCAGCGATAACCCCGGCGAGGTACGTATTCTGCTCGGCGGTCAGCATGGAGGGGTCGCTGATGGTGCCGGGAGTAACCACGCGCACAATCTCGCGGTGGGCAACGCCACGGGCACGCCCGCTCTGCTCTACGCCCAGCGCAAACGCAGAGCGCGGGCGCACGTCGCTCTTGCTCGACGCGGTTTCGCTGACCTGCTCGGCAATGGCAACACGGTAGCCGTGGCTGACCAGTTGTGCCACGTAGCGTTCGACGGCGTGGTAGGGCACACCCGCCATCGGGCAGTGCTGCTTGGCTTTGGTGCCGCGCTCCACGGCATAGTCTTTGCGCGTGAGCGTCACGCCGAGGAGTGCAGCAATCAGTTTGGCATCGTCATCGAACGCCTCGTAGAAGTCGCCGAGGCGGTACAGCAGAATAGCATCGGGTTGCTGGTTCTTCAGTTGCTGAAACTGCCGATACCATTCGTGCAAGTCTATTTTTGGCATAGGTCGCTATCCGGGTTCTGGTCTCTTCCTACTGTCGTGCTCCCCTTATTGTATCCGATTTACGCCTCTGCTTCACACGCTACGCTATGCATCTTCACACGCTACGCTATGCATCGCTACATTGGTCGCCACGCAACAGCATTTTGAGCGTATGATAGTAGTATAGTACAAAACTATCCAGACATAGCGTGAGGCAAACACTTACGGCAAGAAACGGATAGGAACAAGCCAGACAGGAGAAAGAAGCGCAATGGATCGAGTGTATGTACGTCAACTGGTGCGGTCGTTTCGGGTGGGCGAACTGACGCGGCGTGAGTTTCTGCGCCGTGCGACGCTGACCGTGGGTAGTGCCGCCGCCCTCAAGTTGTTGGCAGCCTGTGCCGCAACCCCGCCCAACGCCCCCAACGAGCCAGTCGCCCAAGCAGAAACGCCCGAAGCCATCGCCGCAGCCACCACCGTCACGGCAGAGGGGTTGGTTGCGGAAAACATTACCTACAACGACAGCGACGGCAACGAACTGATGGGCTTTCTGGCATACCCCGAAGGCGGCAGCGACCTGCCGGGGGTGGTGTTAATTCAAGAATGGTGGGGACTGAATGAGCACATCCGCGACGTTGCCCGCCGCCTCGCCAATGAAGGCTTCGCGGTGCTGGCGGTAGACCTCTACGACGGCGTGAGTACGAGTGAGCCGGACGAAGCACAGAAGCTGGTCATGGAGCTTGACCAAGCAGCCGCCGTGCAAGAGATTGGCGCGGCAGCCAGCTACTTGCAGACCCAAGCCTATGTTGGCAGTGAGCAGATCGGCGTGATGGGCTTCTGCCTTGGTGGTGCGCTGGCACTGCAAGCCGGACGCGCCCACACCAATGTGGGGGCGACGATTGCCTTCTACGGGCGCACACCGCCACCCGAACAAGCCGCCGAAATCCAGTCGCCAGTGCTGGGGCTGTACGGCAGCGAAGATCAGGGCATCCCCGTCAGTGACGTAGAAGCAATGCAAGCCGCCCTCACTGATGCAGGCATCCCGAATGAGATTCAAGTCTATGAGGGGGCGGGGCACGCGTTCTTCAACGACACCCGCGAGAGCTACGACGAAGCCGCCGCCGCCGATGCGTGGACGCGTTCGCTGGCGTGGCTGCGCGAATACCTCTAAGCCTCCGTTGCCACTGCGCTGTACCCGGTCGCGCGGGTACGGCGCACCCCATCTTCATCACCCCCGCGTGCCCATAAACTGCACCGCCTGAGCCGGTGCATTGTGCTATACTACCAGTGTGATGCCAAATAACTAGCAGACTGATGCGCTGGTGCCCCGGCGAGGGCGATAGAGCCAGTGCGCTCAAAGGAAATACGACTATATGCGACTTGATAGATTCACTGAAAAAGCTCAGGAGGCTTTCCAAGAAGCCCAAGAGATTATGCAGCAGCAGCACCACACCCAACTGGATGTGGAGCATATTTTCCTCGCCATATTGCACCAGCGCGACGGGTTGGCAGCGCGTGCCCTTGCGCGGCTGAACGTGGACACCGAAGCCGTTGCCCGCCGCGTCGAGCGCGAGCTGGAGAAATCGCCCAAGGTGTACGGGCAGTATGGCTATGGCAATCAGGTCTACGTCACGCCCCGCACGCAACGGCTGGTGAAACGTGCTGAAGAAGAAGCCACCACGCTCAACGACCAGTACGTGGGCGTAGACCACCTGCTGATTGCAATTGCCGCCGAGCGCGAGGGCGCATCAGCCCGCATCCTTGCTTCGTTCAACGTGGACACCGAACGGTTGCAGCGCGTGCTGCTCGAAATGCGCGGCAATCAGCGGTCGGACGACCCCAGTGCCGAAAACCGCTACGAAATCTTGAGCAAGTACAGCACCGACCTGACCGCACTGGCAGCCCAGCAAGCCCTCGATCCGGTCATCGGGCGCGACACCGAAATCACGCGCGTGATCCGCATCCTTTCGCGGCGCACCAAGAATAACCCCGTGCTGGTGGGCGAAACCGGGGTCGGCAAGACTGCCCTCGCTGAAGGGTTGGCAGCCCGCATTGCAAGCGGCAACGTGCCGCCCACACTGCGCGAGCGCCGCCTGCTTGCGCTCGATCTCGCCGGGATGGTCGCGGGCAGCAAGTTCCGCGGTGAGTTTGAGGAACGCTTGAAAGCCGTGATAGACGAAGCCCGCAGTTCGCAGGGTGCCATCATCCTGTTCATTGACGAACTCCATACGCTCGTCGGCGCGGGCGCGGCAGCCGGGAGCATTGATGCCAGCAACATGCTCAAGCCCGCCCTCAGCCGTGGCGAGTTGCAGGTACTCGGTGCCACCACCATTGACGAGTACCGCAAGCACATTGAGAAAGATGCCGCCCTCGAACGCCGCTTCAACCCAGTCTTCGTCGAGGAACCCGACGTGGCTACCGCCGTCGAGATGCTGCGCGGGCTACGCCACCGCTACGAAGAACACCACGAACTCACCATCAGCGATGCCGCCCTCAGTGCCGCCGCCGAACTGTCAAGCCGCTACATCAATGACCGCTACCTGCCTGACAAGGCGATTGACCTGATTGACGAAGCCAGTGCCAAACTCCGCATTGACATCTTCGCAATGCCCGAAGACCTCAAAGAGAAAGAGCAAGAACTACAACGGCTCCAGCGCGAAGAAGAAGAAGCCGGAGCCACCCGCGACTACGAGCGAGCCGCGTTGCTCCGCACGCAGTACCTCGCGCTTCAAGAAGAGTTTGAGGGTGAGCGCGGCGCGTGGCTTCGGCAGAACAACCTGAATGACACGGTAGACGAAGAGGATGTCGCGCAGATTGTCGCAAGCTGGACGGGCATCCCAGTCAGCCGCATGCTCGAAACCGAGCGCGAGAAGTTGCTCGAAATGGAAGACCGGCTCGGCGAGCGTGTCATTGGGCAGCGCGAGGCAATCAATGCCATTTCGGATGCCATCCGCCGTGCCCGGAGCGGGCTACGCGACCCGCGCCGCCCCATCGGGAGTTTCATCTTCGTTGGTCCGACAGGCGTGGGCAAGACCGAACTTGCGAAAGCCCTCGCCGAGTTTATGTTCGACAGCGACGAAGCCATGACCCGCGTGGACATGAGCGAGTTTCAAGAGCGGCACACCGTCAGTCGGTTGGTGGGTGCCCCTCCCGGCTACGTTGGCTACGAAGAGGGCGGGCACCTCACCGAAAGCATTCGCCGCCGCCCCTATCAGGTGGTGCTGTTCGATGAAATTGAGAAAGCCCACCCCGATGTATTCAACGCCCTGTTGCAGGTGCTCGACGACGGTCGCTTGACCGACGGACAGGGGCACACAGTAGACTTCCGCAACAGCATTATCATTATGACCAGCAACGCGGGCACCGAGCACCTGCGCGTCGCACCCATCGGCTTCAGCACGCGCCCGCCCTCAGACCAACAGCTTGACCTGACCGAAGCGCGGCGCAAGGTCAACGAGGCACTGCGGCAGGCATTCCGCCCCGAGTTCCTCAACCGTATTGATGAAACCATCCTGTTCCACCCGCTCACGATGGAAGAACTGACCCGCATTGTAGACCTCCAGATTGCCGACCTGCAGAGCCGCCTACGCGAACAGCAACTCACCATCGAAGTCAGCGTAACCGCCAGCACGCTCTTGGTGGAAGAGGGCTACAGTGCCGTGTACGGGGCGCGTCCGTTGCGCCGCACCGTGCAGCGCCTGATCGAAACGCCGCTGTCACGCGCCCTGCTCCGCGCCGAATACCTGCCCGGTGACACGGTGCACGTGGACGTGGACAACGGCACGCTCACCTTCACCCGCGTGGCAGGCGAGGGCAACGTTCTCGAATTGGGTGAACAGACCACCCCCGCACCATTGGGCACCGAAGAGCGCGACAGCTAACCGCGTCGCCGATTGCCACGGGGGGCACGCGCCCCCGGTGGCACCCCGGACATACGCCAATGACCACGACCCCCGATCAGGCAACGGTTGCCGCCATCCTCGCGGAACTGCGCCACGAGGTACAGACCGCCCATGCCGCGCGTGCCGCCGCCGACCCCGCCACCCAGCCCATTGAACGAGCGTTGCGGCACGCCGTCGAAGAGCTAGAAATCACGCGCTATATCAGTGCCCACTGGCCACTCGTCAGCAACAACCTGCTTGAGCGCGGCATCAACTTTGCCAACAAGGTGGTACGGCGCGGGCTACGCTGGTACATCAACCCGATTGTCGAACAGCAGAATGCCTTCAATGACAGTGCCACCCGCACCGTGCGCCTGCTCGCCGATGCCTACCTAGAGTTGCTGCACGCCGACCCGCCTGCGCCACCGCCCGCCGCTGGTGCCGCCCCTGCCGCCCCGCCGCCTGCCACTGCGCCGCTTGCGCCGCCCGCGCACATGGCACCTGCCGCCCCCACGCCCGCCGTGCAAGCCCTAATTGACGCACACGCCGCCCGCGTCGCGCCCGCGTTGCTGGCAGACCAGCACCTACCCGCCGCCACTGCGTTGCTTGCCACGCGCCACCCAGTCAACGCACACCGGCAGTTCCCCACCGCCACGCCTGCCGAACGAGCCGTCGCACTGGTGCAGCGCGGCATCCGTCAGTATTTGCGCTGGTACATCAACCCAATTGTCGAGCAGCAGAATGCCTTCAATGCTGCGCTGGTGCAGGCAACCCACGCCCTCACCATAGCCGATGCCGCCGCGCGGGTGGCGGTGGCTGCCCGTCGTGCCCAACACCCCACGCCCCCCGGTGCCTGATGCAGATTACGCTGGTTGTGCCGTGGTACGGCGACGACACCACAGGCGGTGCCGAAACACAAGCCCGGAACCTTGCCCGTGCGCTGCACGCGCAGGGCAGCGCCGTGGCAGTGTGGGCAAGCACCGGACGCGACTCGTTCCACCCCACCGCCACCGCACACTACCCGGCGGGGCACAGCACACTCGATGGCATCCCGCTGTGGCGGTTTCGCCCGTCGCTGCCCGATGCCCGCGGCATCCCGCACTTCTTCGCACAGCACCCGCACCTGCTGCCACCCCTCGCCTACCCCAAGCACGAGCTTGACCTGTTGGGCAGCCTGCTCAGTAGCGACGAACTGTATGCCGCGATTGTGCGCGAGCAGCAACAACGGGTGTTTGTGTTCTTGCCCTACCCCTTCCCCACCACGTTCTGGGGTGCAATGCTGGCACCCCAGCGCAGCGTGCTGCTCCCATGCCTGCACGACGAGCCGTATGCCTACTACCAGACCTACCACACCCTAATGCAACAGGTGCGCGGCGTGCTGGCAAACAGCCCCGCCGAAGCCGACCTCGCCCGTCGCCTGTACACCCTGCCTGACCACCGCCTTGCTGTCCCCGGCGAGGGCATAGACCTCACCCCCATCGGCGACGGCGCACGCTTCCGGCGGCAGTTCGTCCTCGCTGACGGCACGCGCCTGCTGCTGTATGTCGGGCGGCGCGATGCCAGCAAGAACATCCCGCTCTTGCTGACCTATATGCGCGAATACTGGGCACAGCGCGGCGATGTCGCCAAGTTGCTGCTGATCGGGCGCGGCGACCTGCCCATCCCGCCGCGCATGGACGCACGCCAGCACGCCGACGCGCCCGTGTTCGACCTCGGCTTCCAACCGGAGCACACCAAGCACGATGCCTACGCTGCGGCAGACCTGTTTGTGCTGCCCTCTACCATCGAAAGTTTCAGTATTGTGCTGATGGAAGCATGGCTACAGGGCACGCCCGCCCTCGTCAACGCGGCGTGCGCCGTGACCGCCGACCACGTACAACGGAGCGGCGGCGGTGTCACCTTCGACCGCTACGCCACGTTCGCCGCCGCCCTCGATGTGCTGCTACCGCAGCCTGCGCTCCGCGCAACGCTCGGCGCACGCGGTGCCGCCTATGTGCGGGCAACCTGCGACTGGCACACCGTAGCGCGGGAAACCTATGCCGCGATTGACCGCTTTCTGGCTACGCCGCCATCGGTTGCCATTGCGGGGGCAGCCTGACGTGGGCAAGCGTATCCTCATCTGCGCGGCACAGGTGCCCTTCGTGCGCGGCGGCGCAGAGTATCTGGTGGCGGGGTTGCGCGACGCGCTGCACGCACACGGGCACACCGTAGACGTGGTCAGCCTGCCCTTGACGTGGCGACCTGTCGCGCAACTGGTGCAGAGTGCGCTGGCGTGGCGATTGCTCGACCTGACGCACGTAGACGGACACCCGGTAGACCAGCTTATCTGCACCAAGTTCCCCTCGTACATGGCGCAGCACCCGCGCAAGGTGGTGTGGCTGGTGCATCAGTATCGCCAAGCCTACGACCTGTACGGCACCCCCATGAGCGAGTTTAGTTTCGAGCCTGCCACACGCGACGTGCAACGCACGGTATACAAGATGGACGCGCAGGGGTTGGGTGAAGCCACTGCCCGTTACACCATCTCGCGCAACGTGAGCGCACGGCTGCACCGCTATAACAACCTGAGCAGCACGCCACTCTACCCGCCCAGCCCCTATAGCGGGCGGCTATACGCGGGCGCGTATGGCGACTACGTGCTGGCGTGCTCCCGCCTTGATGCCGCCAAGCGGCTCGACCTGCTCATCCGGGCGGTGGCACAGTGTGCCCCTACCGTGCGCGTGATGATCGCGGGCACAGGCGACGAACGCGCCAACCTTGCCCAACTCGCGGCGCAACTGGGGGTGAGCGAGCGCGTGCAGTTGCGCGGCTTCGTAGACGATGACACGTTGCTCGCGCTCTACGCCGAGGCACGCGCCGTCTACTACGCGCCGCTCGATGAGGACTACGGCTTCAGCACCATCGAGGCGTGCGCCGCCGCCCGCCCGGTCATCACCACCACCGACGCGGGCGGCGTGCTTGAGTTCGTGACCCACGGCGTGAATGGGCTGGTCGTGCCACCTGACCCCGCCGCCATTGCGGGCGCACTCACGCGCCTCGCGCACGATGCTGGACTAGCAGCGCGGCTAGGGCAGGCGGGCACAGCACGGGTGGCAGGCATAAGCTGGCAGCAGGTGGTACAGTCGCTCGTGCTCTAGGTGGTGGGGGCGGCTAGCGCATACCCTCGCTACTCAGCCGCTCGGCGGCGCGGGCGGCTTGCACGGCGGGCAACCGTTGGTGCTGCATCTCGTGCAGGCACGTCATCCAGCCCTCTTCGTAGGGGCGCAGCACATCTACCAGCGTGCGTGCCACGGCATAGTTGCGAAACCAGCGGCGGTCGGCGGGCACAATGTACCACGGTGCGGCGGCGGTGCTACAGCGGCTCAGCGCAAGCTCATAGGCACGCTGGTAGTCGTCCCAGCGGGCACGGTTTTCCCAGTCGTCGGCGTTCAGCTTCCATGCATCGTGGACATCTTCTTCGCGCTCTGCCAGCCGCTCGTGCTGTTCGGCTTTGCTGATGTGCAGCATAAACTTGACCACCAGCGTGTTGTGCGCCGCCAGCATGCGCTCGAAGTCGTTGATAAAGTCGTAGCGTTGCTCGATCACGGTGGGCGGCGCAAGCTGGAGCACCCGCCCGATCAGCACGTCCTCGTAGTGCGAACGGTTGAATACGGCAATCTCGCCACGGGCGGGGGTGTGCCGATGCACGCGCCACAGAAAGTCACGCGCTAACTCATCGCCCGTGGGTGCCTTGAACGCCGACACATGGCAGGCGGTCGGTGAGATGGTACTAAAAACGTTGCGTGTCACGCCGTCCTTGCCACTGCTGTCCATGCCCTGCAATACAACCAACAGGCTGTGGGTGCTGGCGGCAAACATCATCTTTTGCAGCGTCGCCAGTTCGCCCAGCACGGCGGGCATGTCACGCTCGACCGTGGCGCGTTTCAGCTTGGCACGGTAGCGGGTGTCGTAGGTATGCAGCCGGACATCATTGCCCGGCTGCACACGAAAGGCTAACGGAAGGGATTCGGTGCCCACGGCATCATCTCCAAATACGTCGTGTCAATGCCCAAGTCTGCCACGTCCATGTCGGCAGTGAAGGGCACCGCCACGAACGACGGCGGCGCAACCCCGGCGATGCACGCCGCATTCGGCGCGGCGGCGGGGTTGTCGAGAAAACTGGCGGTAATCTCGGCGGGGCAACCACCGCGCACCGAGATACCGTGTGACTCGTTGGCAAACTGATAGAAGTAGGGCGTGCCAACGGTCTGGGCTGCCTGCACGCCCCAGTCGGGCGGCGTAATCGGGTCGTAGGTACCTGCCAGCACCAGCGTCGGGATGTCGCTCTGCACCGGCTGGTTCTCAATTGGGTTGGGGGGTGCCGCGCCCCACTGGTCACAGAGTGCAAACAGGGTGGGGGTCAGGTCGAGGTTAGCACGCAGATAGCTCTCGATGCGCGGGAACTGGGCAATGCTGGCTTGCACACCTTCGGGCGTGCTGAAGGGCACTTCTTCGGCGCACTGCACCGAATAGTACATAGCGGTACTCACCCCGCCTTCGCCGCCGCCCCCACCGCCAAGCAGCGTCAGCAACGCCGCCAGCGGCAGGTAGTTGCCCCGGTCGGTGGCATCAAGCACCTGTGGCAAAATAGGAATAATGCTCCGGTCGTACAACAACTGGAACACTAGCCCCGCTATAAAGTTGCCATCCACGCGCACGCGGTCTACCTCAAAGTTGCTGAAGTCGAGGATTTCGAGCGTGACCGGCTCGGCATTCAGCCGTTCCAGCATGGCATAGTAGCGGTTTTCGAGGTCGGGGAAGGCAGCAGCACAGTCGGGTTGCGCGGCGCAACCCTGAAAGAGCGTGCTATAGGCGCGGTCAATGTTGGCGGGCAGGCTCTCGTACAGCGCAATCTGGAGCGGGTAGCTCGAATCGAGCACCACACTGCGGATGCCCTGCGGGAAGTCGCGCATGGTGGTCAGGGCGAGGCGCGTGCCATACGAAATACCGACGAGGTTCCACTGCTCGTAGCCGAGCGTAACGCGCAGGTCGTTCAGGTCGGCGGCACTGGCAGCACTGTTATACTGTGCCACGTCCACGCCTTCGGCAACGTGGCGGTTGCGGCACTGCAACAGCGCATTCGCTTCAACCGCCACCACCGTTTCGGCGGGCAGGTCTTGGTCGCTGATCTCTTGCAGCGCAGCCCCATACTCAGGGCAGTTGAGGCGCGGGTTCGCGTCGCCCACGCCGCGCTGGTCATACACAATCAGGTCGCGCTGCGCGAGGTACGGCGCGAAGGCTTCGGCAAGCAACGGCGTAGCCCCAAACGCCGGACCACCCGGACCGCCCGACAGGTACACAAACGGGTCGGGGGCGGCGTTTGGGTTGTTGCTGCGGACAACAGCAAACGGCAGCGTAATCTGCCGCCCGGCGGGGTTGGCGCGGTTTTCGGGCACCGTGAGAATGCCGCACACGACATCCCGCCCAAACACACCAAACGGACATTCAATGAACTGGACAGTCGGCACACCACCGTCTTGCGCGGCAGCAGGGGCGGGCAGCACTGCCCACCCGCTCACCAGCACAAGGATCGCCAGCATTAGCGTAAGTCTTGCTTTCATTGGATTGTTGGGACTCCTTCGTTTGTTGGTACAAATACATGTCCGCTGTTGGTGCAAATACACGCCCGCAGGCACCGTGTGCTTGCCCGCGCCGTGAGTGCTGAGCGCACAAGCACCGTCCTAGTTGTGCGACAGGAGCGCGGTGCGCCCGTCGGCGAAGCCACACGCCTGCGAAAACCGCTGTAAATCGTGGCTAGCGTGGGCGGTATCCATGTGCAACACCTGACAACGATGCGCGGTTGCCAGTTGGCGAGCCGCACCCACGAGGGCTTGCCCGACCCCCCGGCGGCGGTAGGCAGGCGCAACCAGCACGTCGTCAATCGAGGCACGCCAGCCCGTCAGGGCACGCCGAAACGAAAGACTGATGAACCCAGCGATCACGCCGTTTGCCTCGGCAACAAGGATCGGTGCGCTCTGGTCGCGTACCTGATTGAGAAAGCGGGCAGTCGCATGCAGTGCCTGCGTGCGGTCTTGCATGCTGCCGTAGGGCATCAGGCGCAGCAGGTCACTAATCTGGCGGGCATCCTGCTCGTTGGCAGCGCGAATGTGCCAGCCCGCCGCGTGGGCGGGCAACGGCGCAGTAGCCAGTAGCGTGGTGGTCTCGTGGGCGGTGTGGCTCCGCCGCCACTCCTCAATCGCTTGCAGGTGCGAGGTAAACGCCAGCGGCTCTGGCAGGGCATCGGGCGCGAAAAGACCAACCTCGGCGGCATCGTCCCCCGCCTGAAGGTACCCCCCAATCGGGGTACCCGCGTACATGATCACCAACCCGCTATCGGCACCGCGCCCAAAAGAGTACACCCCTAGCAGGCGTTCGATGCGGATTTCCAGCCCCGTCTCCTCGGCACACTCGCGCACGGCGGCGGCTTCGGTCGTTTCGTCCAATTCCATGTAGCCAGCGGGCAGGCTCCAATGCCCTTCACACGGCGCGAACTTGCGCCGCACCAGCACAATATCACCATTGATATGCACAACAACCCCGACTGCGGGCACCGGGTTGCGATAGTGAATGTAGTTGCAGGGCGCACACACGTCGCGCACCCGCCCCTCCACGTCTCGCTGTACCATCGTGCCGCCGCAGCGCGGACAGTGAACAGTTGTCTGTAGCATAGCTTGACCTTTTGTTTTGTTAGCTCTGGTCTGTGTCTTGCGTCGCGTGCCGGGGCACGCCCCTGCAATGATGATGCTCAGTATGGGTTGTCTTGACAGATTGCCAGATAGTAGTATCATACCACGCACCCAGCAATTGCAATACCGTACTATTGGTACAGAAAGCCCCCCAACAGTGCGGTTCTCCTGCCACGTGGTGCAGAGAACTGCCTGTGTGCATGCATGAGACGAACACCCTGCGCGAAAAGATGCACCTCTGGTATAATATGCGTAGCAAAGGGTACCCCACCGTAGCGGCAACACCAGCATCACTTGCGTTGCGCCGGGAAACCGTGCTAGCAGGCACCGGGGCAGGAAGGAGCGACATACGTGTCAGTGGTGGTCATCGGCGGGGGAGCCATCGGGTTATACATTGCCAGCCGCCTGCATGCATCTGGGCAGCACGTCGCGCTCCTTGCCCGCGCCACTACCGTGACCACCCTCCAGCACAGCCCCATTCTGGTACAGCACGAGCGCAAGCGCAACGCCACCGCGCAGACAGTCGCGGCACCACCTGCCGCCGCCACCCCCGCCGACCTGCCCGCCACATACCGTCGCCCCGATATTGTGCTGCTGTGCATCAAGGGCTACGATACGGCAGCCGCGGTAGATGCGCTCCACACGCTGCAACCCTATCAGGTATTGTCGCTACAAAACGGCATTGGCAACGAAGAGCATCTGCTGCAACACTTTGCCCCCGACCGCGTGCTCGCGGGGGTCGTCACTAGCTCGGTGCAGCACGCAGGCGGCGCGACGATCCGCGTCACCAAGCCCGGCGGCATTGGCATTGCCAGCATTGGCGAGCCGCCCCGTGTGCGCGTGTGGAGCGCGATGTTCAGTGCCGCCAATTTCACGGTGCGCGAGTACCCCGACTACCGCGCCCTGAAGTGGTCGAAGGCGTTACTCAACATGCTGGGCAACGGTATCCCCGCCATTCTCGATATGCCAATTGACGCAGTGTACCGCAACAAGCGGCTCGCCGCGTTAGAGAAACGCGCCATTCTCGAACTGCTCGCCGTTATGCACCAACGCGGCATTGAGGTCGTCAATCTGCCATCCTACCCGGCGGCGCGGCTGGCACGCGGGCTACGCCAACTGCCCGCCCCCATCGCTGACCCGGTGCTGCGGCGGCTCGTCGGCGGCGGGCGCGGCGGCAAGTTGCCCTCGCTGCACGGCGACCTGCAACGCGGGCGCACCCAGACCGAAGGTAGCTACCTGTATGGTGCCGTCGCTGCCGCCGCCAATGCAGAGGGTATCGCCGCCCCAGTCAATAGCACGATTGCCCACACCCTTGAGGGTATCGCCACGGGGACAGTTGCGTGGGCAGACTATCGGCAGCAACCCGAACGCTTGCTGGCTGCGGTGGCACACGCCGAAACCGCAGCGTAGCGCGACCGACCGCAGCGTAGCCCGACAGACCGCAGCATCGCCCGACAGACCGCAGCATCGCGCGAGCGATAGAGCGATAGGAGCGATAGGCAGAAAGGGAGGAAACACCGGATGCGAATAATCAAGACCCTGCTGTTGGTGCTTGGCGCGTACCTGCTCGGTGCGGTGCCGTTCAGCTATCTGGTGGCACGCGCCCACGGCATAGACCTACGGCGCGTTGGCAGTGGCAACCTCGGCGCGGGCAACGTGTGGCGCAACGTTGGCTTCCCCGCCTTTCTCATGGCGTTCACGCTCGATATGCTGAAAGGCGTGGCATTCACGGCACTGGCTCGCCGCCTCGCCCTCCCGCCACTCAGCGTGGTACTGACCGGGTTGGCAGCGATGCTGGGGCACACTTTCCCAGCATACATGGGCTTCAAGGGCGGCAAGGCAGTTGCCACCACGGGCGGCGTGCTGCTGGTCATCTTCCCACAGGGCACGCTCCTTGGGGCAGTGGTGTGGGGCGCAAGCGTCGCTACCACGCGCATCACCTCGGTGGCATCGCTCCTCGCAACCACCGCCGTTGTTGCGGCGGCTGTGGCTGCGAGCATCCGGGGCAGGCTCGACCGTGTGTATGCGGGCTTTGTCGCCGTGGCGGGTGTGCTCATCTTCGTGCTGCACCGCGCCAACCTCCGGCGGCTACTGGCAGGCACCGAGCCGCGCATCGGGAGCCAGCCACCGCAACCGGGCGAGCCGCACGAGCCGGGCGTATGATCCCGGTTGGCGTGTGCCTCGTCACCTTCGGCAGCACCTATGCCGATATGCACGCCGCCGCCCGCGACCTTGACCGCCTCGGCTATGACTCGTTGTGGCTGTGGGATCACTACCTATCGTGGAACGACCCACACGAGGCGGTACTAGAATGCTGGACGACGCTTGCCGCCCTCGCCGCCAGTACCCAGCATATCCGGGTTGGGTCACTGGTTGCCAACGTCATCAACCGCCACCCGGCGCGGCTGGCAAAAGTCGTGGCAACGCTGGCAGAGATTGCCGGGGGACGCTGTGAACTGGGCATGGGGAGCGGGGGTTGGGTTGCCGAACAACAGATGGTCGGTATTGAGCAGGGCGACGCTACCAGCCGCCACGCCCGCCTGCACGAAGCCCTGCATATTATTCCTGCGTTGTGGCGCGGGCAACCGGTCAGCTACACCGGCACCTACTACCAGCTGGAGCAAGCGGTGTGCGCGCCGCCGCTCAACCCACCGCCGCGCATCATTCTGGGCGGACGTAGCCCGCGCATGGCACGGCTGGCAGCGCGTGCCGCCGACGGCTTGAATGTGCAGTGGCGGTTCCGCGAGCAATTCCCCGCCGTGCGTGCCGCCCTCGATGCAGAACTGGTAGCGCAGGGGCGGAGCCGTGCCACCTTCGACCTGTCGCTGCACCTCGACTGGCGCGAACTGATGCAAGACCCAGCGGGCAACCTCGCCCAGTGGGAGGCAATGGGCTTTACCCGCGTCATTCCATTTGTTACGCCGCCCTACCCACGCGACGAGTTTGCCGCCCTCGCCCGCCTGTTCACGGCGTAGCAACGCGGCACCCGCTGGTGGCAGGTACCGCGTGCTGCGCTACTGTCGGTTGTCGGTGGGGCAACCCTAGCCGATCATCACGTTGGGCATGGCGGCAAGTGGGCGGCGCACTTTCTCCGCCGGCGCGATCACCGTTGCTTCGCCCACCGTCACCGCGGTGCCGTCTTGGTTGGTACAGACACACGTCAGGGTCAGCCGCTTCTTGTCATCGTCGCGTGTTGCCACCGTCACGGTTGCCGTGATCGTGTCGCCCACCCGAATGGGGCGGCGAAACTGGGCGGTTTGCTCTAGATAGATCGTCCCCGGTCCGGGTAGCTGCATCCCCAACAACGTCGAGAACAGCGCGACACTCCAAATGCCATGCACAATGCGCCCCTTGAACATGGTGCCCGTCGCATACTCGTCGTCGAAGTGAACCGGGTTGATGTCGCCCGACAACGCACCGAAAAGCTGAATATCACGCTCGCTTACTTCGCGCACCAACGATGCCGTATCGCCAACACTGATTTCGTCATACGTGCGGTTTTCAATTTGGGTCATTCTATCCCCTCCTGTCGTGACCTTACGCCCGATTGTACAGAGCCAGAGCCTACGTACCTATTGTACTTGCTTTCGTGCCACCCGCAGCAAGTCAGGGGCAAGTGCGCGGCGGTGTCAGCGTCACGGCTGCGCCATAGTCGCTGATGTCAATCGTCCACACAGTCGGGAAGTCGTCCGGCGTGCCCGTGTCCGTCAAAACGACGCGGCGCAGCCGTTGCGTGGTAGTGTCGGCGTACAGGTCTACCGCAACAGTGCCCTGCCCCAACAGGTCGCCCGTCGCCTGCTGCAATACGTCGCCCGCAATACTGGCGTGCAGGTGATGCACCGGGCGTGCGGTGCCGCTCTCGTTGCCCGCATCAGCGAGCGTCGTTTCTGCCACGTAGCGCAGGTCGGCGAGCGGCGCGTTCAGTACCGTGGTTGGTGCCACCGCGACACCGCCGGTGCCCATCGCCGGGAGGCACAGCCACTCACGGGTCAAGGGATTGGTGATGTAGCTCTGGTCGCGCAGTGTCAGCATATCGAGGTTGATGCGTGCGCCGCTCTGCTGCACCTGCACTTCGAGGTACTCGCCCTGCTGCGGCACATACTGTCCGGCAATGGCAACGAGTGCGAATTGCTCTTGCTCTGGGTCTACGTAGGTCGGGGTACCCGCAAACTGCACCTGAAAGGTCAGTGTGCCAGCGGCATCAGTCGCATCGGCAATGTCGCGCAGCAGGTCATCTGCCGGGGGGGCAGGGGAGGCAGCGGTCACGCAACCTGCCCCCAGCAGCAGCACCAGCCCTAACACGCCCCCCAGCAGGAGCGTGTCAATTATTCGCGGTATTCTCATTGCCAGTGGCTTGCTCGCCCGGCACGGGCAGCAGGAGAAACATGCGGAAGCGGGCAATGCCGTCGTCGGTGACACCCGGTTGCCCCGCTATGCTCACCGTAACGGCGGGCGACAGGAGCGCATCCAGCCGTGCGCGGCGGTCGCGTGCAGCGGCGGTGGTGGGTGCGCCCTGCATCGCTTGCCAGCCATCCCACGCGGCGGGCAACGTCGCATAGACAATGCCGCTGTTGGGGTCGGGCAATGGCGCGAAGCTCGCCTGTGCCACTGGGTCAGCACTAATAGGAGCCTCGTCACCGATGGTCGCCGCCCGCATCGCGTCCAACCCCACGGCAATCACCACATCGTTGCCCACCTGTGCGAACCCGGCGGCAGGGTCAGGGTCATTCACATCAGGGTCATTCACAAACGAGACCGTCGTCCACGATACGTCGCGTATCTGGCGCGGCTGCACCAGCAGAAACTCGTTGGTAGCCCCCAGTGCCGCCGCCGTGCGCTGCAACCCGGCGTTAGCATCATCGCGGAAGGGCGTTTGCAGCGCAAGGTAGCCACTGAACGGCAGGTCAATGTCCCCCACCGTCACGCCGGGAAACAGCACCAGCGCGGCATCGCCCTGAAACCAGCGCAACCAATCGCGTTGCGGATTGATGCCCGTGTTGAACTCCAGTTGTTGCAGGGCGATGTCCCCCCCCGTCGGGGCATTGAAGCCCTGCATAACCTGATCGCCGAAGGTATCGGCGACGCGGAAGGTGAATAACCCGATAGCATCCGCGCTCACGGTATTGAGGCGGGCAGTGCTGATCGGTGCCCGCGCGTCGGCAAGTATCTGGATTGCGTCAAGCGTAAACAACCGTGGCGTAACCGTCAGCGTGGCATCAAGGGCAATCCCGTTTTCAAGGAACGAGAGCGACAGCCCCAGTGCTTCAAGCGCACTGACGTTTTGCAGTTGCACCTCGGCAGCACTGCGGCTGTCAGGCGGCAACGCTTGCAGCACATCCGCAACGGCGTTGCGGATAGAGGGAGAGAGCGATGCAAGGTCAACATAGAGCGTGCCCACCGCGTCACTGCGCTGGGCATCGCGCAGGCGGGTGTATCGCTCGTTGGCAAGGAGCGCGGTGGGGCTGGCAAGCGGGCGGTCTATGATGTCCTGAATAATCGAGAGGCGGCTCGCAATGATGACACAGTTGCGTGCCAGCGCGAACGAAAAAGGCGGGAGCGCATCACTTGCGGTGGCTTCGTAGATCGGCACGTCGCCGTAGGTCGAGCGGTTGATTGACGCACCCTGCCCCTCCAATTCGGCGGCAAGCTGGGCAAGAAAGATATTCGCTGCCTGATTGTCGCGCGAATTGATGATGATGACGCTGGCACTGTCGCGGAATAACTCGGTCGCATCTGCCCCGCCCACCCCGACAGCCAGCAGTTGCCCCACATCCTGCACATCCCACATGGCAACCGCTGCCCGTGCCCCCACCCACGGCAGCACATCACGCTCAGCATCAAGGTTGAGCGGGGCAAGCAGTTCGTTCAGGGCAGTCGGGTTATCGTTGACAAACAGACCGGGGTAGGCTTGCCGCACATGCGCGAGGTCGGGCAGGGTCGGGGTGGTGTCTAGCCCCGGCGATACGCTAGCATACACCTGCACGGTATCGGGCAACAGTTCGGGAATGTTGGTCTGGCGTACCGTGGTGAGGTTTGCCTGCACACCCAGCGCGGCAATGTAGATGCCGCCGCCAATCAAGCCCGCAATCAATAGCCCCACCAGCAAGCCAATGAACGTCTGAAAAATGGTGCGCTTGCCAGCCGGACGCGGGGGCGTGTGGTCTGCCATTCGGTCGTTCGGTCCTTCCCACTGCGGGGTTGCTTACTGCGTGTATGATACCACAAGCGGCAGGTAGACCCTCGGCGACACACACACATCGGCGAACGACAGGGCGGGCGGCGCACCGTCACCCCACACCCAGCCATCCACTGCACCGTCGCGCACCACGCGCGTGCTGGCACCGACGGGCGCAAACTGCCACGTCCCCGGCGCGGTGCTGCTGCCAAGCCAGTATGCCCACGACAACGGCAACGCGCACAGGCAGTCGTCGGCGGGGCAACCCTCATCTTCAATCTGGCACACAAACGCGCCAAGGTTATCTTCTACCACAGCCACCGCGAACTGGGAACGGGTGAGGAGAGCCGCCCCACTGACCTGTTCCTCAGCAAACGCCACGCACTCACTGGCAAGCGTGCCATCGCCAAACTGCACCACCAGTGCCGCCCGGTTGGGGGGTGGGTCGAGTGCGTCGGGAGCCGCCCGGTTCGGTGCCGCCGGTGCAGGGCGGGCAAGCACCAGCACAAACACCAACACGACCGCCAACATCACCGCCACAAATCTTGCGCGTGTCACGCGTGTCAAAAGAGGCAAGGGGGCATTCTTCCTAGCTCGTAACCAGCATGTTCCGACGTGCCCAGTATACCACGCCCCGCCCCCACATGCTCCAAAGCCGGGGGTGGCGTGCCCCGGCTCTGCGGGCGGTGGGCAGATAGAACCCGCCGCGTCCTCGTAGTGTGTTACGTGTACTGGGTTACGTGTGCTGGGTTACTCGATGATAAAGTCGGCGGCGGCAGTCTGCCCACTCAGCACGCCGTCTACCACCAGCGTGTAGTTGCCGGGCGGATAGCCCGTGCTGTTAAACTCGAACCACGCCTGCCCCATGCCGTCGGCGTTCGTATCGAGGGGCAACGGCTGCACACCATACGGCGAATGGAGCGCAACGCGCAGCCGTTCGCGGGGGATGAAGCGGTTGGTGAAGAAACCGTACACGGTGCCCATCACGCCAATCGGCGGGTCAACCGCCATCCACAACGTGCCACTGCTGATCGCCACTGGCTCGACCACCACGGGGGCAGCATTCGCGCTACGGTCAGCCGCCCCACCGCCGCCGTCATCCCAGCCATAGCCCGCCCACATGTTGATCACCGTCCCCAATGGCAACGCCTCATTGACCTGCATACGAATGGTGGCGGTACGGCTACTGTTGCCGTTCAGCGTGCCAAACTGCAAAGTAAGATAGTTGCCCTGCACGGCAGTCACCCAGTCCTGATCAGACTGAAACTGGGCATCGAGGACGCGCAGTTGTGCCGGGTCATACGGCATCTGCACCAGCACACGGTCAGCCTCACTGCCGTTCAGGTTGGTTGCCCGCAATTCATACGTCACGATGCTGCCGGGGGTCACCCCCACGTCGGGCACCACCCGCAATGCCAGCACCACATCCGCCCGCCCGCCCGCAGCACTCTGCTGCGCGTGGACACCATACAGCCCCAGTGTCAGCAACACACTCATTGCTAGCACCGCCCAACGACGCGGCGACCACCAGAGCCGCCCGACCCTCTCACGGATGCGTTCCATTGTCTGCTCCCTCTCACGGTATACCTTTCACGCGACCAGTGGGGGCATCGAGACATACCAGCCACCGATCAGGCATTTATCAGAATCAACCGCCCCAACCGGGCAAGTTGGCGTGGCGGCAGATTACGCTGCCGTTACGGGCACCCTACCCCAAGAACAAAGACCTCCCCACCAAATGGGAAGACTTCTTCACTGTACGTACATAGTGGGTATGGTAGTATGTGCTAATAGGAGGAGTTAACACGCTTTCGAGTGACAGGGGGAGCAACCAATGACGGTAGTTGATGAACCAACCTACACGGCACCACCCGCCGCGCACCGCACGCGCACGATGCACCTTGTGGTCTGTGCTGACAAACATAAATGCTGCTCGCGCCGCGAGAGCCGCCGCCTACGCGATTATGTCGAAGAACGCAGTGCCGAACTCGGTCTTGAGACGGTGGAGTGTCGCGGCGGCAAATGCTTCGGTATCTGCAAGCGCGGACCGTTGCTGCACGTCCTGCCCGATGGGGTCTACTACCACTCGGTCACGCCTGCCGTGGTAGACCGCATCCTTGAAGAACACGT
>CAZNQP010000029.1:20706-34796 GCA_964575355.1 uncultured Chloroflexaceae bacterium
CTACACCCCGGCACCCCCCGGCACCGCAAGTGCCGGGGTATGGCGCGGTGAGATGCAGGAGTCAGGGGTGAGTGCTGCCACTACCCCACCGCCCGCAGGCGGTCAGGCGCAGGCGATAATGTTGCCTGCGCTGTCCATTGTCCAGCACGAGCCGTCGGACGCAACCACGCCCTGCTGCCGCCAGCGTTGCGGCAACGGCACGGGCATCGCCAGCACCCCGCCCTGTGGCGTGTGCAACAACGCACAGTCAAGCACACCCGTCACGCGCCCACTCACCTGTGCCCGCACGCGCCAGCCACCGCTCCATTCGCGGTACACATCCAGTTCAGCGGTGCAGCCCGGTAGCCGCTCCTCCAGCAAGCTAAACACCAGCACCCGTACCGTGGGCAACTTGCCCTGCATATCCTCCACTGGGCGCAGCAGTGGGGGCAAGTTGGCGTGGTTCTCGCTCACGCGGGCGGCTCCTCTCTGGGTTTTGCCGCGCCGGGTGTTGCCGCGCTGGGCGTGGCTTCTTCGAGCAGGCGCACCCCACTACGGCGCGGCTTCGGCGGCGCGGCTTCGCCCCCCGTGCGAGCAGGTAGCAGGTCACTCAAGTGCTGCTGCACCAGCGCGTCTTCGGCGGCAAGCTGGCTCTGGTAGGCATCAATCACCGGGCTACGGCGTTGGCGCAACGCGGGCACTGCCATGCGCTGGACATCTTCAACCGTGACACTGGTGCGAAAATCGGCAGCCGCCCGTGCTCGTGCCGCCTCAAGCAATGCAATCTCGGCACGGTGCGACGGTATCTGCAACTGCTGGATCAGGGCAAGCGCGAGTTGCTCGACGGCACCGGGCACCGTGACGTGCGGCAGTATCTCCCGCGCCGCATGCACCTCTGCCCGCAGGTCGTCGGTCTGCTGGCGGTAGGCACTGCGAAAGAGTTGCCGCTCGTGCTGAAAGCGCGTCGCACGGCGGTACACCTCAAGGCGCAGGGCGGCATCGGGGAGCGGCGCGACCCACACCCGCAGACCAAAGCGGTCGAGGATTTGCGGACGGAGTGTGCCCTCTTCCGGGTTCATCGAGCCAATGAGCACAAACTGTGATGGGAACAGCCGCACCATTGCACCACGCCGCACCAGCGTGCGCCCCTGCGCCGCAGCATCCAGAATGGCATCCACAACGTGGGCATCTAGCAGGTTAACCTCGTCAATATAGAGCAGGTTGTGGTGGGCTTTCGCCAGCACACCTTCTTCCAGCAGCACCCGTTGCTGCTCAAGCGCAACCCGCTGGTTGACCCCGCCCACCACGTCGTCAATCTGGGCGTTCAGGGGCAACTCGATCAGGCGCATCTGGTGCTCGTGCGGCTGCACGCTACCATCGTCGGTATAGTCCTCAATGGTCACCGTAGGGAGAATATCTTGCAGGCTCCGCACGGCGGTGGTCTTGCCCACCCCATACGGACCGATCAGCAACACCCCACCGATGCGCGGGTTGATCAGGCTGAGCAACAGGGCGGTCTTCAGTTCCGGTTGCCCGACAATCGCCAGCAACGGGAATGGCTCTAGCTCTTCCATCGTGTTTGCTCCACCTTGCCCACGCCACACTTGCCCACGCCGCACTTGCCACCACGCTGCCGCCCAGTGCGGGCACCCTGCGACCCTGCGGCGGGATCAGTACAGGTCTATGGTATAACGCAACAGGGGCACATCCGGGCGTTGCGTCTCGACGAAGCGTACTACCGCTTCGAGTTGCCCTTCGGCATAGCGTGCCGAGTTGGATACACACGCCACGCCCAGCACGAGGCTCTGCCAGCGTTCCTGATCATCCACTTCTGCCACCGACACGTTGAACTCGTTACGGATGCGCTGAATGAGCGACTTGGCGACGCGCCGCTTGTCTTTGAGCGACTGTGACAGTGGCAGGTGCAACCACAGTGTCCCGGCAGCGACTACCATCGCGTGGGCAGGCGGGCGCAGCTAATTCCACGACCACGGCGTGGTGAAGCCGTCGGACGGCGGCAGGCTCGCGCCGCGTGGCAGCATGGCTAGCTCTGCCCGCATTGCCTCGATCATCTCGCGCAGGCGGCGGCGGAGGCTCGTTTCGAGCCAGTGTTGCTTGCGCTCGTTCGACACTTGCAGGCGGCTTGCCAGCACATAGCTCATCGTCAGGGTGTCGTCGGGCAACTCTTCCACCTCAACAGCGGTGCCCGTATGACTGACGATTGCCTGCCAATATTCGGTATAGGTGGTGCGGAGCGTCGCGTCGAGCGTGGCGGTGTCGGTATCGCTCTCGTCATCAAGAAGCGTGACCGTGCCCACCAGATAGGGCAGTATCTGCACCATCTCAGCAATGCGGAACCGTTTCTGCCCGATGGTAGCGATCAGCAACCGCCCGTCTTCCAGCTTAACACTCGCGTTGATCTGCACGAGCGTGCCCACCGGGTAGGGTTCGGCGGGGTCACCCACTTCGCTCCCCTGCCGGATCAGCACAACCCCAAACGGCTCATTCGCTTCGAGGCACCGCCCGATCATTTCCCGGTAGCGCGGCTCGAAGATATGCAGGGTCAGCGACGCACCGGGGAAGGTGACACTCTGCAACGGAAACAGCGGTATCTGTTGTTCACTCATACATCCTCTTCAGGCCAGATACACGTCCAGACATCGGATAGACCTGTACCTTGATGCAAGTCAATAATCAGTTCGATTTCGGGATTGCCGAACAGTTGCAACGCCTGATTCTTGTCAAACGCTGCCGGCACACCATCCGCCATCAGCAGCAAATCAGCAATGTATAGCTCAACCCCTTCGAGCTTCAGGTCTGTGCTCGCCCCGATCACCGCGAGGATTGCCCCCCAGTCGGGTTGGCTGTGGCGAAGCGATACTCTTACATTGTACGAGTGTGCCACCCGTTCGGCAAGGCGGTACGCAACGGTATCGTCGGGTGCGCCGCGCACCACCACCCGCACGATCTTGCCCGTGCCCGCCGCGTCACGTAGCATCTGCTGGGTCAGGTTTGCCAGCAGCGCGTCGAGCGTCTCTTGCCACGCGCCAAGCTCCCACGACGATGGGTCGGTGATAGTCGCGCCACCCACTGCCCCGTTCGCCAGCACAATCACCGCATCGTTGGGCGACGAGTCGCCATCTATCGAAAGATGATGCAACGAATGTTCCACGCTCTGTTGCAACGAACGCGCCAGTATGTGCTCTTCAATGGGTAGGTCAGTGGTGATCACACAGAGCGTGGTTGCCAGTCGCGGATGCACCCGGCGGGTACCTTTAATCATGCCCGCCACGGTTGCCTTGCGCCCGTCGCGCAACTTAAGATGGTATGCGCGATCCTTGGGGCGGCTGTCGGTGGTCAGCATGGCAGTTGCTGCCCGCCGCCCGCCGCCGCTATCCAGTTCCGACACCGCCCGAATAATCCCGCTCCGCATGCGCTCCATCGGGAGCGGCTCGCCGATCACCCCCGTCGAGAGCAACAGCACCCCATCGCGCGGCACCTCCAGTTCGTCAGCAACGAGCTTGGCGCACTCCACCGCATCGTTCAAGCCCTGCTGCCCTGTGGCAGTGTTCGCCTGCCCCGAATTGATCAGCACCGCCCGTAGGTTGGTACGGTTGCGCGACAAGATCGCGTGATTGAAAAAGATGGGCGCAGCCTGCACAAGGTTGGTCGAGAACATCGCCGCCGCCGTCGCCGGGTCTTGCGAATAGACCAACCCAAGGTCGCGGGCTTTGCTGCCATGCTTCAGTCCGGCAGAGACCCCGGTGGCACGATAATTTAGCGGGCTAGAAATATGCCCGTCTTCAACAATGGTAAAACTCATAACGTGTTTCCACGCTACCCCGTTCGTGCTCACCACACACGACAGAGCAGCCCTTTCAAATAGGCACTTTCAGGAAATGCCAGCGAAACCGGGTGATCGGGCGTTTGCCACAGCCGTTCCATTATTTGCACCTCGCGCTGGGCATCGGTGGCGGCACCGAAGACAATCTTCTGAAACAGGTCAGCACTCACCAACCCAGAGCAACTAAAGGTTGCCAGCATCCCCCCCGGACGCAACAGGTGCAGTGCCTGCAAGTTGATGTCTTTATAGCCCCGCGTCGCCCGTTCCAGTAGCTTCTGGCTACGCGCAAAGCGCGGCGGGTCAAGGATAATCACGTCGAACTGCTGCCCGCCCTCCCGGTAGCGGCGCAACTGTTGCGGGACGCTCGCCTCTAGCAGGTGCAGCCGTGCGTCGGCTACGCCATTCAGGGCTGCCTGCTGCTGTACCAGTGCCAGCGCGGCGGTGCTGCTGTCTATGGCGGTGACGTGCCGTGCCCCCGCCAAGAGCGCGTACACACTGAAGCCGCCCGTATAGCAGAAACAGTCGAGCACCTCGGCACCGCCACAATACGCGGCAACACGCACCCGGTTAGCCGCTTGGTCAAGGTACATACCGGTCTTCTGCCCCGCCGCCATGTCCACCTGCAAGCGCGGGCGCACCACGGGGTGTGCCGGGGTTTCCATCGCCCAGCCGTGGACAGTCACGGGTGCAGGGGGCAACGTGCCATAGCGCACGCCCTCTGCCACCGGAAGCCCTTCTTTGGCACGCACATCACTGTCGCTACGCTCCACAATACTTTCGAGCGTGGGCAACGTCTCTTGCAATACCGCGTAGATTGTCGCGGCACGTGCTGCCGTGCCCTGCGTCAACAGTTGCACCACGTAGTGCGCTCCATAGCGGTCTACGATCAAGCCGGGTAGACCATCAGATTCGGCGAATACCAACCGATATGCGTCTTGCTGCGCGAGGGCTGGCTGCATCGCCCGCATCCGTATCGCCTGCCGGAGCCGCCGTGCCAGCAGGTCAGCATCGAGTGGCTCGTTGTAGTCCCACGTAAACAGGCGCACCTGTATCTGCGATGCGGTACTCCACGTACCACGGGCAAGCCACGCGCCCCGACTGTCGTGGACATCAACGACGGCACCCGATTGCGGCTCGCCGGAGATGCGGGCAATTGCTCCCGAAAACACCCACGGGTGCCTGAGCAACACACTGCGTTCGCGTCCCGCCCGCAGAAAAACAGCCGTTTCATTCATAGTTAATGTAACATACCGTCCGCAAGCGGTCAAGCGGGCAAATCAGCCTGTCCCCCCGGCAGGCGTACCGTACCATCATTTGCCCATTCAATCAAGCCATCACGCACCAACCCGGCAAGTACCTGCTGCCACCACGTCTGCTCGTGGGCGGCATCATAGTCAGGCTTGACCGCACGTACCAGCACATCAGCCGCCAACCCCGCCCCCGCAGGCAACGCTCGCAGTGCCGCCACCACACGCCCCCGATAGTAGCGGTTGGAGCCAACGAACGGGGCTTCTTTGCGCTCGGCGACGCGGCGCGGCGGGGTTGCAGGCGGGTCGGCATATTGGCTGAACACGGTTTCGTCGGCGGTGCGGCGTGCCGCGAACGCCGCGCAGTGCGAGCGCAGGGGGCACTGCCAACAGAGCGGCTTGCTGGTGCGGCACAGCAGGGCACCCACCTCCATAATACCCTGATTCCACGCCCACCCCTGACCGGGTGGCAACAGTGCCGCCGCCAACGGACGGAGCGCACGGTCGCCCGCCGCCGTGCCTGCCGTGTCCTCGCCCAACAGCACGCGTCGCAGCACCCGCCGGATATTCGTATCGAAGAACACCACATCGTGCTCGAAGGCGAAACACGCCACCGCCCCAGCGGTATAATCACCGATACCGGGCAGTTGCCGCAGCACGGCGACCTCACGCGGGAACACCCCGCCGTGCGCGGCGCGGACTGCCTGCGCGGTGCGTTGCAGGTTGACCGCCCGCCGATTGTAGCCCAGCCCTGCCCACGCCTGAATGACGGTTGCCGTCGGTGCCGCCGCGAGCACCTCGAGGGTGGGAAACTGCGCGAGAAACTCGGTGTACTTCGGCAACACGCGGTCTACCTGCGTCTGCTGCAACATCACCTCCGACACAAGGATCGCGTAGGGGTCGCGGGTACGCCGCCACGGAAGGTCACGCCCATAGCGGGCAAACCACGTCAGCAGGGCGTGCTGCAACGCCTGCCGTGCTGCTGCATCGGCGCGGGCGACAGGCGCAGTGACGACCTGCAACTCGCTCATACGGGACGCTGCGCCGTGACCGGGTGGGGGTACTCGTCGGGTTCACGCCGCGCTTCAATGACGTTCGAGATACGGTTGATTTTATCGAGCAGGCGGGCAAGCTGATTGATGCTCTTCACCAGCAGGCGCACGCGCAAGACCACGCGCCCGTCTTTGGTCACGGGCAGTTGTTGCAACTCTTCGATGTTCACGCCTGCATCGGCGATAACATTCGAGACATCGCGCCAGATACCCACGCGGTCATACGACTCGACGCGCACCGGCACCGAATAGCCTTCTGGGTCTGGCTCACCCCAGAACACTTCAAGGAGCCGTTCGCGCTGCTGCTCGCGCAGGATCGCGTGGCAGTCGTCGCGGTGGACAGTCACGCCGCGCCCGCGCGTCACGTAGCCGACAATCGGGTCGCCGGGGAGCGGGTTGCAACAGCGGGCAAAGCGGAACATAATGCCCTTGAAGCCCCGGACATTGATGGTGCCGCCCGAACCGGGCGCAACGCGCACCTTGGGCGTAATCTGCGGGATTTCCGCCATGACTGGCTCTGGCTCTGGCGGGTTCTGCACCGCAATGGCTTTTTGCACCACCTGCCGTGCCGTCACGTCGCCCGCGCCAATCGCATTGAACAGGTCTTCGGTACTGCGATAGCTCATCAGGCGCACAAGGTCATCAAAAGCCACCGCCAGCCCCAACCGCTTCATCTCCTTTTCGAGCAACCCCCGCCCTGCCGTGATATTCTCGCCCCGGTCAAGGCGGCGGAGATGCCGCCGGATGTGGTTGCGTGCGCCGCCCGTCGTCACAAAGTTGAGCCAGTCACGGCTCGGACCGGGTGACGACTTGCTGGTCATGATCGAGACAATCTCACCATTCTTGAGGTGATAGTCAAGCGACACCAGCCTGCCATTCACCTTGGCACCCACACAGCGGTTGCCCACCTCGCTATGGATACGGTAGGCAAAGTCTACGGGCGTGCTGTTCACGGGCAGGTCAATAATCTTGCCGCGTGGCGTGAACACATAGACCTGATCGTCGAAGAAGTCTTGCTTCAGGCTCTCGACAAACTCGCGTGCGTCGGTCATCTCGCGCCGCCACTCGATCAGGTTGCGGAGCCATTCCATCTTATTCTCGAAGTCTTTGTCCGACTTGCCAAAGCCCTCTTTGTATCGCCAGTGCGCCGCAATCCCACGCTCGGCAACTTCGTGCATCTCTTGGGTACGTATCTGCACCTCACAGGGCGTTTCGCCCGGTACCATCACGGTGGTGTGCAACGAGCGGTACATGCTCTCCTTCGGCACGGCGATGTAGTCGTCGAACTCGCTCATAACCGGCTTCCACTTGTGGTGGACAATGCCAAGCACGCGGTAGCACTCGCTCACATCATTGACGATGACACGCACGGCAAGCTGGTCATAGATATGCTCCAGACTCACGCCCTTGCGCTCCATCTTGCGATAGATCGAGTAGATATGCTTGGGTCGCCCGCTCACCTCAGCATGGATGCCCTCGCGCTCCATCTCCTTCCGTAGCTGGGCAATCACCCGATTGACGACGCGCTCGCGGCTGTCGCGGCGCAGTTCGATCTGGGCGGCAATCTCGCGGTACTTCTCCGGGTTGAGCGTCTTGAACGCCATATCTTCCAGTTGCCACTTATACTGCCAGATGCCCAACCGGTGGGCAAGCGGCGCGTACACATCGAGCGTTTCGCGGGCAATCCGTTGCTGCTTCTCTGGCGCAGTGGCATCCAACGTCCGCATATTGTGCAGGCGGTCTGCCAACTTGATCAACACGACCCGCGGGTCATCCGCCATCGCAATAAACATCTTGCGAAAGGTGCCCGCCTGTAGCTCTTCTTTCGTTTTGTCCTCAAGCTCCGAGAGTTTGGTCACGCCGTCTACCAGCCGCACAATATCGCCACCAAACAGTTGCTCAATGTCTTCGAGGTCTACCGGGGTATCCTCAACCACATCGTGCAGCAGGGCGGCGGCAATCGTCGGCGCGTCCATCTCAAGGTCAAGCAGAAGCGTGGCAACCGCCACAGGGTGGGTGATGTAGTCGTCACCGCTCTGCCGCAACTGCCCGTCGTGGGCTTTGTTCGCCACAGCATACGCCAACCGCACCAAGTCGGTGTTCTCCTGCGGCATATAGCTATGCAGGCGCGTCACCATCGCCTCGGCGGTTGGGCTGTGCAGCACCGATTGGTCATAGAGCGTGTGAGGAGCAGCAACAGTCAGCGGGGCATCGGGGGGGGCGGGCGCAAAGTTTAGGGCAGGCGCACGCTCTGGGGGAGCGAGTTTTTCGTTCGTATCACGCGCAGACGAATAGTCAATTGTACGGGGTACGTCTTCCTGCCTCATAAGCATCTCTTCCCCTCGCGGGTTTGCAGCTACCGACGGCAACTGGAGGGCACGCAGGTTGCATGCACTGTCCCCCTTATTGTAGCCTAGTTCAGAAAAGACTGCAACGCGAGGGCAGGGGTTGCCGTAGGTGGCACCAGCGGCAGTGCTGCCACCGGAGTACTCGCGGGGAGCGGGTGAAACGCGCTGTCGCGGCGCAACGGAGCCAACCCCGCCTGCTCAATGAGTTTACGCAGCATCGGCTCGTCTACTGCCGTGCCGTGCGCCACCGTCAGGGGGGCAGGGCAGTCGCTACCACAGGTCATACCGGCATCGTCAGCACCGGCGGTCAGGGCACCCACCGTCCAGATCGGACTGTCGGGGATGCGGCACGCCTGATGGTGCGGCACCGTATCGAAGAACAGCCGCCCAATCGCCACCAGCCGCAGGTAGGCGGCATACGATGCACCCTGATCAAGTGGCACCTGCACGTCGTTGCCATAGACAGCCACCATCGGCAACACCGCCCCACAGAAGCTGGTGAAGCCATGTCCACTGGTTTGCATGCTATAGTCGTGCAGACACCGCAGGCGGTGCATCCAGCCGATCAGGGCGTGCGGGGTACTATCAATGCCTGCCAGCACAGCGGCAGTGGTGTGTAGCCCCAAACGCTGGGCTTCGCGCACAACCCGCAACCAGACAAAACCGTTACGGTCAAGGGAGGTCGCCCGCACCCCGCGCAACCCGTTGTCGGCAGGCTCGGCGAGCCGCCCGCCAATGGCGGTTATCCCCGCATCTGCTAGCACACCGAGCACCACCGCTGATGCATACCCCTCGCGTGTGCCCAACTGGGCAACTGACCCCGCGCCGTCTAGCGCAAGTTCGAGGTGGGGATAGCGGTCGTGCAGGATGGCAATCTGGGTGGTCACGCTATCAAGCGTGAGCGACGGGTCAGGGGTGAGGTTGAGCCGGATGGGGGTTTGCGTCGGGAGACGGTCAAGGAGCGACGGCAACGCACCATCGTGCAGCACAAGCCGATAGGCAAGCTGGTAGGTGGCGGCAGTACCGGGCACCTGCACCCGCCGGGCAGCGTGGGCAACGGCGCACAGGTCATCCAGTGGGGCGTGCTGGTACAGCGTTATGGCTTCGTCTACACCGAGACGAACACCGCCAGCGGCACGGTCGAGCAAATCATGGATTGGGGCTTGTGTCATAGTATTTCGCTTTGCATTTCAAAACCAGCACGAATAGCTTTAACCCTCAAGTATTTCTTCTATTGTAACGCATCATCACGGAAATTGCAAGGGGTTTGCACAGAGGTTGCACATGCTGGGCAAATCCTGCACAACCACACATTGTGCTCCGCCCACGGTTGCATAGGCTGGGCAAAGCATAGACAAAGTAGGCGTGGTCTGTTAGAATCGTAGGTAAGTATGGGAGTGAAAAAAGAATGATCCGGCGGGCAGAAGCCACCGCCAGACGTTGCAGTACACAACAGAGGAGTTTCGATGTTATTGCCAAAACGAGAGCGTGATGCTGGGATCACCGAAGAGCAGATTCTTGCTGCGCTCAGCACCGTGCAAGAGCCGGAACTGGGCGGCGACCTTGTGTCGCGGCGCATGATCAAAAACGTGGCGGTGACGGGCAGCACGGTTGCCTTCACGATTGAACTGACCACCCCCGCCTGCCCGCTCAAGGACGAAATCCGCGCTGATGCTGAAGCCGCCGTGCGTGGCATCACGGGCGTTGAGCAGGTGGAAATCGAGTTTACCGCGCAGGTTCGCAAACACGCAGGCATCCCCGACCAAGCGGAAATCCCCGGCGTGACGCACGTCATTGCCGTGGCGGCGGGCAAGGGCGGCGTGGGCAAGTCTACCGTTGCCGCCAACCTTGCGGTTGCGCTCCACCTCGAAGGGGCACGTGTGGGCTTGCTCGACGCTGATGTGTTCGGACCGTCGGTGCCGACCATGCTCGGCGCAAGCGGACAGCCCGAAGCCTTCGAGGGCAAGGACGGCAACCCAGTGATGGTACCGTTGCAGGCACACGGCATCAAGCTAATTTCCATTGGCTTTATGATTGACGAAAGCCAACCTGTCATCTGGCGCGGTCCGATGGTCACGCAGTTGTTGCGCCAATTCCTCTACAACGTAGACTGGGCACCGCTCGACTATCTGGTGGTAGACATGCCCCCCGGCACGGGCGATGTCGCGCTGACACTGGCGCAGTCGTTGCCGTTGTCGGGCGCAGTGATCGTGACGACCCCGCAACAGGTTGCCACGATTGATGTGGTGAAGGCGGTGCAGATGTTCCGCAAGGTCAACATTCCGGTGCTGGGCGTGATCGAGAATATGGCATACTTCGTCGCCCCCGACACAGGCACGCGCTACAACATCTTCGGCACCGGCGGTGCCGAACGGCTTGCCGCCCAACTGGACATGCCCGTGCTGGGCGCGGTGCCACTCGGCATCAGCGTGCGCGAAGGCGGCGACAACGGACAGCCCGCCGTCATCAGCGCGCAACCCGATGCCTATGCCAGTGTCTTCCGTGAACTGGCACAGCAGGTGGCAGCCCGCATTAGCGTTATGCAGTACGCCTAGCCTGCTGCCCGTAGACACCGCAAGCCTTAGACACCGCAAACCCCCGGCAAGCATGCCGGGGGTTTGCGCTGCACGCGAGCCAACGACGATGCACCCCATAGCACGACCATGTGCCTCACCTCGCCGGATGCGCCCCAGTTCCGTCGGCACCAGTTTGCGCGTGCCCCTACCCGTGTCGCCCCCAGACTAGTAGCTATAGTCGGGTGCTGCGTCGGGTGCTGCGTCGGGTGCTGCGTCGGGTGCTGCGTCGGGTGCTGCATTCGGAATAAACTGGTTCGTGAAGGCTTGCTCGTATGCAATTGGCGCGTTCAGCAGTTCCAGTTCGAGCAGAAACTGGTACGACTGCTCCCACGCGGCGGGGTCATTCGCACCAAGCGTGTCTGCCCGCCAATAGTCGAGGCTGGTTTGCAGCACATCCCGCTCGAACGCGACGTTTTCCATTTCAGGGATGTACGCTTGACTGATGGTAAGGGCTTCCTCCGGATCGGCAAGCGTATCTGCCAGCCCGCGCACTGTCGCCCGCACAAAGCCCGCCACCAGTTCGGGGTCCGCGCTGATGGTCTCCTCGTTCACGATCACCCCGTCGCCAACCAGCGGGAACACATCCGCGACACGCAGCATGTTCACCTCGCTACCTTCGGCTGCCAGCTTCACCGGCTCGTTCATGGCATAGCCCGCCGCAATGTCGATCTGGTCTTCGAGCACCAGTTGTAACTGGTTGAAGCCAATTTCCTGCACGTTCATGTCGCTTTCGGCAAGGTCGCTGGCATAGAGTACCGCCAGTAGCGCGTAGTAGCTGGCACCAAACCGCCCCGGCAAGCCCACGCTACGCCCGGTCATGTCTGCGGGGCTAGCGAGCGGGACATCGCCCTTGCTGAAGAACACCACCGGGAACTCTTGGTACTGCATCATAACGAACGTCACTGGCAAACCCTGCTGCCGTGCCAGCATGGTCGAAAGCCCGCTGCCGTGGGCAAACTGCACATCGCCCGCCGCCAACCGTTGCAGCACATCGGTCTCGAAATTGTAGTCGAACGTGGGCGTAATGCCCTCTTCGGCATAGTAGCCCTTTTGGTCAGCGACATAGAACGGCGCAAACTGCACGTTCGGGATATACGAGAATGCCACGGTCACATCTTGTTGCGCGGCGGGGGCATCGGCGGCGGTCGCGTCGGTTGCCGCGTCCGCGTCCTCGGTGGGGGCAGTAGCCTGCGGTGCGCCGCCGCACGCTGCCAGCACCAGCAGCACCAGCACCAACGATACATACTTGCTCATGATGGTTGTTTCCTATCTCCTTACGCTAGATTTATTACGCTAGTTACGCTAGATTTAACGAGGGTCAGCTTTCCCAGTCAACCAGCACCCGCTCTAGCACCGTCACGGCGACGTAGAACAACAACGTGATCGTCGCCAGCGTAAACAACGCCACAAACATCAGGGGGGTGTCGAACAGACCACGCGCAATGTTGATCAACGCGCCTAGCCCGTCACGTCCGGCGACAAACTCGCCCACAACGGCACCGGTGGTTGCCAGCGATAGCCCCACACGCACGCCTGCCAGCATCACGGGCAACGCAAGCGGTAGCTCAATGTGGCGGAACATCTGCCAGCGCGATGCACCGCTGATCAGCCCCATCTCGCGCAGTTCACGCGGGATGCCGTGCAACGCGGCGATGGTGGTGATCAGCATCGGGAAGAAGGTAATCAGTGCCGCAACCAGCACCTTCGATTGCAGCCCCGCCCCCACCCAGAGAATGATCAACGGCGCAATCGCAATAATCGGCACTGCTTGCAATGCCGCCAGCACGGGAGCCAGTGCCCGTTCGAGCCAACCAACGTGCGCCAGCACATAGCCCAACATGACAGCAACCGCAAGTGCGAGCGCAAAGCCCGTCACCGCCTCGAAGACCGTCACCGCCGTATGCGTCCAGAGCACGCCACTGCTGGCAGCCAGTACAAAGCGGTTGAACACATCGGCGGGCGACGGCAAGATGAAGCTCCGATAGTCGCCCACCACCACCACAGTCTGCCAGAACAGCAGCAGCAGCACAAGCGTGACGGGTAGCCCGACCCATTCGAGCCGTTGCCGCCCGCGCCCGAACGCCGCCAGCAAGCGGGGGAGCCGCCGTTGCCGCGTCGCGGTGGTTGGTTGCGGCACACCGATGGTATTTTGCATGGTGTTGACCTTTCTCTGCACAAAAAAACCCCGAAGAACTACCGTGTTCCCCGGAGCCGTGGTACACCATAGCGGGTATGCGCGGCTGGCACGACGTTGCGCGTCATGCCACACATACACTGCCAATACGCCCGCTGCAACCGCAGGCGCGTGTCCCACAACCTTCTCCCATCCGGACTGTACCGTCGGCTCTGGAATTGCACCAGATCGTGCCCGGTGATATGTCACCGTTTGGCTCGCGGGCTGACTGCTCATGAGCAGATTACCGCCGGTCGGGAATTGCACCCTGCCCCGAAGGTTACGTTCTTTACTTATGTGTAACGATAGCATAGAGGAACACGGGCTGTCAAGCCTATGCTAACCAGCCAACCAGCCCCATGGATATAGCGCGTGATCGCGCTATTCGCACACCGCCACCTAGACACTACAGAACTTTTGTGCTACAATAGACGTGAGGAATGGATGGGACATGGACAGGAGGCACCCCATGCACACGACAACACATACCACCAACAATCAGTTACGTGTACGGGTCACGGTTGTATATGACCGCACCATGCGTGCCTACGCCATGCTGCTCGACGGGGACATTATTGGCTTTGCCCGCACCCGCGCCGAAGCGGAAGCCACCACGCGCGAACTGCTCGCCGAGTTGCAACACTACCGCCCCCACCGCGCCGAAGCCGCCTAGCCGCTCACCAGCCCCCCCGCTGGTACGCCCCCCAATGGCTAGAGCACCCGCCAAGAACCGCACACACCTTGATCCTGTAAACTGTGCAAATCTTCGACATAACATTGACATATATCCCACCTGATGCTATGATCCAAGTAGCGATATTGGAAACTACCTAGAAGGCAGACGCATGACTTCAGAAGTGCCGAACGAGAC
>CAZNQP010000029.1:34896-39282 GCA_964575355.1 uncultured Chloroflexaceae bacterium
ATATTGGAAACTACCTAGAAGGCAGACGCATGACTTCAGAAGTGCCGAACGAGACGCTCCGCACGCAACCTGAACTGGAAGCCTATTCTTTACTCCGTCAGATCAATTCAATGCTGGAAATGTTCAACCGCTACGATTTACGCGGCGAGGGCTTAACAGTACCACAGTTTGCCATTTTGAGCTACGCCACCCCCGAAGGCGTACCCCTGAGCACGATCAGTTCGCAGATGATGTGCGACAACAGCAACCTCACTGGCATTGTTGATCGCCTGATCAGCAAGGGACTGGTCGAGCGTCGCCCCGACCCGCAAGACCGCCGGGTGAGTTTAATTTGCCTCACCGCAGACGGTGGCGACGTGTTGCGCCGCCTGCGCCCACGCCATCACGCAAGCGTCCAGAAGCGCATGCGGAAGCTGAGCACTGCCGAGATGGAACAACTCCGCAACCTGCTCCAAACGCTGCACGAAGGGTTGAAGGATGTGCTGCACGACGAGGAGGAGTACCAACAGGCTACCCGCTCAGTCAGCAGCAGTGCCCGCCGCAACACCGCCGCACGCCATGCGAACATCGGCAAAGCCAAGGGGCGCATCCGGGCTATCTACCGCAACGACGACCCAACCCACCGCCACGACGACCCGAAGGCTGGACCGCGCCTGATGGACAAAAGCGCAAGCTCTAGTGCGAGCAGCACCGCCGCTGAATAGCGGTCTGCTGCATATCAACGAACGCAACTTGCCCGTAGCGGGTGCCGCCTACGGCATCCGCTGTGTGGTGTTCGTCGGTTAGCCCTGCTCTTGCCGTTGCAGTTGCGCGGCACGTTGCTGCTGTACATACAGCGGCGGCACCGCCAGCAACGCCCGCTCGTTGTCGGTCACGGCTTCGTCTACGTCGCCCACCGTCCACACGCCGTTGCGCTTAATGATCTGGGTGCCATAGCGTTGCGGGCGGTTGACCGACAACAGCCAGCGATCCCACGCCATCGCATAGACCGTCCACGCACGCCCCTCGCCCTCGCGGGCAGCCCGCAGCGCAAACGTGCGGGACAGTTCGTAGTGGCTCGTTTTCTCACCATACAGTAGCACCAGCGCGGCATGAAAGAAGTCGCGTGGCTCTAGTACCTTGCCCCCCGCATACAGGTCTATCACGCGCTGGCAACGTATCCGCATTTCCGGGGCATCGTCACCGTTCACCTGACTGTTAATCGTTTCTTGGGCAAGCCGAGCAAGCTCCTCGTCCGGCTGTTCGTTTGTCAGCATATCGTCGTCCATTGTCGCCTCCCTGTTTTATGCGGCTCGTTTATGCGGCTCGGTAGGCTCTGCCCACCCGCAGTAAGCCACCCACTTAAGCATCACCATTGACCTCATCGTGGTCTTGTGTATAACGTTCCCAGAACGTCAACGGAACGAACGGTTCACTGTCCGCTTGACCATACATGGCTTGCCGCGCAACCGCAGCCGGGAGGAGCGCACGGTCAACATAGCCCGCTTTGTATGCCCCCATCAACGCCGTGTAGTGCTCGCATAGCTGCATACCCACCACTGTATGCGCCAGAAACGTCATGTACAACGTATCAGGGGCATGCGCTGCCAGATACGCCGTGAAGCGTGCGCTGATGCCCGTCGCAATTTCCGCCCGTGTAGCTGGGAAGCCCTGCGCTAGTGACAGCAGGGCTTCTAAGGCTGCCCCCCGTTGCGGCGTGGTGGAGCTGTCATCATCTACCCACGCCCACAGCACCGGGAGCGCAACCCGCCCGTGCATCACAAGCACGCCAATCGAGTCGCGTGCCCAGCGTACCGCCGCAACGTGGCTCGCTTCATCAAGTTGCAACGGCAAGCAGTGCAGCACTGCCGACACATTGTCAGGGTGCGGCATCGCTGGCAGCAACCGGAGCGCGTGGAGCGGCGCATAGCAGCGCGGTTCCCGCTCGCGTAGCAGGGCAACATTGGCGGCAAGGGCACGCACAGCAGGCAGCACACTGTCGGTGTGGCGGCACAGTTGCTCGATCAAGGCACGGTTTGGCGTAGCATTGGCTTGGAGCAACCGCGCCACCAAAGGTGGCATATGTGCAATATCGGTCATAACGGTACCGTTCCTTGCGCTACGCCCGCCAGTCGCCAAGGCAACCGACTGCTATGCTTCAGTATACCATAGCCGACTCGTCGGGGAGGGTCGCCAGCACTGGGCGAAACGTGCGGCGATGCAGCGGGCACACCCCCAACCGCCGCAACGCTTGCTGGTGCGCCGCCGTGCCATAGCCTTTATGCGCGGCAAAAGCATAGCCGGGGTAGGCGGCATCGGCGGCAGTCATCAGGCGGTCGCGGTGGACTTTCGCCACAATCGAGGCGGCGGCGATGCTCAACACCTGCGCGTCGCCACGGGTAAGCACCTGCTGCGGCAATGCAAGCGGCAGCCGCACCGCATCTATTAACAATGCGTCCACGGCACACGGCAACATCAGCAGGGCTTGCAGCATCGCCAGCCGCGTCGCGGGCACAATACCATACGCATCTATCAGGTATGCAGGCACCGCCGCCGCCGCCAACCCATGCGCGTGCTGCTGCAACATGACATACGCCACGTCACGTTGGGTTGCTCGCAACTGCTTCGAGTCGTTCAGGAGAGCACACAGCCCAGCATCCGCCAACAACGCGGGCGACAGCACCACCGCCGCCGCCACCACCGGACCCGCCCAGCAACCGCGCCCCGCCTCGTCAATCCCAGCGACCGCACGATAGCCCGCCGCGTGCAACTGGTGCTCGTAACGACCGTGGGGTGCCATACGCGCTACGCACACGAAGAAGCGACTGGGTGGGCAACAAACACATGCACCACACTGTCCGCAACCGCGACGGGCTGCACGTCCACGGCAAAGCCCGCCGCCCGGAGCCGGGGCAGGTACGGGTGCGTCACAGCGAGCGGCACATCTTCGGGGGGGTGAGCGGGAGCCGGGGCAGACGGTGGGCGTAGCCACACAAGGCGGTAGACCAGCGCAACAAGTTGCTCGTACCACCCTGCCCGCGTGAACAGTGCGGCATCTACGATGAGCAACTGCCCGCCGGGGGCGAGCACGCGGCGCACCTCGCGGAGCGTGTCGGGCTGAATGATGTAATCGCTCGGAAAGGTCGCCACCACCGTGGTGTAGCTCTGTGCCACGCATGGCAGGCGGCGGGCATCGGCACGCAGCAATTGCGGGGCACGCTGCGCCGGGTACGCGCGGCGGCGCGTGTGGCGCAGCATGTGCGGCGACGCATCAAGACCCACCGCCAAAGCCGAATGACGGTGGGTCAACAGTTCTTGCAGTTTACCGGTACCGCACCCCAATTCCAGCGTGCGCCCGCGTACCAGAGGCAGCACGGCGGCAACCCACTGAAACCACAGCCCCCGCGACACCAACCACGCCACCGCGTTATACGTCCACGCGAACTCGTGGTAGAAGTGGTGGAAAGCCCGGTTGACCAGCCAACGGTAGCCCCGGAGCACCATACGCGGCTATCTGCGGCGTTCCTTGATGCGAGCCGCCTTGCCCGTAAGACCACGCAGGTAGTACAACTTGGCGCGGCGCACCTTGCCACGCCGCACCACCTTGATGCGGTCAATGCGCGGGGCGTGCAGCAAAAAGGTTCGTTCGACCCCGATGCCGTGTGAGGCAATCCGGCGCACGGTGAAGTTTTCGTTGATGCCCCCACTGCGGCGGCGGATCACCACGCCCTCAAAGTCCTGCACACGTTCGCGGCTCCCTTCCACCACCTTCACCCCAACGCGCACGGTGTCGCCCACGCGAAACTCTGGGATGTCTTCGGACTTTTTCAGGTATTCCTGCTCAATATTGGCAATAATCTGCTGCGACATTCTTCAACCTCTATAAAACTGGAAAACTGGTGTACAACACAGAATCAGGCAGGCAGCTTACGCCACCTGCCAGCTACAGGTTCATTGCTGTGCCTATAGTAGCATACTCATCGCCGAATAGCAACCACTTGCACCGAGCAGTACGGTGCCCGCTCGCGGTGCCACTCTTGGACAAACCGCCCTACTCGCACGGCAACAGATTCGGCACTCTACCGATTGACAGGCGATAGAGCTTTCTCCTATACTGACAAGTACTTCAGATATTCCCGCTGGAAAGTGCCTGTTGCACGGTGCCAGCCACGGTCTGTGCGTGCGGAAGCCTGTCGTGTCTGCGGCAGGCACAGCCGCCGTGATCGGGCATACCCAACGGGTAGCGACACAATCAAGCCAATTGGACTGGAAAGGACAGACAATGCCACGGACACGCACTCTCCCCCTGACCCTGCTGCTAGCCCTCGTGCTGGTGGTGCTGGCAGCGTGCGGCGGAGCCGCCGAAGCCCCCGCCGCCGAGGAAGAAGCCCCAGCTGAAGAAGCCCC
>CAZNQP010000029.1:39382-40688 GCA_964575355.1 uncultured Chloroflexaceae bacterium
GCGGAGCCGCCGAAGCCCCCGCCGCCGAGGAAGAAGCCCCAGCTGAAGAAGCCCCAGCTGAAGAAGCCCCCGCCGCCGAGGAAGAAGCCCCCGCCGCTTCGGGTGATGGTGACCTTGTTTTCGGTATGGTGCTCGTCGGTCCCATCAACGATGGTGGCTGGAGCCAAGCGCACTACGAAGGCGCACTGTACGCCGAAGAGCGCGTCGAGGGTGCCGAGTTCATCTATGTGGATAAGGTCAACCCCGCCGACCGCCCCAACGTGCAGGTGCAACAGGTGGTAGATGACCTCGTAGACCAAGGCGCAACCGTCATCATTACCAACTCGGACGACTTCAAGGACGGCACCCGCGTCGCGGCACAGAACCACCCCGATGTAACTTTCATCCACGCCTCAGGCGACGACGTGCTCACCGGGCTTGCCCCCGACAACCTCGGCAACATCATGGGGCAAATGGAGTTTGGCAAGATGATGTCGGGCTGTGCTGCCGCCCTGCACACCGAAACCGGCAACATCGGCTATGTCGGACCGCTCATCAACGACGAAACACGCCGCCTCGTCAATGCCGCCTATCTGGGCGCAACCTACTGCTACGACAACCTGCGCGAAGACAAGCCCACCGAAACACTCGACTTTGAAGTGACGTGGATTGGCTTCTGGTTCAACATCCCCGGCGTGACGCTCGACCCAACCCAAGTCTCGAACGACTTCATCAACGCCGACCGCGATGTGCTCATCTCCGGCATTGACACGACCGAAGCCCTCGTGGAAGCCAACAAAGCCACCGAAGCAGGGACACCAGTTGCCGCCGTACCCTACGACTTCGAGGGTGCCTGCGAGCAAGCCCCCGACGTGTGCCTCGGTGTGCCCTACTTCAACTGGGGTCCCACCTACCTTGACACCCTCGAAGAAGTGCAGGCAGGCGACTGGCAACCGACGTGGCAATGGTTGCCGCCCAACTGGGAAGACATCAACGACAAGGATACCAGTGCCATCGGCTTCCTGCAGGGCGACGGTCTAGCCGCCGAGGAAGCCGCCCAACTCGACACCTTTATTGCCGGACTTGCCGACGGCAGCATCAACCTGTGGACAGGTCCGCTGACCTTCCAAGACGGCACCGTGTTCCTCGCAGAGGGCGAAATTGCCACCGACGAACAAATCTGGTACATGCCGCAGTTGCTCGAAGGCATCACGGGGGCAAGTGCCGCCGAATAGCCCCCACCGCGTACCCTGTGCAGCAGGGGTGACCCGCCCGGTTGTCTCTGCTGCTCCGGTTGTCCCTGCTGCTCCGGTTGCCCCTGCTGCAA
>CAZNQP010000030.1:0-26016 GCA_964575355.1 uncultured Chloroflexaceae bacterium
GCCGCCGCCGCCCGTGGAAGACGTGCCGCCGCCGCCCGTGGAAGACGTGCCGCCGTTGCCCGCACGCGGTACGGGCGATTAGTCCCACAGCATATACCCCCACGCAAATACGCAAATCGGTGAATGAGTGCAGGGGCAGGGTGCGCTACTCGCGTTCCCTGCCCCTGTCGCGGGTGGTGCTGCGTGGGCGGTGGTGCTGCGTGGGCGGTGGTGCTGCGTGGGCGGTGCTGCTGCGTGGGCGGGTGCTAGGCGCGGGCGGTGCTGCTGCGTGAGCGTTTGATCGAGGGGCTTTCTTCTTCAGCATCCGCGAGGCGTGGGTAGCCGGTCTCGCCGTGTTCGGCTGCATCCAGCCCCTGTGACTCGACAAGCGGTGTCACGCGCAAGTCACCCGCCAGCAGACGCGCTAGCCGGAAAAAGAGGAATGCCGTACCCGCCGCCCACGCCGCACACACCACGATGCCCACCAGTTGTGCTGCCAGTTGCCCGAAGCCGTGCCCCATCAACACGCCGGTTTCGGTGGCAAACAGCCCCACCGCCAGCGTCCCCCAAATGCCCGCGAACAGGTGGACGGGCACCGCGCCCACCGGGTCATCAATCTGAACGGATTCGAGCCACCACGTTGACAGCACCGTGATCATGCCACCGATGCCCCCGATAACGATTGCCCACGCAGGTAGTACCACATTGCACGCCGCCGTGATAGCAACCAGCCCGCCGAGCACGCCGTTGAGGGTGGTGGTCAGTCGCCAGTTGCCTTCGATGATCCGCACCAGCACCAGCGACCCCAGCCCGCCCATCGCGGCAGCAAGGTTGGTGTTGACGGCGACCAGTGCGATAGCATCGGCGTTGCTCCCGATGGCGGCAAGCTGGCTACCGGGGTTGAAGCCGAACCAGCCTAGCCACAGGATAAACACGCCCAGCGCGGCGAACGGCACCGACTGCCCGCGCATCACGTTGGTGCTGCCATCGAAGCGACCAATGCGTGCGCCCACGGTGACGGCACCCACCAGTGCAACCCAGCCGCCAACGCTATGCACCACCGTCGAGCCGGCGAAGTCGTGGAAGCCGCTACCGAGCGGGAGCGATGCCAGCCAGCCTATGTCTGACCACGCCCAGTGCCCAAACACGGGGTAAATCAGCCCCGTGATCACGACACTGATGGCAAGATAGACCACAAAGCGCGTGCGTTCTGCCATAGCCCCCGAAACGATGGTGGCGGCGGTGCCCGCAAACATCAGCTGGAACAGCCAGAACGCCATACCCGGCACGTTGCCGTCGTAGTCAAGACCGATCAGGAAGAACTGAGATGTACCGACAAGCGGCGTGCCGTTGCCATACATCAGGGCATAGCCAAACGCCCAAAACGCAATGGTGCCCACCGAGAAGTCGAGCACGTTCTTCATTAAGATGCTCACGGTGTTTTTCTCGTTGGTCGAGCCTGCCTCAAGGAAGGCGAACCCCGCCTGCATAAAGAAGACAAGAAACGCCGTCACCAAGACCCACACGGTATTGATGCCCCGCGCAAGGTCGGCAGTTGAAACCGCTTCTTGTGCGGCGGCGGGGGTTGGCAACAGTGCCAGCAGCAGTGCTAAGGGAAGGGCTACGGGCAGCCAGCGTATTCGGCGCATTGCGTGTCCTTTTCTGGTCTTTGCTACGCATAAACGCCGCACAGCCGTCTTTTGGCACAGGGGATGTGCAGCGTGCGACGGTGCAGTATGCTAGGTATTACACCACAGTATACCACGACCCACCGGTACGCGCCGCCCAACAGTGCCCCTCCCATCTGGGCGGCGTGGCGGTGGGCGTTGGTGTCCGTCCAAAGCGTGGTATACTAATCGCAGCGTTACAAAGCTTGGGAAGCAGGTAAGAAGTTCATGCTTGGCTTGTTGCGTATGCCGTCGTTTGTGGCGCACCGCCGCACTGTTCACCCATCCAACAGCATTGATTTTGCCTTTGTTGTCCACCCTACCCAGCGTGAATACATCACCACCCCGCCCTTCATGCGCTGGGCACGTCGGCTCCCCCCCGCCCACGTCGAGCAGGTTGCCGCCTATGCGCCGCCGCTTGCGTTGGGCACAATGCGCGACATTGTGAGCCCAGCGACTGGGCGCACGGTGCAGGGCGTGCTGCTGACACTGGGCAGCACCCCGCACCAAATGCTGCGCCGCCCGCCCGATTTTACCTACCGCCGCCTCCAGATTGCCGCCCGGTATGCCGCGTGGCGCGGTGCGCGGGTGATGGGGCTGGGGGCGTTCACGTCGGTGGTCGGCGATGCGGGCGAAACGGTTGCCCGCCACAGCCCGCTGGCGATTACCACGGGCAACACCCTGACCGTCGTGGCGACGCTGGCAACCGCCCGCACTGCCCTGCATGCGGTGGGGCGCGACATCCGGGCTGCCCGTGCCATGATAGTGGGCGCGACGGGCAGCATTGGGGCGGCGTGCGCCCGCCTGCTTGTCCACGAGGTTGCCGCCCTAACGCTGGTTGCGCCGCGTGCCGAACGGGTGCAGGCACTTGCGACCGAACTTGCCGCCACTGCCCCGCGCACGCCCCTGCACACCGCCACCACGCCCGACGCGCACGCCGCCGCCTGTGACCTGCTGATTTTGGCGACCAGTGCCCTGCACGACAGTGTGCTGCCGCTTGCCCGCCTGTCACCGGGGAGTGTGGTGTGTGACGTTGCTATTCCGTCCAACGTGAACGCCACTGCTGCCGCCGCCCGCCCGGACGTGCTGGTGGTTGAAAGCGGCGAGATTGCTCTGCCCGGTACGCCGAACTTGGGCTTTGGCATCGGCACGCCGCCGGGGGTGGCATATGCCTGCCTCGCCGAAACGATTGTGCTGGCACTAGAGGGGTATACCGGGCACTACACGCTGGGGCGGCACATCTCGCCCGCCCACGTCGCCGAGATGGAGACGCTGATGCACCGGCACGGGCTACGCCTTGCACCACTCCGGAGCTTCGGGCGTGTGGTCACGGCTGACCAATATGCCACGGTGCGGGCTGCAACACCCCAGCGCGTGCCAGCGTATTAGTAATGGCTAACAAGAGGGGTTAGTCAAAGGCGCGAATTGGTAAAGGTGGTACTATAGAGATTATAGAGACGGGATGTGCGCTCTGGTTGCGCTGCACACAAGCGGCAACCGTGCGTGTAGTGTGTTTGACACGAAACATGCGTTCTGTTATACTGAAGCAATGTCCCTTACAAGTGCAGCCACACTGACGCGGCGTATGCGTTGTTTCCCGGTTGCGGGCAAAGTGCCCCTGAAAGTGACACCGAACTGTGAGCGAGCACGACAACAACCAGCACGACGCGCCGCGTGATGGCACCCAGCCTGCCCCCGCCGCGCCTGCCCGCCTGCGCCCCGCCCCTATGGTGGACTATAACGGTGTGCCCATCAACGATGATACAGACACCCCCACCGCCAGTGAGAGCGGGCAGTATGTGCGCCGTGCGCCCCCGCGCCGTCGGCGGGGTACTGTGAGCGCAAGCCGCCCCGCCGCTGCCGCAACCTATGTGCCGCCCGCCCGCCAGCTCCCTGCCCCGCCGCCCACCGCGCAGTACCCGGCAGAACCACCCACCGCGCAGTACCCGGCAGCATTCAGCCCGCCGGTTAGCCCCGACCGAGCACGCGCCAACCGTGAGCGGCTGTTTGGCGATCCCGCCTATACCTACGACGATCCCGGCGGCATTGTGTTGCCACCGCCCAGTCTGGGCTGGCTATTCAGCATCCCCGGCTCAATTGCCGTGGGGGTGCTTAGTCTTGTCGTGATCCTGCTGTTTGCACAGGCTGCCGGGCTAGAGGTATCGCGCTGGGTACCGTTTATGCCACTCCAGCAGCAAGTCGCTACCCCCCCCCAGACTATCGCGGGCAACCCCAACCCGCCCGGCGACTACCGCCTGCGTGCCGCGCCCAGTGTCACCGCCGACCAGATTAACGGTATCCTTGCCGACTATGGTAGCCCCGCAGCAGGCACGGGCGACGTGTGGTACCGACTGGGCGCGGAATATGGGATTGACCCCGCCTTCGCGGTGGCATTCTTTGTCGTCGAAAGCACGGCAGGCACCGCGCCGGGGTGGGCAGGCTGGAAGGACAAGGCGGCAGGCATCAGCACCCACAACGTCGGCAACATCATCTGTGCTGGCTATCCTACCTGCCACGGGCGTTTCCGCGACTACCCCGACTGGGAGACGGGCATCCGCGATTGGTACCGCCTGATTGACGTAGAGTACTTGCAGGGGCGCGGGCACGAGACAGTCGCCGATGTGCTGCCAGTTTATGCCCCTACCTTCGAGAACGATACCGGCGGGTACATCAACACCGTACACAACCTCGTGGATGCGTGGCGGCGCGAGTCGCCCATTCGCCCGGCACCGATGGGGAGCGGCTTCCCCATCGGCGATGACCTGCGCCCGGCGGGCAACCCACTCAACGCAAGCAATACCGTCATGACGCAGGGCTATGGTGTGGGCACCCACGCCCCCGCCAACGTGTGGGGCGCGATTGACCTTGCCCTTGACGGCGACGGAGACGGGCGGGCAGACCCCGGCGCATCGCAGGACGCGCCCATCTATGCCACCCACAGCGGCGTTGTGACCGTGACCCCCGGTAGCTACCCGGCGGGCAACCACGTCTGGGTCAGCAACGACCAGTACAAGACCGGTTATGCCCACCTGAGCGGATTCGCCGTAGCGAGTGGGCAGCAGGTGCAGCGTGGCGACGTGATCGGCTACATGGGCAGTACGGGCATGTCGTCCGGTCCGCACCTCGACTATCAAGTGTGGGCAATGGAGCGCGAGCAGTGGGTCAACCAGAACCCGATGCAGTTCACTACACTGCCCTAGTGCGTTCCCCTCGGTTGGCGCGTCCCGGTGGCTTCCGTGTGGTGTCTCTGTGGTGTCGTGTGGTATGGTAAAGCCACGGATGGGCTGCGTGCCTACCCGCCTGTTACAGCGGGCGGGCGGGTCACACAAGTGCTACACAAAGGGGGCGACACCACGATGAAACACGCCATTCAGGAGTTTGTCCACAACTATTCGTGGATACATACCGGACTGGGTATCTTCGGCGGCATAGTGTTCTTCATTGGCAGCATCATGTTTCTGTCGAGTGACTGGGTGTACTGGGGCACATGGTTGTTTATTATTGGCAGTCTCGGCATGGTGATTGATAGTGTGGGCGATGCGGTGCTGAAATGGCGACACGAAGACCACGAACGTGCCCGCCAATTGGCGCACCCGCCCAACACCGAGCAGGCGCGGCACCCCGACCGTTGACGTTGCCGGTGGTACTTGCCAATAGTACTGCCTGTGGCACTGCCTGTGGTACAATGGCGGCGATGCAAACGATAAAGGATATGAGCCAGTGACCACGCCCCGCTTGACGCTCCCCACCACCGCTAGCGGTCCACAGGCGCGGTCTGTTGCGTTACCACTGGGGCAATACCTCGTTGGGTTGCCGGGGCTACTGCTGCTCGCCTTGGTGCTGCTGACGCTGGCGTACTGGCTGTTGCCACCGCAAGCCCTGACAGTGGGCACGCTCGACCGCCGCTTCATCAGTGGCACGCACGAGGCGGAATACATTCCTGACTTGGGGCGCACGGTACGCTGGACAAACAGCGACACCCAGCTTGCGCTCCCCGTGGTTGCAGCGCGTGCGCCCCTGACACTTGCGCTGACGCTCGTCAACAGCTACCCAGACGGTACGCCACCGCCCACCGTGCGTGTGCATCTCGGCGATGACCAACTCGCTACGCTCACCGTCCCCCGCGAAATACACGGCATCCGTACCTACCGCCTGCTGCTGCCCCCACAAGAGCACGCGGGTTGGGCGTTGCCGCTCACGCTCGCAAGTAGCACCACGAGTACCACCACCGACCCGCGCCCGCTCGGCGTGATGCTAGCGGGGGTCAGCGTCATGCCCACGGGCGAACGTGCGCTGTTCCCTCCACTGTGGCAACTGGCTGCCTTTGCACTCCTGACGGCAGGCAGCTACTACGCACTGCGGGGCGTGGGCGCGGGGCGGGGGCTGGCAAGCACAGCAGTGGCAGGGCTGTTGTTGGCACTGACGGCGGGGATTCTGCTCAACCACTGGCAGGTTGCGCCCTATACCATGCGGCTGGCAGGGCTGGCACTGCTCGCGGCACTGTTTGGGCTGGCAACATGGTTGCTCAGTGCGCGTGCCACCGACGGCACCCGCCACCTGACCGCCGCGCGGTGGGTCATCCTTGCGGGGCTGGCATACTGGCTCCTGCCCTTCTACCAACTGATCATGACGCTCGACGGCGCGTGGGATGTCACGCCCTACCCGCCCACCCTGTGGGTCTCGCTGGCGGTGCTGGTGCTCAGTGCGTTTGGCGTGGCACTGCTGGCAGAATACGGGCAACGCCGACGCTGGGAGGCGTGGGTCATCGGTGTGCTGGCGGTCGCGGCGGTGGTTCACCTCGCCGTGATGATCCACTTTGCCATTGGGCGCAGTGGTCCCGACTTCTGGATACTGTTCCGGGGCGCACGCGACTGGTTCCGGGGCGGCTCGATGTATAACCTCGAAGCGGTGGCGACCAACCATTATGGGCACGTCTTCAAGGTGCCGCCCTTCTATGGCATGTTGTTCCTGCCGTTCGTGCAGATGGACGGGCTGGCGGTGCTGTTCTGGCACCGCATGCTGAATAGTGTGCTACTGGCGGGCAGTGTGCTGCTCATCTTCCGTGCCTATCGCCTGCCACTCTTTGCGGCGGTGGGTGCGGGCGTGCTGCTGCTCTTCAACCTGCGCCCCATCGCCGACACCATCGCCTACGGGCAGGTAGACATTGCGCTGCTGCTGCTGCTGCTGCTGGCACTGGTGGCGACACAGGCGGGGCGGGCGTTCTGGGCGGGGGTAGCATTGTCGCTGGCAACGCTGTTTAAACTGTACCCGGCGGCGTTGCTGGCGTTCTTCGTCATCAAGCGCGAATGGCGGGCACTGTGGGGGTTTGCGGCGGGCATGCTCGTATTCAACGGCATTGCGCTACTGGTGGTGGGCTGGCAAATGCACGCAGTCTATCTGTTCGAGGTACTACCGCGCATCGGTGGTGGTACGTCGTGGGTCGAAAACCAGACGCTCAACGGTGTGGTGTCGCGGCTCGTGAGTGGCACGATAGACACACCGCCGCTCTATCACCCGCTCATCACCCTTGCGACCTATGGCGGCTTCGCGCTCGGCATTGCCGGGGCGTGCTGGCTGGCGTGGCAGCCCGCCGAACGCACGTCGCCACGCTATATGTTGCAGTACAGTCTGTTTGTTATCAGCATGGTGCTGCTGGTGCCCGCCGCATGGATGCACTACCAGACGATTACCATCGTAGCGATGCTGGCACTGTTGCTGGCGGCATTTCAGGCGGGCAGTATCCCACGCTGGATAGCGGCGGCAGCAGCGATAGGGTACGCACTCATTGGCTATGGCAACCAGTGGAGCTTCTACAACACGCTGATGGGGTCGCTCACGTTCTTCGGTGTGTCGTACAAGTTCTACGGGCTAGTACTGCTGACGGTGGCGGTGGTAGCGGTGTTGCTGCGCGGGCAACCCACGCTGGCACGTCCGCCGTCGCCCGAACGGGCAAACTAGCTACGCCGCCGGGGGACCGTGGGTTGCCAGCCACGCAGTCAGGTCGTCTACCCGCGTGAAGTCGAGCAACGCATCAGCGAGGGCGAGCAACTGCTCGCCGTGCAACTGCTCGATGTGCGCCACCACCGCCGCATCGAGCGGACCGAACTTGCGCGTGAGCAGGCGGAGCGTGATGGTGAGTTGCCCCTGCTCGCGCCCGACGGCGATGCCTTCTTCGCGCCCCTCCTCGCGCCCGACGGCGATGCCTTCTTCGCGCCCCAGGTTCTTGAGCATCCGCATCCCCTCGGTTTCAGGGAGCCAACCCCGGAGCGGGCGGTCGTGCTGCATGGTCGTCATCTTTCTTCCTTGTAGCGCAGGGATAGCAGGATGGTGGCTAGCTACGCCGCCGGGGGACCGTGGGTTGCCAGCCACGCAGTCAGGTCGTCTACCCGCGTGAAGTCGAGCAACGCATCAGCGAGGGCGAGCAACTGCTCGCCGTGCAACTGCTCGATGTGCGCCACCACCGCCGCATCGAGCGGACCGAACTTGCGCGTGAGCAGGCGGAGCGTGATGGTGAGTTGCCCCTGCTCGCGCCCCTCCTCGCGCCCGACGGCGATGCCTTCTTCGCGCCCCAAGTTCTTGAGCATCCGCATCCCCTCGGTTTCAGGGAGCTTGCCAGATTGGATCAGGCTTTCAAAAATCATCGTCAACTCCTTGTCGGTACATAACGCTAGTAATTCATCCAGCACAGTCGCCCGTGTGCGGCGGTCAGTGATCGTGTTGACCTGCGCTATCACCGCATCGGCTGTCGCGTGTGGGTCACTGATGCGCGTCTGTCCAATGAGTGCCAGCACCGCTGGGCGACCTGCCGCCAGCAATTCCTCGGCGGTCATGCGCCAGAGGTGCAACACGCGATACCGCCATGTGATGCCGTGATTGTCGAAGCCTACGGTGGTGTGTACGCCCGTATCGTCTGCCCCGACCCCCAGAAAATACATGATTACATAATACACGGGAACGGTCACGTCTGGGGCTTCGCTGATGCGCTGCATATATTCGAGCATCCGCCAGCGCATCGGGCGCGGCGACGGGTACGCCTGAAACTCGATATGTAGCAGCACCTCACGCCCATCGGCGAGCGTAACGTAGAGCAACGCATCGGGGATGATCGGGTCGCGGCTCGCCGGGAGCTTGACCTCGCGGTGCGCGACGGCGACAACATCGTGCCCCAGCAACCACGCGGCAATGTCAGTCCCGCCGTACTGAAACAGCCGCTTGAGCGGCTTATCAGTCTCCACGCCGCCTGCTCCCTACCGCCAGTCGAGGTTGGCACCCTCGCCCAGCAACTGCACGTTCGTGCCGTCGGCGTTCATCACGTACAGGTCGAACAGGTGCGACACGCTGGGGGTGGCGGTGTAGTCGTGGTAGCCAATCTGTGTGCCGTCGGGCGACCACGCCGGGTCAAAGCCGCGCACACCGAGGTTGACCAGCCCCGTGCCGTCGGCGTTGATAACGTGGATGTCGCCCGCCTCGCCGCCATACGTGCCGAAGCGGTCACTCGTGACAAACGCCAGCCGTGTGCCATCGGGCGACCACGCCGGGCTAATGTCGTAGCTCTGCGGCAGGTCTACCAGCGTCACGCGCTCGCTGCCGTCGAGGTTGATGAGATAGAGCGCACTGTTGTCCAGCGCGGTCAGCCCGCTAAACGCCAGCCGCGTGCCGTCGGGCGACCACGCGATGCGCCCGCCGCCGACCCACACCCCGTCGCGGGTATCGAGCGTGACCATGCGTGCGCCGCCGCCGAAGGCACTCATCACATACAGGCTGGTGGCTTCATCGCTCCGGTTGATAAACGCCACCTGCGTGCCATCGGGCGACCATGCCGGCGCATATGGAAAGTTGGGCGTATCGAGCAGTGTCAGCCCGCCGCCGTCCGGGTTCACGGTGTACAGGTTGCGCCCGCTACTATCGGCACCCACATACAGCAGGCGGCTGCCATCGGGCGACCACGTTGGGTCATTGTCGTACACCCAGTTGCCCGTCATGCGTGTGGTGCTGCCATCGCCGCGCAGCACATAGATTTCACGGTTGCGGTCACGGTCTGACGAGAACGCGATGATCGGTGCAGCCTGTGCCCAGACCACGGCAGGTGCGCCCGCCGCCAACACCAGCACCACCAGTAGTAACCAGCCAAGCCGTTTCATAGGGGTTACGCTCCTGCATCATCCAATACCGCGCCATGCTGACGCTGTTTGTATTCGAGGTAGAACGTCATGCTGTGGAGCACCGTCACCGGGTCAATGTTCCGCACCCACACGCCGTCGGGCACCTGCAACACCACAGGCGCATAGTTGAGAATTGCCTCTACGCCTGCCGCCACCAGTCGGTCAGTCACGGCTTGCGCGTGTGGCGCAGGCACCGCGACAATCGCCAGTTGTATCTGTTGTGCCGCAACCACGCGCTCAATGTCGTCGGTACTTTGGATGGTTAGCCCGTTGACCACTTGCCCGATTTTGGTGGGGTCGCCATCAAAGAGGGCAACAATGTGGATACCGTTGCTGCGGAAGCCATCGTAGCGCACCACGGCTTGCCCAAGGTGCCCCACCCCCACCAGCGCAACCGCCCAATCGTGGGTTAAGCCGAGGATGCCTTCGATCTGGGCAAGCAAGCGCGTAACATCGTAGCCGATGCCCTGCTTGCCAAACTCGCCGAAGTAGGACAGGTCTTTGCGTATTTGGGCTGCCGTGACGTTGATGCGCTCACCGAGTTCTTGCGACGATACCGACGCTATCCCCTCTTGTTGGAGGTAGCGCAGGCTACGGGCGTACAACGGCAACCGCCGCACGACAACATCGGGCGGCATGTCTGAATGTTCCATGCGTGGTGTACCTCGTTCGATATGCTCTCGATATGCTCTTGGGCGACGGAACCGTAGGGTGCGCCCGCCTGTGCCAAAAAGCACAGGTATTGCTCGTATATCGCCAGTATACCATAGGGGCTATCGGCAGACGAACGCCACCAATGCCGCCGTGTGCGGGGCGCGGGCACGCGCGTGGCACGCACACGCGTAGCGGCAGGGGCACAGGGCGGCGGGGTGGCTAGCGTTGTGCCGCCTGCAATAACACCTGCACATTGCGTAGGCTTTCGTTGTCGCCTGCCAGTGGCACATAATCGAGACCGACATAGCCCCGGAAGCTGCGCGCCTGCAACACACGAAAGAGGTACGCATAGTTGATTTCGCCCGTCCCCGGCTCGTGCCGCCCCGGTACGTCGGCAGCCCGAATGTAGCCAATCAGGTCGAGGTGCTTGACGATGCGGGCGGTCAGGTTGCCCTCGGTCATCTGCTGATGGTAGCAGTTGAAGAGGAGCCGGACGTGTGGGCTGTCCACTTCGCGGATAATCTGGAAGCCTTCGGCGGACTGCGTGAGGTAACAGCCGGGGTGATCGAAGGGGTTGCGCGGCTCAAGCAAGAGAACGACATCGGCATCTTTCGCCACCGGTACCAGTGCCTTCAGTGCCTTCACCAGTTGCTCGTGCTGTGCCTTGCGCGGCACATCGGGCAGCACGTTGCCGCTATGCACCACCAGATGCGAGCACGAAAGGTCTACCGCCAACGATGCCGCCCGCACAATGTCACTTTCGAACGCAGCAAACTGTGCCGGGTCTATGGGCGCGGCAGTGCTGCCGTCAAAGGCGGCAACCTGCATCCGCAGTGCCATTTGCAATGCCTGTGTGATGTTCATGTCGCGCCCCTGCCGGGTGCCAAACTCGAATGCCTGAAAGCCCTGTGCCGCGACATGTTCCATGCGTTGCTCAAACGGCAGTTCATCGAACAGGTTCTCGATACTGACCGCGACCCGTAGCGGTGCCAGTTCCGTCATCGTCTCGCCTTTTCTTGCTCTACAGCGGCTCTCTGTCCTGCTCCTGCGGTTGCGCTACCCCTACCTGTTCTCGTTGGTGGGGCACGTCAGCCGTTGCGTTGTGCCAGCCGCGCCTGCAACGTTGCCACCGCGGCATCGAGTTGCCCATCGCGCCCGGCAGCCCATGCCCCCGGCGGTAAGTCTACGTGCTCATCTACTGGGCGACCCGTGCCCTCCATGTTTTCACCGCTCAATGTCGTGACACTGTACGTCGGTAAACGCAGCACCATACCGTTGAGTAGCGTGTAACTCGTCGTCCCTATCACCGCGCCTGCCGTCGGTTGCCCGATAACTGCCCCTAGCCCCGCCTGCCGGTACAGTTCGCTGAACACCTCGGCATCACTCGCCGATGCCGCGTTCGTGAGCAGGGTGGTGGGCAGGTGCAACGCCCGGTTGCCCGATACGTGGTATACGTCTGAACGGAGATGCCCCCGAAAGCCCTCGCGCACCACTGGGCGGCGCGTCAGCACATCCAGCAGCAACGTTGACGTGTACCCCCCTCCATTATACCGTACATCGAGAATTAACCCGTCTTTCTGGCGATTGGCCGTATCAAGGTCGTGCAAAAACTGCTCATAGGCGGCATAGTTCATGGCACGGATGTGCAGGTAGCCGAGCCGCCCATCGCTTGCCCGCGTCACATATGCCCGGTTCCAGTTGACCCACGCCCGGTAGCGCAAGGTGTCATAGTCATCATCGTCAATCGGGCGCACCGCGACTTCGCGGGTGTCGTCGCTGGCAGGGTCAGCGGCGAGGCGCAACCAGACGCGCCGCCCTGCGCGCTCAAGCAACCGTTCGTGCAGGCTCTGCTCTGGGGTGAGCGGCTCGCCGTCAATTGCCACCAGATATTCACCGGGGCGTGGCGGCGTAGCAACCTGCATCGCCGGACCGTCGGGCAGCAGTGCCAGCACGCGCAACCGCCCGCTCGTCGCAAGCTCGTGCCCATCAAATTGGATGCCGAGGTAGCCAAGGTCGCTACTCGTGCCGCGCCCGAATACCCCCGTATGCGACGTGCCTAGCTCGCCAATCATCAGGTTAAGCACGTTCCGCAGGTCGCCCGGTGTGCGGCATCCATCAAGGAACGGCAGGTAGTGTGCGTGCAGGGCTGCCCAGTCGCGCCCGCCAAAGGTCTCATCATAGAAGGTATCGCGCAGCACGCGCCACGCCTCATCAAAGACGTGCCGCTTCTCGGCGGCGAAGTCTACGCGCACCGTGCAGCGCACGCTCAGCGTGCTGGCATCCGAGCCACCCGGCATCTTGCGCGTGACAATCTGCCCGCCTTCAATCGAGTAAAAGCTCTTGCCATCGGGGGCAAACTGGACGTTATGCTTGTGGCTACTGTTCGCCGTCAGTTGGCGCGGCGCGTCGCCCGCCCGTGCCTCATCGAGCGGCAACGACCAGATATTGCTCGTGTCCATTACGTTGGCAACCAGCAGCAGGTCACGCGAATTGGGGCTGATGTCGTGCGCGACGGCACGCATATCGGGCGGCGTAAGCAATTGGAGCCGCCGCTCGATGCCCGCAAACACAATCTCGACTTGGGGGCGGGTACTGTCCGGCGGGCGTTCGCCGTGGGGGTCTTGGGGTGCGGCAGGCGCACGGTCGCCCGTGGTGCCGTTGGGGTCGCCGGTGCCGGGTGCGGGTGGCGTGGGCACCGCGTCTGCGGTGTCGTCCTGTACGTCGGGTGGTGGGGTCTCGTCGTCGGTCTCGTCGTCGTCGGTCTCGTCGTCGTCGTCGCTGTGCTCATTGCTCTGGGTGCTGCCGGTGCTGCCCGGCGTGCCACCCTCCCCCGCCTTGCGTTGCTCCTCAAACAGCTTTTCAAATGCCGTTTCGCGGAACTGTGGCTCTGGCGGGCGCAGGTCTACGCGCACAATCTGCGACTCGCTGCGATAGTGTGCGGTGGTAAACACCATGAAGCGTCCGTCGGGCGACCACAGCAACCCGTAGGCATTCACATTGCTGAGGAATGTTACCGGGCGGGCGGTCGCCTCGTTGATGCGCTGGACATACACATTGGCATACATCTGCTCGTCGTGCGTGAGAAACGCCAACCACTGGCTGTCAGGCGACCACGCAAGGTCGCCGACCCACACAAACCGCCCGTCTGCGAAGTGGCGGTCTTCGTCGGTTTCGATATTCAGCAGGCGCACTTCGGTGGTGCCGTGCAGGTATGCCAACCACTTGCCATCGGGCGAGATGGTAGGCAGGCGGCAGGGCGCGGTGCTATTGGGCGTGACACACATACTGCGCCGCGTGCTAAACTGATAGGCATAGATGGCAGGCTCGCCGTCGCAGTCGGACACGTAGCTCACCACACTGCTGTCGGGCGACCACACCACCTGCCGTTCACGCGAGGTGCCGTGCGTAATCGCCAATGCGCCGCTCGGCGGTTGCTCGCGTGCCGTCTCTTTGTCGGCAAAGTCGGCAAACAGCTTGCCGCGCAGCACAAACGCCAGTTTCTTGCCATCGCGTGACAGTGCCAGTTCACCCACGCCACGCTGGTAGGTCTCGAACGACGCGGGGATGGAGTAGCCCTCGCCACGGACGCGGATGGGCACCGGAGCGGCACTACTGGTTGCCTCGTCATACAGCCACACCTGCGCGTCGCGCTCGAACGTCACCATGGGGTGGTCGGCTGCCGCCCGTGCCCACAGCACGCGTCCATCGTCAAAGCGCGTCAATTGGCGCGGCGTGCCGGTGGCGAGGTTGAGCAACCACAAGTTGTCGGTGCCATCGCGGTCAGACACAAAGTATAGCCCCGTGTCGTTGGGGTTCCACTGGGCAAAGCTATTGCGCCCCGCGTGCCCCGCAAGGCGCACGCCCGCCCCCACCACCATGCGCGGGAGCGTCGGCGCAGGCTCGGCGGGTTCGTCGTGCAGGGTATAGGGTGCCGCCTGTTGCAATGCGGCGGTGGGTGCCAGCCAGATGTCGGCGGGCGAAAAGGGGTTAGGTCCGCGCCGCCACCAGTGGCTCCGCTCAATCGTCAGGGCGAGTTGCTCCCCGCGATGGTCGGCGGCAGCATACGCAAAGTCGCCGTAGGGTTCGCCCCACAACGGCAATGGCGTACCGCCCGTCACGGGCACACGGTACAGCGCGTTGCCCTGCTGTTCGTGGGTGCTGCTGAAGTACACCGCCGTGCTGTCAGGCGACCAGCATTGCGGCACGGCTTCTGCGTCGGTGAAGGTCAGGCGGCGCGTTTCGCCGCTGGTGAGGTGCAGGACATAGACATCTAGCCCGCCCGCCCGGTTGGAGGCAAACGCCACCCACGCACCGTCGGGGGCACAGACTGGGTGCAGGTGCCCCCCGGCTGCACTGGTGAGCCTTTCGGCGAAACCGCCGCCGCGTGGTGCCAGCCACACATCGCCCGCATAGACAAACAGGATCGCGCTGCCATCTGGCAATAGCGCAGGCATACGAAAAGAGGGTTGCCCGGTCATAGCTGTACCTTTCTGTCTCGTGAGCGGGTGCGGCGTAGCATACCGCCCTGCGCGGTCAGCGGGTAGCATCCCATGCAACCAGCCGCCCCAGCACAGCATCCGCGAGGTGCGGTGCCAGCCGTGCCGCCAGCAGCAAGCCACGGTCAGCCAGTGACACATAAACCGTGCGCGGGCGGGTCTGCACTGCCCGCCACACCGCCTGCGCCACCCGTGCGGGGGGCACGGCGGGCGGTCGCCACTGTTCGCGCAACGTGCCCAGCCGGTGGGCGGCAAACGCGGTGGCGGTGCGCCCCGGTCGTACCACCGTCACGGCGATGCCCGTGCCGCGCAACTCCATGCGTAGGGCATCACTCAGCCCCTCTAGCGCGGCTTTACTGGCAGCATAGCCGCCTACTCCCGGCAGGCTCCGGGCGGCAAGCACCGATGATATGTTGATAATGTGCCCGTGCCCCTGTCGGCGCATCGCTGGCAGGGCTGCCTGCGTCAGGTGCAGCGCACCATACAGGTTGATGTCCAACAGGCGTGCAAGGTCGGCGGGGTCAAGCGTTGCGACATACGCCGCCAGCCCAACCCCCGCATTGTTTATGATACCATCAATTGCCCCGTAGCGTCTGACGACATCGGCGACGAGTGCCCGCATGGTGGCGGGCTGGCGGACATCGGCACACCACACCAGAGCCTCACCCGGCAGCGTGGCAGCCAGCGCGTGCAGGTCGCCGCGCGACCGCGCCACCAGCACCACGCGCACGCCGTGGGCACTGAGGAGCCGCGCAGTGGCGGCTCCGATGCCCCGTGAGGCTCCCGTGATAATGTAGGTGCGCCCGCGCACGCCTAGCTGTCGCGGCGACGCTGGCGGTTGCGGAGGAATGGCGGAATGTCGAGGTCGTCGCCCGTGCTGAAGCCGGGGGCAGGACGCATGGCAGGCTGGTTGCTGCTCTCGCGGCGCGGCGGGGGTGGTGGGCTGGCAGGCTGCTCGACTGGGGCGGGGGACGCTGAGCGGGCAGGCGGGTTGCTGGTGGTGGCGTGGTTGCTGCTATAGTTGGCGGGCGGCGGTGCGCTGTGGGCGGTGCCCGTTGCCGCCGGGTACGCGCGGTTACGGTTGACGTTTGGGCGGGTCGCATCGAACCCCGTGGCGATCAGCGTAATCTGCACTTCGCCGGCGGGCACGTTCGGGTCAATCACCGCCCCCACAATAATGTTGGCATCCGGGTCTACCGCCTTCGCCACCACGTCGGCGGCTTCGTAGACTTCGAGAATACCCATATCTTCGCCACCGCGCACATTGAACAGCACGCCGCGTGCGCCGTCAATGTTGACTTCGAGTAGTGGGCTGGCGATGGCTTCGTTTACCGCGTCAATCATGCGGCTGTCGCCCGAACCGCGCCCGATCGCCATCAGTGCCGAACCTGCCTGCGACATAATCGCCTTCACGTCGGCAAAGTCCACATTGATCAGCCCGCGCTGGGTAATCAGGTTCGAAATACCCTGAATACCTTGCAGCAGCACACTGTCTGCCATCTGGAAGGCTTGCAGCATCGAGGTGTTCTTGCTGGCGGTCTGCAACAGGCGGTCGTTCGGGATGATGATCAGCGTGTCCACGACCGGGCGCAGTTGCTCGATGCCCTGCTCTGCCACCTTGCGGCGGTGGTTGCCCTCGAAGGTGAAGGGGCGCGTCACGACCCCAACCGTCAGCGCACCCAAGTCGTGCGCGATGCCCGCCACCACCGGGGCTGCCCCCGTGCCCGTGCCACCGCCCATGCCTGCCGTCACGAACACCATGTCGGCACCCTTCAGTTGCTCATATAAGGCTTCTTGGTCTTCTTCCGCCGACTTCTGCCCAATGACGGGGTTGCCCCCGCTCCCCAGCCCGCGGGTCAGCTTGTCGCCAATCCGCACACGCACCGATGCCGCCGAATGCAGCAGGGCTTGCGCGTCGGTGTTCACCGCAATGAAGTCAATGCCCTGCACGCCTTCTTCGATCATGCGATCCACCGCGTTGCAGCCACCGCCGCCCATGCCGACTACTTTAATCTGCGCGAAGTTCTCAAGCGCAAAGTTCGTTGGTTCCGTCATCGCCTCTATCGTCCTTTCTGATTTACCAGTGGATGTATTCAGGGTAAAAACTCGCGCAGCCATGTCTTCAGCTTTTCGACCATGCCGCTTTTGCCGCGACTGCTGCGTTCGTATTCGCTGTAGGTGCCGTCGGCACTGACCACCCCCTGCGCCATGCCCCAGCGTAACAAGCCGATGGCGGTAGCGTAGGGTGGGCTGTCGAGTGCATCGGTTAGCCCAGTAATGCCGGTGGGAATGCCAACGCGCACGGGCTTGCCGAGCATGTCGCGCATCAGTTCGTCGAGGCGGGCAAGCTGTGCTCCCCCACCGGTAATGACGAGTCCACCGTTCAGGCGACCATCGTAGCCGCTCCGTTGCCAGTCGCTATAGACCAGCTCGACCAACTCTTCGGCGCGTGCCTGCAAGATGTCAGTCAACAGTCGCCGCTCGATCTGCTGCCGCTCGCCCGCAACGTGCGTGTCAGCATCAATCAGTTCGTCGCCTGCGGGGTCATCCGCGAGGGCAACCGCACTGCCATAGCGCAACTTGAGGTATTCGGCGGTATCGTGGGGCGTGTGCAGCACATACACAATGTCGCTCGTAAAGGTGCTGCCACCGAGCGGTATTACGCCCGTATGCCACACGCCGCCTTGCGCGTACACGGCAATGTCGGTGGTGGTGCCGCCAATATCTACGAGCACCACCCCCCGCTCTTTATCTTCACTGGTGAGCACCGCCTCGCCCGACGCGAGGGGTTGTAACACCAGGTCATCTATTTCGACACCGGCGCGTTGCACGCTCTTGATGAGGTTCTGTATAGCCATGACCTCGCCGGTGACAATATGCGTCTCGACTTCCAGCCGGAAGCCGCTCATGCCAATCGGATCGCGGATGCCTTCGTTGCCATCCACTACGTAGGTGCGCGGTATCACATGCACAATTTCGCGCTGCGTGGGGATCGCCACCGCTTGCGCTGCCTCGACCGCCCGCGCTACGTCGGTGCGGGCAATCTCTTGGTCGGGGCGTTGCACCGCCACCACGCCCCGGCTGTTGAGCGACGAGATGTGCCGCCCCGCAATGCCGACAAACGCCGTGTCAATGCGGTAGCCGCTCACACGCTCGGCTTTCTCGACGCTGGCGGCAATAGACTGTACCGCGTCGTCAATGTTGACGACCACGCCCCGGTCTAGCCCCTTGCTGGGCACCGTGCCCACGCCCAGAATATTCAACTGGTCAGGGGGGCGCACCTGTGCCACAATGGTACAGATTTTGGTACTCCCCACGTCAATTGCTGCTAGTGTCCGTCGCATACAGTTTCCTACTTACGGGCGATAGTACGGGTTGTTGGGGCGCAAGTCGAGGTAGGTAAAGGTCGTCCCGTTGTCTAACAGATATTTCAGTACGGCAAGTTTGCGGTCGAGGTTGGCGGTGCTCCCAAACACAATGGTCTGGTTCCACGGCGACACAATGTACACGCCCAGCGCGATGTCCCACCCGATCTGCTGCGGTTCAATGCCCACCTCGAAGGGCACGCGCAACGACAGGGCACGCGCCAACTCCAGCGCGTTATAGTCAATGTGCTGGTTTGGCTCGAGCGGTGGCAGGTTTGCCGTCGGGTTGGCTACAATCACCAGCGTGCCCGGCGGGGCGGGGTCGGTCGCTACATCGAGCACTACGCCCCCCGCATCAATCAGGTATTGCGTGGTGCCCACCTGCCAACGCACGTCGGGCTGGCGTTCGCTGATGTAGAGTGTGGCGGTGTTGGGCAACGAGAGATGCACCGCTGCATGCTCGACATAGGCGTTGGTTTTCAGTCGTTCGCTGGCGGCGGCGGTGTCGGCAAACCAGATCGACTCGCCGGAGACGCTGGCAAGCTCCACCAGTCTGTCACCTGCCAGCAGGTCGTTGCCCTGCACCGTCACCGCCTGTACGGTCAGGTCAGGCGACTCGAAGAGGTAGACGAGCGTGCCCACGCACGCCAGCAGCACCAGCAGGCTCACCGTGCGCCCACTTTGCAGCCAGCCCGCAAACAGACGGCGGGTGGTGGGGCGCACCGTCGAGGCAGGCGGCGGGGTGTGGGTGGTGCCGGCTGTGCGCCGCTGGGCGGCGGCGGCGCGGGCGCGTTGCACCTGTGCCCGCCCATTGCGAACCGCGTCGCCTACGGCTGCCACCGAAGCCCGCATTGCCCCCTGTGCGCCCTGCATGGGGCTGGTGGTATGCGGCGGTTGCTCGCGGCGGCGCGAGCGGCGCGGGCGGCGTGGCTCGTCGTGTGCCCCTGCCCCGCCGGGGTGATATGCCGCGTGGAGGCGTTCGCGCACATGGCGCGGGCGGGCGTGGTGCGGCGGCGGCGGCGTGTGCTGCTGCCGCAACTGTTCGCGGCGGGCGGCGGCGCGTTCGCGGGCGTTCATGCGTTTGTCTGGCGTGTGTGCCACGGTATGGGTTAGGCTCCTGTTGCGTTCTGTTGGTTTTCGTTATGCCGTTCGAGTGCCAGTTCGATCAGGCGGTCGAGCAACTGCCCGTAGGGTACCCCGCTTGCCGCCCACAGCTTGGGGTACATGCTGTGCGGCGTGAAGCCGGGCAGGGTGTTGATTTCGTTGAGGTACAGGTCGCCCGTCTCGGTGTGCTGCAAAAAGTCTACCCGCGACAGCCCCGCGCCGTCTACGGCGGCAAACGCCCGGATCGCCAGCGCACGCATATGCTCGGCAGTGTCGGGCGCAAGTTCGGCGGGGATGGTCGCCCGCGACTGCCCGCTGAGGTACTTCGCCTCGTAGCTGAACCACTCGCCTGCCGCGACGGTCTCACCCACCACACTGGCTTGGGGGGTGTCGTTGCCAAGGACTGCCACCTCGAACTCGCGGCAGGGGATGCCCGGCTCAACTACGATGCGGCGGTCGTAGCGGGCGGCTTCCTGCAAGCCTTCCTCAAGCGCGACCCGGTTGGCGGCGCGGCTCACACCCACGCTACTGCCCATGTTGGCGGGCTTGACGAACATGGGGTAGCGGAACCGCTCTTCCAGCCCTGCCACGATAGCAGCCGGGTCGCTGCGCCACGCACTCCGTAACACCAGTTCGTAGGGCAGTTGCGGCAACTCGGCGGCAGCAAACGCGCCTTTCATCAGGGCTTTGTCCATGCCAACGGCACCCGCCGCCACACCACAGCCCACATAGGCAATGTTCGCCACCTCGAACAAGCCCTGCACCGCGCCGTCCTCGCCCTTCGGTCCATGCAACACTGGGAAGATTACGTCTACGTTGAGCGACGCAAACAGCCCGCCGGGGTGCCACGCATGGTGCCCTTCGCCCAGCCGCATGTGCCCATTGGTCACTTCTTCAGTATGGATTGCCTGCCAGTCCACGCCCGTCGGCAAGCGCGAGGGGTCGGCGGCGGCAACCAGTTGCACCAGTGCGTCGCTGCCCACCAGCCATTCGCCCGTGCGCGTGATGCCCACCGGCAGGATGTGGTAGCGGTGCTGGTTGAGGTTGCTCATCACGGCGTGCCCCGACACAAGCGACACCTCGTGCTCGCCGCTCTGCCCCCCGAATACCACCGCGATTGTTTTGCGTGTCATGGCGTTCTCCCTCCCAAACCTACAAGACTTGGACTTCGAGCGCGAGCGTGACCCCGAACTCGCGGGCAACGGTGTCGCGCACGATGTCTACCAGTTGCAGCACGTCGTCGCTGGTTGCGTTGCCCAGATTAACGATGTAGTTGGCGTGTTTCATACTAATTTCGGCGTTGCCCACGCGGGTGCCCTTCAGCCCGGCGCGGTCTATCAGTTGCCCTGCCGACAGGCGCGTGCCGTCGGGCAGTGGTGGTGGGTTCTTGAATACGCTGCCACACGACCGCCCCCACGGTGTTTTGCTCTTGCGTTGCTCGGCAATCGCGCCCATCTCGGCAGCCATCGCCGCCGGGTCCGCACGCTGCACGCGCAACGTCGCGCCTAGCACAATCGGCGGTGCTGCGCCCGCCTGTCCCGCGGGCTGTGCGTGGCGGTGCTGCTTGAGGGCACTGGTACGGTAGCCAAAGCCTAGTTGCGCTGGCGACCACACCACCACTTCACCGTCAAGCAAGAGCGTTGCGTCGTGCAACACGCTTGCCATGTCGCCGCCATAGCAACCCGCATTGCCGAACACCGCCCCGCCGAACGTGCCGGGTAGCCCTTCTGCCCACTGCAAGCCGCCCCAGCCTGCCGCCACAACACGCCGCACGGTGCCCGCGACGGGTGCGCCCGCCCCAACCACCAGTAGCCCGTTAGGGTCGTCGTCGGCTGCATCAATGTGCCACGTCTTGTCAACATAGCGCACCACCAGCCCATCAAAGCTGTGTTCGCGGATGAGCAGGTTGGTACCGCCACCCAACACAAACACGGGCACGTCGTGTGCGTGTGCCCACGCCAGTGCCGCCTGCAACGCGTCGGGGGTGGTTGCCTCGCTGTAGTAGCGGGCGGTGCCGCCAATTTTCCACGCCGTATAGCGTGCCAGTGGTACCTCTTCTTGGAGGTACACGTCAGTGGGAAGAGTCGTCATGCCTGTGCCTCCTGCAACTGTTCGAGTAACATTTCGCCCACGCGCACGCTGTCGCCCGCGCCCATCGTCAAGACAAAGTCGCCCGGTTGCACAAGTTCGTGCAGCAGTGCCGTTGCCTCGTCAATCGTCCCGGCGTAGCGCACATCGCGGTGCCATGCCGCCGCGCCGCGCACGACCTGCTGTGCCAGCGCGACCTCGCTCCCAGCTGGGCGGGTTTCGCGTGCCGGGTAGATGTTGCCAACCAGTACTACGTCAGCGTGGGCAAAGACCTTTGCCCATGCGCTCAGCAGCAACTCGGTGCGGGTATAGGTGTGCGGCTGCACATAGGCGATGACGCGCCGCCCCCCGGCATAGCTCCGCGCGGCGTGCAGTGTCGCGGCGACCTCGGTGGGGTGGTGGGCATAGTCGTCAGTGACGGTAATGCCGTTGACCTCGCCGCGTCGCTCGAAGCGGCGGGCGGTGCCCCGGAAGCGGGCAAGTGCGTCGGCGGCGGTTTCGGGGGCGATGCCCGACGCACCTGCCACCACCAGTGCTGCGAGACTGTTCCGCACGTTATGCAAACCGGGCACCCCCAATGTAATCAGCAACGACTGCCAGTTACCACCGTTATTCGACTGAACGAGGACGCGGGCACCTTTTTTCTGCACCACCTGATATTGCGGTAGCCCGCTTTCGGTGAGGAGCCGGGCGCAGTAATCGTTCTGCTCCTCGATGCCATAGGTAATCAGCGGCACACGGCTACTGTGCAGCCCAGCCGCCCACGCGCCCAGTGTGCCCTCGTCGCCGCATGTAACGATCAGCCCCTCGACTTGGCTGGCGAAGGTGGCAAAGGTCTGCTGGTACTCGTCGTCACTGGGATAGATGTCGGGGTGATCCCACTCGACATTCGTCACCACAGCCATCTGCGGGTGCAGCGCAAGGAACGCGTGGTCATACTCATCGGCTTCGATAATCATGGGCGCAACCGGGTTGCCCCAGTGGGCACTGCTGCCGAGGTCGGGTACGTCGCTACCTATCAAGAAGCCCGGTTCGCGCCCCGCCACCTCGAAGATAAATGCAATCATCGCGCTGGTGGTTGTTTTGCCGTGCGTGCCTGCCACCGCGATGATCGGGCGTTGTTGTGACCATTCGCGCCACAGGTCGCTACGCTTCAATACTGGGATAGACGCATCATGGGCGGCGACCAATTCAACGTGATCCCGCGCTGCTGCTGCCGTTGCCAGCACCGCATCGGCACCCGCCACATACGCCGCATTGTGCCCGGTGTACACCGTCGCGCCCCGGTTGACCAGCACATGCGTCTGGCGGCTTGCCTGCATGTCCGAGCCACTGACGGTATGCCCTTGATCTAGTAAAATATGCGCGATTGCGCTCATGCCTGCGCCGCCAATGCCAACAATGTGATAGTGCATGCGCCCCCCGTCCCTCACGTATTGCGGTTGGTTTACTTCCAGATTTTCGGCAGGTTGAAGACGAGAATGACCCCGATAAACAGCACTGCGATAATGGGTGGTCCCAACCCTAGGTCAGGCATAATGCTAATAATGTTGGCGAAGATATTGTCTTGCGGTGGGTTGCCTTCCGCCAAGAAAATCTGATAGATACCCGTACTGGCGGTCAACAGCATGGCGACAAGCAGTAGCCCCGCGAACGCCCCGAGTGCCGGACCGTAGGGCGGCTTGGGGGCAGGGGCATACCAGCCGGGCAGGTTCACCCGGTCGAGTATCCATGCCACGCCGAACGCCAGCAGCAGGTAGCCCATCAGCCGCAAAAACGGCGTAGTCGGCACGGGCAACGTGATACCGATGGGCTGCACCGGCGTGACCTGCCCGGTAAAGAGCGAGATAATCGGCGGTGCCAACGTGGTGTAAAAGGCGTTGACAATCGCAATCGTTTCTGGTCCGCCGCGCACAAACAAGACAAGGGCAATAGTGCTGCACAGCAGGGTCGTCAAGAGGGCACGAACCCCCATGTTCCAGCCAATCCACCCCCCAAACCCCAGAAACAACAGCAGCAGCACAATGCCGTTGATCTGGAAGGTCAGGGCTTGCAACAGGATCATACAGTGCTCCTTTGACGGGCAAGGTCACACAGTGCCCCCGCAAGGGTTGCGGCGGCATCCGGGCGAGCGAGCGAACGCGCCTGCTGTGCCATGGCTGCCCGTAGGTCTGGCTCAGTCAGCAGTTGGCGCAGGTCACGCAACAGCGGTGCATCTGCCGGGTCGCCGTCGCCCAGCATCGCATCGTCGGCAATTTTCACGGCAGCCATGTGGCGCACCAGATAGTCGGCGTTTTCATCTTGATGCACATAGGGGTAAGGCACCAGCACAGCCGGCAGTGCGGCGGCGGGCAGTTCGGCGAGCACCGATGCCCCGGCACGGCACACCGTCACGTCGGCGGCACCCAACGCACGCACCATGGTGGTGGTGCTGCCCTGCTCAAGGTAGGGGTACAGGTGATAGCGGGCGTGCAACGCAGGCGGCAGATCGGCGGCGGCGGTGTGCAGCCACGTCGCGTCGCCCTCGCGCCCGCACACATGGATGATGTGCGCGAGGGGCAGCAGGTGCGGCAGGAGCGTGGCAATGGCGCGGTTGATGCTGCGTGCGCCGCGACTGCCGCCATAGACGAGCAGCACGGGCAACGCATCGTCTAGCCCGAAGGCGGCGCGGCATTCGGCGCGGGTCTGCGTGAAGAACTCTGGGCGCACCGGGTAGCCCGTCACCTGTAACGGCTTCTTGCCACCGCGCAGGGCGGCAATGCGCGGCACGGCATCCTCGACATTACAGCAGACCTTGCTGGCAAGGTGGGCGGTTGCCTGCACCGCCAGCCCCGGCACCACGTCGGGCAGATAGATGATGGTGGGAATGCCCGCCGCCCGCGCCGCCAAAAACAGCGGCACACACACATAGCCGCCCGTGCCCAGAATAGCGGCGGGCTGCATCTCGCGGAGCAGTGTGGCGGCTTCGCGGGTGCCCTGCGCTATCGTTACGCCATTCCGCAGCAGTTGCAACGGGTTGCGCCCGCGCACCGCCGCCGCCGCCAGCCCATAATAGGGCAGGTCACTTTCGTTGGCAACGATGCGCCGCTCCATGCCGTCACTACTGCCCACATACATCAGGTCAATCTCCTGTCCGGCGCACGCGCTGGTCACGCCGGGAGCGATACCGCGGGCTAGCGCGTGGCGCAATGCCGCCGCGACTGCCAGAGCCGGGTAGACGTGTCCACCCGTGCCGCCCCCGGTCAGACAGAGCCGCAACGGTGCGGCGGCTCCGGGCGGCGACAGCGGCGAGGGCTGGGGCGTGCCAGTGCCGTGCGGGGTGTTCATCAGCAGTTCCCTCCTGCGGTATCGGTGTGGCGCGGTCGGGGTGCCGCGAGATACTCAACAGCACGCCCACCGCCAGCATACACATGATCAGCGATGTGCTACCGTATGAGATAAACGGTAGCGTCAGCCCAGTAAACGGCAGGAGCGACGTGGTGACGGCAATGTTGAGCAACGCCTGAAATACCAGCCACGACGTAATGCCCACCACCACCAGCGCGGCGAACGGGTCGCGCGTGCGGCACGCCAGCCGATAGCCACGGTATGCCAACAACCCGAAGGCGGCGAGCACAAGGAGCGTGCCGATCAGCCCAAACTCTTCGCCTATGATAGCAAAGATGGAGTCGGTGTGTGCCTGCGGGAGCCACTGAAACTTTTGCAATGCTTGCCCCAGCCCACTGCCAAAGATGCCGCCGCTACTCAGGGCATACAGCGCGTGGATGGGCTGATAGCCGTAGCTGTGGTAAAACTCCCACGGGTCTTGAAATGCCAGCAGCCGCCCGTTGCTGTTGCCAAAGGCGGCGACGAAGCCCCAGATGGTCAGCCCCGCCAAGCCCGCCGCGCCCAGCACATGCAGCAGGTTGGCACCCGCCGCAAAGTAGACCGTGGCGGCTATCATCACAATCGTGACCATGGTGCCGAGGTCGGGCTGCATAAAGACGAGCAAGCTCACCAGCCCCAGCATCATGCTGAAGGGTATCAGCCCGAAGGTGACGTTCCCGACCATGCTCACCACATGCCCGCGCCGCGAGAGCCAGTCCGCGAAGTAGACAATCAGGGCGAGCTTGATAATTTCGGCGGGCTGGATGCTGAACAAGCCGCCGCCTAGCCGTATCCACGAGCGCGACCCGTTGACTTCGGTCATGCTGGTGGGCAACACCAGTACCGCCAGTAACAGTACCAGCGACACCGCCATAAAGTGGACGGAAAACCGCCGCCAGATGCGGTAATCGAGGTGCCACGCCACATACAGCGCAACGCTACCGATGAACGCGCCGATAGCCTGCCGCGCCAGATAGTAGAACTGGTTGTTGTGCAGCGTGAAGCCTTCGACGAAGCTGGCACTGTAGACCATCACCAGCCCAACCGCAACCAGAATACCCACTACTGCCAGCAGCGTATAGTCGGTATGATCTTGCCGTACCGCTGGCGTTGCGTCGTTTCGTAGGCTTTCGGT
>CAZNQP010000030.1:26116-38184 GCA_964575355.1 uncultured Chloroflexaceae bacterium
CGTCGCCTTGGTTGGTTATCCGTCGCTCAGGGCAATGGCGGCGTTATCGTCACTGCCAGCCCTGCGAGCACCGCCAGTTGTGCCGCTGCCGCCACCCAGTCGAGCGGCGGGTAGTCGCGTGCGATGCGCCCGCGTGTGCCCCCCGATGCCAGCACGATCCGTTCAACGGACAGGCGCGGCAGCAAGAACCACGCTGCCACCATGCCACCCAGCAAGCCGCCGAGGTGCCCCCAATTGTCTATGCCGGTGCCCAACACACCCACCCCTAAGTTGATGAGGAGCAGCATGCCTAGCCCCTGCAACTGCCGGATGCTGTAGTCGCCCAGAATGCCGCGTGCCTTGACGAAAAAGATAATCAACGCCCCGAACAACCCAAAGATGGCACCACTCGCGCCCACCGAGGGCGATACCGACATCCCATAGGACATGAGGCTGCCCGTTAGCCCTGCCAGCAGGTAGAGCGCGAGAAACCGCCCCGCCCCAAACAGCCGCTCGACATCCGGACCGACAATGTACAGGGTAAAGCCGTTCATCAGCAAGTGCCCGATGCCACCGTGCAGAAAGATCGGCGTAAGCAACCGCCAATACTGCTGCTGGTCGTAGATTAACACATTATCCTTCCAACCCAAAGCACGTAAGGCACAACTGAAGCCATCGAGGGGGACGACGAAGCCCCCCCGCAGCGCAACCTGACAGGCAGCCGTGCCTTCGAGCACCCCGCCCACCAGCATTGTGGCAATGTACATTATCAGGTTGATGGCGAGCAATGCCCACGTCACCCGGACGCTGCCCATCACGGGGATGCCGGTAATACGCGGGGCTTCTGGGAGTTGCACAGGCTAGTCCAGTTCTTCTTGTACAATGCGACGAAACTCGTCGCCGCGTTGAAACTCGTTGCTAAACATGCCGAAGCTCGCACACCCCGGCGACAGGAGTACCACATCACCCGGCGCGGCAAGGTCGCGGGCGTGCCGGATAGCAGCGGCGAAATCATCGTAGGGACCTGCCACCACTAGCGGTGGCGTGCGCGGCTGGGCGGCACTGGCGGCGACAATCTGCTGGGCAATCTGGTCGGTTGCGGTGCCCACCAGCAGCACCACCGCCTTGATGCGTTGCGCGATCAGTGTGCTGAATGTTGCGGTCGGCAACCGCTTGTCGGCACCACCCGCCAGCAGCACCAGCGGCTCGGCGAAGCTCTCGATGGCGGCAATCGCGGCGGTTGGGTTGGTGGCGGCGGTGTCATTGACATAGCGTACCTCGTTGTGGGTGCGGACGGTCTCTAGCCGATGCTCGACCCCAGCGAAGCCGCGCACCGCCGCCCGGATATTGGGAATGGTGATGCCGAAGCTGCGTGCCAGTGCCACCGCCGCCAGCAGGTTGGCGGTGTTGTGCGCCCCCGGCAACTGCAACTCGTCGCGGTGCAAGAGCGTTTCGTCACGCCAACGCACGTCACCCTTTGCCGTGATGCCACAGGTGGTTGCCGCCCCCGGTGCGGTGCTGAAGGTTGCCACTGTGCCGCGTGCTGCTCGCATGGCTGCCGCCCAGTCGGGGTACGCGTCCAGCAACGACTGGTTGAGAATAACCATGTCGCTGGGGTGCTGGTGGCGGAAAATCTGCTGCTTTGCCATGCTGTAGGCTTCCATGGTGCCGTGGTAGTTCAGGTGGTCGGGCGAGAGGTTCGTCACCGCCGCATACTGCGGGCTGAGTCCCGCCTCGCCCAGCCCCACCAACTGAAAGCTACTGAGTTCGAGCACGACGGGTGTGGTCGTGTGCAGTGTATCAAGGGCTTCAATTGCCGAGACACGTAGGTTGCCCGCAATGAGGGTATCGGGGTGCTGCTGCCGCAGCATCGCCCCCACCAGCACGGTAGTCGTGGTTTTGCCCTTGGTGCCAGTAATGCCAAGGATCGGACCGGGACAACGGCGGAAGAAGATGGTCATGTCGGTTTCAATCGGCAGGTGGTTGGCGCGGGCAAGTGCCAACCAGTGCGAGGTGGGCGGTACCGCCGGGTTGACGACGAGCACATCGTGTGCGTCTGGGTGAAAGTCCTCCGCGCGATGCTCGCCCAGCACATAGGTGATGCTCCCGCCATAGTCGGCGGTGGCTTGTGCCAGTGCCTTGAGCGGTTTGGCGAGTTTGTCCGGGGGGGCAAGGTCGGTGACGGTGAGGCGGGCACCTTGCCGCAGAAGCCAGCGTGCCACGCCGAGACCGCCGCCATGCACGCCGAGTCCCATCACCAGTACCCGTTGTCGGTTAAACTGCATACCTTCGTAGGCTTTCACGCTATATACCTCTATCGGGCAGGCTCCAGACAAGGAACCTGCCCGACACAGGGGTGAAGGTATTCTGTCTGTCTGCTGCTACTGAGCCTCGTTACTACTCACAATGACGACCTCAGGGTCATCGCTAATGCTCGGCGCGAACTGCGGGTTGGGGTCGAGCGCGGCAAACGTGAGTGCCAACGCAATGCCCAGCATAGCCGCCACCGCACTGATGAGCGTGAAGCGTTGCGTAACCTGCGTTTGGCTCCAGCCGCCTAGCTCGAAGTGGTGGTGGAGCGGTGCCATGCGAAAGATGCGTCTGCCTTCGCCAAACCGCCGCCGCGTGTACTTGAAGTAACTGGTCTGCATCATCACCGACAGGGCTTCGGCGACGAACACCACGCCGACCACCGGCAGCACCAGCCACTGCTGCGACTGCAACGCCACCACCGCGAGGGCTGCGCCGAGCGCGAGCGCACCCGTGTCGCCCATGAAGACCTGCGCGGGGTGCGCGTTGTACCACAGGAACGCGCCGCACGCCCCGACCATCATGAAGCTAAAGACCATGAGGTTGGTCAGGCGCGGCTCCGAAAGGAACGTCATCACCCCATAGGCAAGAAACGCCATCAGCAACGTCCAGCCTGCTAGTCCGTCTAGCCCGTCGGTCAGGTTGACCGCGTTGGAGGTGCCGACAATCATGATGACGGCAATCGGGATGAAGAACAAGCCAATATCGAAGGTGCCGACAAACGGAATACGTACCAACCCAGAGTGCCCTAGCCCGCCATATTCCTGCGGCAGATACAGCAGCAGGCTGGCAACGAAGGCGATTGCCACCATCAGCCAGAACTTGGTGCGGGCGGTGAAGCCGTGCGTTGTGCTTTTGCTCCCGGTGAGCGACAGCCAATCGTCCCATGCACCGAGGGCGGCAAAGCTGACCAGCACCAGCAAGGGCAGGAGCATAGACCAGCGGTCTACCAGATTAAACAACACCGTGAGAATGACCACCGCCAGCACGACGACAATGCCCCCCATCGTCGGGGTGCCCATCTTGACCATGTGGCTTTGCGGACCATCTGGGCGAATACGCTTGCCAAGTTTATGCTTCCGCGCAAACTGCACCCACCAGCCCTCAAGGGCGAGCGTGAGTATGAATGCTGCGGCAACGAGAAAGAGGGCACGTGCAAGGTCTTGCACCAGAACTGCTCGCAAGAACTCCAAGGCGACTGCCTCCTTGTTTCAATGGCTGGTTACAACTGGTCAGGTAGCACCGAACTAGTCTGCACCGCCGAATAATACTACCATCTGCCCATTCTGTCCACTAGAGCCACGGCGAACGCACGCGCACCTGCCCCAAAGAAAAGGGTATCAAGTTGTTAAAGTACAATGCCCGCGCCACCGGGGTGACGTTTGCCGGGGCGGTGCAAACAGGGCACCCGCCGCCCGCAAGGGCAATGTCAGCTAACGCTGCACACGCGCCACATGAACGGTGTGCGGGGGAAGCGGTTGGTGCGATTCGTGGCTCCAGAGCTATACGCAGCATGGTACAAGACTCCTCTATCAGCTTTGTTATTCGCTGTACACACGCATTGTAGCATACAATAACCGTATCCTTGGTTAAGGTTGAAGCCGTGCCTCGCCATGCCAGACCATCTTACCTATTCATCTATTCATTGACCGGGGCTATACAAACCCGGTTGGGGTGGTACCCGGTCATATTCGAGCAGTTGCGACACTATCGTTTGATACAGGGGGATGGCGGTCAGCACCCCCCAGAAGTCCGCCGGGCGGTCTACCTTGACCAGCACGGCATACCGGGCTTCTTCGGTGGGGGCAAACCCCAACACCGAGCCAATCGTGGCGGTCTGGTCGTAGCCACCACCGGGCAACGGAATGGACGAGGTGCCCGTCTTGGCGGCGATCTCGTAGCCGGGGACAAGGTATTGGTCGCCCCAGTTGCCCGTACGTTCGCCCCACACCACGCCGCCATAGTGGTTGGCGGAGCGTGCCAACATCCGGCGCACCGTCCACGCGACATCGCTCCCGACTGCCTGCTCGACGGCGCGGGGTTCGGTGGCAACACATTCGCCGTCGGTACAGATTTGTTCGACGATGTAGGGGCGCATGACCACCCCGTTGTTGGCGAGGGCTGCCGCCGCGACGGTCATTTGCAGCGGCGTGACCGACACACCCTGCCCGTAGGCATTGGTCAGGAAAATCAGGTCGTTGTAGGTGGGCGCGTCGTGGGGGTGCAAAATGCCTGCCTCTTCGCCGCCAAGGTCAATGCCAGTGGGCTTGCCGATGCTGAAGCGGCGCAGGGTATCGTAGAAGGCGGGTGGTCCGGTCAGTTCGTTCAGCAGCAGTGCCCCCACGTTGCTCGAATAGTAGAGCACCTCGTCGGGCGTGATGGCACCATTGCCTGCCGAGTTCCAATTCTTCAGGTCTTCGCCATACCGCCAGATCACCCCGGTGTCGTTCACCCGTGTGTCGGCGGTGAACGCGCCCGACTCGAGTCCTGCCGCGACGGTCAGCATCTTGAAGGTACTGCCGGGTTCGTACAGGTCACTGACTGCCGGGTTGCGGGCATACACGCCTTCGGGGTACTGGTCGTAGCTGTTGGGGTCGAAGGGTGGCCAGCTTGCCATGCCACGCACTGCCCCGGTTGCGACCTCAAGCACCACAACCGAGCCACCGCTGGCACTGTTCTGCTCAACTGCCTTGTGCAGTTCTGTTTCAGCGATATGTTGGATCACGGGGTCTATCGTCAGTTGCAGGTTTGCCCCGTTGCGGGCGGGGCGCGTGCGCTGTGGCGCAATGGTAATCGGGTTGTACGCCGGGTCGAAGGCACCGTTAATCGTGCCCGTCACACCTTGCAACGTATCGTTATAGTAGCTCTCGACACCACTGATGCCCTGTCCTTCGCGGTTGACGGCACCCACCACCTGCGCCGCTAGTTGCCCCTGCGGGTAAAAGCGAATCGGCTCGTACACGAGGTCAAGCCCCGGCTCGTCGAGTGCCGCGACTTGCGCGGCTACGTCGGGTTCGAGCCAGCGTGCCAGCCGCACATACTCGGTGTCGGGGTCGAGCAGTTGCTGCTGGACGACGGCGGGGTCGCGCCCAATGATGCTTGCCAACGTGATGGCAATGGCGGGCTTGCGCTCCTCGTTCATCAGGGGCGGGGCTGCCCAGAGGCTCTGGCGGTCAATGTCCATTGCCAGCATGTTGCCGAAGCGGTCGGTGATGGTACCGCGTGCGGGCTGGAGCGGGATTTCGCGGTGGATTTCGCTATTGGCGAAGCCGGCCCAATAGTCGCGGCGTGCCACCTGTACTTCAAACAGGCGTGCGCCAATCCACACCGTCACGGCGATGCTGACGAACCACAGCACATACACCCGCCAGCGCGGGATGCCGCCCAAGCCGCCGTTTACGTCGGGAGGGGTGGTTGCCCCCGGTTGGGGGGGGGCGGTGGGCTGGCTGCGCGGCAGCACTGTGCGGCTCCGTGGCACCCGTCGCCCAATGTCGCGGCTTCGTACTGCCATAGCTAGGGTGCCTCCGGTTGGGCTGGGGGTGCGGGTGGCACCGCCTCGCTGTCAGTGGGTGCGGCTACGCCGTCTTGCGCTTCGGCAGGGGCGGGCGGTGTGCCCTCCTCGGCGGGGGCTACGTCGGCAGCGGGGGCGGCGGGCAGCAATGCGGACGCGGTGAGCGGCTCGAGTGTGATGTGCTGCACCTGATCGGGGGCGGTGATACGCAAGCCCAGCACGGCGGCACGTTCGCGCACCAGTGTGAGCGATTGGGCGGCGGCGAGTTCCATGTGCAGTTTGCCGTTTTCGCGCTGTAGGGTGTTGATGCGTTGCTCAAGCGCGACAATCGCATAGCCCTTGGTTGCTACCACGCCGGTCTGCACCAGCGCGATCATGCTCATCAACCCCAGCAGGACTACCACCCCCAGCAGGTAGCGGCTGCCGTCAAGGTTGAGGTATTGCATCAGTTCGCGTCGTCGGGTACGCGCCTGCTGCAACGGGCTAAATTGTGGTATCTGGACTGCCATTGCGGTTTCTCCCCTACGTTCTTCCGGTATCCCTACCACTGCCTGTACTGGTCGCTGGTCTGTCTCGTTTATCTGCGTCTATCCACAGTGAAGTGGATAGTGGTTGTTTGCGTTGTCACTCGTCGCTGCTGTCACCTCGTGCGTCGTCGTCATCCCATCCGTCGTCGTCATCCCATCCGTCGTCTGTGGCGGGGGCGGGCGTTTCGTCTAGCCGCTCTGCCACCCGGAGGCGGGCACTGCGGCTACGCGGGTTGCGGCGTTGCTCGTCGTCGTCCGGCACCACCGGTTTGCGGACGACCTGCCGCAGCAGGGGCACATCGGGGGGGCGTTCGTGCCCACCATAGCCACTGGCTGCCCGCATAAACTGCTTCACAATGCGGTCTTCGAGCGAATGAAAGCTGATGACCGCCAGCCGTCCCCCGATCTTCAAGAGCGGTGCCGCCGCGTGCAGGGCGCGGGGCAACGTGTCCAGTTCGCCATTGACGGCAATGCGTAACGCCTGAAACGTGCGCGTTGCGGGGTGTATCCCGCGCCGCCGCTCCACTCCGCGTACCCGTGCCACCAGTGCCGCCAGTTGCGCGGTGCGCGTCAGGGGCGTGTGTTGCCGTTCTGCCACCAGCACCCGCGCAATGCGCCGCGATGCCCGTTCTTCGCCGTAGGTATACAGCACGTCGGCAAGGTCGCGTTCGCTCAGGCGGGCGAGCAGGTCGGCGGCGGTGTCGCCCTGCGTCGGGTCGAGCCGCATATCGAGCGGTGCATCCACCTGAAACGAGAAGCCCCGCGCGGGCGTGTCCAGTTGGTACGACGACACCCCTAGGTCAAGCAGCACCGCCGCCACGCTAGTGATGCCGTGCGCCGCCGCGATGCGGTGCAGGTCGCCGCTGTTGCCGTGTACCAGCGTGAAGCTGTCGGGCGGTGCGCCGCTTGCCAGCAGGTGTGCCCGTGCTGCCGTCAGGGCTGCCGGGTCTGCGTCTATGCCAAGCAGGTGCCCGCCGGGCAGTGCCCGTTGCAGCAGGGCTGCCGCGTGCCCGCCGCCGCCGAGGGTGCCGTCTATCAGCACGTCGCCGGGTTGCACGGGCAGCAGGTCGAGCACCGCCGCCAGCAGTACGGGCGTATGTGCGAACGTCGCCATGGGTGCGGCTACAGCCCCAGCGCGGCGAGGTGTTCTGCCATATCGCCCGCGTTGGCGTTCAGGTCGGTGAGCACGTCGCCCCACGTCGTGGCAGACCACAGTTCAAAGTAGTTGCTCATGCCCGCGATGATGACCTGATCGCGCAACCCGGCATACTCGCGCAGGTTTTGCGGCAGCAGAATGCGCCCCTGTTTGTCAAAGTCCAGTTCGGCAGCCCCGGCGAAGAGCAAACGCCGCAGGTTGCGTACCTCGTCACGTCCGAGTGACAGTTCATTTAACCGTTGGGATAGTTCTTGCCAGACTGGGCGGGGGAAGGCTTGCAGACAGCGGTCGAAGCCACGGGTCACGACTAGCCCGTCATCCACTTGTTCGCGGAACCGGGCAGGGACGGCAACCCGTCCTTTGTCGTCAATCGTATGTTCAAACTCACCCAGAAACATACGTTCGCTTCCGTTTGTCCCTTCAGCGTGCCATCGTGCCGTGCCAACCCGACCAGAGTGTGCCGCCAGATGTGTTTGGTACGTTTCCGATAATTTCGAACGGGCGTTTTGCGTGTGACTGCAAGTGTCTGTGGGGTTTTCCCCACTTTCCACCACTTTTCCCCACCGTTGGCAGCATTATACCGTACCGTTGCCCCTAATGCAAGCAGCAATCGCGGTTGCTTTCGCAAGCGCGTGTAGCAACTATGGGCAGAAACATGCGATGAGGACGGCATGCAGGTGGGAGGGTGGGGCAAAGTGGGGCACAGCATACCCACACACGCGGCACACGAGGAGCGGGAGAGGAGTGCGGCATGCGGGTGTGCTGATTTGTCACGCCGTGCTATGTTTATACACAAACGATTGGTGTGTTGGGGGATGCGCGGCAGCACGCGGCAGGCACTACCCGCGTGCCGGGGCAGGGTGGTACTGCCAGTGTGGCGGCGTTGCACCACCTGTTACCGCGCCAGTGGACACGACACGGTTGGGTACGATACGACGATGGCAAACTCAAGAACTTGTGGAGGCTACACCCCACGACTGAACTCCCAACATGGCTTCGCAGTCAAGATATTGGCAAAGTGGTATATGGCACGGTCATTGTTTTTGTCGCTACCTTGACGCTGGAGGCACAGTTGTACGCTAACCTGATTGCCGAGTCAATTCGAGAGCGGCGGCAATTGAATACTGCGGATGTGATCCACACCGCACAGCGCGTGAGAATTGTCGTGCTGCCCGCGATGATCCCGGCATTCTTCATCCTCTTTGCGGTTTTGGGTCTTATCTCCACCACCCTTGCGCTGGTGCTCGCCCAGATAACCGCCCTGCTGCAACTGGCTGCCTATGGGTACTTCGCGGGACGTTTGCGCGAAGCCGGGCACCTGACGAGCTTGATGCACGGTGTGGTGGGTGCCCTGATTGGGGTCATGCTTATCGGGTTCAAGTTTTTTGCCTACCATTGATTGATTGATTGACCCGACTGTATGCATGTATGCAGCCCACGGCGGCGGTCGTTGTGCGGGGTTAGGGCGACGGCAGGCACACGAAGCCCCCAGACGCGCCGTGCGTGTGGGGGCGTGGAACCGGGAACGGTCGTGTCAGAGGGTGGTGGTCACGCCGGGGTCGAGGGCGGCAACGTCGCTGGTGCGGGCGGCTTCGGGGAGCATCGTGTCGAGGACGCGCTGCACGGCCATGACGTGCGGGCAGGTGCCCCAACTCTTGAAGAACCCACAGTCGCACGTCCACTGTTCGCCGTCGGTCAGCTGCACACGATGCGTGCTGTTGGTGCCCCGGAAGTTGGCAGTCAGGGTGACAATCTGCACGCGCCCGCGTTCGGCGGCATAGCGGCGGGCTTTGTCAATCTTGCTCACCAGTTCCGAGGGCATGTGCATCGAGGCATTGGCAGGCTCGCGGGCGGCAGGCAGTAACATAACGTCGAGGATGCGTTGCAATGCCATGACGTGTGGCGATGCGCCCACGCCGCCGATGGGGGCGGGGGTGATGTCCCATCCGTGCTCGTTGAGGCTGATCGTGTGGTCGTTGTTCTCGCCGTGGAAGTGTGCGGTCAGGCTGGTAATCGTGATGCGTTCGGGTTCGGCGGCATACTGACGCGCTTTTTCAATTTTCCCGATCAGGTCTGAGTGCATGGGTCTACTCCTTCACTCACTAGCCGGACGCGGGGGTGCCCCGGTGCGGCAGCTAACAAAAAAGGGCGGCAGCAGAAGTTACCCTCTGCGCCGCCCGCTGGTCACTGATGTGATAGGTATTGCACTGTCGTCGCTCACCATTGCTGTGCCTCCGTTGTAGTAGGGGGAAACACTGCCGAAACTGTCTGCGTCGTTACAGTGTCAACCGATTAGCTCTTATATACTAGCTATTATACGGCGCGGCGGGGGGTGCGTCAAGCGGTACCGCACCGCGCCGCCCACTCCTCCGGCGTTATTCCGCAGCAGTACGCGCTATACAGCTTTCGCCCCCTTGCCACGTAGCCGGCTAGCACTGGCACACCGGGGCAGGCGGGTGCCCTGCAACGCTTAGCTATGGGTTGTTCGCTTTGGGCATGTTGGTACTCCTGTCTATGTCATGCCCTGTTTTTTTTGGACTCCTTTACCGTAGGTTTCCCCGGCATTTCTTGTTAAGATACACAGCATATTCGGGAAAAACCCAACTACCACGGACGCGAAACCTTGCCCGATGTTGTCATCGGAAGAAAATCAAGTGTGTAGCAAGCACTTAGCCCCCGTAGGCTAGAAAGGAGGACAACTTACGCACCCCTGCGAATGGCGCAGGTTGGTGCTACCCGCACACGAAAAACCCCCGGCTCCCTCGCTTCGATGGCGAACGAGATGGCGTATGGCGTATTGACAATCCCGAACCGCGTGATGCCAATGTCCCCTAGAGCCGTTGCGATGATTGCAGAGAAAGTAGTCGAAGAAGTACTGCTGGTATGTGTGCCTTTTGTCAAGCAGTATCACAGAGCATGCTGTTTTAGCTGTATCGAGACCGATACACCTTATCGGCGAGATAGCTGCACCGTTTGCAGCACGAGGTTGCAGTGCTGCCCGATGACAGGTTTTCCCTGTCACACAGAACATCTCACGGTTGGTTTGTCATGTCACAACATGGCGCATTACTCATAAGTTTTTTGAGGAGGATACACCTATGAAACGCATACTGAAGTGGGGCACCGCCGCAGTTGCTGTTGCTGGTCTCACCTTGGCTTTCGGCGATGCAGCATTCGCGCAGGAAGCCGTTCCGACAATCGAAGAAGCCGTTGGCGAAGCCACCATTGGTATGGATACTATGTGGCTGATGGTCGCTGCCATTCTGGTTTTCCTGATGCAGGCGGGTTTCGCCCTACTCGAAGCTGGCTCAATCCGTAGCAAGAACACAATTAACGTGTTGATGAAAAACCTGCTTGACCTCTGCTTCGGGGCTATCGCTTACATGGCGGTGGGCTGGGCGTTTATGTATGGCGAAGGGACTGCCTTCATCGGGCTTGACCAATTCTTCTTGGCGGGCGTGGAAGGCTCCGACCTTGCAGGCTGGTTCTTCCAGATGGTGTTCGCCGCCACCGCCGCCACGATTGTGTCGGGGGCAGTTGCAGAGCGCACCAAGTTTGCTGCTTATGCTATCTTTAGCGTTATCATCACCGCCATCATCTACCCGATTTCGGGGCACTGGGTCTGGAGTGGTCAGGCGTGGCTCTTCGATATGGGCTTCCGCGACTTTGCTGGCTCGACCGTGGTACACAGCCTTGGTGGTTGGGCTGCCCTGATGGGTGCTATCGTGGTTGGTCCGCGCATTGGTCGCTTCAACAAGGACGGTTCGCCCAACAAGATTGCTGGTCACTCGATGCCATTGCTGGCTCTGGGTACCTTCATTCTGTGGTTCGGCTGGTTCGGCTTCAACCCCGGTAGCCAGCTTGCGGCTTACGGGCAGGCAAACGCTGATGGCATCGCGCTGACTGCTGTTACGACAGTGCTGGCGGCGGCGGCTGGCGGCATTGCCGCGATGACGTATACGTGGGTAACGATGAAGAAGCCTGACCTGATGATGTCGGCAGGTGGTGTATTGGGTGGTCTGGTGGCTATCACCGCCCCCTGTGCCTATGTTAGCCCGGCTTCGGCGGTCATCATTGGTTTGATTGGTGGCGTGCTGGTGCCTGTGTCCATGGGCTGGATGGAAAAGCTGAAGATTGACGACCCGGTCGGCGCAGTGCCGGTACACCTCGTGGCAGGTGTGTGGGGCACGCTGGCTGTTGGTATCTTCGGCAACCCGGCACTGCTGGGGAGCGAGCTTGGTCTTATCAACCAGATTGGCGTGCAGTTGATCGGTATCGGTGCCTTCGCTGTGTGGGGCGCGGGTATGTCGTACCTGATGTTCTTCCTGATTGACAAGACCATCGGGATGCGCGTCAGCGAAGAAGAAGAACTCCGTGGGCTGGACTTCGACGAGCACGGCGCACTGGCGTACCCCGAAATGGTCGCTGGTCCGGGCGAAGTCGCGCCAATCCCGGCAGTCGGTGGTAGCGTAGGCGCACCGGCACAGTAAGTAGAAATCTCTGACCCTTCTGCTACCCCCCGTGGGCGGGCAGGTGTGACCTCCGGGTTGCTCCTGCCCGTTCGCACGTTTGGCGGCACTGCTTG
>CAZNQP010000031.1:0-32272 GCA_964575355.1 uncultured Chloroflexaceae bacterium
CTGCCCCGCCCCCTGCGGACGACGACGCACCTGCCCCGCCCCCTGCGGACGACGATGCACCTGCCCCACCCCCCGCTCGCACTACCCCGGCTGGTGGTGCGCTGGCAGCAGCACACCCCACGCTCCCCGGCGGCGTGCAGTTACCCACTGGCAACCTGTTCCCGCTGGTGCTGGTGGTGTGGTATTTCAGTGCGATCATTATCTTCTCGTGGGCGGGCGAAAAAATGCCGTGGCTCAATGTCCACATGGCACTCCCCGGCAACCTACTGGCGGCGTGGGTCATCGCGCAACTGCTGCGCGTGATACCGCCGCTTCAGTTTGGCAGCAGCACCGACACCACCACCAGTGCCACAAACGATGCCGCCACCCGCGACGCGCTCCCGGCGTGGCGCGTGCTGCTCGTGCCCATGCTGCTCACGCTCCTGATGATTGCGCTGGGAGTTGCCCTCGGTCGCCTGCAAGGTGACGGCACCGACACCAGCACCGGGCTGTTGCAAGCCCTCATCCCCCTCGCGGTGGTTGGCGGGCTGATCTATGGCTTGCTCACCATTGCCCAACAGATCAGCCCGCGCGTCACGCTGGCACTCGCCGGGCTGACGCTGGCAGTCCTGCTGGGCGGCTACATGCTGCGCTCGTCGTGGCACGCCGTCTACGAACGCCCTGACGTGCCAGTAGAGTTGCTGGTATACACCCAAACCTCGCCCGACGTGCCGCGCTATGTAGACATTGTGCGCGACATTGCCATCAACCAGACGCGCACGCAACGCACCGACGCAGACGTAACAGGCGGACTGAGCATGCCGCTCGTCCTCAGTGGCGGCGAACACTCGCTGGCATGGCCATTGCAGTGGTATCTGCGCGACTTCCAGCAACTGGTGTGGCGCGGCGACAGCGAAATGCAGACCGCCACGCTGCAAGACTTCGAGGTGACGCTCCCCAACGGCGAAACCGGGTTAGCCCCCGTGCTCATGCTCGCAACACCGCACGTCAACGGCGCACTGCGCGACGAACTCGCCACCGCCTATGTGCAGCCCTATGGGCAGAGCGTATTCAACTGGTGGTTCCCCGAAGGCAACAAATGTGATCCATCGGCACCGGGCTACAAACGCTTCTACTACGACAACGTAACCAGCGCAGGCAAACTTGCCGAAGCCCCGCCCGACGGCTGCGTCGAGCCGACCTACACGCCCGAACAGGCACAGGAGCGCGTAGACCAACTGATGGCACAGGTTGCACCACCATGGCAACCCTTCATTCACCCATTCCTACCCGACAACATTGCTGCTACCCGCGACTACATCCTGTTCCGCGAACTGCCGCCCACACTGCCGCTCGGCTCACGCGACATGGAGGTATGGCTACGGAGCGACCTTGTCGCCGGGGGCAGTGCCGCCCAGTTGCCGCCCACCGCGCAACTGCAAACCATGACGCTCACCGCCGACGAGCAGTACGGCGACGACCAGAGCCTTGGGCGACCCACGGGCATAACGGTGGATGCCGACGGGCGCGTATACGTTGCCGATACGCTCAACCACCGCGTGCAGATTTTCGCCCCAGATGGCGACCTTGAGCAGACCATCGGCGGCTATGGCAGTGACGAAGGGCAGTTCAACGAGCCACGCGGCATTGCCATTGACCGCGACGGCAACATCTACGTCGCCGATACGTGGAACGCCCGCATTGTCAAGCTCAATGCCGATGGCGAATGGTTGACCGCGTGGGGCACGGGCGAGCCGCTCGCCCCCGGCGATGCCCGCCTCGCCACGGTCACGGGGGCAACGCTCGACGGCAACGCCGCCAACCCACTGGGCTTCTTCGGTCCGCGTGGCATCGCCATAGACGACGACGGTAATGTTTACATTGCCGATACTGGCAACCGCCGCATCGTCGTGACCGACGACGAAGGCACCTTCCAGTATCAGTGGGGTGCCGAGGGCAGCAGTGACGGGCAATTCCGCGAACCCATCGCCGTCGCCGTAGACGAACAGGGGCGCGTGTTCGTTGCCGATAGCTGGAACGGGCGCGTGCAGGTGTTTGGTGGGGTGGGCGGCGACATTGCGCCGCAACCCATCGCTACGTGGCGCGTCAGTGGCTGGGCAGCCGACACCTACGACGACCCATCGCTCACGGTCAGCCCCGACGGGAGCCGCGTGTTTGTCAGCGTGCCCACCCGCCAGCGCATCATTGCTACCACCGCCACCGGCGAACCCGTGCTGGCGTGGGGCGGCAACGCGAGCGGGCTGGACGGCATCGGCTCACCGAGCGGGCTAGCCGCCACCGATAGCACCGATGTCTATGTGGTAGACCGCGACCGGGCGCGCGTGCTGCGCTATAGCGTGCCCGACATGGCACCCGCCCCACTGACTGAATAGTCGCGTGGGGGAGCCGAGAGGAACCATGCGTGGATTGTAGCCACCTGAATATGCTCTTGCCCGTCGCCCCCGATGGTGCGCCAGACCCGTGGGCGCGCGTACTGGCGCACCTTGGCGACGACACCACCGCCATCGTGCGCCGCCTCAACCTGCGCCCCACCCACGTCAGCCGACTGCACAACCACCCCTACCACATCCTGATCCGACTGAGCACGCCCGACGCTCACTATATTCTCCGCATTGCCCCCGACCGTGACCTGACGAATGAAGTGCTCTTTGCCCGCACCATAGCGCAGCATCACATGCCGGGCGCACGCCTCGTACTGCACGACCTGACGCGCAGCACCATGCCCTACGACTACCTGATCGAGGGACATATCGGCGGCGAACAGGGCGACACCCTGCTGACCGCCGCGCAGCAGTCGCCCAGCGAACGCATCACCAGCGACCTCTACGATGTTGCCCGCCAGACGGGGGTGTTGCTGCGCCAACTCCACCGCATCACGATGCCGGGCTGGGGCAGACCCACCCGTAGCGGGCGGTGGCTCACCCCCGACTGGACGACCGTGCTGCTGTTGCAACACAACCAGCACGCCCCCGACGTTGTCGCGGCACAACTGTTTGACCCGGACGAACGCGCCGTGATGCACGACCTGCTGCACCACATCTGCTGGGACGACGTGCAGCCGCGCCTGCTGCATGGTGCCGTCAGCCCGCACACGGTGCGCTTCACGCGCGGCGAGGTCTGCCGCGTTGCCGCCCTGACCGACCCCGGCGCGATCATTGCCGGCGACCCGCTCTTCGATGTGGCGTGGGGCATGCACCCCACCTACCCGCGAGCGTGGCAGCAAGGCTTGCTGGCGGGCTATACCACCACCATGCCGCTTGCGCCCCCCGAACGCCACCGCCTTGACATGCTCACCGTGATTGCCGCCTACTGGCACACCTGCCACGCCTACAGCCTCGGTCAACCCCACCAACCCGCCCGCGACGAAACACTGCGCCGCCTCCACGCCTACCTTGCGCTGTCGCCGACGCGCTAACCGCCTGCCCACACAGCAACACCCCCGCCAAAACGAAATAGTTATGATATGGTTATTTCCCGATTTGTAAAACGCAAGAGACCAGTGTATGATAAGTAGGTAACTCGGCACACATATACGCCAAGCCACACGACACCCTGCCAGCACGCACCAGACACCGCAGACCATAGTGTCATAGTGTCACCGATGCATAGGTTCAAACAACGGTACAGGGATGAAAATCTTAATTGTAGAGGATGACCCCGCCCAGCGACATTTCTTTGTCCAGCTTTTGCACCGTACTGCCCACGAGATCATCGCCGTGGACAACGGACGTGAGGCGTGGCTCCGCTTGCTGCAAGAGCAGGTCCAGCTGGTCATCACCGACTGGGTGATGCCCGACATAGATGGCATCGAACTCATTAACCGCATCCGCACGGCAAACCTGTCCTACTACGTCTATATCGTGCTGCTTTCGGTGCGCGATGCCCAGCGCGATGTGCTGCGTGGCTTTCAGATCGGGGCAGACGACTACATCACCAAGCCAATCGCCCCCGAAGAACTGCTCGCCCGTGTCACGGTGGGCGAACGTATTCTCGCGCTCGAAAGTAACCTCCGCACCGCCCGTGACCAGTTGCAGTTTCAGGCAACCCACGACCACCTCACCGGGCTACTCAATCGGCACGCGCTCTACGAAAACCTCTACCACGCACTGGAGCAGGGGCAGCAAAAGCGCGAACCGCTCAGTATCCTGCTCGTTGACCTTGACCACTTCAAGCTGATTAACGACCACTACGGGCACCTGATCGGCGACCAAGCGTTGCAGCATATCGCCAGCCTGCTCGAGCGGTCGCTCCGCGACAGCGACCGCCTTGGGCGGTGGGGCGGCGAAGAGTTCTTGCTGATGCTGCCCAACACATCGCACCAAGCCGCACTCCAAATCGCCGAACGCCTCCGCATCAAAGTAGTCGCCACACCGCGCCACCTGTCCGACGGCTCTACGCTGGCGATGCAAACCAGTGTCGGGGTTGCCACCGCCGAGCCTGAGCGTGGCGATGACCTCAACACGTTGCTCCTCAGTGTAGATAACGCACTCTATCACGCCAAGCGGAACGGACGCAACCAAGTTGTCAGCTACCGTGATGTCACGACCACCGCCGCGTCGGATGAAAGAACCCTCGATGATGACCTGACCGTCCTGCTTGCCCGCGAGCGACAGACGACCATCGAGCAGACCGAAGCCCGCTACCGTGCATTGTTCGCCTATCTCGTGCAACGCGGGCATTTCCTACGGCAGCAGTTTGGCATCCTCAGCCAGTCATTACAGGCACTCGCCGGGATGCTGCCGCCCCGCCCAGCGGTGCCGTCTGCCCCACCGCCGCATGTCACCCGCGTGATCAGCGAGAGTGGCGTGGCGGTTGCGATGCTTCAGGACGATCTCGAACAACTAGGCGACCTCTGGCGCATCTATGCCAAACACATCGCCCTCGATACCCACGCGTTTACCCTGCCTGACCTGCTCTGTGACCTGCACAGCAGCACGCTCAAGATTGGCACCCGCCAACGCGACGACAGCCCCAACTTCATGACACCCACCACCCCCATCAGTTTTATCGGTGATGCAGCCTGCCTACACCAGACCCTCCGTGCCATGCAGGCTGCGCTGGCTCCCTATACCAACCGCGAGGTTGCCATCTACACCACTGCCACCCCCGCCGATGCCCCCGACCCTGCCCAGCACGCTGGCTCGTCTGCTGTGCTCTGGCACCTGTCCATCCAGATGCATGCGACCCACAGCCCCCTTGCCCCAGTGATACGGGACGAATGGCAGCAGGCGATCCACGCAGTGCAGCACAACGGCACCATTGCCGGGAGCGTGCCGCCGGGGTTGCTGGTCGCGGTGCTGCGGGCACGCCTGATGGGTGGCACCCTGACCGCCGACACCACCCCGGCGCACGAACTGATGCTCCGGCTTCAGCTTACCCTTGCTGTGTCCACCGACGACGTACAGACTGCCGCCGACTGGCAGCAGCAGTCGCAACAGATGACGCTGACTGGCACCCGCATCGCCCTGATCGAGAGCAACCCGGTGACGCGCTATGCGGCGACCCGCTACCTCGCAGACCGCGGCGCACACATTATTGCCCTAGCCGACCCCGCCGAGGCACAGGTGTGGTTTGCCAACCAAGCACCCGCCGATGTATTGGTATTCTCGATTGAGCGTGCCGCGACGGACACCACGCAGACGCTCGACATACTCGCGCCGCTCACCCAGCACCACGGCATACCATTGCTGGTGTGGGTGCGCGAACCCATGCCCGGTGCGCTCGAAGAGCGATTGCAGCGGCGGGCACGCGGCATCCTCCGCGGCAACCTCAACAGCCTGCTCTTGCAACAGATGCTCACCTACCTTGTGGCACCTGCGCCCACGCCTATCACCGAACTGCAACCTATCACCGAGCTGCAACCTATCACCGAGCTGCAACCTGCTACCGAGCCGCAACCTGCCTACCCCACAATCACCCGCCCACTGCACGTGCTCGTCGCCGAAGACAACGAAATCAACCAGCAACTCATGCGCGTGCTGCTCCAACGAATGGGACATACAGTACAGATTGTCCCCGACGGTGCAGCCGTACTCGGTGCGCTCGCCGAGCACCCCGCAGACGTGATCTTGATGGATGTGCAAATGCCCGGCATGGACGGCATTGCTGCCACCCGCGCCGTGCGCCAACAGTGCAACGCCACCGATGTGCCTCATATCATTGGCGTTACTGCCCATTGCGACGACGACGACTGGTGCACCTTTCAGGCGGCAGGGATGAACGATGTGCTCACCAAACCGGTATCAGTCGAGCAACTCAGCCTTCGCTTGCAGGCGGTGGCACAGCGGCTGACGGCTCAGGCGGCGGCTCAGGTGACGGGGCAGGCGGCGGCTCAGGTGACGGATCGGGCGATGGGGCAGGCGACGGCTCAGGTGACAGGGCAGGCGGTGGCACAGCGGCTGACGGAGCAGGCGATGGGGCAGGTGACGGCTCAGGCGGCGGCTCAGGTGACGGGGCAGGCGGCGGCTCAGGGGGATACCAACCCCGCGCCCGCAAAAATTGTTGATCCGATGCTGTGAGCCAGCCCATGCGGTCGGCGTGGGCAAGCATGTCGGGGCGACGCGCCCACGTTCGCAGCAGGCGTTGCTGCCGCCGCCACATTGCTACCGCACCGTGGTTGCCCGATAACAGGATGGGCGGCACACTATGCCCCTCCCAGAGCGCAGGGCGCGTATACTGCGGGTATTCAAGCAAGCCATCGGTGTGGCTCTCTTCGTTCGTCGAGCCATCGGCAAGCACCCCCGGCAACAGGCGTGCCACGGCATCTACCACCACCATCGCCGCCAATTCGCCCCCGGTCAGCACATAGTCCCCGATACTCAACTCATCGGTAATGAGGGTAGTACGGATACGTTCATCTACGCCTTCGTAGTGCCCACACACCAACACCAAACGGGGCAGTGCCGCCAGTTGTGCCGCGTACTGCTGCGTAAACGGCACCCCATCGGGCGAGAGCAGCACGACAGGTGGCGGACGGTGGGCATCGTCGGCAACCGCGAGCACCCCCCGGATAGCCGCCGCCAATGGCACCGGCTTCATCACCATACCTGCCCCGCCCCCATAGGGGTAATCGTCGGTGGTTTGGTGTTTGTCGGTGGCATACGCCCGGATATTGTGCAGCCTGACCGTCAGGCGATGCGCTTGCTGTGCCCGCTTCAAGATGCTTTCGGTCAACGGACCGTTAAACATGGTGGGAAATAACGTGAGAATATCAATCTGCATACCCTGCATTGTAGCATCAGGCAGGGTATACTGCATACAAGCAGAAACATGCTGGGCACTTGGTGCCACTCCGGCACAGTGCCAGCCCGCAACAGACTTACATAACACGGGAGAGAACGAACCATGTATGACCCACAGCACGCACCACCCACCTTTGGTGGGCAAACCCGTGAGCAACGCCGCAACCAGCGTCGCCTCATGTTCTGGGCGAGTGCGGCACTGTTTGGTGCGCTCGTGCTCCTCATTGGCGGCTGTGTGCTCGTTGCCGGGGTGTTTGTCCCCGGTCTGCGCGACCTCGCCGACCTGCGCGACCCGCAAGGTCCGCCGCCCGTGCAACCGACGGTCAAGCAAGACCAACTCCCAACACGCCCCATCAACCTGACCGAAGACTTCAGCCCCCCCGCAACGCGCTGGGATCAGTCGCTGGCAACTGTCCGCGACGGCACCTACGAGATACGGCTCGACCCACCCAACACCGACCGCTACGGGCTGTTTCTAGGGGCAAAGAGCGTGCTCAACGTAGATATTGCCGTGGACGTGCGCCAGCTTGCCGGCGACCCGCAGTCCGCTGCCTATGGCATCCGCTTTCGGCAGCAGGGACCGCGCACCTATCTGTTTTTTGCTATCAGTGGCACCGGCTACTATCGGCTGGTGCGCGTGCAAAACGGCACGTATACCGAACTGGTGCCGTGGACACGCGACGAACGCATCATCACAGGCGACAACGCCGTCAATCGGCTACGGCTGGTCGCCGAGAACCAGCAACTGACCGGCTCTATCAACGGCGAGCAAGTCTTCACCGCACAGGACGACAACCCCCAATCGGGGCAGTTCACGCTGGGAGCCGCGACGTTCGACGTGGGCGGGCTGGTGGTGGGCTTCGATAACGTGGCAGGCGATGTGGGCGACGTGCCCGTTGCCGAAGACTTCGCGCAGGCGAGCCAGCGCACATGGAGCCTCGGCGGTGCCCAACTGGTAGACGGGCGGTATGAACTGCTGGTGGGTGCCGGTCTCAACTCATGGCAGCACCCGCTCCCTGAGGGGTCTACTGCCGTGAGGAACTTTCGCGCTAGCATTGACATCACGCCGCTGGACGTGGACGACAATACGGGCTATGGGCTGATTTTCGGCGACACGGGCAACTTCGCGTTCTATTCGCTCCTCATCACCCCCACTGGCTTCCTGACGATCACGCAGAACACCGCCGATGACGACGCGGTACAACTGGTACCACCGCAACCCGTAGATGCACTGGTGCAGGGCACGGGCAACACCAACACGCTCACACTGGAAATCCGCAACGACACCACGCTAATAGTCACGATCAATGGCGAAGAGTTGCCGCCGCTCGAAGCCGCGCGCCCCTTCGAGCGCGGCATGGTGGGCGTGATCGTCAGTAGCGGAAGCGCGAATCCGGCACGGGTGCAGTTCGATAACTATACCCTGCGTGAAGTGCTGGGCAACGGCGATGCTTGACAGCCCCCCGCCACCCTGCTATGCTAACCCGCGCGTGCGCCGTGCTGGGCACGCTAACCAACACAAACAGGAGTAGACACACGAATGAACCAGAGCTGGTATCTGCGCGGGCTGTTGCTGCTGGCAACCCTCTTGCTCGCCACGCTCCTACCGCCTGCCGTGCCGCAGGCTGCCGCTCAGACGAATGAACGTTGCTTTGCCGAAACCGGCTACTGTGTCGGCGGGCAACTGCTTGCATATTACGAACGCACCGGCGGCGTTGCCGCGCACGGCTTGCCCATCAGTGGGCAAGAAACACTGGACGTGGACGGTGTACCGCGCACCGTCCAGTGGTTTGAACGCACCCGCCTAGAACTACACCCCGAAAACCCCGCCCCCTTCGATGTACAACTGGGGCGGCTCGGTGTGGAAGCCCTCACCGCGCAGGGCGTAGACTGGTGGCTCTTCCCGCCCACCGAAGCCATCCCCGGTTGCCGCTACTTCCCCGAAACGCGCCACAACCTGTGCGGCACCCTGCACGCGGCATGGCGGGCATTGGGGCTGAACCTCGACGGGCGCGCCGGCTTGAGCGAAGAAGAGAACCTCGCCTACCTCGGTATGCCCCTCAGCGCAGCCTACGAAACCACCGAAGGGAGTGGCATTACCGTGCAGTGGTTCGAGCGCGGGCGGCTCGAGTTTCACGACGGGGTCGGCGCACTTGCCGTCCTGATGGGCAACGAACTGCGCGGCGCAGAGCTGACGCTCGTCCGCACCGACACCGCCAGCCTCCAGACCAACCGCTGCCCGATGGGCACGGCGGGCATGCCGGTTACCTGTGGCACGCTCTACGTCCCCGAAGACCGGAGCATTGCCGGGGGGCGCATGCTCGCACTCGCCGTCGCTATCGTCCGCACGGGCGGCGCGGGCAAGGGTGAACCAGTCGTATACCTCTCTGGCGGTCCCGGCGGTCCAGCTTTGGTAGACGCGCCACGCTTTGCGGCGGCATGGTCAGGCTGGATCGGCAACCGCGACTTTATCGCCATAGACCAGCGCGGCATGGGCTTCTCGCAACCGTTTCTGGGGTGCCCCGAAATCATCAACTACTTTCGCGCCATTCGCGGGCAAAACCTCAGCCGCCCCGACCGTATTAACGGCGAGGGTCCGGCGTTGCTCGCGTGCCAAGAGCGTTTCCAGCGCGAGAACGTCAACCTTGCCGCCTACACCAGTGCCAACAGTGCCGCCGACGTTGACGACCTGCGGCGCATCCTTGGCTACGAAAAGGTCAACCTATTTGGCATCTCGTATGGCACGCGCCTCGCCCTGACCATGGCACGCGACTTCCCGCAGAGTGTCCGCAGCATGGTGCTCGACTCGGTCTACCCGACGCAGGTACACCTGTACGGCGGCATGCCGGGTGCCATTGACCATTCGTTGCGCGTACTCTTCAACCGCAACCCCGGCTTGGAGCAGCAGTACTTCGCGTTGCTCGACCGCCTGAAGACTGGGAGCGTGGTGGTGCGGGGGCGCACCATCACCGACGGCGATCTGGTAGAAGCCAGCTTCCGCTCACTCTATCGCACGGCGGGCATTGCGTCGCTCCCCAACATCATCCGGGCGGCGCACGGCGGCAACTATACCGCGCTCGCCAACCTTGTCGAACGCACAACCGGCGGCGGCGGCGGCGGTCCGGGCTACAGCCAGATGGGCTACTACGCGATCCAGTGTATGGAAGAAATCCCGCTGTCATCACTTGAAGAGGTGTGGCAAGCCCAGCAACCCTTCGGCTACACCTACGATATGTTCACGGGCATCATGGAATATTCGCCGTGGGCGTATGAACTGTGTGACCGCATGGGCACACCCGCCGACCCGCGCGAAAACGAGCCAGTCTATAGTGACGTGCCCACATTGCTGCTAGCGGGGCAGAACGACCCCATTACACCGCCCTACTGGGCATTCGAGACGGCAAGCACGCTCAGTCGCGGCTATGCCTACCAGTTCTCCGGGGTGGGGCATGCCGTCATCGCGGAGGGCGGGTGCCCCGCTTCGATGATTCGTCAGTTCCTCAACAACCCCGCCGTGCCGCCCGCAAGCGGCTGTGTGCGCTAACCCCTGCCCCAGAACACACGAAGCCCCCGCAGCACGATGCTGTGGGGGCTTTAGGTTGGCTAAGATGAGGGGAATAACGCGGGGCGCGGGCTAATAGTTGCGCGGCGGGAACATCCCATCAACTGCGATGCAGGGCAGCAACATCTCGGCATGGCTATCTGCGCTCTCTACATACGGCAATTTCGGCAGCGCAAATGTCGTCCGACCATCACCACCATAGCGCCCACCGAGCAATGCATACAGTGCCTGATACTCGCTAACGGGGAGCACTTGACCGTCGCACTGCAAAAACCCACGCGGCACGAAACCAAACGCAAAATAGCGGATCTCGCCCATGAACACGCCATCCAGCATAGCAACCTCCTCGTGACACAATATTCTTCACGCAAGACCAATCACCGATATGCCAGTGGTGAAATGTAGGAGTGCGGGTATGATCATAGCACCGACACGTTATGCTGTCAATCCTTTGTTGGTGGCATCCTGAACGTCTGTCGGGGGCGTGACAGTCGCTTCATCGTCGCATCCAGTTTGCGTGTAGAATAGACCCATGCCATAAGCCATATCCAAACAGCTAGTAAGGACAGGAATACCCCATGCATGTCAACCTGATGAGTGACACCCAGACTAAGCCCACCGCCGCCATGCGCGCAGTGATGGCAACCGCCGACGTAGGCGATGAGCAGATGGGCACCGACCCCACCGTCAACCGCCTGCTCGAACGGGTGGCGGCACTGCTGGGCAAAGAAGCCGCCCTCTTCTTGCCCAACGGCACCATGTGCAACCAAGTTGCTATCAAAGCGCACACCCGCCCCGGCGACGTGGTGGTCAGCGACATTATGGCACACATCATCCGTGCCGAGACAGGCGGACCGGCGTTCAACTCCGGCGTGATGGTCGAGGCGATTATGTGCGCCAACGGCATCTTCACCCCCGCCGACCTCGACGCGGCGGTTGCCCGCATCCAGCAGGTGCCGCACCCCTACGCGCCCATTCCGCGGATGCTGTGTGTCGAGCAGACGCACAACTTTGGTGGCGGCGCAGTGTGGCAACTCGACGAGCTACGCGCCGTGACCGACCGCGCCCGCGAGCACGGGCTGGCAACCCACATGGACGGTGCCCGCCTGCTCAACGCGGTGGTTGCATCGGGGGTAGATGCCGCGACCTACAGCGCGTGCGTGGACACGGCATGGATTGACTTTACGAAGGGGCTGGGTGCGCCGCTCGGTGCGGTGCTGGCAGGTAGCCGTGAGTTTATCGCGCACGCCCGCACCTACAAGCACATGTTCGGTGGCTCGCTACGGCAGGCGGGCATCGTTGCGGCGGGCTGCATCCACGCCCTCGACCACCACATCGAGCGGCTTGCCGACGACCACGCCCGCGCCCGCACGCTTGCCGAGGGGCTGGCAGCCCTCCCCGGCATCACCGTGCGAACCACCGCCCCCGCAACCAACATGGTCTTCTTCCGCGTGGACGGGAGCGGGCTGGACAAAGCAACGTTTCTTGGGCAGATGGGTGCCGCCGATGTGCTGATGGGCGGCGTGGGCGACGAAATCCGCGCCGTAACCCACCTCGATATTGACGATGCCGCCATCGCCTACACCCTCGACGTGGCGGCACAGGTGGTGGCACAGGCAGCACCCGCCGCCTAGCCCACCGCGCACCAGATACACGCGAGCCGGGGACGTGCCCCGGCTCATTGCCGTTGCCAACGTATGCCGCTTGCTGGTTGCGCGGTAGCTTATTGGTTGCTCGCTAGCATACTCGCTAACATATTCGTTGCTCGGTATCGGAAGAAGTGTCATGGCTCGGTATCGGAAGAAGTGTCATGGCGGGGAGGACGCGGTTGCGCCCGGCAGACTTCGCGCGGTACAGGGCATGGTCGGCTGCCCCTAGGAGCTTATCAAGGCTACTCCCGTGGTTGGGAAAGACCGCCACGCCCGCCGACAGCGTAACGTGGAACGCGTCCCCGCCGACACTAGTAAACGTGGTTGCCGCCAGCCGCCGCCGAACGGCATTCGCCCGCTCCCACCCCACCTGCTCGGAGCATTGGGGCAGTGCCAGCAAAAACTCTTCCCCACCATGGCGGCACGCCACATCACTCTCGCGCGACATGTCGCGCAAGATAGCCCCAAACTCTTGCAGCACGAGATCACCCGTCGCGTGCCCATAGGTATCGTTGACAAACTTGAAGTGGTCGAGATCAAACAGCACCACCACCAGCGTGTGCCCCCCAGTGTCGCACAGCCCCAGTTCGCGCTGCACCGTCTCCGTGGCGTAGCGGCGGTTGTACAATCCAGTCAGCGCATCGTAGAATGCTTGCTCCCGCAACTCTGTCTGCAAGATGTTAATCTTGTCCAGCTTCGTCTCCAGTTCGCTATTGACCCGCCGCAGTTGCAGCGCAGTGATGTGCTGCGCCGTCACGTCGTGCAGCACCAGCAGGTAGCCCAGCGACGCGCCCCGGTGGTCTAGCAACGGACTGCGCTGCACACTCACGTAGCGCGGTGGCACCGTGTTGAGTTGCGGCGGCTCATCGGCAACGCTTGCGTGGATGGCAGGCGACAGGGCGGGCACTGCCGCCAATGGCATCCCCAAGTTGGTACCCAACGACAGCCACTGCATCGCTGCTGGGTTGGCATCGAGCACGCGCCCGCCCGCGTCCACCACTAGCACTGCATCCGACATCTGCTCGATGAGCGTGCTTCGCGCAATGGGCACAAGGTCGAACAGGCGGCACCGAAACAACCCAATGAAGAGGATGACCCCCGTCACGGTAAAGCTCATGGGCGTGACATTGAGACCGGGCGGGGTCAAGCGGAGTGCGTAGGCAATGGTGCCAACGAAGGGCACCGCCGCCGCCGCCAGAATCGTCCACACCTGCCGCCGATGCACGGATGTGCCGCTTGCCAATGCCCGCAACAGCAGAAACACACTGAGCAGCAGGTAGGTATAGACACACGCCACCACCCAGTAGAAACCCGGACCGTGGACATACACCAGCAGGTTGCTGCCGGGCGGACCGGGGAGAAAGTCTTGCCATACGAGCCTATGCCACGGGTTGGTTGCCACCAGCAGCACGTTTGCCATCGGCAGCACCGCCACCAGTCCAAGTTCGAGCGGCGACAAACGGGCGTGGGTGTTGGTGAAGTACAGCACGAAGAGCAGAAAGAAGGTCACGGTTGCACCCGACGCGACATACTCCAGCGTCGAGAACAACAGCTTGGAGCGCAGCATCACCGCCGCTGCTTCGAGGGCAGCAACAAAGGCATAGCCCGCAATTGCTAGCACCATGGCGATAAACGGCACCCGCGCCGGTGTCGCCGCCTGCCGCCGCCATGTCACGCCTGCGACGGCAAGGGCAATCAATGCCGTGCCGAGCAACAGGAGGCTATCGGGTGTGGCGGTCAAAGCGAGCGTCATAATGGGACACCAATACTGCCAGCCTGTTCTGGTACAGGTTGGCTCCGGGTTGTGGTTGGTAAACCGGGTGGCGCGTGACCCACCCGAACGACACTACGTCACCGATAGGTGACAGGTCGCAAGTGTGCCTCTTTTGGACGTATAGGCACACCAGCAGGTTCCGAGGTGCAACAAGCCGGCTGTGAGGGCACCACTACACCAAGTATAGCATGGTATTATGAGTAAAGGTCTACCAATAACGCCCTAAAATTAACCTTATAGGGTGATTATCCGAAGCCGTGGCACCCCTCTCAGAGCGGCATGGTCAGCCACAGCAGAAACTCGACGTTGCCCGCCGGTCCGGTAATAGGCGAGCGCGTTTCGCCCTGCACCCGGTAGCCGAGGTCGTGCGCGGTTGCCCGCACGTCTGCCAGCACCCGCCGATGCACCGCCGGGTCGCGCACTACGCCGCCGCGCCCCACGTCGGCGGCACCCGCTTCGAACTGCGGCTTGACCAGCGCAACCACCCACGCCCCCGGCGCAAGCAGGGCTTGCACGGCGGGCAACACCAGTGCCAGCGAAATAAACGACACGTCAATGGTGGCACAGGACGGCGGAAGCGCAGGCACGGCGGGCGGCGGGGCAGGAAGCTCAGTCAGGTAACGAATGTTGGTGCGCTCCAACACTGTCACGCGGTCGTCTTGGCGAAGCCGCCAATCGAGGATGCCGTAGCCCACGTCCACGGCAATGACATGCGCCGCGCCGCGTTGCAGCAGCGCATCAGTGAAGCCGCCCGTACTCGCGCCTACATCAAGGGCGAGCACACCGGACGGGTCAAGCGCGAAGGTATCGAGGGCGTGCGCCAGCTTGTAGCCGCCGCGACTGACGTAGGGTAACGCCCCGACCACTGCAACAGCGGTGGTGTCTGCGTCGAGCAGCATGGCAGCGCGGGTCTGCTTTTCCCCATTGACGCGCACACTGCCCGCCATCAGCAGGGCTTGCGCTTTGCTGCGGCTTTCGGCAAGCCCGCGCTGTACCAGCAGTTGGTCAAGCCGGATGCGTGCCATCGTCGGGGGGCGGTGGGGGGGCGGTGTCGCCCTGCTGTGCAAGGTAGTGTGCCAGCCACGGCGGGAGCGGCTCGCCGCCCTGCGTGGCGCGTTCGCGCAGGTAGGCAAGCTCGGCGGCGCGGCGTTCGGCGGCGGTGGAGCCAGTGGCAGGCGCAGGCGATGCTGTCGCCGCGGCGGGCGGTGCGGCGGGCGGCGGCAGGAGCGCAAGGTAGCCGGTCAGCAACGCTGTCAGCAGGTCGGCAAGCTCGCCGCCCTCGTCGCGCACATGCGCCAGCAACATCGCCCGTTGCTGGGCGGTCAGGTAGACGCGGGTCGGCAACGTGAAGGTGCCCGCCGCGCCGGGGGTTGCCTGTGGATCGGGCGGGGTGGTCACTGCATCCGCTCCCGGATGTAGGTGGCAAGCTCGCTAATCGGCACACGCTCTTGCTCCATGCTGTCGCGGTCACGCACCGTCACGGTGTTTTGCAGGTGGTTGTCATCGCCGCGCCCCAGCGTGTCAAAGTCCACGGTGATACAGAAGGGCGTACCAATTTCGTCTTGCCGCCGGTACAGCTTGCCAATCGCGCCTGTGTCGTCGTAGATAGTGCGAATGGCGTGCTGCTGCTGCAACTGGCGGCGCACACCCTGCGCCACCTCCACCAATTGCTCGTTGTTGCGCTTGAGCGGCAACACCGCCGCCGTGATGGGCGCAAGAAACGGCTTGAGATGCAGCACCGTGCGGTACACGTCGCTGTCGAGCACCTGCGTCGCCTGCCCTGCCAGCTTCTTGGCAGCGGGGATGTCCGCCCCCGGCATGTCGAGCAGGGCGGCGATACGCGGCAGGTTAGTCTCTAGGTCGCCACTAATGGTGTCGGCTTCGCCGAGGATGGCGGCGCGTTGCTCTGCGGGCAACTTGTCGTTACGGTCTATGCTCTTCATGTAGGCGGCAAGGGCTTCGGCAACCGCTTGCTGCTGTGCGTCGGGCAACGCCTTGACCTGCTGCTCATCGTAGGCTTCGCTCAACACCGCCAGCGTGCCACGGTCTACGCCTGCCGACGGCTCGATCACGAACGGCACAATGTGCTTCTTCTGCTCCTGATCGTAGTAGGTCAGGCGGGCAACGCTGTCGGGGTTAGGCATCACCCGCGCAAACAGCCCAAGCTGGTCGTTCTGCTTCGAATGCGAGCCGAGGTCATAGTCGGTGCGGCTGGCAATGCCCTCGATCTCCTCGAAGCCGATGGGGTAGCGGTACATCAGGTCATAGGTCGCTTTGGAATAGTGCGCCAGTTCGTCGGGCGGCACCGTCAGCACCTCGATATTATCGCGCTGCAAGCCCATTGCCTGCCACCACGCCAGCCGCGCCTGCAACCAGCGTTCGTGCCATGCGTCTTCGGTGCCCGGTTGCACAAAGTACTCAATCTCCATCTGCTCGAACTCGCGCACACGGAAGATGAAGTTACGCGGCGTAATCTCGTTGCGGAACGCCTTGCCGATCTGGGCGATGCCAAAGGGCAACTTGCGCCCGGTGGTTGCCAGCACGTTACCAAAGTTGACGAAGATGCCCTGTGCCGTTTCGGGGCGCAGGTAGGCATACGAATCGTCGGTGGCGATGGGACCCACCTGTGTCTTGAACATTAGGTTGAAGGGGCGCGGGTCGGTCAGGTCGGCAGAGTCACAGTTGGGGCAGGTGTTGCCGATCTTGTCGGCACGCCAGCGCATCTGGCAGTTGCGACAGTCCACCATTGGGTCATTAAAGGTTTCTTCGTGCCCCGAATACCGCCACGTCATGCGGTTCATGATGATGGCTGCGTCTAGCCCCTCCATGTCGTCGCGCTCGTAGACGTTGGCACGCCACCACGCCGCCTTGAGGTTGTTCTTCAGCTCTACGCCAAGCGGTCCATAGTCGAATGTCCCTTGCAACCCGCCATAGATTTCGCTACCGGGAAAGATAAAACCACGCCGTTTGCATAGGGCTACCAGTTGTTCGAGACTGCGGGCGGGCATCGTTAGTTCTCCTGCTGACTACCGGGCTGCTGACTACCGGGCTGCTGGCTACCGGGCTGCTGGCTACCGGGCTGCTGGCTACCGGGGGCGTGTCCATTGCGGTGTGCGGGGGGGGTCTTGTCACCGACGAGGTGCAGGTATATCTGGGTGGTTGCCAGCGACGCATGCCCCAGCCGCTCTTGTACGTCGCGCAGGTCAGCACCATTGCTGAGCATGTGCGCGGCAAACGAATGGCGCAGGGTGTGCGGGGTCAGGTCGCCTAGACCCAACTCCTGCCCGTAGGTTTTCAGGATCAGCCAGAAGCCCTGCCGCGTCAGCCGCTTGCCCCGGTGGTTGAGAAACAGCGCGTCGGTGGGTTCGTTGGCAGCCCGCGCCAGTTGCGGGCGGGCAATGTCGAGGTACTCTTCAAGCGTGGTCACGGCGGTGTCGCCGAGCGGCACGGTGCGTGCCCGCCGCCCGCGCCCAGCACACGCGACGGTGGCGGCATCCATGTCAATGTGTGCCGTATCAAGGGCGGTCATTTCGCTGACGCGCAACCCAGTGGCATAGAGTAATTCAAGCATCGCCTTGTCGCGCAACCCTTCGGGAGGGGCGTGCTGCAACGGCAACTCAAGCAGTTCGTCTACCTGATGCACCGAGATTGGGCGCGGCGGCGCACGGTCAACGCGCGGGGCATCTATGTTGGCGGCTGGGTCATGCGCGAGCGTCTGCTGCTCCACTAGATACCCACAGAACGACTTGACGGCGGCAGTCCGGCGGGCGACGGTCGCCGTCGAGTAGCGGCGTTCGCGCAGGTAGAGCACGAATGCCATGATGTCGTCGGCAACGAGCACGTCCCAGTTTTCGATCCCCCGCTCGTGCAGAAAGGCGACAAACTGTTCTAGGTCGGTACGGTAGGCAGAACAGGTGTTGTTCGTCAGTCCACGCCGTGCCGCAATATCAAGCAGGAATTGCTCTAATAAGGTCTGCATGCTGTCCTCGCTATCCTCGATAGCGTGCGTCGGTGGTCGCAACCCGCAGGCGCGACGCACAGTTCGTGTGCAAGGGTTGTGTGGTCTTCGTCCTAGGTGGCAATAGTACTCGATAGCATTACCTATGTCAAGTTGCCGTCGGCACCCACGCGCACCCCGCGCACACCCCGCGCGGTACGGGGTGTGGTATACTGGCAGCGTTGTATTATGCACAGGCAGTGCGCCCGTGCGACTGCATGACCAACTAGGTAAACCACCGTTATGAGCTTTCTAGACAGCCTGCACAGCGTCCTGTGCGCCGCCCGTCCGCACAGGGCGTGGGTAGCGATCTGCGTGCTTGTGCTGATCGTCTTGAGCAGTTGCAGCGGCGACCCTGCGGTACAAGCACCGACGGCAACCATGCCGCCCCCGCCGCCCGCCCCGGTTGACCCGTACCCCGCCCCGGTTGACCCGTACCCCGCCCCAATAGATGATGACCTGACCGACGAGCCACCACTTACCAGCCCTCTACCGGCACTGGTAGAAGACCAGACGAGCCGCATAGACGGACGCTTGCTCTATGTCAAGGATGGGCAAATCTGGGAGTGGCAGGGCAACCAGACGCGCCGCCTGCTGGGTGACGGGCAGGCAACCCACCCCGAATGGTCGCCGAACGGACAGCAGATTGTGTTTGTGCAGCGCGGCGACAGCTACAGCGATATTCTGCTCGCCGATGCCAACGGTATTGTGCGCCGCCGCCTGACCGACAACCAGTCACCCTACCCGCCGCGGAGCCAAGAGCGCGTGTATAGTAGCCAGTGGGCACTCTACCCCACCTTCGCCACCAACTCCCGCAGCATCACCTACATTGGGCAGTTTGCGCCACCCGCCGGGGTGCCCGCCAGCGAATACAACCTGTCGTTGTTCAGCCTACCGACGACGGGCGGCTTTGCCACACAGATATACGGCGACCCGTGGGCGCAACTGGAAAGCCCCACCTACAACCGTGAACGCAACGAACTAGCCTACACGCGCATCGCCCTTGACGGCGACGGGCAGCAGCAAATCTACCGCTTCAACCCGGCACTGGCGGGCGGCGAACCCTACCCCGGCGTGCCTATCCGGAGCTACGACCCAGCGTTCGCCCACAGTGGCAACTGGTTGCTCTACACGCACCGCGACGAGGACGGCACCGACATCTGGGCAATCTCGACGCGCGGCAACGAACCGCAGCCACAACGCCTGACAACAAGCGGCATGGCACGGGCGGCAATCTTTGCGCCCGACGACAGCCAGATTGCGTTTCTGGCGATTGCGCCGGGTGCCGAGCAGTTTGACCTGTGGCTCATGGATGTGGAGCCAAACGAGCAAAACCGCCTGCTCGTGACCGAGCCGGTACGCCTCACGCGCAACCTCGGCATTGACCCGACCGCCGGGCTATCGTGGGCACAGTAGCGGCGGTGCCACCGCCCACCCCCGACAACACAGCGTGCGCCCACCCCCGACAACAAAGCGCGTGCCCGTCGCTGGGCACACGCTCACGCTTGGCACGGGGTACAGCTACCGACACGACGAACGCCCGGCGAGCTAGGAACGTAGCAAGTCCTCGGCATCAATGATTGCCTGTGCAATCTCGCGCATCTTGATGCGCTTGTCACGCGCTCGCTGGCGGAGCCGTTCGTAGGCTTCGCGTTCGGTCAGTTGCAGGCGTTGCATCAGGATGCCCTTTGCCCGCTCGATCAGCTTGCGGGCTTCGAGCGACTCTTCCAGTTCGCCCACGCGGTCTTCCAGTTCGCGCAGGTCTTTGAAGCGTGCCAGCGCAATATTGATCGCGGGCGGCAACTCGGTTTCTTTCACCGGCTTGACCAGATACGCCATTGCCCCGGCAGCCTCGGCTTTGCGGACCGTATCCTTGTCGGCGTAGGCGGTCAGCATAATGATCGGCACTGGGTTCTGCGTGCGGATGCGGGCAGCAGCTTCGGTACCGTCCATCTCTGGCATCCGAATGTCCATCATAATCAGGTCGGGGTTGAGGCGTTGCGACATACTCAGGGCTTCGGAACCTGACCGCGCAATGCCCACGACTTCATAACCAAGATCGCGCAACTGTTCTTCCAAGGTCAATGAAACAAGATCATTGTCTTCGGCAATCAAAATACGGGTAGCAGACATGGCTTTCGCTCCATATATCGCTATTTATCTCTAGCTATCTCTAGGACACACAGGCTGGTGTGTGGCAAACTCTAGACGTTAGACGCTGACAAGCGGTGGCAAGTTCCAACTAGGTTGTTACGCAGGCAACTGGGCGAACAACCTTGCTAGAGTCTGCTATTATTTATCATACCATAATGCTTGCAATGCCTGATGGCTTTCATAGTACCACGCCCCCGCAATAGAGACCGCAGCATGGCATACAGCACGGTTAGTGCGGGGCAACTGGCGCACGCAGCAGGTACGGCAACGCCCCGAAAACAGGACTTTTTACCTAGCGGCACCACCGGTCACGGGTGCGGCGTGGGGCTTGGGTTGGGGCTGGGGCGGGTAAGCGGGATGAGCGCACCGCCGCGACTAAGGAGCAATGCGCCTATGCCCGCCGCAACCAGCACATAAAACGGCACCGTCGCGGCGAGCAACGACCGCGCCCCTAACACAATAAGCGGCACCATCAGCACAAGCGTCACCACGATGGTCAGGGGGAGGGGCGGGCTAGCCGCCGGAGCAATGCGCCCCGGCAACAATATGCGCACGATTGCCTGTGCCAGCACTACCAAGCCGTAGACAAAGGGCAACTGGAGCAGCAACCCGACGACGACGAGCAACGGCAACCCAACCAGCGAGAACGCCAGCAGCAGCAGCAGCGGCACCAGCAGGCTTGCCAGCAAGAGCGTCGTGAGCAAGCCCAACCCCCACGCATGCCACGGCAACACCGCGAGCGTGTAGCTGGCGCGGGCGGTGCGGTCAGGCAGCAACACCGTCTCGAAGATGCCCAACGCCACCACCAGCAGCACGACAATCACACTGAACAGTAGATAGCGCAACCAGTCTACCGGCGCAACAACAAAGTCGGCATCCTCGAAGCTACCAATCGCGCTGAGGTTGCTGCTCGCCTCAACGCTATCGCCAATAATCTGCCCGGCAATATCGGCACCGGTGGTACTGGCAATGTTGCCCGACAACACAAGAATGCTGCCGTCAATGCGGGCGGTGTTGTCTACCACCACACTGCCCGCATACGACACCACATCGCCCATTACATAGCCCGAAACACGGATCGGCGCAGTCCACGACGTAACATCGCCCGTCACGATGCCCTCGATCACAATCGGCTGGTCGAAGGTGGCAATCGTACCATCATACTGCTGCCCCAGCGGTACCTGTATCGGCTGGGTGGCAGTGGGTTGGGCGTGGGCAGGCATGGGCAGCAGCAGCAGTAGCAATGCCAGCATAGCCCCCCCCAGTTGCATCGGCGGCGTGCGCTGCCACACCCACCGCCAGAGCCAACCCAGCACCGCCACCGCCAGCACACTCCCAACAAGAATAACCCAGCCCCCACCAAGCAACATATGAACGACTGGCTTTGCCAGCAGCACCAGCGTGAGCAGCACAAAGCCGGGCACCATCTGTACGCCACCGACGAGCTGGGCAGGGGCAGAGCTATCGCCAAGGATGCCCCACGCCCCCAGTGTACACAGCAGCAGCAGCAGCACCGCCACCAGCGCACCCCCACTCTGGCGCAGCACGCGCCGCTGCTGGTGCTGGCGGGCAGCCACCGCCGGGGGTGCCGCCGGGAGCCGCTGCTGGACTGCTTGTGCCAGCGCGGGCGGCGGCGCGACGGGGGCAGGTTCGTCGCACGCGGCGAGCAACGCCCGCAGGCGGGCATGGGCGCGGGTGTCCTGCTCGTCGTGGTCGGCGACAGTCATTTGGGGGTCATGTATCGGGTCATCTATCGGGTTCTCAGGCATCGCCTTCTCCTTGTCGGCTGTGTATCATGGCTCAGGCAACCCCACCGGGTTGCTCGCTTGCATCCAAGGCAAGCAACGACGCATCTAGCCCGCGTGCCTGAAGCGCACGTCCCAGATGCTCGCGCCCGCGTCGCAGCCGGGTCTTGAGGGTATTGTCATTTAAGCCCGTCACGGCGCAGATTTCGGGGTAGGTTAAGTCGTTCCAATAAAACAGGATGAGCACCTCACGGTAGGTGTCGGGCACATCTAGCAGGGCTTGCCGCACCACGGCGCGGCGTTCGTTGTGCAACGCGCTCCGTTCTGGGCTAGCGGTGGGGTCGCGCAATTCATACGCCACATCGTCGAGCGGCACGGGCAAGAACAGCCGCCGCAGCGAGACACGCCGCCGCAGCAGGTCGGTGCAATAGTTGCTGGCAACCCGCAGTAGCCACGGGCGCAACGCCCGGCTCTGGTCGAAGGTATGCAATTTGAGATATGCCCGCACAAAAATCTCCTGCACTGCGTCCTCGGCTTCGCTGGCATTGCCCAGCCGATAGAGCACATGCGTATAAACCACACTGCTGTAGTGGGTATAGAGCGTTGCAAAGGCTTCGTGGTCGCCTTGCACCGCCCGCGCTATGACCTGTTGTTCGTCGGGTACGCCCTGCTTTGCTCCTGCCGGGGGCACCGCTTGTGGGTCACTCATACGTCACTCTTCACACCACTACGCAAACCACCCCAGCAAGGTTGCATGGTCGCGCCAGCGTCGTTGGCACAACTTGCATAAGTTGCCATCCTGGTGTACTATCGTCATAGCAGATGACCTGACGGTGAACTACGCCGTGTAGATACGCCCGACGATTCGGTGTCAGAAAGCGGCTACCCTGTAGGTGGAGGAGAAGGCTGTGGCAGTAAGTTTTAACCGCGAACAAATCCGCACGGCACTGGCTGAAACCGACTTGAACTATAGCCATTATCTTGATCTTGAGAGTGGCGCGGTGGTGCGTATCCATGACACCGACCCCGCCGACGAAACCACCCGTGATGCGGTGTTTGCTGGCTATGGCGACCGTTACCGCTACATCCCCGGTGGCAACCCCGATGCCAGCGACGGCGACGTGCACACGTGGCTTGATGCTGAAGGGTTGCTCTAGTCGCATCGCTCTGCTCGGTTGCGCCCGCTTCGCAGCACTGCCTGCTACTTCTCGTATGGTTGCCCGATTGCGGCGGGCGGAGTAGCCCGCCCAATCAGCCCCGCCAGCACCACCATCGTCGTGACGTAGGGCAAGATTTGTAGCCACTGCACCGGCACTGGCCACCCATAAATCGCCACCTGCAAGAGCTGGAAGCGCGTCCCCAGTGCTTCGGTGAAGCCAAACAGCAGTGCCCCCGCCAGTGCCCCAAACGGAGTCCACTTGCCGAAGATCATGGCTGCCAGTGCAATGAAGCCCTTGCCCGCCGTCATGCCATCATCGAAGTTGCCCACCGTTTCGAGCGAGAACCATGCCCCCGCCAGCCCTGCCAGCAAGCCACTGATCGCTAAATTGAAGTAGCGCACGCGAAACACGTTGATGCCCACCGTATCGGCGGCACGCGGGTTTTCGCCCACCGCTCGCATCCGCAAGCCCCAGCGTGTGTGGAACAACACAAGGTGTGCCAGCGGCACCAGCAGCACCATCATAAAGAAGATCGGCTTGTTGTTGAAGAGCACCGCACCAATCAGCGGAATGTCGCTTAAGAGCGGCAGTTGGATTTGGGGCAGGGTCGTGCGCCCACCGGGCAGGTCTACCAGATAGGTGCGCCGCAGATACGCCGTAATACCAATGGCAAGAATGTTGACCACCGTGCCGCTGATAATCTGGTCGGTCATAAACCGGATGGACAGCACCGCGTGCAGCATAGATGCCATACCACCGACGAGAATGGCAACCACCACCCCCAGCCAGATGTTGCCCGTGAAGGCGAACGCCGCAAAGCCGAACGCCGCCCCAAACAGCATCATGCCCTCGATAGCAATGTTGACCACGCCCGCCCGCTCCGCAAAGATACCTGCCAATGCGCCCAGTACGAGCGGCGTAGACAGACGCAACGTTTCGGACAGCATGGTGATGACGTTAGTCTGCTTGCCCGCCGCCGCCGCGATCAGCACCGCCGGGATGAGCAACGCCCCCGATATGGTGAGCAACACGTTGGCATACTGCGCCACGCGCCCGCTAAAGGTGAGTGCCCCGGTGACACTAAACACCAACCCGATCAGCAGCATGGTCGCCACGGTGGGCACGTCCAGCGCGAATGCTTCGGCACCCACGCCGAAGGTCAGGCGCGAGATTTCCGGCTCATCAGCTCCGACAAAGGGCGCGTAGCCAAACAGGACGATCAGCCCCAAGCCAAGGAAGAAGCCCGCCAAGATTTTCTGGCGTAGCGTCAGGGCGGGTCGGTCGGCACGCGAGACATCACTGGCAGTTGCCACGGGGTCTTTCCTTTCGGTTGTGCGTGTGGTTCATGCCGCGTTCGTGTTCTATCATACCACAAGCCCAGACCCACGGCTGCAAGGCACGCCGCGCTAGGGCAGGCTGTCCGGAGCTATAGGAAAGAGGACCGCAGATAGTTGGCAGACCTACCCTCACGGCTTTCGCGCCACTGCACATCGAGGCTGAGCATCACGTCTGGCACGAGCGGCGGCACGCCCATCTGGTGAAACAGCCCCACATTGGCAACGATTGTCCAGTGACGATTGTTTGCAGACGGCTACCAGCTCTTACTTATCAGTATAAAAAAGCCAGTGGAACAAACAGCCCGCCATACTGGGAGCCAATGAGGGCATGGTCGTCGCGCCCGCTCGCGCCCGCTACAGCCCGATCAGTTCGTCGGGCACCGTCAGTGGCTCCGGCGGCGTGGTGTCGCCCGCCCGGACTGCCAGCACGGGCAATGGTGAGCTATCGAGGAGCGTGCCGCTCACATCTTCGAGCAGCACCCGCTCTAATGCCGAGAGCGGCGGGCTGGCACCAATGACGAGCACGCCACCCGCCTGCTGGCGCGTCGCCTGCCCAATCTCATCGAGCGTCGGACCCAGCGTGATGGACAGGTCGGCGGTATAGCCCTGCTGCTGCAACAGCCGCACCGTCTGGCGCAGCACGCGCACGTCGGGCAGGTCGCTGGCAAGGAAACTCTCGGCGGCGGTGGCGAGGTCGGGCACAATCTCGAATAGCAGTTGTTGTTGCGACAGAACGTGCAGCACTGTGACGCTGGCGGGCGGCGGCACCACCTGCGGCAGCAATCGCGCTGCCGCAAAGGTGAGCGGGCTACCACTGCTCGCCAGCAGCACCGGCGCGAGCACGCCCACGGCACCCGGCACAAACAGCACGCTACGGGCGGTGGTGTGCTGCACAATGCGGCGGTGTAACGCAGGCAGCAAGCCACCGAGCGGCGGCGACCAGCGACCAATCACGAGCATGTCGGGGGCACCGTACTCACGCTCGGCTTGCTGGATCGCCCGTAGCGCGTCGCCGTTGGCACTGGCGTGCTGCACGCGCACTGTTGGCGGTAGCCCAAGCGCGTGCTGCGTGGCGGCGGTAGACGGGCTGGCGGGGTAGCTCCCGCGCACCAGCACCACCTCGTGCGCGATGGCGGGGAGCAATGCCCGCGCACTTGCCAGCACTGCGTCACGTCCGGGGGCAGCCCCCACATACACGGCGACCTTCATACGCGGATAAGCAGCAGCACCAACGGAATAACCAGCATCAGGGCGAGGAACCCCGCGAGGCGGCGGCGGCTCTGCATCACCATCTCTTGCGTGCGAAGAATCAGCCGCTCGAAGGGGCGATAGCAGCACACCAGCACCAGCAACGACAGCAACGACACGCTCACTACTTCGGCAAGCACGATGCCAAAGGCGGGCGCACCGCCCACCAGCCACGCCGCCAGCAGCGTATCAATGAAGGTGGTAATATTCGCCCCCATAATGTACGGCAGGATGTTTTCGCGCCGCACCAAGCCCTTGACCGAGAGCGGCACCAGAATGCCGAGCGACACCGACACCGACAGCGTGACCGCCGTCACGACGGCACCCAACACAAACATGGCGAGCGGGCGATAGAGCAACCGCCCAATGTTGCGGAACGCGCTCTGTTCGGCGTTGATCTGCGGCAGCGCACGGTCGAGGAGCGCGAACGCCAGCAGCAGCAGCAACACCCCAAACGGCAGTAGCGTCCACGCGGGCAACCACGCCGTAACAAGCGTGATCAGTGGGGCGGTCAGCCCATCGAGGAACGAGCCGACGGGCTGCACTGCCGTGGGCGCGAGGTTGCCCAGCCAGCCCGTTTGCAGCAGCAGGTAGCCCGGTAGCAGTGCGGGCAGGTAGATAGCCGCCGTCGTGAGCAACGCCAGCACGCCCGTCGCAATGCTGGCGGGTTGGCGTTCGCCGCGCACATAGTAGAAGAAGCCCACCAGCAGCACAATAAACGACGCACCCAGCCGCGACCCCGTAATCATTGCAAAGGTCTGCACGCTGTTGATGGTGCCCGCCGCGAAGAGCGAAATACCGATTGCCGCCACCGGCGAGCCACTGAGAAAGACGTAGGCGAGCAACCAACCGAAGCCCAGCGCATTGAGCGGGTTGTTGGTGTGCAACAGTGCGGCGATCAGGGTGCCCGCCGCGCCCGCGCCCTCTTTCAGCAGGTTGAGAGCCAGCACAAACAGCAACAGACCGCCGCCACTATACAGGAGCCGCCGCGCTACCGCCAGCCAGCGCAGCACGGTACGGGCGGGCGGTGCCGTCGTGGTGGGGGGGTGAGCGGTAGGGGGGGGCGGCGCAGCCTGTTGCCGCGCCGCCAGTGGGTAAGTTGGGGGCAATCGTTCTACCTTATCTTATCGCGGGTTGGTACGCCGAGGGTGCCGCTACGACGACACCGGGCGATGGTCGCGCATCAGCCGCACAAAGTCGCCAAACAGATACGTCGCGTCGTGCGGACCGGGTCCCGCTTCGGGGTGGTACTGCACACAGAAAACAGGTAGCGAGCGGTGGCGCAAGCCCTCGACGGTGCCATCGTTCAGGTTGATGTGCGTCACCTCCACGTCGGCGGGCAGGCTGTCGGGGTCAACCGCAAAGCCGTGGTTCTGCGAAGTAATCTCAACACGCCCAGTGGCAAGGTGGCGCACCGGGTGGTTGATGCTATGGTGACCAAACGGGAGTTTGTAGGTGCGCCCGCCCATCGCCAAGCCGAGCAACTGGTGCCCCAGACAGATACCGAAGACGGGCACCTGACCGATCAAGGCTTGTAGGTTCTGCACCGCGTAGTCCACCGAGGCGGGGTCGCCGGGACCGTTCGAGCAGAATACGCCGTCCGGCTTGAGTGCCAGCACCTCGTCAGCAGACGTGTGCGCGGGCACGACCGTCACCCGTGCGCCGTGGTCTGCGAGGCGGCGCAGGATAGTGCGCTTCAGCCCGAAGTCGTAGGCAACGACATGAAACTCACCCGGCGTAGCAAGCGGCGGCGACGGCGTGAGGGCAGGGTCGGCAACTGACCACGGGTCGCTACCGTCTGTCCAGCTATAGCGTGCAGGCGCGGTGACGTTGCGTACAAGGTCTTGCCCCTCCATATGCGGTGCTGCTTGTGCGCGGGCGGTCAGGTCGGCGATACTCAGCCCAGTGGTGTCTATCACGCCCCGCATGGCACCGTGCGAGCGAATATGCCGCGTCAGGGCGCGGGTGTCCACTTCGCTGATTGCCACAATGCCATGGTCACGCAGCAGTTGGCTGAGCGGCGCACGCGCCCGCCAGCTACTCGCCTGCTCGTTGTGGTCGCGCACAATGAAGCCCGCGACCTGCGGATGCAACGACTCACGGTCGAACTCGTTGACCCCCGTATTGCCGATGTGGGCGGCGGTCATCACAACCAGTTGCCCACTGTACGACGGGTCAGACAGGATTTCTTCATAGCCCGTCATGCCCGTATTAAAGACGACTTCGCCCGTGGTAGTGCCGGGTGCCCCGAACGCGTAGCCGGGAAAACTGCGCCCATCTTCAAGAACTAGCAGTGCGTCCATGCTGGTTATGCGTACCTCCCCCCTCATATCTTTCCTGTGCTATGGTACGTTTCGCTATGTCACGTTATTGTAGCATAGGCGGGGGCGCAACGCAGCATGGGCAATAGCGCGGGATGCCGGGGGGATTATCCCCGCTGCATTGTGGCACACCCATGCCCAACCTCCCCATTCCTAGCAGGGAGTTTATCATTCCCGATTATATCAAGTTCTGTGGTATCATTACGCGGAAAAGGAACCAATGACAGGAGAGCAACAATGCCACGGCGGGATGATATTCACACCATTTTGATTGTCGGGTCAGGTCCGATTGTCATCGGGCAGGCGTGCGAGTTCGACTACTCTGGGGCGCAGGCATGCAAGGCGTTGCGCGAAGAGGGCTACCGCGTGATCCTCGTCAACTCGAACCCTGCAACCATTATGACTGACCCCGAAATGGCGGACGCAACGTACATCGAGCCGCTCACCATCGAGAGCATCGAGCGTATCATCCAGCGCGAACGTCCCGAAGCACTCCTCTCGACTGTGGGCGGGCAGACCGCCCTCAACCTGTCGGTCAAGCTGCAAGAGGAGGGTATCCTCGACCGCTACGGCGTAGAGTTGCTCGGTGCTTCGGCGCGTGCCGTCGAGATTGCCGAAGACCGCCAGATGTTCAAAGACAAGATGCTCGAAATTGGGCTGGACGTGCCGCGCAGCACGATAGCCCACTCGTGGGAAGAAGCTCGCGCCGCCGTCGAGACAACCGGCTTTCCCGCCATTATCCGCCCATCGTTCACGCTCGGCGGCGAGGGCGGCGGCATTGCCTACAACATCGAGGACTTCTACGAGATTGTGCAGGCGGCACTCGAAGCCTCGCCCATTACGCAAATCCTCGTGGAAGAGAGCGTGCTCGGCTGGAAAGAGTTCGAGATGGAGGTGATGCGCGACTGCGCCGACAACGCCGTGATCGTCTGTTCTATCGAGAACATAGACCCCATGGGCGTGCATACCGGCGACAGCGTGACCGTCGCGCCCGCCCTGACACTGACCGACCGCGAGTACCAGCAGATGCGCGACCAATCACTCAAGGTGCTGCGGGCAGTGGGCGTGGCGACGGGCGGCAGCAACGTGCAGTTTGCCATCAACCCGCAGACGGGGCGCATGCTCGTCATCGAAATGAACCCGCGAGTCAGCCGCAGCAGTGCGCTTGCCAGCAAAGCCACCGGCTTTCCCATCGCCAAGATAGCCGCCCGCCTCGCGGTAGGCTACACCCTCGACGAACTGCCCAACGACATCACGCGCGAAACGCCCGCTAGCTTCGAGCCAACGCTCGACTATGTGGTGGTGAAAATCCCCCGCTGGACGTTTGAGAAGTTCCCCGGCGCAAGCAATGTATTGACCACGCAGATGCGAAGCGTGGGCGAAGCCATGGCAATCGGGCGCACCTTTGCGGAAGCCTTCCAGAAAGCGTGGCGTTCGATAGAGCAGGGGCGCGACGGGTGGGGAGCCGACGGCAAAGACGCGATAGACAGCGAACGGCTACGCGAACGGCTGATTACCCCCACCCCCGACCGCTACTTCTACATCCGCTACGCCCTGCAAAGCGGGATGCACGCCGACGAGGTTGCCAAACTGACCACGATTGACCCGTGGTTTATCCGCCAGATGGAAGGGCTAGTCGAGATGGAAGGGCGGCTCCGGGCGTTCACACTCGCCACCGTGCCCGCCCGCCTCTTGCGACAGGCGAAGCGCATGGGCTTTAGCGATGGGCAACTTGCGTTGCTGCTGGGCGTGCAACCCGACGAGCAGTACCCACTGGCAGAGCTAGCGGTACGCGCACAGCGCAAGCAGCTTGGCATCGTGCCCACCTTCCACTGCGTAGACACCTGCGCCGCCGAGTTCCCGTCCTACACGCCCTACTTCTACTCGTCGTATGAGAGTGAGAACGAAGCCGTCCCCTCCGACCGCCAGAAGGTACTCATCCTCGGTAGCGGTCCCAACCGCATCGGGCAGGGCATCGAGTTTGACTACTGCTGCTGCCACGCCGTGTTCGGGCTGAACAAACTGGGCTACGAAACGATTATGATCAACTGCAACCCCGAAACCGTCTCGACCGACTATGACACCGCCGACCGCCTCTACTTCGAGCCGCTCACGCTCGAGTATGTGCTGAACGTCGTCGAGAACGAACAGCCGGCGGGCGTGCTCATCCAGTTTGGCGGGCAAACGCCGCTCAAGCTGGCACGCGCCCTCGAACTCGCGGGCGTGCCCATCTGGGGCACCTCGCCCGAAGCAATTGACCTTGCCGAAGACCGCGACCGCTTCGGGGCACTGCTGGCAGAGCTAGGCATCCCTGCCCCGGCACACGGAAGCGCAACCTCGCTCCCCGAAGCCCTCACCATCGCACAGCAGATTGGCTACCCGGTGGTGGTGCGCCCGTCGTATGTGCTGGGGGGGCGGGCAATGGCAATCGTCTATGACGATGCGGGCATGGAACGCTACATGCGCGAAGCCGTCAGTGCCTCGCCAGAGCACCCCGTGCTAATTGACTGCTTCCTCGAAGATGCCTTCGAAATTGACGTGGACGCGGTGAGCGATGGTACAACAGTCGTGATTGCCGGGGTGATGGAGCAGATCGAGCGGGCGGGTATTCACAGCGGCGACAGCGCGTGTGTCATCCCCACTTACATGGTGCCCCCTGCCCACGTCGCGCTGATGAAAGACTATGCCACCAAGCTCGCACAACGGCTCGGCGTGGTGGGCTTGCTCAATATCCAGTTTGCCACCAAAGACGACACCGTGTATGTGCTCGAAGCCAACCCGCGTGCCAGCCGTACCGTGCCGTTCGTCGCCAAGGCAACGGGCTACCCGTGGGCACAGATAGCAACGCAGGTGGTGGCGGGCGGGCTTGACCTCGCCGCGCAGCAGTATGCCGACCTGCCCGCCGACAGCTACCACGTCAAAGAGGTGGTGCTGCCATGGCTACGCTTCGCGGGTGCCGATGTTGTGCTCGGTCCTGAGATGCGCTCGACGGGTGAAGCGATGGGCAGCGGCGCGACCTTCGGCGAAGCCTTTGCCAAGGCACAACTGGGGTGCCGCCGCGTGCTGCCGCAGCAGGGCACCGCCATGCTCACCGTCCACGACCACGACAAAGAGAACCTTGTCCCGATTGCCCGCGACCTTGCCGCCCTCGGCTTCACACTGCTGGCAACCGGCGGTACAGCGGCGTACCTCACCGCGCAAGGGCTAACCGTTACGCCCATCTACAAGGTCAACGAGGGTCGCCCCAACGTCGTGGACTATATCAAGAATGGCGACGTAGACCTAATCGTGAATACGCCGCTGGGCAAAGCGAGCCTGACCGACGAACGGGCGATCCGCCGCACCGCCGTCATGCACGGGGTCTTGATGGCAACCACCTTGTCCGGTGCCGCCGCCATCATCGAAGCGATGAAGTTCTTGCAGGGCGATAGCTGGACGCTTGCCAGCCTGCAAGACCGCGCCCCCACTCCCAACTAGCCGCCCACTACTAGCTAGCCGCCCCCCAACGGTAGCCGTACCCATGGTATGGCTGCCGTCGGGGTGCCTGCACGAAACGCCGCGAGCGGAGCAACTAGCGCGGTTGACCGAGGTTCATCACCCAATAGTGACCGCTGGGGGCATACCCAATGCCCACCTCGCTCAACTCGCAGTTGAGCATGTTGGCGCGGTGCCCCGAACTGTTCATCCAGCCCTGCACCACCGCCGCAGGCGTGCGATAGCCCTGCGCGATGTTCTCGGCAGCCCTGCGCCATAGGTAGCCCGCGTCGTTGATGCGGTCGGCGAGCTTGCGCCCGTCCTTGCTGGTGTGGCTGAAGTAGTTCTGCGCAGACATGTCGTCGGCGTGTCCTTGGGCAGCGTTGTGCAAGCGGACATTAATAGTCAGTGGGGCACAACCTGCCGCTCTGCGCTCGTCGTTGGTCAGTTGCACCACCTGCTCTTCGATAGTGAGCGGCACGTTCGTCGCGGTGGCGGTGGCGCGTGGCGGTGCATTCGTCGCGGTCGCGGTGGCGCGTGGCGGTGCATTCGTCGCAGTCGCGGTGGCGCGTGGCGGCACGTTCGTCGCAGTCGCGGTGGCGCGTGGCGG
>CAZNQP010000031.1:32372-37864 GCA_964575355.1 uncultured Chloroflexaceae bacterium
CAGTCGCGGTGGCGCGTGGCGGCACGTTCGTCGCAGTCGCGGTGGCGCGTGGCGGCACGTTCGTCGCAGTCGCGGTGGCGCGTGGCGGTGCATTCGTCGCAGTCGCGGTGGCGGTCGCAGTGGCGGTTGCCGGGTCACCCGACGGTCCGAGCACTACGCGGTCAGAGATGATCATCGGCAGGTACGTCTGTGAGTCTGCCTGCGGAGCAGCAGCCACGCGGTCGTCATTGTATACCACGACAGTAGTGCTGCTGGTGCGGGCTACGTCTGGTTGCTGGGCATGGGCTGGCACCACGAGCAATAACAACAACAATGTCACGCCTAGTACAGTACGCGCAGAAAGCATCCTACACTCCTTCACTCCTTAGTCCTTCCTTAGCCTGTTTTTATCCGTATGCGTTCTATCACCAATACGGGCTGCCCAGACCGGGATAGCCACAGTACGTTGCGGTTGGTGTATGCTGGGGCACGCAGCACCACGATAGGACGCACGGCAACCGCCCAAGCGTGGCTCGACCACCAGCGCACGCCCCACCCCATGCCCAACACGACAGCGGCAACTGTGCCGTTGCCGCTGTCGTGTGTGTCACATGAGCACAGGGTCTGTTGGGCGCGTCACTGGCGACCGAGGTTCATCACCCAGTAGTGACCGTCTTGGTTGTAGCCGATGCCGATGTCGGTCAGTTTACAGTTCAGCATGTTCTCGCGGTGCCCCTGACTGTCCATCCAGCCGTTCGTCACCGCTTGCGGCGAGCGGTAGCCATACGCGATGTTTTCGGCAACCCTGCTCCACGGGTAGCCCGCGCTGTCTATCCGCTCCCAGAACTCGCGCCCGTCCTTACTGGTGTGGCTGAAGTATTTCTGGGTTGCCATGTCGTCGGCGTGGGCTTGGGCAGCATTGGTCAGGCGTACATCAATCGTGACAGGGGCACAGCCCGCCGCGCTCCGCTCAGCGTTGGTCAGTGCTACCACCTGATCTTCCATCGTTGGCTCAGCGGGCGGGGGTGTCGGGGTTGGTGCGGCAGGTGTCGGCGGGTTGTTGGGCGACACCGCCTGCTGGCGGTCGGTCACGATCATGGGGAGATAGACCCGCTGGCTGGCTTGCGCGGCTGCATCAGTCACTGGCGGCGCAGGGTTAACCATAATACTAGTACTACTTGCACCTGTCTCAGGCACTTGCTGGGCGTTTGCTGGCATTGCCACAAAGAGTGTCAGCAGCAACAGTGCTATGACGAAAAATGGACGTACCGAAAGCATATCTATACTCCTTCTGTTCCCCAGAACAATACTATCTGCTTCCAGTATACGCCCGCCACGGGACAAGTGCTATAGTACGTTGCTGTTGCTTTTGCTGAGGCAAGGCACAGCAAGGGTAGTACCATGACAGGACTAATGGAAGCCCCAACACAGGGAACCTTCGCGGGGCGTTGCGCGTCAGGAGCGGCAGCATCGCCGTTGATGCTGCCGCCGTGTCGTGCCAGACCGCCGGACGGTGGGGGGTAGTACTATTCGCCAGCAGGAGCAGCCATGTCAGTAACCCAATAGTAGTGGAACGGACCATCAATGCTGCCGTCGGGCATCACTACGTCGCGCTGGTCGTCGGCTTGGTAGGCAAACCCGATCCCGATTTCGGTGACATTGCAGTTGACAATATTGTCGTGGTGGTACTGGCTCTGCATCCACAGTGCCACCATTGTTTCGGGCGACTCAATGCCTGCGCCGACGTTCTCGTTTGCTTCCAGCCATGCATAGTCTTCGGCATTGATACGGTCAATGAAAGTACGTCCGTCTTGGCTGTAGTGGCTGACGTAATTGTTGATTGCCATATCCTCGGCGTGATGCTGAGCGGCGGCGTTCAGTTGCCAATTCTGCACCACAGGCGGGCAACCCACAGCGGCGCGTTCGGCATTGATGCTGGCGAGGAGCTGGTCTGTTGCGGTGGGTTCGTCGTTCGCTGCAACGCTTGCTGTTGTCAGTACCAGTAGTGCCATTATTGCTACCGTACCAATGACCAGCAGCCGTGCCGCCCATCGCGCATGCGTATTTTGGGTTTCCATTGTGCCCTCCTTGAATGTTGCTACTTCGCTTTCGCGGTCGTAAGTAAATATTTTCCCTAACAAGAGCGTGGTTTGGGGCACCAATTAACTGCAATTTCAGTATATGTCTTTTTTGTGTTCCGTACTATGGGTTAACAGGGTTGTTCATAGCTGACACATGGGTACGTGCTACATAGTACTCAAGTCATACGTATTTGCAGTGATACGAATGGGGGCAGTCCTTACAGGGTTCTTACCGATTCCTTGCAGGGACTTTACGCAGGGTTGCTATGCTGTTTCTCGCAATGATGAAACGAGACATGCGAGACAGCGGATCATACCGCACAGCATAGAACGAATATGAAAAAAATATGAGAGGAGTGTACTATGTTCCGGTGGCTAAGAAATCAAACAACGCCCAGCACACAGCCAGACGCACCACGGGTGCTACGGCTCGAAGCCAACGAACTTCAGGCGAAGCTGACCGCCGGGGAGCCAGTGGTGATGGTAGACGTGCGTTCGGCGGGCGAATATGCCCACGACGGGCACATTCGCGGCTCACGGTTGCTACCGTTGCCCGTGCTAGCCATGCGGCTAGAGGAACTCCCCGCCGACCAGCCGCTTGTGTGTGTGTGCCGTTCAGGCAACCGTAGCCACGTTGCCGCCGAGATGCTGGTACGCAAGCTGAACGTGCCCGTCTATAACCTCGAAGGCGGCGTGCAGAGCTGGGCAGCGGCGGGCTACACCCTCGAACGCGGCTAGCGCGGGCAGGTCAGGCAGGTGGGTCAGGGAGACGGGCGGGTGGTGCGCTGGTGGTCGAGCCACGCTACTGCTGCCGCCATTGCTTCGCCCAGTGTCAGGACGACGCGGAAGAGCAGGCTGGCAACCAGCGCAACCGGGGCAGGGTAGACAAGCGTGAGCAACGCCGCCAGCACGGCTTCGCGCACGCCTAGCCCACTGGGGGTCAGAAAGCTGAGGTAGCCGAGGAGCCACGCCAGACACGCGGCACCGATGAGGAATGCCCACTCGCTCGGCGCAACCGGCGTGAGACCCGCCATGAGAATACACAGTGCCACCCCATTAAACAGGTTCGCCAGCGTGAAGCACGCGAGCAGGCGTGCCATATCCTGAAACCGATACTCCCACGCCAGTTCGGGGCGACGCACCAACCGCGCCCCCACACGCAGGGCACGCCCCAGTATTTGGGGGTGCAGCAGCAATACCCCCGGCAGCAGCACCCACAGTAGCCAGCGGTATTCCTCTGGGAAGATGCCATAGAATGGCACGGTGACGAGAAACACGCCAAACGCCCCCAACAAGGTTAGGACTTGCTCAATCGCGGCACTGCTCAGGACGTGCGTCTTGTTGACGTTGAGGTGAGTAGCGAACGACACGCGCCCTACAATGTGCCAGATGTTGCCGGGGATATAGCGCGTAATCATAGACATGAGCCACACGCGCGTGGCTGCCCGCGACGATACCACCGTCGGGGCGACCATCGTGTTGAGCAACAGCGACCAACTCCAGCCCAACCCAGCAAAGTAGATACTGCCTGCCACCAGTGCCAGCACGAGGTGCGCCGGGGCGACTTCCCATTGGTATTGCTGCAACGTCGTCATCTGCTGCGCGAGCACCCACACCCACGCTGCAACGACGATGACGGTGACGAGCTTTACGATGAGGGAACGCGACACAGCACCAGTGTCCACGGGAAGCTCTGCCGATACGCCACCACCTCGCAGACCGGACGCACAAAGTCGAGGAAGGCACCGGTAGACCAGTGGTTGACGTGTTCTGGGTCGTTGCCCCACGCCTGCACGTTCTTGCCACGCAGGAAGTTTGCGCCCATAAAGAGCGGTTCGTTGGGCACGCTGAGCAGGAGCCACTGGCTGCTCAAGCGACGGAGTTCGTGCAGGGCAGCGGCGGGGTCGTCGAGGTGTTCGAGCACCTCCATACACAGGATGAGGTCAAACTGCTGGTCGCGGAAGGGCAGACTGAAGATACTCCCGGCGGCAAAGCTATGCTGCGGGTTGAGGTTGCGGGCGAACGCCAGCGCGTGCGGGCGCAGGTCTACCCCCACCACCTGTACTGGGGTGGTAGGAAACAGATACTTGATACCGAAGCCCTCGCCGCAACCGGCATCAAGCACACGTCGCGGCGTGACTGGTCGCAGGAGTTCGCGTGCCGTGGCGTGGAAGCGGTCGAGCAGGTAGCGATGCGCCCGCCCACCACGGGTGTGTTTCGACAGGTTCCCACTGGTGTCGTCGGCGGGGGCGACGGGGAGCATCGGCGGGGAGGGGTTAGCGTTCAACATGGGATTCTCCTGTAGGCTGCAAAAGCTGACGTACCGTATATTCACGCTCAACGCGGGTTGTGTCGTTCCGCAGCATCTCGCCAATCAAGCCCGTGGAAATAAATTGCAGCCCGGTAATGACGAGGAGCACCGAGAGGATCAACAGCGGGCGGTCGCCGATGGGGTCATCGCTGATAAACCAGAGCACCGTCAAGTAGCCCCCCGCCAGCGCGCCGAGCACCACCATGAGCGTCCCGATCAGCCCGAACAGACGCATGGGGCGGCGCAGATATTTGGTCAGGTAGAGTATCTGCAAGAAATCGAGGTAGCCATTGAGGAGCCGCTTCGAGCCGAACTTGCTCTTGCCAAACTTGCGCGGCACATGCTCGACGGGTTCTTCGGTCACTTTGAAGCCGCGCTGGTGTGCCAGCACCGGGATGAAGCGGTGTTGGTCGCCATAGATGTGCAGGTCGTCAATCACTGCCCGCTGATACACCTTGAAGCCACAGTTGAAATCGTTCAGGCGCACCCCGGTGAGGTTCGACACCACAAAGTTGAAGACCCGCGAGGGGAGGGTCTTATCGGCGGGGTCGTTGCGCTTTTGCCGCCACCCCGACACAAGGTCGTAGCCAGCATCGAGCTTTGCCAGCATACGGAACATGTCGCCGGGGTCTTCTTGCATGTCGGCATCAATCGTCATGACCTGTGCGCCGCGTGCTAGGTTGAAGCCAGCCTGCAACGCTGCCGTTTTGCCAAAGTTGCGCCGGAACTGTACGACTACCACCCGCTCGTCGCTGTCGTGCAATGAGGCTGCCACCATACAGGTGCCGTCAGAGCTACCATCATCCACGAAGATGATCTCGTAGCTCTCGCGGTAACGGGCGGGGGCTTCGAGTAGCACCTCGGTAACGCGGTGGTAAATCCGCTCGATATTCGGCTCTTCGTTGTAGGCAGGGATGATGATAGAGAGTGCAAGCTGTGCCGGTAGGGTGGGCGACCCGTTGAGGGCTACCGCGCGGGTTTCTACTCGTGCCTGTGTCATCATTGCCCCTTTCAGTTGCATAGTTTCACCGCACCCGTGGTGCCGGGGAGCGATGCGATGCTGCACCACACCTGTATTGTAGCCTATCTGGGGACAGTATGGCAGCAGTACCTATGGGGGA
>CAZNQP010000032.1:0-36719 GCA_964575355.1 uncultured Chloroflexaceae bacterium
AGCCACCAGCTTGCCGCCCCAATGAGTACCAGCAGCAACACGAGGAGCACCCCCGCCCCAAAGATGGCACCCCGCCCCCCACTGGTCGCGGTGGGTGCAGCGGGCGATGGCGTGGGCGGTGGCTCCGGCGGGTCGGCGGGCGCGGCGGCGGGTGCGGCGGGTGGCGGCGGCGGTACTAGTGCCGCGAAGTAGGCGAGGTTTGCCTGCGACAGGTGTGCCCCGGCTGTGTCGCCGTGGCGTGTACGCAGGTCGCGGGCGGCATCGAGGTCGGGCAGGGCGGCATCGAGGTTGCCGAGCAACCCGGCGCGGGTGCCCTGTTCGTGCAGTGCCCACGCCTGTATATGGGGGTCGCCTGTCTGGGTAGCAAGGTCGCCCACCAGTGCCACCAGTTCGCCCCACGTCCCAAAATGCCCCTGTGCCACCACCGTCGCGTGGACTGCTTGTGCAAGCTGGGCGGCTCCCGTCGGGTTGCCAGTGCGGTGCAGCGTTTCGGCGGCTGCCAGCAGGTTGTCGCGCTGATATTGCACCCATGCCGTGTTGTCGCGGCGCGTCGCCAGTGCCCCCAGCAGATAGCGGGCGGCGCGTTCGCGTTCGTCGCCGGGCGGCAGCAGTTGGTCGAGCGTGCTACGAATACCGGGGGTTGCCGCACTGTAGCGGTCGTTGCTGCCACTGACCAACCCAAGCTGGATGCAGTCATTGAGCAGTGGCGTGACCTGCGCGAGGGAGAGCTGGCTGGTGGCGGCGAGCAGTGTGCTATCGCCCACCGTGCCGCCAATACGGACGAGCGCGGCAAGCAACTGCTGTACGTGTGGGTCAAGGTGGTGCAGTAGCTCGGTGATGATGCGCGTCAGGGGGGGCTGATTGGCGTTGCCTTGCAGGGTAGTTGCCAGCCGCCCGCTATTGATGTGCTGCTGGTGGATGAGCCGTGCCGCGAGAATGATCGGCAATGGTTGGTCATCGAGGGCGGCACACAGGCGGTTGATGTTGTTGCTGGTGTCGCTCTCGTGGTCGTAGTCTTCGAGGAGGGCAACCGCATCGGCACGCGGCATCGGACCAAGCAGCACATCGGGCAGCACGGCAGGGGCGGGGCTGTCTGCCGTGATGATAACCGCCGACGGGCGCAGGTCATCCGACAGGCGCACCAGTTCGTCGGCACTGAAGGGCATACTATCGAGCAGCACCAGTGCCGTGACCTGCCCTAGCCACGCCCGCGCCGTGTCTGGGGTGACGCGCACCGTGGTATCACTGGTAAAGAAGCGTTCGAAGAGGCGTTGCAGCAGGTCATCGGGGTGGCGCACCTGAAACCGCCCATCAAGCAGCAGCACGCCGTCGGGCATGGCGGCGGCGGCTGGCTGGCTTGCCAGTTGCCGCAACAGCGTCGAGCGTCCGCTCCCGTGGGTACCGCGTAGCCATGCTACCCCGTCGGGGCGCAGTTCGCCGTGCATGTCGAGGATGGCACGCTGGCGGTTGCGAAAGCCAGCGAGCGGGCGCGGCGCACGCGGCTTGGTCGGGTTGCGCTCGATGCGCGGGGCGACCGGGGCGGGCTGCACGTAGGTGCCCCCCGCCGTGACGGACACCTGTGTGAGCGTCGTGGGGGCGTGGAAGGTGCCGCCACTGACAAACACACCGACCTGCTGTTGCACATCGCCGCCTGCTATTATGCCATCCATGCCATCGGGGGCGGGGTGGGCACTGCCGCTGGGATTGTCCATGCTAGTCGCCATTGTCTGTGCTGGTGGGCGTGTCGCCGGTGGTGTGTGGGGGGTGCTGCTGGATAGTCACGCCGCCGTGAAAGGTGCCACCACTGATGCTAATGCCCTGTTGCTGGAGCACGCTGCCCCCGGCTACCACGGTGCCCGGTGGTAAATCGAGCGACAGATCGAACGATAGATGGAGCGCGGTTGCGCCTGCACCGATGGCGATGCCCTGCCCAGTGACATCGCCGACGGTGAGCGGTTGGTTGTCCACGGTCAGGGTTGCGCCCGCCAATGCTTGGAGCGCGGGTACCAACGCGGCATCTGCGACGGTGGCGTGCCCGTGTTGGGCACGCGCCGCGTGCAGGAGCGCGACCAGCGCAGGGATGTGCCCCTGTAGCGCGGCAGGTAGCTGGTGGGTCAGTTGCGTGGCAAGCTGTTCATCAGACATGGCTTGTACCCCCTCTATCTTACATATGACAAGCATACCATAACCGTCCCCGTACTGCTACCCGGATGCACCACTGTCGCGGCGTGCTTCAGGTTGCCGATAGCCCTTGCCGATAGCCCATGCGTGCAGCGTGCCGTACCCAGTGCGCTTGCCCGTGCGCTGGTGGGTGGGCGCGGTACTGTCATGCCGTTGGTGCTTGCAATGGGGGATACCCGGCACATCGCTGGCGGGACATCACGGCTTTTAAAAATTGGGCTATCGTGCTACTATGGACGTATGCAATGAACTGCCGGGGCGAGCTACCACACCACGCGCAGCCATCGTTCGTTCGCTGGTAAGCACCTGCGGGGTGCTGCCGTCAATCCAGACACGCAGGCATTACAATACTATGAGAAAAACAACGGTTCTTGCTCCGAACATCCTGCTCCAGAATCGCTACTTAATTGTGCGCCCGGTAGGGCAAGGTGGCATGGGGACGGTCTACGAGGCGAAGGATACGCGCCTGAATGCGACGGTGGCGTTGAAAGAAACGCGCCTGAACGACGCGGCATCTTTACGCGCCTTCGAGCGAGAAGCACAACTGCTCGCCCGTATTCGCCACCCGGTGCTTCCCAAAGTGATTGACCACTTTACCGAGAGTGCGGGGCAGTTTCTGGTGATGGAGTTCATCGCCGGTGATGACCTCGCAACCTTGATGGAAAAGCGCGGTGGTCGCTTTCCGCCGTCGGCGGTCATCCCGTGGGTGTTCCGTTGGGGCGATCAGTTGCTCGATGCGCTGCACCATTTGCACAGCATGCGCCCACCCGTGTATCACCGCGACATCAAGCCGCAAAACCTCAAGTTGAGTGAGCGCGGGGATATTATTCTGCTGGACTTCGGGCTAGCGAAACAGGGCGACCCGACTGTTGGGGGCGACAAGGTGAGCGGCTTTACGCCCAACTATGCGCCACTCGAACAGATACGCGGCTCTGTGCCTGACCCGCGGAGCGACCTGTATTCACTCGCCGCGACGCTGTACCATCTGGCAACTGGTGTCAAGCCCGCCGATGCCCTGAGCCGCATTGCCGCCCTCCTGAACGACCAGCCCGACCCGCTGACCCCACCCTACGAACACAATCAGTTTATGCCGCCCGCCATGAACGAACTGCTTGTCCGTGCGCTCTCGGCTAATGTGGACGAACGCCCCCACTCTGCCGCCGAAATGCGCCGCCTGTTGCAATTGGCGGGCAGCACGCCCACTGTGGTGCTGCGGGCAACCCCGCCGCGTCCGGGGGTACCGTTGCTTGCCCCCAACAATGACGATACCCAGACGCGCCGCAGTGTGACGCGCCCGCCCGCAGACCCCGCGCTTGGTACCGTGTTTGGTCCGCCCCCGGATATTCCGGTGGCAACGGTGCGGCTCGGTGGCGACGATCACGCAGAAGAAGCCGCACCGGGCACGTTGCTGCAAACCTTGCAGACGGGTAGCCCTGTCATTTCGGTGGCACTCAGCCCCGACGGGCGCACGGTGGCAGTGGGGGGCGACGACTCCTCGTTGAGCCTGTGGGACTTGCACGAAGCGGACATGCTTGGCTCGGTGCTCGAACACCACAGCGGCAGCATTGCCAGCCTATTGTTTACCCCCGACGGTGAGCGGGTGCTCTCGGCAAGCGATGACAAAACGGTATGCCTCTGGAAGGTGCCAAGCGGTTACCTTGTTCACCAGACCCACGAGTTCAGCGACCCGATTGAAAGCATGGCACTCAGCCCCGATGGGCAACTGCTGGCGATTGGTGGCTGGGGGCAGGTGGTCTTTCTGTGCCAACTGTTGAGCGATAGTATTCTGTCGCTGACGGAAATCTACAGTACCTTTGTGCATTGCCTTACCTTCAGCCCCGATAGCAACGTGCTCGTCGCGGGTTGCTATGACTCGGTGGTGCGTATGTGGGACGTGCAGACCCGTAGCCCGCTCCGCGAATTGCACGGGCATACCAGCTTTGTGCTGTCGGTGGCGTTCAGCCCCGATGGGCGGTTGCTGGCATCGGCAAGTAGTGGCGGGCAACTGTTTCTGTGGCGCATGAGCGACGGGCGACAGATTGACGCGCTGCGCGGGCACAGTGGCTTTGTGCGGTCGTTGGCGTTCAGTCCTAACGGGCGGCTGTTGGCATCGGCGAGCGAAGACCAGACTGTGCGGCTGTGGCGTGCCGACGATGGCGAGTTGTTGTACACGCTCGAAGGGCACGCGGGTGGGGTAACGAGTCTGGCGTTTAGCCCCGATAGCAAGTTCCTCGTGACTGGGAGCCGCGACACCAAAATACGGCTGTGGCAGGTGGGCTAACGGTGGGGTGGCGGCTCACGCGGCGGGCATCGTCACGTTGAGCAACGGTGCCAGTTCACCAATGTCCTGCACCATTGCCCACGGGTGCGGCGCGTCGGGTGGCAGGGGGGCATGCTGCGCGTTGACCCACACTGCTGCTACCCCTGCTGCATGGGCACCATGCAGGTCGTGGTATACCGAGTCGCCCACATAGAGGGCGCGGGCAGGGTCAACGGCAAGATAGTCGAGCGCGATGGCAAAGATTGCCGGGTCAGGCTTGGCAACCCCCACCTCTTCCGAAATCAGCAGAACATCGAAAAAGGCATGCAGCGCAAACTGGCGGATTTTTGGCTGCTGGCTACTCCGCGGTCCGTTGGTGATCAACCCCAACTTGTGCCCCTGTGCGCGGAGCCGCCGCAACAGCGGTGCCGCCTGTGGGTAGAGCGTAAGCGTGTGGTACGGGTTGACGCGGTAGCGTGCCACGGCTACCGCCCGCACGCTGGCATCGTGGATGCCGAGTTGGTGCAGAAAGGCATCGAAGTGGCGGGCGTACACGCACTGGCTGATTGCTTCGTCGGTGCAGGTGGCGGCATCAAAGTGGGGGTAGGCGGCAACAACGGGAGCGAGCGCACGCGCGAGCCGCCCACGCCAGTAGGCGTTATAGTCGTACAGCGTGTTATCAAGGTCAAACAGGATTGCGTCAAAGGGCATTGTGCGCGTCGTCAAGCAGACCACGAACGGTCGAGAGTAACCGCTCGGAGTGGGTGGGTTTTGTCAGGAAGGCACTGGCTCCCTCTTGATGGGCACTCAGGTCTTGCTGCTCAAGAATACTCGATGTTACGACGATGACCGGCAGATTGCGATAGTGTGGGTGCGAGCGGATATGCCGCAGCACGCCGATACCGTCAAGGTGGGGCATCTTCAAGTCGGTAATCACGAGGCGAACATCGTGCGCGTCGAGCATCGGGAGGGCATCCGCGCCGTTTTCGGCACTGATCACTTGGTAGCCAGCCTTGCGGAGTACATAGCTTGCCACCCGCAACTGAATGCGGTCATCGTCAATGAGCAAGATAGTGGGCATTGGCACAGGGCTAGCCTTTGCATACAGTTGCGTGGTTGATTGCTTCAACATGGCGTGTCCGCAGCTTTAATAACCATGAGCGTCTGGTCATCTTCCTGCCGTGTTTCAGCACCCTGAAAGAGTGTGACCGCCTGTAAAATTGCCGCTGCAATCGTTGCGGCATTTTCTGCGCGGGCTGTTTCGATGACGCGCAGGAGCCGTTCGTCGCCGAACATCTCGCGTTGTGGGTTCATTGCTTCGGTGATGCCATCGCTGGCAACGACCAGCAACGTCCCCGGTGTCATCGCCACCGTCTGGAGGTGGTACCCGCCATTGAGTGGCAAGCCCAGTACCGGACCGGTTGTATCCACAGCCTGCGCCTCGCCGTGGGGCGGGCACAGAATGACGGGCGAATGACCAGCACTACTGTAAGACAGCATTGCTGTCTGTGTAGTATACATGCCCACAAACACGCTGGCAAATCGGCGGGCACGCGCAAAGTCGCGGCGCATGTCGGCGTGCGAGCGGGCGAGGATGCTGTCGGGGGCGGCGTTGGGCATGTGGTTGGCTTTGCTCCGGATGGCAATCAGGGTCATTGCCATAAGCAGAGCCGCCGACATGCCCTTGCCAGCAATGTCACCGAGGGCGAAGATCAAGCCCCGGTCGGCGGTGCTGATGAAGTCGTAGAAGTCGCCGCCCACCTCAAAGGCGGGGCGCGTTTCGGCAAAAATATCCAGACCGGGCACATGCGGTGGTGCCGAGGGCAGCAGGTTGAGTTGTGCTTGGGCAGCGAGTTTCATTTCGGTGTGCAACTGGGCGCGTTCGAGCATCTCTTGGTGCAGCAGCACGTTTTCGATCTGGGCACTGGCTTGCTCGGCAATGGCGCGGGCAAGGTGCAGGACAGTCGAGGGGAAGCCATCTGGCTGGTTGATGAGACCGAGACAGGCGACAATCGCGTCATCTATCAGGAGGGGCAGCACCAGCAGGTTGGCGACGTGCTGCGGAAAGGTGCGCTGTTGGCGCGGGCGACCTTGCTCATAGAAGTATTCGAGGCGCGTTGCCTGTACGTCGTGGAACAGGTCGAACAGTTCTTCCTCGTCGAGCCACGGCTCTGGAAAGGTCATGAGTTTACGGCTGTCCGAGAGTTCGAGTAGTACGAAGCTCGCTTCAGCCCCGACAAGTTCGGCGGTTGTCTGGGCTTGGGCGGCAAGCACGGTGGGTATGTCGGCACCCCGCCGCATCAGCAACGCGAAGTCGGAGAGCGAGCGTAGCCGATCTTGGCTTTCGGCAAGCTCGCCCGTCATGGCATCGAGGTCGCCCTCAAGTTGGAGTGACCCGCTCACGAGCACACTGTCGGCGTGCAGTCGCTGGGCGTGGACATCGCCACTCAGCCCGCTGACGCGCAGTTCGGCAATAGGTATGCCTTCAACGAGCAGTGGCGCGGTGAGGACTGGCTCGCTGGTGCTGCCGTTGCCGTTGCGGTGCTGGGGCGCGTGCCATGTGCGTACTACCTGTGCGTCTTGCCAGATGCTAAACGTGCTGGCACCATAGCTGAGCCAGCTTTGGGCAACCGGCTCAAGGTGGTGTGCGTACTGTTGCACCAACTGACTGACAATGGCGGTCAATGGCGGTATCATCGGAAAACGACCCCTAGTAGTACCTGTAATAGTTTTGTAATAACAACAGTATACCACACGCCATTGCGGGGTAGCATGTCCAGTGTGACAGGCTTTGTCGCGCATCATAGCGCACGAGAACGGGCTGAGTGCAGCATGGCTGGGCAGGCAATGGTGGGGGCAATTGGCGGCGGGGCGGCAGGTATGCCGCCAATTGCCCGCGCCAGCATGAGGATGAGGTGACGCGCGGTTAGCGCGGGCGACGCAAGGCACGGCGCACGCCGTCTTGGAGGGTGCCGTAGGTTTCGATTGCCCGTAGGTCAATGTCGAGGCGCACCAGCGTGTCGGCGTTGCTCGCGCTGCCCCCGGTTAGCAGGAGCTTGCAGCCTAGCAACTCGGCTGCTTGGGTCATTTGCAAGAGGGCGCGGGCAGTGACGGTCTCCATCACGTCTACACCGGTAATATCCAGAATGACAATGTGGGCGTTGTGCTGGTCTATGCCGTGCAGGGTCGTCTCGACGGTGGCGGCGACCCGCGCACTGTCGAACGCCCCCACCAGTGGCACCAGCAGCATACCGTCAGCCAGTGGCACCAGTGGCGTAGACAGTTGCTCAATCACGTTTTGCTGCGCGGCAGGCAATGATACGCTCTTGGTCGCGGGCGGCTTCGACCTGTGCAAGGGCTTCTTGTAGGCGGGCACTCTCGGCGGTCGCGCGGTCGCGGCTCGCTTCCGCATCGCTCAGGGCATGGCGGATAGCACGGGTGGCGGGGCGAAAGACGAACAGCCCTTCGAGCAGCAGGACGGTCAGCGTCACGCCCAGCAGGGTCAGTTCGATGTGGCGAATCCGGTCTACGCGGGCGCGTGCTTCCTCATCATACTGAAAGACAATATTATTCATCTAGCGTAGGAAGGTAGCGTAGGAAGGCAGGCTCGGTCGCCAAGATCAGCGCGAGGTCGTTGTTGAGGGCGGCAGCGTCGGTCGGGGCACGGCGCACGTTCGCCAGCACACGGCGGGCGGCATCACGCATCTGCACGTAGTCGGGTTCCATCGCCTCGGACAGGGCGGTGACTGCGGGGCTGCTGGTGCCGGGTAAGCCCTGCGCGGGGTCGCCACGTTGCAAGCCCGCGTGCGATTCTTCCCACAAGGTCAGGCTTTCGGCTAGCTCACTGAGGTACTGGGCACGCGCGGCGGCACTAGCGGGGTTACTCAGCGCAAGCGATGCCTTGGTGATGCGCTGGCTGAGCATCCGTTGCCGCCCCGCAATGTTGATGACGCGCCCATCGTCGGCTTGCTGTGCCAAGCTCTGTTGGATGACGACTTGGGCGACGATGGCGAGGGCAGCAATGGTGCTGAGTGCCAGAATGGAGAGAACGGTCAGGTGACGGTCAGGGCGGGTCTTCACGTCTTCCTACTTTTGGTGTGAACAGCAGGTAGCGTCATCGTCGCGGGTGCGCTCTGGCAGTGGCAGTGGGCGGCGCGGCGTTTGGTGCTACGAGACGGCGGACGGCAGATGGTTGCCATTGGCTACGGGTTGAGCAAACCGGGGCAGAACAGTGCCCTGACCCCGGCGTTGCACGAGTGGTGCGGCTTTGTCGTTGGTGCGGCTCTCTCTATCGAACGAACTACACGAACGACAGTATCTTACAGAATCACTTCGGGCGGTGCCGAAATGAAGCCCTCGTCGCGCATCCGGCGACGCTGGGCGAGGACGAAATACTGAACACGCTCGCGTAGCTCAGTAGCGATGCGGCGGGCAAGTTTGAGTTGGGCTTCTTCATCGCCTGCTAGCAACGGGTCGGAGAATGTCCAGAAAATGCGGTCGGGTTCGTCCGGCAAGACGGGGCAGTCTTCGCTGCGGTCGCGGTCGCACAGCGTAATGGTATAGTCGAAGTCTGTGCCATGGAACTGCATCATGTCTTTTGCCTGTGCCTCTCGCACATCAATACCGCGCTCGCTCATCACCGTCACGGCAATGGGGTGAACACTGGTTGGCTGGGCACCACCGCTATTGACTTCAAAGTCCTGTGCCCCAAAGTGGCGCAGGAAGCCTTCTGCCATTTGCGAACGAATGTCATTGTGGGTACAGAGAAACAACACACGCATCGGATAGTACATGTTACCCCCCTTTCTTGGCACGCGGCGGTTGCCCACCGCGTGTGCCGGTTGGTCACGCGCTAGCGGAGCCGATGTAGTCGAGCGCACGTAGCCCACCGAATTGCTCTACAATCATATCGTCGTATTGGTCGGCTACTTCAATCACGGTCTTCACGGTGGCTTCAAGTTCGTCTTGGTCAACCGTAGCACCCATAATGGCATGCTGGTACACAACATCGTGCCCTTCGTCAATGCCGAACGCCCCAAAGCGCATAGTGTCGTTTTCGCGCATCAGGAAAAGCATTAGCTCGGCGGTGAGTTCCACTTCGGTGACGACATAGGCGCGTGCCGTGATAACTGCATCGTCGTGGAAGGGGGTCACTTGGACAAACGCGAATGCCGAACCCTGCGTCACTTCAAAGACCGGGATGCCATCGAGTGGACGCACCGAGTCGCCAAAGATTTCGCTCATCCATGGGGCAACCTTCTCGTAGCAGGCTTGCTGGGCATCGTTCAGAAAATCCATGACTTATGCTCCTTCATCGCTATACAGCAGACTTACGACCCAGCGGGCGGCGGCGATTCACCGGCACTGCCCGACATGCCAAGGCTCCGCTTCAGTTCTTCGAGTTCGGCATCTACATCCGAGCTTGCTTCCAGTTCGCGGAAGCGATTTTCGAGCGATTCACCCTCGAGTTGTGCCATTGCTTCGGCTTGGGCAAGCTCATCGTCCACGCGGTCTTCAAGCTGACCAAGTTTGTCCATAGCGGTAATGTTGCCCACGCTGGTCATGGTTTGCTGGATAGTGCGCTGGGTCTTAGCACGGTTCTGCTTCGCTATGATGAGTTCCTTCTTCGCCTGCGTTTCGGCGATGCGGGTCTCAAGCTGGCGTAGCCCGTGTTGCAGGGCGGTCACTTGCTCGGCTTGCTGGCGATACTGGGCTTCGTACTGCTCGGCGAGCTTCTGTGCTTGCACCTTGCGGTTGAGGGCTTCGCGGGCAAGGGTTTCGTCGCCCTTGCGGAGCGCGGTTTCCGCATTGCGCTTCCACTTCTCGACTTCTTCCACCTGTTCGTCCATGCGTTGGCGCAGGCGGGTTTCGTCAGCCATCGCACCGGCAACGTTCGTCTTCACCTCATAGGTCTGCTGTTGCAACTGGCGTAGATACTCGTTTGCCATTTTTTCCGGGTCTTCCGCATTGTCGAGCATGGCATTGATATTCGCATTCACTAGGTCTTTGATACGCCCGAAAATTGACATTGTGTCCCCTCCTTGCAAGGCTACAGAACGTGAAACCCTGCAATGTACATGGTTTGCAAACCTGCTGTCCCTTTCTTATTGTAGCAGAGTTTGGCAAGCCACTTCAACGGCGATTCTTACGGTTCCCTACGGAAACGGTGCCCGACAGGTTTCATGCCAGTGGGCGGTGCGCGGGGACACCGGTCGCACGCGGGTAGCGTTTGGGGGTGGCGCGTTCCTTGACGATCACCACTAGCGTGCGTGGCTCGTCGCCGGGCACCTGTACGGGGGCGACCTGCTGGATGCTGCCGCCGAGCATGGCGAGCGCGGGCGCGGCGGCAGTCAGTTCATTGTCAATGGTTGCGCCTTTGGGGGCAAGCAGCCGCCCCCCCACACGCAGCAGGGGAAGGGCGTATTCTGCTAGCACAGGCAGCGCGGCAACCGCGCGTGCCGTCACCACGTCGTAGGTGGCGCGGTGAGCGGGGGCGTGCCCAAGGGGTTCGGCGCGGCTCGTCAGTACCACGACGGCGGGCAGGGCGAGTACGTCAACGAGATGGCGGAGAAAGGCGGTTTTCTTGCCGACCGAGTCCACGAGCGTGAGGTGTAGGGCGGGCTGTACCAACTTGAGCGGCACGCCGGGGAAGCCCGCCCCCGTGCCGAGGTCAAGCAGGTGCTTCGGCGGCGTACCGTCGGCGGCGTGCCAGTAGCGCACACACTGCAACGAGTCGAGGAAGTGGCGTATGACCACCTGTGCTGGGTCGTCCACGCTCGTCAGGTTGGTGTGCTGGTTCCATGCGTGCAACTCGTGGGCGTAGGTGGCGAAGGCGGCGACTTGTGTGGCGGTAAGTGTCAGCCCCAATGCGGCGGCACCGTCAACCAACGTTGTAGCGGCAGCAGGTGGTAGCTCAGGCATTGGCATTAGTGTGGGGCGCGGGTGCAGGCGCGGCGTACAGGCGGTGCTCGGCAATGTAGCCAATCACGCGGTCGGGCATTTGGTAGCGCACGGGCAACCCTGCCGCGATGCGGCGGCGCAGGTCGGTGCTCGATATTTCGAGGTCGGGACCGGGCAGCACCACACTGCGGTCGGCAAGGGCGGGCAGGGCGGCACTGAGCGTAGCCAGCGCAACGCGAGTGTTGGGGCGTTGCACAATCGCGAGCCGCGCCAGCGTGAGGATCGCCGCGGCATCGCGCCAGCGGGGGAAGGTGCCCACGGCATCGGCACCGAGAATAAACCACAGGTCGCGCGGGGCGGGCAGGGTGGCGTGCAGCGAGCGTAGCGTGTCTATGCTGTACGTGGGGGGCGGGCGGTCAATCTCGATGGACGACGGTTGCAGGTACGGGTTGTCGGCACACGCCAGCTTGACCATGGCGTAACGGTGGGCGGTGGTGGCGGTATGCTGGCTCTGCTTGAGGGGTTGCCCCCCGGTTGGGATGACGAGCACCGCCGCGAGGTCAAGGTGGGCGCGGGCATCTTCGGCAATCGCAAGGTGCCCGTAATGGATCGGGTCGAACGAACCGCCGAAGATGCCAATACGCGGTGCCATCAGCGTCGCTTGCTCATCTGCCTATACATGTCGTCGCGGATGATGTCGGCGGCTTCTTGGAAGAGATGCCACACCCCCCACACGATGGTGCGCTGGTCGTCGTAGCTCAGGTCGCAGATGTAGCTTTCGAGCAGTTCGGCGATGTCGCCGCGCCCCAGCTGATACACCCGGTGCTCAAGCTGGTTGTGCAAGAAGATAGCGAACTGATCCACGAGGGTGCGTATGTCGTCATCGCTGAGGTGTTCGGGGTTGTAGCGTGGCATGGCTCCCTTTCAACGCTACGGTTCAACGCTACGGGTGTGCTGCGGTGCGGGGGCTAGCGCGTGTGCCCCACGCGCTAGCCGCGATGCCGCCCGTTGCCGCCCCGGTAGGCGTGGTCGTCATAATAGTAGTCGTCGGTGTAGTGCCGTGGCGCGGGCGCACGGCGCGGTGCTGCTTCGGGCGGCATCGTGCGGAGGCGGCGGCGGAGGTCGTCCTCATCGCTCATGCCGGGGCGCGGCATGCGTGCCTGTGGTTCGGCGGGCAACTGACGACGGGCAGGTGGCGCGTTGCGTGGCATCATCGTCTGGTGCTGCGGCGGCATCAGGTCTTCGTCGTAGTAGTCCTGCCCGTCGTGCGGGCGTGCTAGCGAACGACGTAGTTCGTTGTTCGTCAACGACTCGTGGATGTAGTCGAGATAGTCGCGGATGTCCTCATTGTCGGAGAGGCTCTCGAAGGGAATGGTGGCATCGCTGACTTTCTTCACGCTGTCGCCCACTTCGTTGAGGGTGCGGTCAATGCCGTGAACCAGCCCGCGCATGACGGCGGCGAGTTCTTCACTTTCGGCGGCAGACAGGTTGGCGAAGCCGACAAGGGCTTTTTCTTGGGCACGCAGCAACGTGTTCCGCAAGATGGCAATATCGGCTTGTGCCTGCAACTCGTAGCGTTTGACGAGGTGTGCCTGCCGCACCTGTTCCACAAGTTCTTCTGAGGTGACAGGTGTCCAGATCAGGGCAGGAATCAGGATAAAGCCGATGATGCCCACCAGCACCTGCTGGAAGATGAGCTGTGAGTCGGCGGCTTCGGGTTGGGCAGACCACCACTGGTACTGGATGGTAAACGAGTAGTAGATCAGGAACGCCGCACAGATCGCAACGACGGCATAGCCCCACGTCCGGGCATTGATTTTTTGCAGCAACATACCGCCCGGCGACCATGGAATCAGGAACGATACCAAGACGGGCGGTGCGAGCACCAGAATAGCGGTGAACGCTACTGCCATGGCGAGGTTGCTGGTTAACGCACTCTGCACGCTCCACCAATAGATCGCCGAACTGATCATGGCAACCACGGCAATGACCACCAAGATTGTCTTGGAAGTGAAGCGAAACCCCTTCCGGCGTTGCCCACGTACCATATCGAGGTAACGACTGCTCACGCCTGTACCACCTTTCTTGCGAACCGTTCGTACCCTGCGTCGCCGTGAGTGTCCCGGAAACGACGAAACGGACAGACCATCTAACTATATCTTCACTATTATACTACATACTAAACGCAAAAGTTGCGCTATATTAGCTGTGCTAGCCACCAATTTGCCACCTGCGGGGTCGTCGGGCAGCCCGTGCCGCTGTGGGTGGCACCCGGCACGCGGTGGCACCTGCCGTGCCTAGTGCAACGTGTGGGGGTGGCGTTGCTGGAAGAGCATATCCACCGACAGCCCGCTATGGATGCGCTGAATGACCTCGGCAAGGAGTGTGCTTACACTTAACACGGTCAAGCCGTCCCACCGTTTTTCTGGCGGCACCGGCAGCGTATCCGTGACGACCACGCGACTCAGCCCACACTGTTGCAGCCGTGCGGCGGCATCGCCTGCGAATACCGGGTGGACGCACCCGACCAGCACATCTTCTGCCCCCGTCTCGTAGAGTTGCTCAGTGACGCGCACGATGGACTTGCCGGTGGCTATTTCGTCATCTACGATAATGCAGCGTTTGCCCGCTACGTCGCCAATCAGGTTGAGGACCGTTGGCGACGATACTTGCACGTTCTCGTTGCTCAGCGTCTGGAGGCGACGTTTTTCGGCAATGACGAGCGGCACGCCGAGCATCGCCGCAAAGTTGCGTGCCGACTTGACGAAGCCGAGGTCGGGCGAGACAACCACCGTGTTGGCGGTGATGTCGTGGGTGAAGTGGCGGGCGAGCAGTTGCAGGCTACTCAACTCGTCCACCGAAATGTTGAAAAAGCCTTGGATTTGCTTGGCGTGCAGGTCGAAGGTAATGACGTGTTCTGCCCCCGCAACTTCGATCATGTCGGCGAGGAGCCGCGCCGTGATAGGGACGCGGGGGTGGTCTTTCTTGTCGGTGCGCCCGTAGGCAAAGTAGGGCACCACGGCGGTGATACGCCCAGCGGAGGCACGCTTGCAGGCATCGAGCAGGATGAGTAGCTCGATGATGTTGTCGCTCAGGGGGCTACCGAGCGACTGGACGACAAACACATCTTTGTCGCGCACGGTCTCGTTGAGGCGGGCGAAGATGTTCTCGTTCTCGAAGGTAGTAACGGTGACATCGCCCAGCGGCATACCGAGGCGGCGACTGACCGCCGCTGCCAAGGGGGCATTGCCGCGCCCCGAAAAGACGCGCAGTTCATCAAAGCGGCTCCCCATAGCTGGTGGCTCCTTTCACATCGTTGCTGGGGGCAGTGTCGCGTTGCACAAGGGTGTGCAGGGCTGCCCGTGTCAGGTGCCACCCGACTGGCACCGTGCCGGGGGTGGTGGCTGGCAGTGGCTCGCGCACGAAGATCAGGCGGTCTATGCTGGGGGTGCGGTAGAGCATTGGCAGCAGGTGCTGCGGGCGCACCGCGTGCAGCCGGACGGTGCCGAGGGTGTTGCGGCAGGCAAACGTGATGGCACTGTCTGGGTTGGCGAAGACCAGCACGCGGCGCGGGCGACTGGACATACCGGTGGTGGTGCCGCCATCGAGCGGGAGGGCACTGCCCCCACCGCTACGGTAGATGTACCAGACGGCAGTGCTCCGCTGCCCAAGGTGCTGCTGCATCAGGGCGTTGAGGTGGTGCTGCGCGGCAACCAACCGCGCATCGTCTGGGGTGGCGGCAAAGTCCATCGGGGTATCCACCTTTCTCTACGGGGGTGGGCTTAGTCGCCCGGTCCCACCGTGTCATCCTCAATCTTGGTCCGGATTTCTTGAGCGAGTGCTTCGAGTGCGGCTTGACCGGGTTCGTTCTGTGTCCACTCGATAATCGGCTTGTCGCCCCGCCAGCGCGGCAGAATGTGAACGTGGTAGTGAAAGACGGTCTGCCCGGCTTCGGCACCATTGTTTTGCAAGATGTTGATGCCGTCTGGGTTGAGGGTTTCCTTGATTGCCTGTGCGACCTTCTGGGTGGTGGTTGCCACAGCACTCAGCAATTCGGGCGGCATGTCGTACAGGTCGGTGTATTCGTCTTTGGGGATGACCAGCGTGTGCCCACGGGTGGCGGGACGAATATCGAGGAACGCCAGCGTCAGCCCATCTTCGTAGACCTTCGCGGCGGGCAGTTCGCCCGTCACGATGCGGGTAAATACGGAAGCCATAGGCAGTCTCCTTTCAACTGGATAAGGCACTGCCACGCCGGAGTGCGCGGTGTGCCGATAGGTACTGTCCTCTCGCATTATAAGCCGCTCTGCCCACCCGTGCAATGCGGCGATGTACGCCGCCCTGCCTACCCGTGCAATGCGGCGGTGGTTGCGTTGCATTCCACTGCTGCCCATGGTACCATGCACAGGGAATCGCCCATCAGTGATGCACGTCGTGTGCTGCGTTTGTGGTACTGGTCGCACAAAACACAGGAAGAGAGACGGTATGCCGCGAGTTCTGCTGCTACACGCTTCGGTTGGGACAGGGCACAGAACGGCGGCGCGGGCGTTGGGCAAAGCCTTCGAGTTGCGCCAGTCTGACCATGTGCGTGTTGAAGATGTCCTTGACCACACCTCGCGCTTGTTTCGCATCGCGTATGCGCGGTCGTACCTTGAACTGACCGACCACGCGCCGCTGGTGTGGGGCTACTTTTACAGCACGGCGGGCGATGATGACGAACTCGGTGAGATTACGAACAATATTCGTAAATTGGTCGAGAGTATCGGGACGGTAGACCTGAAAGCTCTGCTCCGCCGCTTTCTCCCCGATGTGATCGTCTGTACCCATTTCTTGCCGATGGAACTGCTGGTGAGTCTCAAGAAGAAGGCACGGTTGCCGCAGCCGGTCTATTGTGTGATCACTGACCACGCCGCGCATACCTTCTGGACGTACACCATGATTGAGGGCTATTTCGTGGGGTCGGACACGGTGCGGCGGCAATTGGTTGAGCGGGGTGTCCCGCCGCAGCACATCCATGTGACGGGTATCCCGGTAGACCCAAGTTTTGCTGAGCCGCGCCACCGCGATGAGGAACGCGCCCGCCTGAACCTGCCCCTTGATAAACCCGTTATTACCTTGATGGGCGGCGGGGTGCCCAACGCGAGCATCCGCACGATTGCCCGTACCCTGCTTGCCCGCGACATCGAAGGTGTGCTGGTCATTGCGGCAGGGCGCAATGAAACGCTGCTGAGTGAACTGGCAGACCTGCAACCGGGCCACACGCTCGATATGCGCTTGCTGGGCTATATTGACTACATGGATAGTTTGATCACGGCAAGCGACCTTGTCGTGACGAAAGCCGGCGGCTTGATTACGAGCGAGGTGCTGGCACGCGGGGTGCCGCTCGTTGTGATTGACCCCATTCTGGGGCAAGAAGAGTGGAACGCTGATTTCGTGGTCAACAGTGGCGCGGGGGTGCAACTGCGGATGGCTGCCTCGGTGCCCGACGCGGTGTGTCGGCTGATCTGTGCGCCGCACCTGCTGACGCAGATGCGCGAGGCGGCGGCGCGTGCCGGACGACCACGGGCGGCGATGGCGATTGCCGACTACATCATTAGCGATTATAATCGCATTCACGGTCCACAGGTGGTGCCCGACGCATAGCAACAGGAAGCATAGCAACAGGAAGGAAGCCGAATGGAAGCCGAGTCGCCTGCTGTGTTATTTGCCCTTTCCGACACGGGGGGGGGGCACCGGAGTGCCGCGCTGGCGATCAGTGCCGCCTTGGCTGAAGAGAGTGCGGGCACACTGTCTTCACACGTCATGGATACGCTCCTTGCGACGAACGTGCCACTGGTGCGGAACTCGCCCAAGCTGTATGATAACCTCTCGACGCGCTGGCTTCCCATCTACAATACTGGCTTCCGTATGACGAACAGCCGTCCGTGGTTTGAACTCATCTCTGGGCTGTTCGATATTCGTGTTACGCCGCGTACTGCCCGCTTTTTGCAGACACTGCACCCGCAACTGGTGGTGGCAACGCACCCGCTGACGCAGCGGTTCATTGACTCGGCGCGGCGGCGGTATCGCATCCCGCTGCATCTCGTCACGGTGGTGACTGACCTTGTGTCGCTGCACTATTCGTGGATGTACAAAGGCGTAGACCTGTGCCTTGTGCCCACCGACGAAGCCTACGATCTGATGCGCCGTCGCGGGATGCCCGTCAGCAAGATGCAGCGCACGGGCTTTCCCGTCCACCCCAAGTTTACGCGCAACACCACCACGCCCGCCACGGCGCGGCAGGCACTCGCCCTCGACGCGCACCGCTTCACGTTGCTGCTCATGGGGGGCGGGGTTGGCTCTGGGCGGCTGCACGAGCTAGTGCCCGTGCTTGAGCGGGTCTACCCCGACTATCACCTGCTGGTGATTACGGGCAAAAACCGTGCCCTCTATCAGCAACTTGCGGCGGGCGCACGTAGCCCCCACACCCGGCTGTTTGGCTTCGTGGACAATATGGATGAATTGATGGCAGCCAGCGACATTGTTATCACCAAAGCCGGACCCGGCACACTGATGGAAGCCCTCGTGATGCGCCGCCCGGTCATCATCACGCAGGCAGTGGGGGTGCAAGAGCAGGGCAACATTGACTTTGTGCAGCAGCGCAATCTCGGACTGTTCTGCCCGACCGCCGACGAAATCTGCGCCGCTATTCATACCCTGTCGGCACCTGACCGCTACGCCCGTACGGTTGCCAACCTGCAAGATGGCGTGCCCCGCGACGGTGCTGCACAGATTGCCCGGTTGTTGCTTGACCAGCTTGAGCAACCCATCCAGCTACGCCGTCGCCCGTCACGCCTCCAGCGTGCCTTGCGGCAGGGGTCGTTCCGTTCGCGCTAGGGGCGGTGTGCTGCCGGTGCCGACGGGTACCAACGTGACACACCGCCGCATGGAAACAGCAAGGTGAGGTACGTCAGTGAAGTATGTGCGCTGGGGGCTGATCGGTATTGTTGGATTGGGGGTCGTGGGGGTGGTGGCGACGCTGGTTGCGGCGCGGGTCGTCGCGCCACAGCATACGCTGGGGGTGAACAACGGCGAGCTTGCGCCCTGCCCGTCTACGCCCAACTGTGTCACCACGGGGCAGGGCACCCCCGACCAGCAGATGCTGCCCTATAGCTACAGTGGCACCCCCGACGCGGCACGCGCCGCATTGGTGGCAGTGGTGCAGGCGACAGGCGGTACCATCGTGACCGAGCAGGCGGATTATATCCACGCGCTGTACCGCTCGCCGACGATGGGGTTCCCCGATGATGTTGAGTTCTATCTGCTGCCGGAGGGTGGCACAGTGGCATTCCGCGCGGGGGCACGCATGGGGCGTAGCGACTTAGGGGTCAACCGCGCCCGCATGGAGGAGTTGGGGCAGGCATTCGCCGAGCGCGTGGGCAACTAGGTGCGGCTTATCGGCGCGGCGGGTGCGGGCTTAATCGGCGCGGCGGGTGCGGGCTTAATCGGCGCGACGTTCGATGCGTGCGCCGAGTGTTGCGAGCCGCTCTTCGATCCGCTCATAGCCCCGGTCAATCTGCTGAATGTTGTAAATGCTGCTCTGTCCCTTCGCACACAGCGCGGCGGTGAGCAGTGCCATCCCAGCGCGAATGTCGGGGCTGGGCAGGTTCTCTTCGCCGTACAGTTGCGTGCGCCCCACCACCACAGCACGGTGCGGGTCGCACAGTACAATTCGCGCTCCCATGCCAAGGAGCTTGTCCGCAAAGAAGAGGCGGCTCTCGAACATCTTCTCGTGAATGAGTGTGGTGCCCTCAACCTGTGTCGCCACCACTAACGCGGTGCTGATCAGGTCGGGGCTGAAGCCGGGCCATGGTGCCGAGTCAATCTTGGGGATGGCACCGTGCAGGTCGGGGCGGACGCACATGTCTTGCCCCCCGTCAATCACGAGGTCGTTGCCGTCGTCCTGCCACTCGATGCCCATACGGCTGTACATAATGCGCGTCATGTGGTGCTCGATGGGGCGTGCCCCGGCAATGCGTAGCGAGCTACCCGTGACGGCGGCTAGCCCCAGCAATGACCCCACCTCCATAAAGTCGGGACCAATCGTGTAGCTTGCACCGTGCAGGCGTGGCACGCCCTCAATGGCGAGCACGTTGGTGCCAATGCCACTGATGCGGGCACCCATGGCGTTCAGGCAGTTGCACACATCCTGAACGTGTGGTTCGGATGCCGCGTTGCGTATGGTGGTGTGCCCTGCCGCGACGCTGGCGGCAATCACGGCTTGCTCCGTGCCGGTCACGCTCATTTCGTCGAGAAAGATGTCGGTACCGACAAGGCGGTCGCAGTGTAGCACATAGCTGCGCGGCTCCACTTCGACGGTGGCACCGAGCGCACGCAACGCGAGAAAGTGCGTATCGAGCCGCCGCCGCCCGATGGCATCGCCGCCGGGGCGCGGCAACGTGACCGCCCCCGTGCGTGCCAGCATAGGACCGGCAAGCAATGGTGAGGTGCGGATTTTGCGGGCAAGCTGAGTATCGAGTTGCGCGGGGTCGAGGGTGGCGGCGTGCAGCGTGTGGCTGTTGGCACTCTGCGTGGTCACGGTCACGCCCATCTGCTCAAGCATCCGCAACTTGATGCGCACGTCGCCAATGTTGGGGATGTTGTGCAGTGTGACTGGCTCATCGCTCAGCAGCGCAGCAGCAAGGAGCGGTAGCGCGGCATTCTTATTCCCCGACGGGCGGATGGTGCCGCTCAGCCGATGTCCGCCTTCAATCACAAAGCGTTCCACGCACAAGTATCCTTTCCCGTCTGTCCCGTCTGTCCCGTCTGTCCCGTCTGTCCCGTCTGTCCCGTCTGTCCCGTTCGTCCCGTTCGTCCCGTTCGTCCCGTCAGTTCCAGACCATTGCAGTTGGTGTACGATACCGTGCTCAGGTGGCGGGCGGTGCGTCCGGCGCAAGCGGGCTGGCGGGTGGTGTGTCGGGTTGGGTGGGGGCAGTATCTTCAGGCTTGGCAAACAGTTGCTTGACCACTTCGGGGTTGGTCACTTCGCCAAAGGCGTACTGTCGCCACGCACCCACCCCGGCGATGTAGGTGGTAGCGTAGGCGGTCGCTGCCTTGGGTACCACATGCAACAACGGGATCAGCTGCTCTATGCGGTCGCCGACGGCACTCCAAGCGTAGCCCGCGCCAATGGTTGCCAGCATCTCCGGCAGGCGGGCACGGAAGTCGGGATCGGTGCCGTGCAGCAGTGCCAGTTTGTACAGCATAAACATGTGATTTTTATTGATCACCAGCGCGTCGGCAATGGGGGCAACGGTTTTGAACACGGGCAAAAAGCGGAACGTGTTGGAGAGGAGCGTATAGATCGCATTGGTCAGGGCAGTGGTACGTACAAGGTGGTCGGCGACGAGTGGGCGCAGGGCAGGCAGGTAGCGTGCTGCTGCGATCCAGTAGGTGGGGGGCAGCAGTGCCAGCAGCGCGTGCCCAAGCATGTCACGGGCGGTAGCGGGGGCGAGGTTGTGCAGCGTAATAACCTTGCTGTTGGTGGGCAGGGCGTGTGTGGCAGCGGTGCGTGGCAGACTGGTGCTATTGAAAACGACAATCAGGAGCGGCAGGTTGTGGCTCTGCACTTCGCTGATGACGCGCTCTTCAATGTCGGTGAAGGGGCGGGTGCCATCTACCAACAGCAATGCCATTGGCAGCAGGGTCGGGTCGTCGCCCAACGCCTCGATGGGGAGCAACCCGGCAACGAGCGGGTCGTGGTCGCCCGGTCCGAACTGGGAGCCTGTGCCGCCCGACCAGTAATCGTTCAGGTAGGGGTCGTGGTACAACAGGTCTTCCAGTTGGGCACGGAGCGGGCGCGGACCGTAGCAGGGCAACAGCAATGGCAACTCGCCTTCGGCTTGCAGCGTGCCCGCATCCACCTGCCCAAGGTTGTTCATCACCGCACCATAGAGCATCATTACTGTGCTGCCGCCCGATGATGTTATGCGACTCAATGCCATGTTTCCTGCCCTTTCTCTTGTGCCCTTTCTTTGAGAGGATGAACGAACGACGTTATTATAGCATAGGCATGCGTCGCTCCCGGTTGCTGGGGCAATTGCCCGCGCGGGGTGGGGGTGCTGCGGCGCATTGCGTGGCTTGATGTGCTGTCTTGAATGAGAAATGGCAAGTAGGGGCAGTCTACAGGCAATTGATATGTAAAAAAGGGGCTGTTGCGACGTTGGCTGCAATAGTGTATGCTAGTGTCAATACAGCAGCAGGAAGGAACGTGCAATGGAACCTTCGCCTATCACCATCCCATTCGGTGATCTGGCACGCCAATCAGCTAGTCTGCGTGGCGATATTATGCATGCGGTACGCCGTGTCATAGACAGCGGGCGGTACATTCTCGGTGCCGAGGTTGAAGCCTTCGAGCAAGAGTTTGCTGCCTATTGCAATGCCCCCCACTGTGTTGGGGTAGCGAGTGGGCAAGATGCCCTGTACCTCTCGTTGTGTGCGCTCGACATTGGGCCCGGCGACGATGTGATTACGGTTGCTAATGCTGGTTCGTATCAGGTGCAGGCAATCCGGGCGGTGGGCGCACACCCGATCCTTGTGGACATTGACCCCGCGCAGCACACGCTTGACCCGAACGAGTTGGAGCGCGCGATCACCCCCCAGACACGGGCAATTATGCCGGTCTATCTGTATGGGCGGTTGGCAAACATGACGGCGATCAGTCGTTTTGCCGAATGGCACAACCTTGCGGTGATTGGCGATGCGGCGCAGGCACACGGCGCGTGGCGGCGCGACTGGCGCGGGCAACTGCGGCGGGCGGGTGCGTGGGAGACGTGCGCCTGCTTCAGCTTTTACCCCTCGAAGAACTTGGGGGCACTGGGCGATGGCGGCGCGATTGTTACCTTCGATGCTGACCTCGCACACCGCTTGCGCCAGCTTCGCAACTATGGCTGGGGCGAACGCTACATCTTGGAGTACGATGGCGGGCGTAATTCGCGGCTGGACGAACTCCAAGCGGCGGTACTGCGTGTCAAGTTGGGCTACCTCGATGTGTGGAACACGGCACGCCGCGAACGGGCGGCGTGGTACCGGAGCCTGCTGGCGGGTGTTGTGCCGCTCGAACTGCCGCACGATGAGCCGGGGCATGTGTATCACCTGTTTGTCTTGACGTGCGACGAGCGCGACCACCTGCGCGACTACCTGTTGTCGCGCGGCATTCAGGCGGGCGTACACTACCCGGTGCCGGTGCATCACCAACCGCTCTTCAATGACATTGAAGACCCCGCTAGCCTTGTCCTGCAACTGCTGCCCAACACCGAGCGGCAGGCAGAGCGCGTGCTGTCGTTGCCGCTCTACCCCGAACTCAACCGGGGCGAGGTTGAGCAGGTTGCGGCGGCGATCCACGAATGGGCAACCGTCCATTCACACTAGTGCCCCACCCCCCCGCGTGGGTACCAGCGATACCGAACGCGCCACGGTAGCCCCGTGGCGCGTTGCTGTTGGTGCCTGTAGGTGCGTCGGTGGTGGCTGGTTGCCGTGCCGTTCGCCCGCGACTAGCCCCCGATGGTGCGCTGCACTTCGATCAGGAAGTTGACGAGACTGGGGAACGCCACGATCAGCACCAGAATAGTGACCTGCAACAAGACAAACGGAATGACCCCCCGGTATACGTCGCTGATACGAATATCGGGCGGGGCAACCCCGCGCAGATAGAACAACGCGAAGCCGAAGGGCGGCGTGAGGAACGATGTCTGGAGGTTGGCACCCAGCACCACCCCGTACCAGATCGGGTCAATGCCGATAGCCAGAGCGGCGGGCAAGAACAGTGGGATGACGATAAACGCAATTTCGAAGAAGTCAATGAAGAAGCCCAGAATAAACACCAGCAACATGCTTGCTATCAAGAAGCCAAGCTCGCCCCCCGGCAGGCTGAGGAACACGTCTGTGACAAGCTGATCGCCGCCGATGCCACGAAACACGAGGCTGAAGGCGGTGGAGCCAATCAGAATAAAGATGACCATTGTGGTCACGCGCATGGTGGTGTCCGATACCTTGCGGATGGTTGACCACGTGAGTTTGCGCGACACGAGCGCGAGGACGAACGCGCCGAGCGCACCAACCGCGCCGGCTTCGGTGGCAGATGCCAGCCCGAAGAAGATGCTCCCCAGCACCGCGATGATCAGGAGGAGGGGCGGGATCATCACTTTGATCACGCGGAGCCACAGGTCAGAGCCGCCCAGTTCTTCCCGTACCGATTTGGGCAGGGCGGGCGCGAGGTCGGGGCGCAGGTAGGCAAACACCCCGGTGAATAGGGCGAACGAGCCGGATAGCAGCAGACCGGGCACAATCGAGCCAATGAACAGGTCGCCCAACGACACCCCAAGCTGTGAGCCGAGCACCACCAGCACCACGCTGGGCGGGATGATCTGCCCCAGTGTGCCGGAGCCACAGATGACCCCGCATGCTAGCCCCTTGTCGTAGCCGTAGCGCAGCATGATGGGGAGCGAGATGAGCGTCATGGCGACGACCGTCGCGGCGACCACGCCGGTAGTGGCAGCGAGGAGCGTCCCGACGAACACCACCGCGATGGCTAGCCCGCCCCGGAGCGGACCGAAGAGCACGCCCATGGTCTCTAATAAGTCCTCGGCTAACCCAGACTCTTCGAGCATGGCACCCATAAACACAAAATAGGGAATGGCTAACAACGTAAAGTTGCTCATGGTGCCGAAGATACGGTTGGGTAAGCCGCCAATCAGGTTGATCCGCAGGAGATCAAGCTCAATGCCGATAAAGCCAAAAACAATAGCGGTGGCGGCGAGCGAGAAGGTGACGGGGTAGCCAGTGGCGAGAAAGACCACCGCTGTGGCAAACATCACCAACCCGAGCCATTCATACGGTTCGGTAAAGGTCATTCGTTTTCCTCCTGCGACGGGGCAGTGGGTGGCGGTTCCGTGGCGGCACGCTCTGGTGCGGCGGGTGCAGTGCTGGGTATGCTGTCGGGCGTGGCGGCGGTGCTGTCGGGCGTGGCGGCGGTGCTGTCGGGCGTGGTGGCGGTGCTGCCCGCTACGCCTGCTGCGAGTGGTGGCATCTCCCGCGCAACGCGGTGGTCATCGCGCAGTTTGGGCGACGGGATCGCGTCGGTCAGGAATGCCGCGTTCTTGATAACCTCAGAGAAGCCTTGCAGCATAAGCAACCCCGGACCAAGTATCAGGAGCGATTTGATGGGATAGCGCGGCAAACCGGATGGGTCGGGCGACTGTTCGAGCCCTGACCACGAGGTGGCGACAAAGTTCCACGAGAAGTAGATGATGAAGACACAGAACGGTATCAAGAAGAACAGCGAGCCAAGCAAGTTGACCCACGCCCTGCGCTTGTCGTTGAGGTTGGTATAGAGCACGTCTACCCGTACATGCTCGTTGTAGAGCAGGGCATAGGGCGCACCCAAAAAGATAACAACACTGAAGAGATACCACTGGCTTTCGATGAACGCATTCGACGTGATGTTGGTCTGGATAGCCTGACCGAAAAACCGCCCAAAAACGTTCCACACGCCCACCAGTACGGTGATCGGTACGAGCCAGTAGGCAACGACCCCCACCCAGTGAGACAGGGTGTCAATGCCCCGTGCGACGGGCACCAGACTGCGAAACACTCCTTGCAAACTGCACCTGTCCTTTCTGCTGCGTGCCTGCCGTGCCCCGGTGGGCGGCGTATGCTGCTCGCACTTCGGGGCGATGCCAGCACGTTTCCCGCAGTATTCTCGTCTGTATTGCGATTGCGTTATGTAAAAAGGGGAACATCAGTGCGGCAACGAACTGGTGCATGTTTGGGGCTACCTGCTTGTGTGCCCAACGCGCCGTGGTCTGATGTTTCTCCATCGAACATCCACACTCTGTGCTCGGTACGCTTGCACGGCTAGCTCTGCCGTGCGTGTTTTGGGTGCCGGGCGGGAGATCGGCGCGGCTCATCGCCAGATGGCATACACCTGTTGTGTATGGGTTCCCACACGGTCGTACAACACTGTAAGGCATTATACCATGTGTTGGCACGCCGCTTGAGTAGGGCAGTCGCGCAAGTGATCGCGCAAGTGGTCAATGAGCGGCGACGGGCAGTATCTGAGCGACGCGGCAAGATGTGCTACAATGCATGCCATAACACAGGTTATCAGGAGGAGGCGGTCTAGCCGCATGTCCCTTTCGTATGACGAACAGCGTCAGCAGATGGTTGTTGACCAACTGCGGCGGCGGGGTATTACGGACGCAAACGTGCTGCGGGCAATGCATGAAGTCCCGCGCCATCTTTTTGTCCCTGCCGCGATGCGCGATCAGGCGTATGCCGATCAGGCATTACCCCTTGAAAACGACCAGACGATTTCGCAACCGTTTGTGGTGGCACTCATGGCACAAGCACTGTGCCTGTCGCCCGAAGATCAGGTGCTAGACGTGGGCACCGGGTCGGGTTATGCGGCGGCGGTGCTCAGCCGGGTGGCGGGCTGGGTGTACAGCATCGAGCGCGAGCAGACGCTGGCGGCGACGGCGCGTGACCGGCTGCACTCGTTAGGCTACGAGAATATTGATGTGCTGTATGGCGATGGCACGATGGGGCTGCCCTCCTTCGCGCCCTTCAATGCTATTCATGTGGCGGCGGGGGCACCCTACATCCCGCGCCCCCTGCGCCAGCAACTTGCCGAAGGTGGGCGGCTGGTGATCCCCGTCGGTGGGCACGGCGAGCAACTGTTGCTGCGGGCGCGGCGCGAACGTGGCGAGACGGTGGTCAGTCAACTGGGCGGCGTGCGCTTTGTGCCGCTCGTGGGCGAACATTCGTGGGGTGGGTGAGGCAAGCCGTGCCCCGGTACCCAATGACCGCAGACAAGACAACCTAGACACAAGGAGTAACAACGTGCGTGGACTATACAACCCCCCGGATGCAGGCGTGTTCGGGCAGGGCGGCGGCAGTAGTGAGTTGGTCGAGTTTGTGAAGGCATGGGCGGCGGTGACGCTGGCGTTCGCGGTGTACATCCAAGATAAGCATAACGTCTTTGCCATCAGTTTTCTGACTAGCCTGCTCATTGCGGGCGCGACGGTCGGGGTGGGCATGGTCGTTCACGAACTGGCGCACCGCGTGGTGGCACGCGGCTATGGCGCAGAGGCGCACTTTCTCTCGTCGCCGACGGCATACCTTGTGCTCCCGATCTTCCTTGCCTTCGTGGGCTTCTTTGTGGCGGCACCCGGCGCGGTGTGGCACCGTGGCTCCCTGACGCCAGCGCAACTAGGGCACGTCGCGCTGGCGGGTCCGGTCAGCAACTTGATTTTGGCGGCGTTGTTTTTTGGTGCCATGTATCTGCTGCTACCAGTCGCGCCACTCCTCGTATTCCCTGCCTACATTGGCTATACTATCAATGCGTGGCTGGGTCTGTTTAACCTCATCCCGGTTGACCCCTTCGATGGCGCGAAAATCCTACGTTGGAGTCCGGTTGCGCTGGGCGTGACGGCGGTGGTCGCGCTGTTTGCCGTGTTTGTTTTGCCTTTAGTGATTGACCTGCCGTTCTTTTAGGCGGCGACGCGACGGGTGACTGCGTAAGGATGATATGAAAGGAGTGGGCGATGACTCGTACCCCTATTCTGGCAGCAAACTGGAAGATGCACAAAACGATTGCCGAGGCAGAAGCGTTAGTACAGGGCTTGCTTGCCGACCTCGGTTCGGTGAGCGGGCGTGAGGTGGTGGTGTGCCCACCCTTCACGGCACTGGCGACGGTGCGGGCGTTGCTGGCTGACACCCCCGTGATGCTGGGCGCACAGGACATGTTCTATGCCGAAAGCGGCGCGTACACGGGCGAGGTGTCGCCCGCGATGCTGCGCGATGCAGGGTGCCAGTACGTGATTGTGGGGCACAGCGAGCGGCGCGAGATCATCGGCGAGGATGACGCGCTGGTGAACAAGAAGCTACTGGCGGCACTCGCACATGGGCTGGTACCGATAGGGTGTGTGGGCGAGAGCAAAGCCCAGCGCGACGCGGGCGAAGCGGAAGCCGTGGTTGTGCGCCAGATCGAAGCGGCGTTTGCGGGCGTGACCGCCGCGCAGGTGCCCACCGTGGTCATTGCCTACGAACCGATCTGGGCGATTGGGACGGGCGAAACCGCCACACCTGCCGACGCGCAGGCGATGCATGCGCTTATCCGGCAGACGGTGGCGCGGCTGTACGACGATGCCACCGCCGCGGCGGTACGTATCCAATATGGCGGCAGTGTGAAGCCCAACAATGTGGATGAACTGATGGCACAACCTGATATTGATGGGGCACTGGTGGGCGGCGCGTCGCTGAAAGCCCCTGACTTTCTACGGATTGTCCACTATCAATAACGCGCCGACAACGACGCGATGACGTGCTCGCCACCCGTACTGCCCAGTGGACAACACCGCTAGTGGTGGGTTGTGGCGCGTACCAGCAGGTTGCCTGCTGTGCCCCGGAGTAAGACCGATGCTGCTATTGACGATTGCAATGCTCACCAGCTTGTTGCTGCTGTGGGCATTGTTTGTGTATGCCCGCGTTGCGATGTATGAAGTGCGGGTGGTGCGGCTGGAGCAACTGGCAGAGCGCGGCAACGTGCGGGCGCAGCAGGTGTTGCGGCTCCACCAAGACGAAGCGGCGTTTACCGCCGTGATGGTGACAGGCACGGTGGTGTGCAGCCTGCTGATGGGGATACTGCTAGCGAGCAGGTTGTTGCCGCATGTGCCGCCGTTGCTGCCCACGGTGCTGCCGCCGGCTGTGGCGCAGGGCATTGCGTGGGGTGGGGTGCTGCTGCTGGTGGGGCTATTGGTGGTGCTCGTTGCCGAACTGCTGCCGCGCTTGCTGGCACAGCACCACCCAGAGGGGGTGTTGCTGGCGGCGGCTCCGTTGCTGGTGGTGGTGTTTGTGGTGGTGGGCATGCCCGCCCGCTTGCTGTCCACCGTGGCGCAGACGCTGGCATCGCCGTTGGTGCGGCGCACTGCCGACGACGAGGACAGCGAGAAGGAAGAAACCTTCAAGGACGACATCCGCGAGGCTGTGCGCGAGGGGGCACAAGAGGGCTTTGTCAAAGAGCAGAGCGAAGAAATCTTTGAAGCACTGCTGCGGCTCGACGAACGCACCGCCCGCCAGATTATGACTCCGCGTGTCGAGATGGTGCTGCTGCGGGCTGACGATACCATCGCGGATGTGCTGGCAACGGTGCTCGAAGAGAGCTATTCACGCTACCCGGTCTACAGCGAAAACCCGGATGATATTCTGGGCTTTGTGCATATCCGTGACCTGCTCGACTTGCAGCACCGCAAAGGGATGCACGCGACGGTGGGCGAAGCGGTTGAGCGGAATGCCACCACGGTGGTGGGTGAGAACACGCCTGCGTCGAGTCTGCTCACGCTTTTGCGGAAAGGGCGGCACATTGCGATTGTGGTGGATGAGTATAGTGTGCTCGGTCTGGTCACGCTTGAGGACGTGCTCGAAGAGCTAGTCGGTGACATTGCTGACGAACACGACGACGCAGAAGAAGAACGCGACGTGGTGGAGCGTGAAGACGGCTCGTTCTTGATGGATGGGCGCACGCTGGCAGACGAGGTGAAACGCTACCTTGACGTAGACGAACTGCCGGGCGAAGAGCACTACCAGACGCTGGCGGGCTTGCTGCTGACGCTGATGGGGACGATCCCGACGAAGGGGCAGTATGCCGACTGGGAGGGCTGGCGGTTTGAGGTGATGGACATGGACGGACGGCGCATTGACCAAGTGTTGGTGCGTGCGTTGGAGCCGACGGCGCGACCGGAAACGGTGCAGTAGGGCGTTAGGCGAGGATGTCGGCGAGGGCGGCAACGAGCCGCGCCGTGCCCGCGTGCAGGATGTCTGGGGCAGTCAGGGCGGAGAGCAGCAGGTAGCTACCGGGGGCTTCGCCGAAGAAAAAGCCGGGATGGACCAGCACGCCGCGTTCGAGCAGGGCGAGCACGAGGGCTTCTTCGTCGGGGTTGCCGCGCACTGCCGCAAACACATAGTAGCCGCCATCGGGGGGCGTGACGTGCAGGTGGCGGCTGGTGGCGAGCGTTGCCAGCGTTGCATCGAGGTTGCGTGCGATGTGCGCCGCCATATGCTGCACAAACGGCATTCCGTCGCGGAACAGCGCGGGCAGCATCGTTTGCACGAGTCCGTTTGCCCCTAAGAGTGTATCATTGAGCAGTTCGAGGCGTGCCCCGTAGCGTTCGTGCGCGGCGGGGTTTGCGGCGATCCAGCCGAGTTTCATGTCGGGTAGCGCAAATAGCTTTGAGATGCCGTTGAGCATGAAGACGGGCAGGGTGGGGTGCAGCGTTGCAAAGGGCGGCACGTGCGGCACGCGGTAGGGCATGGTGGCGAATACTTCGTCGCAGATGACTGGCACGCCGAGCGTTGCGAGGGCGGCGATGGGCTGGTGTACGACGGCTCCCGTGGGGTTGTGCGGCGACACGATCAGCACGCCACGGGTGCGGGCATCGGCGGCAGCGAGCAGGCTGTTGCCGTCAATCTGCCAGTTGTTGTGGTGGTCGAGGGTGTAGCTTCGCAGTTCTACGCCGCGCAACTCGGCGAGGTATTCAAACAGGGGGTAGCTCACCGCCGGGGCAAGCAGGTTGTCGCCGGGGTCTGCTAGGAGGGCAAAAAGGAGTGCGTAGGCTTCGCTTGTGCTGGCGGTCAGGTAGAGGTGGTCGGGCGGCAGGGCGAGCGGCGGCTGACGTTGGGCGTACCATGCCGCGATAGTGGCGCGGGCGGCGGGGTTGCCGTGCGGGTCGGGGGTGTAGCGGCGCGTGTGCCAGTAGGGGGCGGCGGCGGCGTGCAGCACCGCTGCCGGAAAGAGTACGCCGTGCTGGGTGGGGTTGCTGCTGGTCAGGTCGAGGTAGCCGGTGCTGGCAGCAACGCGGCGGCGTGCCTCCTCAATCGGGTTGAGGCGCAGGTCGAGCGCGGCGAAAGCTCCCGGTGGGTGCATCAGGCGGCGACCGGCGGGCGCACGAGGTGTAGCAGGGCTTGCAGGCGATAGTAGTCGCTCGCCAGCAGGCGTGCCAGTTCGCGCCCTGCCCCGATGCGGTATGCCGCCTGTTCGGCGGGCGGGCGGGCGGCGGTGGCGGCGTTAATCAGGTGGGCTAGCACGTCGTCGGCGTGCGCCAATGACGATTGCAGCACAAGGCGGCAGTAGTCATAGCTGGTGGTGAAGGCAAGCAACTGGGCGGCGGGGCAGGCGCACACGCTATAGTGAACGGGTGGCGGCTGTGTGGGCAGGATGTAGCGCGGTTGCTGGTCGTGCAGACTGCCGAGTACCAGCACATCGAACGTTGTTTGGAGCACTTCGTTCAGGTCGGGGTGCTGGCGGTAGATTTCATTGTCGTACAGTTCGCGCCCGTCGTAGGTGCGCCCGCGCATGACCGCGCGTCCGCCGCTGTCGCGGGCAGCGGTGCGGCTGTCGTAGACGACCCCCAGTACGTAGCGGTTGTCGTCGGGGGTGTGGGCGGCAACGAGTGTGCCCACGGCGGGGGGGCGGTGCAGGGTGTAGCTCCCCGCGACAAACGCGGTGGTGGTGGCTTCAAGGACTTCGCCGATGCGGTCGGGGGGGGTGGTCATGCTGGGCTTCCCTTTCTCATTTCACGATATGCACACGGCGGAGAACGTCCGTCAAGTCGGATTCAAACTGGCGGAATGCGGGCAGTTGGCGTAGCCGGTCAAGCGATGCCTGCTGTCCTAGTGGCTCATACAAATCAGACACACGCGGAGCAAGTTTTTGGGCGCGTTTACTTCGTTGCCGAAACGCATCGGTAATAACCCGTTGCAATTCTGTTTTCGGGTCACGGACATCTTCGACCCTGCTGCCACGGGGCAGGTGGAGTTGGTCAGCATCCTGATGTGTACCGATGAGTTGCAGCAGTACTTCGTGGTCAGCAAGCATCCATGCTTCGATCATACGTACCGCGATGAGGGGCACGATATGAATGTCAATTGCTGCGCTGGCTACCTGTTGCATACCCGGCTGTAGCCGTTGCTGTAATGTCTCGTCGCGGGTGCATTGGTCGCTGTCAGCGTGGATGATAAGGGCGTGGTACCCTTCAACTTGGCGGGCAACTTGCACGATACAATCGGTAGCACTGCCGCAACGGGGTGGGCGTTTGAGTTGCAGCGGTATCTGCACATCGGCGTTGGTATCGCCATGTTGCGCGATCAGGGCGGCGGCAGTGCGCTGCACAATGCCATTAAGGAAACGAATGTCACTGTTACCTTCGGTATAGAGCGCAAGAATGAGGCTAGTCATGGGCTGGTGGTTGGTGTTACGCCCGACTCTTCTAAGACGCGCTGTACTTGGGCAAGTGTGTACTTCCGTGCTGTATCTGTCTCGGAAGTCTCCATTCCGGGGATAATGTCGGTTGGGCTGATAGCCGTGACAGATACAGTTTGTTGCTGCGCTGGGTCTACGCGTTCGACTGTCCGGGCATAGAGCACAGAGTCCCAGATGTTGGGGAGCGCAATAAACGCGGGTGAGTGGGTGTTGAGCAGCAACTGCCGCAGTGGTGTATCTGGTTCGTCTTCTTTGAAGTCGGTGGCGAGATGACGCAATAGGTGTGCCATGTGTGCAAGACGACCGGGATGGATGCCGTTTTCGGGTTCTTCAAAGCAGAGCACGCCATGATGTGCCGGGTCATGCTTCAGTGCAATCAAGGCAAGAATGCGGAGCGTGCCATCTGATGCAATCTGGGCAGAGAAGGTATTGTGCTGCACGGTGTCCATACGGATGAGGTGGCGTTTGAATTCGTCATCGCGGACAACCTGTACGCCACGGATGCCCGGTACAAAGTTCGCAAGGTCACGGGCGATGTCATTGGCTATCAGGGCATCATCATAAAACAGGCGGTTGAGGGTGTTGGGCAGATGTCGTCCTTCCTCATCTATCGTGGTGGGGTCTACGAGCATATCAGGTTGGCGCAGTTTGTCGGGGTTGAGGTGGAGAAACCGCCAACTACGCATTTCTTGGCGTACCGCGAAAACGTGCGGGAACTCGGTGCTGTCCACGCCACTGAGCACGGTACGCTCTGCGCGTTCGGCAAAGCGGTTTTGTTTGCCACTGCGCCCGTCTTGGTGCAGCGATATGGTGCGTTGCTCATGGTCAGTTGAGATAAAGGGGCTACGTCCGCCACTCAGTTTGGGCAATTGGGCAATGCGGTTTTTCGGCAGATACCTCTTGAGCCATGCATCATCTTCACGTTTAATGGGGCGGAGGTCTTCGTGTGCGATAAAGAGCCGTTGAATCCCCTGTGAGTCATCACGGCGTTCAATCTGCACTTCGTAGCGTAGCCGTAGATACTTGAGTTCGGCAGCTGTACCCCACTCGTCTCGGACGCTGGAGTTTATGAACAATTCAACTACGAGTTTCATTGTGGAACTGCGGCTAGCACTATCGGGGTAGAGGGTAAAAAGCTCTTCTACATTACCACGAACTGCTTGAAAAGCTTCATAGACATTTTTCTCGCCGAGTTGTGCGAGGAGGTGGAGTGCGTCAAACAGATTGCTCTTGCCCGTTCCGTTTGCACCGACAATGACTTGGAACGGACCAAGCGTGAGGTCAAAGTCGAGAAACGTCTTGAAGCCGTTTATGTGAATGCGGGTAATCATTGCAGCCCTTCCCTTACAGGTGTAGTCGCACATCCTTGCGAAACAGTATAGCCCGCCCGGTGGTGGGTGTCAACCGGGCGGGCGGGCGCGTCGTGGGTGGCGGGGCGGCAACCGGAGCGCGTGCGGCGGCGCGGTGCTACGCACTGCCGTTGCTCGCCCGATAGTCGGCGAGTTCGCGTTCCTCAATCGTCGGCATGTAGCGTGACATCTCGACCATCTTGAAGATTTTCTGGTGGTGGGGTGTGAGGTTCATGGCGAAGATGCGGTGCCCTTCTTTATGCACCTTCACGGCAAACTTGAGCAGCACCGAGATGCCCGCCGAATTGATGAACGACACATCGCTGAAGTCGAGCACCGTGATCGGCTTCATGTCGGTGCAGGCGGCTTCGATGGCTTCAGCCGAGACGGCATCTATGCTGTCGGTTTGCAGGTGGAGCACTACCACATTGCCACTCAGTTCGCGGCGGATAACGTCACTCATCGTCACTTGCTTCCCTTCGATTTACACGGAGTGTTAATATGGTGCCCTGTTGCGACGACTCGATGGCATAGTCATCTACCAGCGCACTGATCAGATACAGCCCAAACCCGCGCCGCCCGCCGTTCTCGAAGGCGGCTTCGTCTATCACCTGCGGCGACACGTCGAGGCGGGCGACATCCACGCCGCTCCCCTCGTCGCTGATGCGGACTTCGAGGTGGTCGCTGGCAAGTGTGAACACGACCGCAACATATTTGGTGCTGACCTGCTGGTTGCCGTGCTCAATCGCATTCGTGACCGCTTCGCTGATGGCAACCTTCAGGTCTTCGATCCGTTCGGTGGGCAAGTCAAGGACGCGCCCGATTTCGTCGGCACTGGCACGCACGACCCGCTCGTAGCGCAAGTCAGACGGGATGTGCATCGCAACGCGCTGCATCAGGGGGTTGTGCGGGTTGGGGGGCGTGAGGTGCTTCATGATGGGCGTGCCCCCCGTGGTGCCGTGTGGTTGTCACTGGTGGTGTCGCGTGGGCGGGGGCGCAAGCCCCGGTTGCTGCTCTGCTGGCGCAGCAGGTGGTCATAGCGGCGCAGGTAGGCTTTGCCCAGCGAGACGTTGCCCACCTGTAGGTAGCACGCGCCGAGATGAAACAGGGCTTGGGCGTGGCGTGGCTCGCGGCGCAGCACCTTTTCGAGTAGCGTAATCGCTCGCGACGGCTCAAGCAGTTCTTTGTAGCACAGCCCCAGCATAAAGCCGGTTTCTACGTCGTCTTGCCAGTAAGTCATGACCAGTTCGAACTCGCCCGCCGCTAGTTTATAGTGGCGATGGCGCACATACAGGTAGCCGAGGTCGTAGCGGAGCGAGAGGTTGTCGGGGGCAAGCTCAACGGCTTTGCGCCACGCCGCAATCGTCCAGTTTTCGCGCCCGATCACCATATAGACGAAACCGAGCAAGTAGTGTGCCTGTGCGTTGTTGGGCAACAGTTGCACTGCCCGCTCGAAGGCGCGGCGGGCGGCTTCGTGTTTGCCCATATCATACAGCAATTTGCCCATGCCTGCGTAGAGATGCCCATTGTGCGGGTACAGCCGCGCACAGCTATAGAGCACCTGATAGGCTTCTTGGTGGCGATTTTGCAGGCGCAGCACCGTACTGATCCGGAGTTGGGCATCGGTGAAGCGGCGGTGGGTCGGTGGCACCTGCCGATAGTGGGCTACCGCATCGTCCCACTGTCGTTCGCGTGCCAGCAGGTTGCCCAGCAGATAGGTGGCTTCGTATTCTTCGGGTCGCCACTGGAGCAACGCGCGGTAGATGCGGGCGGCTTCGTCGGGGTAGTTCTGGTGTTTCAGGTCGTCGCTGAGGCGGTAGTACCACTGAATGACTTCCGCTTCGCTCCGTTGGGTCAGGGCATTGTCGTCGTGGACTTCGGGTGAGATGAAGGTCGGCTCGACACGCAGGGCTTCGGCAAAGCAGCGTTTAGCGAGGTCGTGTGCGCCGTGGTTCTGGTGCATCAGCCCCATATAGTACAGTGGCTCGGCAGCGTGTGGGCGGGCGTTGCAGGCATTCGAGTAGTAGATGTAGGCGCGTCCTACGTCGTCTAGCCGTTGGTAACAACGACCCAGCGCGAAGTGTGCTTCGTAGAGGTGCGGGTTATGATCGAGGGCTTCCTTGAAAGCCGCCACGGCGCGTTCTAGTTGCCCACGGGCAGCAAACGCTACCCCAAGGTTATAGTGCGCTTCGGCAAGGGCGGGTTCGGTTTCCACTGCCGCGAGATACTCGCGGAGTGCGTCGTCCCATGTTTCTTGAAAAACGAGCGCATTGCCAATGTACAGGTAGATGATGGCTCGTTCGCGGTCGTAAATCTGCGCCTTCTCTTCGTCATTGGCATAGGCGGCAATCAGGGCTTTGCGAAAATGCTCGATGGCATCCTGATAACCAGCACGCAGGTATGCCCGGATGCCCTGCCCAAAGGCGGCACCCATGCGCGTTCCTTCCATAAACCGCTCACTACCAGCGAACGTGTCGAGGTCGAGCGTCATGAACTGCAACGGCTCGTGCCCGCTTCGATTGGCGCGGAGCGGTGTCCGTTGTCGTGCCGGACTCTGCTGGGCTGGCTCTGTCACGTCCCAATTCCTTCCTCTGCTGCGCGTGTGTCCCCGCTGTTGCTGGTGGGGACTCATGATAATACCACGTTATGGCTCATTCTGGTGTGGCGACTCTGCATCAATTGCCAGAGTGTTGGTGCGATACTCTTCAACGGTGAGGCGTAGTTGTTGGATGAGTTCGCGGGTTAGCCCGCGCGGGAACTGCTGGCGAAGTGCTTGTTGCAATGCGGGCAGTTGCTCGTGCAGCCATTCGGCGGCAATGGCGTTGGGTACCTGCCGATAGTCGGTGGGCAGGCGGGCTACCTGCTCTGCCCAGAACTGTTCGCCCGCCGGGCTACCCAGTACGTCCTGACACACGGTGGCTAACTCGTCGGCGAGATGGGGCAGACGGCGGCGCAGCACCACCACGGTCACGTCGTCATCGGCGGGTCGCCCGCCCGCCCACGTCCGCAGTTCGTGCAAGATGTGCCGGAGCAGGGCACGCGGTTTGCGGTGGGGGTGGGCTGCGAGCATAGCCTCGAACTGTTCGCCGAAGAGGGTGCCTGTGGCGTTGGTCGCTTCGATCACGCCGTCGGTGTAGAGCAGCAGGGTGCCGCCGGGCGGTACGGTCAGTGTCAGTTCGCGGTAGTCGCTCTCATCGAGGACACCGAGCGGCATACCAGTCAGTTCTAGTTCGGTCACGTCGCCGTTGAGCAGTAGCGCATAGGTGTGTCCGGCATTTGCCATCCGGAGCTTGCCGCTGGGCGTGTGCAACTGTAAATACAGCATCGTGATCATACCCTGCGGCAGGTCGGTGTAGATACCCCGGTTGAGGTGGGTAAGCGTGGCGGCGGGGCTGTCGCCAGTGCGGGCGGTGTAGCGGAACATGGTACGGGCGACTGCCATGCGGAGGGCAGCGGGCAAGCCTTTGCCCGACACATCGCCGATCATGATGCCGTGCCAGCCTTCGGTCAAGGGCAGAAAGTCGTACAGGTCGCCGCCGAGGTCGCGTGCCGGGTTGGATACCGCGCTCATCTCCCAGCCAGTCAGGGCGGGCACGGCTGCCAGCAGCAAGCCCTGCTGCAAGTCGCGGGCTAGGTACAGGTCGCGTTCGAGTTCTGTCTGCCGCACACGTTCTTCCGCGGCAGTCGGGGTGGTGGCGGGCGGCGCGGTAGCGGGCGGCGCGGTGGTGGGCACGGC
>CAZNQP010000033.1:0-35623 GCA_964575355.1 uncultured Chloroflexaceae bacterium
TAGCGGCACTCCCGGACGATGCAAACGAATAGCGTTACGTTGAGTATAGCATACGTTGGTGGGTGACTCAATGATAAATGATGGTGCGTTCCCTGTGCAATGCAGTATAAACGATTACGGGGTTGATTGATGTCGTGCAGTAGCCTGTATACGCACACAGTACGCCTGTTGGTGGGGCGGGGGCAGGCTTGCCCGCCTGTTCGCTGCGTGCTATACTAAATGAAGTAATGTTATCCTTCAACATCTTCCCGATGACGGTGTCAAGTGCGTGCCATCCCGCGTCACTGATACAAGACCACCTGAAGTAAGACCCTGAACACTGGCAGTAGCGAGGAGGCGCAGGATGAAAGCTGTGATAATGGCAGGCGGTGAAGGGACGCGCCTGCGCCCACTCACGATCAACCGCCCGAAGCCGATGGTGCCCATGGTTGATCGCCAAGCCCTCTATCATATCATCGAACTGTTGAAGCACCACGGCATCACCGAAGTCATCATTACGGTGCAATATCTCGCACACTCTATCCAAGACTTCTACGACGACGGAAGCAACTTTGGTGTTCACATCACCTATTCAGTCGAAACGTCGCCCCTTGGCACGGCGGGGAGTGTCAAGAAAGCCGAACACCTCTTACAAGAGCCGTTCCTCGTCATTTCCGGCGACGCGCTCACCGATATTGACCTCACCGCGGCGATCGCCCACCACAAGCGCACACGCGCCGACGCGACGCTGGTGCTATCGCGGGTGCCCACGCCGCTGGAGTATGGCGTGGTCATTACGGGCGCGAACGGCGCAGTGGAAAAGTTTCTGGAGAAACCAAGCTGGGGCGAGGTCTTTTCTGATACGGTCAACACCGGTATCTATATCCTCAACCCGGACGTGTTCCGCCACATGGAGCACAACCGCTCCTACGACTGGTCGCGTGATATTTTCCCGGTCATGCTGCGTGCGAACGAGCACGTGCAAGGCTACATTGCGACGGGCTATTGGACTGACGTAGGGACGATTGAAGAATACCGCCGCGCATGCAGCGACTACCTGCGTAATCAGGTGCAGTTGCCGCGCAGTGGTCAGCACATTGGTGGTGACGTGTGGGTTGCCAACGATGCCGACATTGCCACCACTGCCCAACTGCACGGTCCGATGTATATTGGGCACGGCGTGCGTATCCGCGAGGGGGTTGTTGTGCAAGGTCCGTCGGTCATCCGCGACTACAGCATCATAGACCGCGATGCCTTCATAGACCGTTCGATCATCTGGCGCAACTCCTACGTGGGCGAACGTGCCGAACTACACGGTGCGCTCGTTTTACGGCAGTGCGATATACGCGGACGGGTCATGCTGTTTGAGGGGGCGGTGATTGGCGATGGGGTGCAGGTGGGCAGCGGCGCGGTGGTGCAACCCAACGTCAAGATATGGCCAAGCAAGGAGATAGACGAGGGGGCAACGGTTGCGAGCAGTCTGGTGTGGGGCAGTCAGGCACGGCGCGTGCTGTTTGGGCGGCACGGCATCCGTGGTCTCGTGAACGTGGATATTACGCCTGAGTTTTGTGCCCGGCTGGGGGCTGCCTATGGCGCGACCTTGCCGCAAGGCTGCACCGTTACGATCAACCGCGATGCCCACTACACCCCGCGCATGCTCAAGCGGGCGATTGTCGCGGGCTTACCCTCGGTGGGGGTGAACGTGCGCGACCTCGAAAATGTCCCGATCCCGGTGGCGCGCTACTTCACGCACGCTAGCCAAGCAGCCGGGGGCGTGCATGTGCGGCTGTCACCTTCGGATGGACGGATGGTAGACATCAATTTCTTTAACGAGCGCGGCTTAAACCTCGCTACCACCGCCGAGCGCAAGATCGAAAATACCTTCTTCCGGGAAGACTTCCGGCGCGTCTACCTCGATGAGATCGGGCGGATTGCCTATACGCAAAACGTGATCGAAACGTATACCGAGGCGTTTCTTGCCGCACTCGACCTGCGGATGCTTGAGCGGCTCACAGGCATCAGTAGAGGTTCGTCGCACCACCCCCACCTCGTCATTGACTACGCGAATGCCAACGCGAGTGATGTGTTTCCCGCGATCTTGCGCCAGATGAACCTAGATGTCGTGGAGCTAAACGCCAATCTTGACGAGGACCGTATTGTACAATCGGTTGAGCAGTTAGAGGCAGGGCTACGCCGACTGTCGCAGATTACGCCCGTGCTTGAAGCGAGCATCGGGGTGCGTATTGATGCAGGCAGTGAGCGTATCGTGTTGGTGGATGACCGCGGGGTGCGTATCCGGGGCATGCAAGCCCTTGCCGTGATGGTCGCGCTTGTGTTGCAAGCCAACCCCGGCGGTGCTATCGCGGTGCCCATTACCGCGCCGCGCTCGTTCGATCAGATTGCCCAACGCTACAAGGGGCAGATTGTCCGTACACGGACCTCACTCAGTGGGCTGATGCAGCAATCGCTGTCACACCCCGACCTCCTGCTGCTTGGCGATGGGCAGGGGGGCTACCTATTCCCAGCATTCTACCCCATGCCAGACGGCATGTTCGCTACCGTCAAGCTGTTGGAAATGCTGATGCGGGTGGATACGACCTTGAGCGAACAGCTTGCCCGCTTGCCGCAATACTTTATCGAACGGGCAACCGTCCCGTGTCGCTGGGAGAGCAAGGGCAAGGTGATGCGCGTCTTGAACGAACGCTATGAGAAGCGGAGCGACGAACAGATTGACGGGGTGAAGCTCGATTTGGGCGACGAGTGGGTCTTGATCCAGCCCGACCTCGACGGACCGTTCTTCCACGTCATTGCCGAAGGTCTCGATGCCGACCGGGCGCGTTTGCTCACTGATCGCTATGCTGCGCTTGTCTCCGAGTTGCAGCAGTGAGCGTTATGCAAAACCGTCATAACGCTTTGTAATCAGTCTTACTTGCGTTCTCAGCGAGATATGCTATATTGAGTACACGTTCCCTGTGGTCTGCATTACCGAGCACCAGATCACAGTTTGCAATCAACTGCTAACCAAACTGCGTAAGCTGTTCAAGGAGGAAAGCTTTAATGACACACGCTACTCGTATTGCCCACATTGACATGACCACGGGCACTGTAGACTACCAACCGGTGCCCGAAGAGTGGGCACGCAAGTACATTGGCGCTCGTGGTCTGGGTGTTCGCTACGTGTTTGAGAACGGTCCGCACGTTGACCCCCTGTCACCTGACAACATTCTCTGTGTGATGAACGGTCCGCTCACCGGTACCGAAGCCTCGATGAGTGGTCGCCTTGCTGTTGTGACGAAGTCGCCGCTGACGGGTACCGTCACCGATAGCCACATGGGTGGCTGGTCGGCAGCGCGGTTGCGCTGGGCGGGATTGGACGGGCTGATCTTCAAGGGCAAGGCTGACAAGCCGATGTATGCCTACATTGAAGATGGCAACGTCGAACTCCGTGATGCCGATGACCTATGGGGCAAGAACATCCACGAAACGATTGACCTGTTGAAGGAACGTTACGGCGAAAAAGACCTGACGGTGATGGCAATCGGTCCGGCAGGCGAAAATCAGGTCAACTTCGCGTGCTGGATGAACGAAAATGACCGCGCCGCTGGTCGGGGTGGTACGGGTGCTGTTGGTGGTGCGAAAAACCTGAAGGCGATTGTTGTCAAGGCAGCCAAGAAGATGCCGAAGGCAGCCGACATTGACCGCTTCAAGGAAGCTCGCAAGAAAGCACTGGCGACGATCATGGATAAGAACAACATCACCGCCCCGCGCAGTGGTGGGCTGTCAGTCTATGGTACCAACGTGCTGATGAACATCACCAACACGATTGGGGCGTTGCCGGGGCGCAACGCGCAAGACACGACATTCGCCACGGCGGAACTGGTCAGCGGCGAATACGTCAAAGAGCACATTCTGGTCGAAGACCCCACCTGCCACGCCTGCCCGGTTGCGTGCAAGAAGGAAGTCGAGATTAAGGAAGGTCCCTTCGCCGGTCTCCGCATGGAGAGTGTCGAGTACGAACCGGCATGGGCACTGGGTCCGAACTGTGGCAACGACGACATCGCATCGGTTGCCAAGCTGATTGACATGGGCAACGACCTTGGGATGGATGTGATCGAACTGGGCGTGACGCTCGGCGCGATGATGGAAATGACCGAAAAGGGCTACACCAACGGCACCGGTGGGCTGGAGTGGGGCGACGTGTTCGGTATGATCAAGGCGACCGAAGAGCTTGCCCACAAGAGTACCCCGATGGGTGAGATACTCGCTGGGGGCACGTCGCGGGTTGCCGCGCACTTCGGGCACCCCGAACTGGCAATGGCCGTGAAGGGTCAGGGCATCCCCGCCTACGACCCGCGTGGGCTGAAGGGCATGGGGCTGGGCTATGCTACCAGCAACCGTGGCGCGTGCCACCTGCGGGGCTACTCGCCCGCGAGTGAACTGGGCGTGATCCCGCTGAAGACCGACCCGCTTGCCTACGAAGGCAAGGGCGCACTGCTCAAGTTGTTGCAAGACGTACACGCCTTCTCGGACAGCCTCGACCTCTGCAAGTTTAGCGCATTCGCGGAAGGTGCCGAAGAGTACGCCGCGCAGTACGCCGCCTACATGGGCATCGAGTTTTCGGTTGAGGATGTGTTGACCACGGGCGAACGCATCTACAACCTCGAACGCTACTACAACAACCTTGCGGGCTTCGGCGAAGGAAGCGACTACCTGCCGTCGCGCTTCCTGACCGAACCGTCGCGGGGCGGTGGCTCGGAAGGTCACATCTGTGAATTGCCCGAAATGCTCGCCGAATACTACAGCGAACGTGGCTGGAACAATGGTGTGGTGACGGCTGAGAAGCTCCGCGCACTGGACATCGAAGTCGCATAGTTCGTGCGGGCGGTGCAGCTGTCGGGGTACCGTCCGGCTATCATCGTACACGAGACGCGGAACGAAACACGGAACGAGCGGCGGGGGCACATGCCTCCGCCGCTCGTAGTATGCTGGCGGTGTTGGTGTACCGCCGGAGGGCAGGTCGCTAGCAGCCCCCGGCAACTGCTGGGAATACGTCCAGTTTATCTTGGTGGGTGAGGGGTGTATCCATGCCCTGTGCGAGGCGTGGTGCATCGCGCCCATTAACAAAAATATGGACGTGGGCGTATAGGTTGCCATCTGCGTCGAGCAGTTGCTCACGTAGCGGCGGGTAGCGCGTCACCATGGTGTCGAGCAACTCGCGCACGGTCACGCCCTCGGCAAGGTCAAACGATACGGTTTTGCCGCCCACAATCGGGCGGAGGGTCGCAAAAAAGTTCACTTCCATTTGGGTTCTACCTCATTGCAATGCTATCGCGCCACAATGCGCTTTTTTCTGTTTGCCTGTAGCATATAGTAGCACAGGATGGGTGTAGTAGCACAGGATGGGTGCCCCGTGCGATGCGATGCCGCCGTGCCTATGCTTCTGTGCTTGGCGCGGGTCGGAGCGTGGGCGCGGTAGCTTCTTCCTCGCGGGCGTGCCGCGCATCTGGGCGGTCTTTGATCATCACGCCAGCCGCCACGGCACTCGCCAGTGCCAGCAGGCTCGCTGTGTACATCACCATGCGGTAGCCACTGACGAACGCGGCTTGCACGGCTTGCTCAATGGCTGCCGGGTCGTCCGCCGTGGCGGGCACCTCAATCCCGGCGAGGCGGTCACGCTGTGCGTCCACTGCACTGGCGGTTTCGGCAGTCAGGGGGATGTCGGCGAGGTTGGCAGTCAGGGCAGGGTCGAAGACCTGAAACATAATGATGCCCATGAGTGAGATGGCGAGCAACCCCGCCGTGCGCGACATCGCATTGTTGATGCCCGACGCAACCCCGGCGTGGCTCCGTTCCACGGCATTCATCACCGTGGTCGTGAGCGGCGGCACGCTGATCGCCATCCCGATGCTCATCACCATAACGGCAGGAAAGAAGGTGAGCCAGTAGCTACCGCCGACGCTGGGCACTGCAAAGAGCAGGAAGCCTACCGCCACAATGACCGGACCGATGATGAGGGGGCGGCGAGCACCAAAGCGATCAGTCAAGCCACCTGTCCAGCGCGATAGCAGGAACATGGTTAGCACGAACGGCAGCAACGCAAACCCGGCGGCGGTAGCAGTGTAGCCCTGTACCTGTATCAGGTTGAGCGGGAAAAAGTAGAGTGCGCCACTGAGTGCGGCATACAACAGCAACGTCAGCAGGTTGGCACCGCTAAAGCTGGACGACGCGAAGAGGTGGAGCGGCATAAGCGGGGCGGGGGCACGGTGTTCCACCAAGAGGAAGGCTACCACGGCAACCGTGCCGATGACCAGTGTGGCGATGACGGCGGGGCTACCAAAGCCTTGGGTGCTCGACTCAGTTAAGCCATAGACGAGCCCGCCCAACCCGACGGTGATAAGCAACGCACCCAGCCAATCGAGCGGCGCATCGGCGGCACGTTCGTCGCGGCTTTCGGGGACAAACCGCCACGCGAGCACCAGCACGAGGACTGCCAGTGGTACGTTGATGAAAAAGACCCACCGCCACGACAGGTTTTCGACGAGCCAGCCCCCCACCACCGGACCGAGTGCGGTGGTCAGGGCAGAAAAGCCCGACCATGTGCCAATCGCTTTGCCCCGTTCGGCTTCCGTGAAGGATGCACTGATGATCGCAAGGCTTCCCGGTACGAGCAGTGCTGCACCCACACCCTGCACCATGCGGGCGACAATCAGTTGCCCGGTATTGGGGGCGAAGCCGCACCAAATGGACGTGACGGTGAAGAGCGCAACGCCAAGCATAAACACGCGCTTGCGCCCGAAGCGGTCGCCCATTGCCCCCCCGACAAGGATCAGGGCGGCGAGCATGAGCGCATACGCCTGCACAACCCACTGCACTTCCACAGCGGTCGCGCCAAGTTCGGCTTGCAGGGCGGGTAGCGCGAGGTGGGTCGCCGTGCCTTCGATGAATGCCATGCTGCTGGCGACAATCACGGTGACAAGCACCCACACCTGCGCGGTGGGGGCGCATGGCGCGGCGGCGAGTGATCCCTCGATCTGGTTTTCGTCGCATGGGGTGCGAACCATACGTGCCACTGGATGACTCCTTCTTTCTTTTCGGCTTTTTGGCTTTTTGGGATTACACGTTGTGGTGTCGGGGGTGTACGAAATATAGCATATCACAGGTTATTGCGCGGTGCTGTGCCGGATGCTGGGCAATTGACACGGCACAGTAGCCAGTGTATGCTAGCTGCACAAGGCGTAGTGTGACGAAAGATGAGCGATGCTATGAGTGATATTGCTGTTGAAGAAGCGCGTGCGCGTATTCTTGCCGGGTGTGCGCCGTTGGCTGCCCACGCGGTTGCCCTCGAAGATGCCGCCGGGTGTGTACTCGCACAGGACGTGCTGGCACCACACGCCCTGCCACCGTTCCGCAATGCGGGTATGGATGGCTTTGCTGTTCACGCGGCAGACCTTGCCGCCGCTAGCGATACCGCTCCTGTCACGTTGCCTGTTGCGGGGAGTGTACAGGCGGGTGGTACCTTGATCGCGCAGGTGGCGGCGGGCACTGCCGTGCGTATCATGACGGGCGCACCAGTGCCGGATGGTGCCGACGCAGTGATACCGATTGAAGATACGCGCCATGCCGACGACAATGCCGTTGTGTTCGTGCGCCCGATTGCCCCACAACGCAACGTGCGCCCCGTCGGTGAAGACGTGCCCGCCGGGGTGGTCGCTATTCCGGCGGGGCAGGTGGTGCGGGCGGCTGAGGTGGGCTTGCTGGCTGCGCTTGGCATCGAGCAGGTGGCGGTCGTGCGGGTACCTCACGTTGGCATCATCTCGACGGGCGACGAGTTGCTCGCGCCACACGAGCCACTTGCCCCCGGCAAAATCCGTGATGCCAACAGCCTTGCGCTGGCGGTGGCGGTGCGCGGCTATGGCGCAACGGCGCAGCGGTACGGCATTGCCCGCGACACGCATGCCGCCTTGCGTGCCAAGATCGAGCAGGCGGTTGCCGATGGTTGTGACCTGATCATTACGTCGGCGGGGGCATCGGCGGGCGACTATGACGTAGTGAGTAGCCTTATGCGCGAGGGCGATCACCTTGCGGTGTGGCGCGTCAACCTGAAGCCGGGTCGTCCGTTGCTGTATGGGCAGTTTCAGGGGGTGCCACTGGTCGGCTTGCCCGGCAACCCCGCCTCGGCATTGATCGTCGCGGAGTTGTTTGTCCGCCCGGCGGTTGAGCGGCTGCGTGGCATGCCAGAGCGCGACCTCCCCACCGTGCGGGCGATAACCACCAGCCCCCTGAAGGGCAGTAGCCGCCGCCACTATGTGCGGGCACGGCTGGAGCGTACTGGGCATACGTATCAGGCTACCACCGACGGGATCGGGAGTGGGAGCGGCTCGCTGTCAACGCTCGTGCGGGCGAATGGGTTGCTGATTATCCCGGAAGGCACGGGGGACGTGCCCGCCGGGAGCGAAGTCGAAGCCCTCTTGTTGTGAAGCGGCGAGGCTCCCGGCGGTGCAACGGTGCAACGATACAAGAGTGTAACAGTGTAACGGTTGGTACACGTGGCGCAAGCGGGGGCTAGTCGTCGTGTTCCACGCCCAGCATCACTTCGGTAGACTTGATTACGACTGTGACAGGTTTATTGGGGGCGATCCCTAGTTCTTGCACGGCGTTCATCGTGATGACCGAGGTAATCGTTTGCCCGCCGTCCAGTTGGACGTGTACCTCTGCCATGACTGCGCCTTCCTTCACTGACACGACTGTCCCTGTAAGCTGATTGCGTGCGCTAATAACCATGCTACGTTCCTCCTGTGCTGGCTATGCTCTGGTGCTGCGCCGCACGCACCCAGTGTGTGTGCGGGCAACACCGCCAGTGTAGCACACCTGCTTTACTGAGTCGCTGTCGTTTGCGGGATGCACGGTGTACTGCCGGTCAGGTACGCGATGCTGCGATCATCCGAAAACTGTAATTCGTAGTTGAAGCCGTCGTCGTTGCTGGCGTGCATGGCGGGGTCGGTATTGAGGGTACGCCCCTTCACGACATAGTTTTGCCGCCGCCAGTGGGTGTGGGCAGCCGCCAGCATGTCATCAGCGACAGCGGCATCGGGCACCGCGATTTCGATGCTGTAGCCCCAGACGCGCCCCTCCTCATCCGACCACCACGGCGCACACACTTGCGGCGAGTCGGGCAGTTCGGTCGGGGTGTAGCTCCTGTCGGCACTGAAGACGGCGATGTCGGCGGTGATGGCGGTGGCAGCAGTAGCGAGGGCGTTCTGGGCTTCGCTGCGGGCAGTTGCGTTGCTCATCGGGTCGGTTGCTCCGCCGCAGCCAGTGAGAAAGAGCAGTACAAGGGCACTGCATAGAAATGTGGCGCAAAGTCTCATAATAGGCGTTCCTGTTGGTTTGTGTCAGGGTGGTTCGGGCGGGACGTGCCCCGCTCGATATACGGCAATCCAAGGTGTTCGTAGGCGCGGCGCGTAGCGATGCGTCCGCGCGGCGTGCGCTGCAAAAAGCCGAGTTGCAGTAAAAACGGCTCGTACACGTCTTCGATGGCATCCACTTCTTCGGCGAGCGATGCCGCCAGCGTGGATAGCCCGACCGGTCCGCCATCGAACAGGGTAATGATGGCGTGCAGGAGGCGGCGGTCGTTTTCGTCCAAGCCCAGTTCGTCAATTTCGAGTGTCACGAGGGCGTGTTGTGCGACTTCGCGGGTGATGGTGCCATCCGCGATGACCTGAGCGTAGTCGCGCACGCGGCGCAGCATCCGGTTGGCGATGCGGGGCGTACCACGGGCGCGGCTCCCAATCTCGTGGGCACCGTCGGGGGTGGTCGGTACGTCCAAGATCGAGGCAGAGCGGGTTACGATCTCTGTCATTGCGGCAACGTTGTAGAACTCAAGGCGATGAATGGCACCGAAGCGGTCGCGTAGCGGTGACGTGAGCAATGCTAGCCGGGTGGTTGCGCCAATGGTGGTAAAGCGCGGCAACTTGAGGCGCAGGTTGCGTGCGCCGGGTCCCTTGCCCACGATTAGGTCAAGCGCGAAGTCTTCCATGGCGGGGTACAGCACCTCTTCGATAGCACGGTTGAGGCGGTGAACTTCGTCAATGAAGAGTACGTCATCTTTCTGGAGGTTCGTCAGGATGGCGGCGAGGTCACCCGAACGCTCGATGGCGGGACCACTTGTTATCTTGAGATTGACCCCCATCTCGTTGGCAACCACCCCCGCGAGTGATGTCTTGCCTAGCCCCGGCGGTCCGTAGAAGAGGGTATGGTCGAGTGGCTCGCTTCGGGCACGGGCGGCGGCAATCGCAATGCGGAGTTGCTCTACCACCTTCTCTTGCCCGATGAACTCGGAGAGGTACCGGGGGCGCAGGCTTTTTTCGGTCTGCGCGTCGTCGTCGTGAGCATCGGGGCGGAGCAAGTCGCGGTCACTCATGGCATCCTGCCAGTCGCGTCTGAACAGATGTGTGTCGCATAACTCACAGTATACCGCATGCCGGGGCGCATCGGCAAAAGTGGGGGTAGCTCGCTGCCAGCGGCGTACCCCTGACGTGACCGACGTAACCGACGTGACCAACGCGGCGGGCACGTGTACTCTCCGCGTGGCGGGCTACAGGTCGCGCTGCGAGAAGATAAATGCCGCGCCCGCCAGCATCACCAGTGCGTACCCAGCTGCATAGATGACCATGGCATCGCTTGGCACCGACACCACACTGAACGGCGACGCGGGGAGGTTGCCGGGGAGCTGTGGCTGCATCAGGTACGATGCCCGCCGCCAGAGGGCTTCGACTGGCATGAGCAGGCTACTGATGATGCCAATCCGTACTGCCGGACCCGACTGGAGCAAACCGCCGATCTGCTCGACCCACGCCCCGATGAATGCCAACCCGTACAGCATAAACAGGGTCATGCCGTTGGTCAGTGTGGAGAATAACGAACCAACCAGTAGCGACAGCGACAGCAGTACGGCTGCCTCAAGCCAGAGCAAGCTCAAGCCCTGTAGCAGGTTGGGTGGTGTGTAGCCAGCAATCAGGGCAACACTCAGGACGACTCCCCCCGCCAGCAGTGCAAGGTAGCTACTGAGCATCAAGATGTGTCCCAGCCACTTGCCCAGCACAATGTGCCAGCGGCGCACTGGGCGCGTGACTACGGTCTGGATGGTGTGGGTGCTGATCTCGCCTGATACGGTGTCTACCGAAGAAAAGATTGCTACCATGACAGTGAGGAAGTGGACGACATACAGCCCTGCCATCAGCAGGAAGTTGTAGAACAGTGTGCTCTCACGCCCGCCCACGCCGCCCTCGGCGCGGATTTCCTGATCGATCAGGTACACGCCCAGTGCGTAGATGCCAATGAATGCCACGCCCAGCACCAATGCCACCAGCACGGTGCGGCGGCGGCGTGCCTCGTGGAAGGTGAGCCATGCCATTTCGGTAATCGTGTGCATACTACTGCCCGCTATCCTGATTACCAATAATATCGAGAAACCGTTGTTCGAGTGATACGCGGCGTGGCGTGAGCGCGTAGAGGTGCGCCCCGTGCTGCAACGTGTGGGCTGCAATCTGGGGGAGCAGGTCTTCGTTGGTGAGCGGCAGCGTCACGGTGACGGCGGCACCGTTGCTGCCGGGGGGGAGCGTGACAGCGTGCCCCGTGAGCGTGTGCAGGTCGGCGAGGAGCGCGGCGGTTATGTTGCTGGCGCGTAACTCGACCTCCCACGGCGCGAAACGAGCATCGGCAAGGGTGGCAGTCTCGATAACGTGCCCCGCCCGGATGAATGCCGCCCGGTCACAGGTGGCTTCAACCTCACCGAGCAGGTGCGAATTGAGGAAGACCGTCACGCCCTGCGCCTTGAGATCGCGCACGATCTGGCGTACCAGTCGCCGTCCAAACGGGTCGAGTGCCGAGGTGGGTTCATCGAGAAAGACCAGTTCGGGCTGGTGAAGCAACGCCTGCGCCAGCCCCACCCGTTGCAGCATGCCCTTCGAGAAGCCAGCGAGCGGGCGGTGAGCGTTGGCGGCAAGCCCGACGAGTTCGAGGACGGCGGGCACACGTTGCTTGCGGGTCGCTGCATCTAGCCCTGCCAACCGCCCGTGGAAGTCGAGCAGTTCGTGGGCTTGCATCCATTCGGGGAAACGAAAATGCTCTGGCAGGAAGCCGATACGCTGCAACGCCGCGGCTGTGCCGGGGGGGTGCCCCAGTACGGTTGCGCTACCGCTGGTCGCTCGCACCAGCCCCAGTAGCATCTTGACCGAGGTGCTTTTGCCTGCGCCGTTCGGACCAAGGAAGCCGAATACCTCGCCGCGCTGCACCTGTAGGCTCAGGTCAGCAACGGCGAGCTTGCTGCCGTAGCGTTTTTGCAGCCGTTCGGTGCTGATGGCAAGATCGGTTGTGGGGGTGTCTGGTGTATGCATATGCTCTGTGGGGCAGACGGTGCCCGCCTGTCACGCTGACAGGCGAGCGCGGTATGTCCGTTAGGTTAGCGCACTAGGTTAGCGCACCGACGATGCGATGGCGATGATGTCGTCGTCGGACAGCGGGGTGTCGCCCTGCAAGACGTAGAAGCGGTCACTATCTTGCCAGTACAGTTGCCACACGGTGTCTGTGTCCTCGTTCGCGTCGCCGTGCCCACGACGTTCGACGTTCTGTGCGAGCAGACCGGGGGCACCATTGACCGTCACCTGCTGCAATGTATTGATGTCGGTGGGGAGTGGTACAACGAGTGTGCTGCTCCAGTCAATCTGCTGGCTGAGGATTTCGGCTTGCTGCGCTTCCATACCAAGCACCCGCAGCAGTGCCTTGCCGAGTTGTTGCAGGTTAACGTTGTCGGGCAAGGTCACGTCGGGGCTGTAGCCCTGCGTCAGCGCGATGGTGCCATCGGCGGTGGTGTATTCGATATTGGTGATGGCATCAGTGCTCACTGCAATTGGCTCGTCGCCCAGTTCTGGCGGGATGCTCACATCGGTGATGCCAAGCAGGTCGAGGATTTGCTGGGCGGCTTCGACGTTGACCTGTGCGGTGCCCGCGCCACCGTTCTGTACCATCACCTCGGTGGCGGTGGCAGGGGTCGGCAGGTACTCCGGCTCGTTGACTGGGTAGCCGACGGCATCGCTTGCGGCGGCGGCATCTGCCACTGCATACGGTTCGCCACCGTCCTCAGTCGTGACTGGCTCGCCGACGAATAGCGTAGACTTGTCGAAGTCGAGGTTTTCGAGTTCGCTGATGCGGTCGTCGTTGATCGGGACAAAGACAACCTCTTGTACGCGGAATACCTGTAGGAGTTGGTCCGCTAGGGCGCGGACGGGCGGGAAAAAGACTAGCGACAGCAGTAGAATAGCCAGCGATACCCCGGCTACTGCCATGCGGCGCGGGGTCAGGGCGTTACGCCATGTGTTGTCCATGTGGGTCCTCCAATGTCTTCGTTGGTTTGATGCTTCACGGTACTGTGCCTGCACACGGTGCAAAGCGGCGGCGGTGGTGCTGGGCGGTGGGCTGGCGTGCAGATGGGTCGCAACCCGTTGCTGCGTTGCTGCTAGCTCTGCCAGCCGTGCGCGGAGCGGCGGGTTGTGTGCGAGTGCCGCCGTGACGTGCTGGCGGGTCGCGGGGTCAAGTTCGTGGTCGAGGTAAGCCCGCAGGTGCCCGTCCGTTATGTGATCAGTGATGTGATCAGTCATGATGATCTCCGCTCTTCGAGTGGCATGTGTGCCGCCTGATACGTTTCATATGCCTTGATGAAGGTACGCTCGGCGCGGGCAAGCAATGTACCGACCGAGCCGGGAGCAATATTCAGGGTGGTGGCAATGTCGTTGTAGCTCATCCCCGAATGGCGCAACAGCAGCAACCGCCCCTGCCGGGCGGGCATCTGGGCGAGGATCGCCCGCACCGCTGCCCGCTCTTCTTGCCGTGCCACAATGCTGTGGGGGTCCTCGCCGGTCTGCTCGCTACTCCGGGTCAGTCGCTCGACGTGGGCGGCGCGTTGCTGGGCGCGGCGCATTTGCCGCAACACATTGTAGCCGCGATTGAGCGCAACACGGTGCAGCCACGCATTGAGCGTTTCGCCCGCTTGCAGGCGGGGCGGCGTGCGGTAGAGCGTCAGTAACGTCTCTTGCGCGAGGTCTTCCGCTTCGCTGCTGGCAAGCAACTGGTACAGCACGCGATAGATGGGTTGGTAGTAACGGTGAAACAGTGTCACAAATGCTGCTTCATCGCCCTGCTGCATGCTGGTTATCAACTCGCCGTCTGGCGTTGCGTCCACGCTTACTCCCTTTGCCTTTGTCGTGTGCGTGTCGCACATTCATGTATATAACACCACGGGGCATGATTTTGTGACACCCGATCCCCCATAGCTTCACGCCCTGCACCACAGCAAGCGGACAGTCTCTGTCTGGCGGCGTGCCAACCAACGACGGCGGTTGGGTCTCGCTCGGTCTTGCTCGGTCTTGCTCGGTCTTGCTAGGTCTCGCCCTCGCGCACAAACAGCACGCAACACAGCACCCCGAGCACGACAAAGCCACTGGCGAGCAAGCCATTTGCCGTATACCCGTAGGTTTCGTAGAGCGGGACACTGAGTAGCGACCCAACAGCACGTGCCAGCGCAAAGGTGGCAACCATCAGGGCGATCATGGTGCCGCGCGCGGCAGGGACAATCGTGCTGGTGAGGGCGACATTCGAGACAATCGCAAACTCGACACTCAGCCCGATCAGCCAGAACACGGGCAGCAGTGCCGCCCATGTGCCCGCCGTGAAGGGCAGTAGCGCATAGCCGGCTGCCACACAGAGAAAGCCCATCACGACTGCCCGCTTCTTACCGAGGCGGTCGGCAAAGCTGGCAGACAGGGCTGCGCCGCCCAATTCGACGAAGCCCAGCGAACCGAAGACTAGCCCAAGGAGTGATAGCTCAGCTTGAAATGCCGCTGCGAGCCACGGCGAAAAGGCGACAATAACAAGTTCGTAGCCCAGCATGCAGCAGAAGATAAACACCAGAAACGCGATGACGTTGCGCTGCAGAAAGAGCCGTGCCGATACCGCCGTGTGCTGCTCACCGGGGGCGACGGTGCGCGGGACGTGCGGCGACAGAATGAAGAGCGTGGCAACGGTTGTGAGTAACCCGCCCGCTAGGAGCACCCCGTAAGCAAGCCCCCATGTCTGGTTCGCCTCAACAATGCGGCTGAGGGTTGTCACGCCGACTAGTGCGGACAGTGCCCAGCTAAACTCAAGCACGCCGAGCACTAACGCCCGCCGCTGGTAGCTACTGCGTGCGCTGGCATAGGCGATGGCGGCGGGCTGGAAGAAGGCGTTGCCAATGCCAATGGCACCATAGCCCACGAGAAACACCGGCAGACTGGTCGCCATTGCACAGACCAGCGCACCGACGCAGAATGCCGCCATGCCTGTCAGCATGGTGGTGCGCTCGCCGCGGGTGTCGGCAAGCGAGCCACCGAGCGGGCTGAGCAACTGGGCAACAAGCTGGATCGTGATCAACCAACTCACCGAGCGAAGGTCGGTTGCCAGCCCTGCTGCCAGAAACGCCAGCAGGGGGTAGACCACACGATACGCGCTACTCAGCAGGAAACGCCCCACCACGAGCACTGCCATTTCGGCACTGGTGATAGCCGGACGGGTGATGCTCAGGGTCACGTGGCTTTGCCTGCGGTCGTGTGTGGGCTGTGGCTAGTCAAGGGTGATGCTCAGTTGCATAAGCTGGCTATCCATGCCCCGCGCGAAGCACTCGATGCGGTATGCATCGCGGGCTACGGCTACCGGGGCAGATGCTATTGGCAGACCGCCCATGTCGCGCCAATCGCTCCAGCGTTGCCCGTCGTAGCTACGGTTCCACAGGTGCGAGTTCATACCGCGCACAAACACATCGAGGGTGCCCGGTGCCCGCGACACGACTGCCGGTGCCGATGAGAGCGTGCCGCCGTGGTCAATCCAGCCTGCCCATGCGCGTCCATCCCAATAGGACTGCACAAGGCTACTGTTGGTGCTGATGGCAAAAATGTCAATGCGGTTGAACGCCCACGACACCGCCGCCGGACTGTAGAGCAGGGGGTGCCCGTGGCTTATGTCCTCCCAGCCACCCCACTGGTTGCCGTCCCACGCATAGTGGATCAAGTGGCGGTCGGTGCCAATGCCGAACACGTCGAGGCGGTTTGCGCCCCACGACGCAACGGTGGGCGAACTCATCATTTGCCAGCCGCCCGCCCCAAGGTTTTGCCATTCACTCCACGCCGCGCCGTTGTAGTAGATATGATGGAGTTGCCCGCGCACGTTGGTGGTGAAGGTGTGCAGCGCGGAGCCAGCCCGCACAATGCTGGCGGGTGCGTCGAGCAGGTCGCCGCCCATGTCTTGCCACGCCGTTGGCGCGGGTTGCCAGTTGCCCTGTGCGTGCCACAGGTGCTGCATACGTCCTTCGGTGCTGCGTGTGAAGACGTGGATACGGTCTGCTCCCCACGCGGCGGCGGCGGGGGTTGCTGTGATGGTGCCGCCAATCGCTGTCCAGTTGCCCACCACACTGTTCTGGATGCTCGGAACGGTCATTGGTGCCTCCTCGTGCTCGTGCTCGTCGGGCGGTCTGCCCGTTGCGTGCGTATCGTATCTCTCTATTATACGCCCAAGTATGGCAGTGTAGATCATTGCGGTGGCTTGCCCACACTGGTATGCTAGAAGGGAAGGTAAAAAAAACTATTACTAGGGCTACACTCCTTGCTCTGTCAAGGGGACCGATTAGCCCTGTGACGATTAGCCCTGTGACGATTAGCCCTGTGACGATTAGCCCTGTGAAAGGAACCAATACAATGGCATTGCACAAGCTCACGTTCCCCGGTGCCAGCGGCGTTGACCTAGCGGCGCGGCTTGAGGTGCCCGACAGCGAGCCGCCACGCGCATACGCCCTGTTTGCCCACTGCTTCACCTGCACCAAAAACCTGAAGGCAGTCAGCAATATTAGTACTGCCCTCGTCGCGGCAGGCATTGCCGTGCTGCGTTTCGACTTTACGGGATTGGGTGAGAGCGAGGGGGATTTCGCCGATACGAACTTCTCATCCAACGTGGCTGATCTGGTCGCCGCTGCAACCTTTCTGGAAGAGCACTACACCGCCCCTGCACTGCTGGTGGGGCACTCGCTGGGCGGTGCTGCGGTGTTGCAGGCGGCTGCCCAGCTCGATGCCGTGCGTGCCGTCGTGACTGTCGCCGCACCGTGCGATCCGGCACACGTTACGCATCTGCTTGCCGAGAGCCGCGCCGAAATTGAGCAGCAGGGCGTTGCCACCGTCACCATTGGCGGGCGTAGCTTTACGATTACGCGGCAGTTTCTCGATGACCTTGCCGAACAGAAGATGCACGAGATCATCGGCAACCTGCGGCGGTCGTTGCTGATTTTCCATTCGCCGCTCGATAACGTGGTGGGCATCGAAAATGCTGCCCGCATCTACGAAGCCGCCCGCCACCCTAAGAGCTTTGTATCGCTTGACCACGCCGACCACCTGTTGAGCAACCCACAGGATTCGGCGTATGTCGGCATGGTCATTGCAGCGTGGGCGAGCCGCTACCTGACCGACACCGCCGCCGTGCCACCCGCCGCCCAGCCGATGGCACCCGGTGAAGTGGTGAGCGATACGGGCGCACGCGGCTACACGACCACGGTGCGTGCGGGGCGGCATACGTTGCTGGCTGACGAACCGCCGACGGTGGGTGGGCTTGACTTAGGTCCCGACCCATACGGCTACTTGCTGGCATCGCTTGGGAGTTGCACGGGTATGACGTTGCGTATGTATGCCGACCGCAAGCAGTGGGCACTAGAGCGGGTGATTGTGCGGCTTCAGCACCGCAAGGTACATGCCGCCGACTGCGAAGGGTGTGTGGCAACCGAGGGCTATGTGGATGTGATCGAGCGGCACATTACGGTGTATGGCGACCTCGATAGCGAGCAGCAGCAACGCCTGCTCTCAATTGCCGACCGTTGCCCGATTCACCGCACGTTACATAACGAAATCCATGTAGTCACTAACCTGAGTGGGGCGGGTGTTGGTGTGGAAGCAGAAGCGTAAGTACCCATGGTAATTATCTGGTATACTAGTAAGGTCATGCTTGTTTTGCGAAAACACACCACATGAAAAATCTCACCCGCCTGCTGCGCTATTTGCGTGCGTACTGGCAGCTATTGACCGGGGGGTTCTTCGCGTTGCTCTTCGTTTCAGCGGCGAACCTCGCCAGCCCACAGGCACTGCAATATGCGATTGACGAAGGTATCACCCCCGCCGACACGTCGGTGCTCTGGGTGGCGGTGCTGGTGCTGCTGGGTCTTGCCGCTGTGCGCGGGTTATTCAGCTTTGCCCAGACCTACTGGCTCGAACTTGCCAGCCAATACGCCGCCTACGACATGCGGAATGACCTGTTCGAACATATCGGGCGGCTGAGTTTCAGCTACCACGATCAGGTGCAGACTGGGCAGGTGATGACGCGCATCACCAACGATGTGGATCAGGTACGCCTGTTTATGGGCAACGGATTTGTCCAGATTGTCAGTGCCGTGCTTATGCTGGTGGGGAGTGCCACCATCTTGCTGATCATGAATTGGCGGCTTGCGCTTGTAGCACTGGCAATTGTACCGCTGGTGTCGGTAGTATTCGTCCTGTTCTTCCGCGCAGTCGGTCCGCGCTTCCGTGCGGTGCAACAGAAGCTCGGTGTCCTCAATACCGTACTGCAAGAGACCCTCGCGGGCATTCGTGTGGTCAAGGCGTTTGCCCGCGAACCGTACCAGCAGCAACGCTTCGGTACTGCTAATACCGACCTGCTCGACGAAACGCTCTTCCTACGCAAGGCGATTGCGTTTGCCTTCCCGTCTATCTTCTTCATCGCCAACTTGGGGACGCTGGCGATTGTGTGGGTGGGCGGCTTGCTGGCTATCAATAATGCCCTGACGGTGGGTGAACTGGTTGCCTTTACCACCTACCTTGTCTTTCTGGTGCAGCCCGTGCTCACGATTGGCTTCTCCGCGACGGCTATCGCGCAGGCGGATGCGTCGGCGCGACGTGTCCACGATGTGCTCGATACGCCCCGCGAAGTAACCGATCAGCCGGGTGCGGTGCTGCTCCCGCCAGTGCGCGGGCATGTGCGCTTCGATGACGTGAGTTTCTGTTACCACGGTAGCGACACGCCATCACTCGCGCACGCCTCGTTCGAGGTACTGCCGGGGCAGACCGTGGCAATTCTAGGGCGCACGGGCGCGGGCAAGTCGAGCATTATCAACCTGCTACCCCGTTTCTATGATGTGTCGGCGGGGCGTGTCCTGATAGATGGGTATGATGTACGCGACGTGACGCTCGAAAGCCTGCGCTCGCAGATTGGCGTGGTGCTGCAAGATACGGTGCTGTTCAGTGGCACCGTACACGACAACATTACGTATGGTCGCCCGGATGCAACCGATGCCGAAGTCGAGGCGGCGGCACGGGCGGCACAGGCACATACGTTCATCACCGAGTTACCCGATGGCTACCAAACGGTGATAGGGGAGCGTGGCGTTGGTCTCAGTGGTGGGCAACGTCAACGGATTGCAATTGCGCGTACGCTGCTGCTTGACCCTGCATTGTTGGTGCTCGATGATAGCACGTCGGCGGTGGATGCGGAAACTGAATACCACATTCAGCAGGCACTTGAGCCGCTCCTCGCCAATCGGACCGCGTTTGTGATAGCGCAACGCATGAGTACTATCCGCAATGCCGATCTGATCCTGCTGCTTGAGCGGGGTGTGATTGTTAATCAGGGCACGTATGACTATTTGATTGAGAACTGTGGGCAGTTTTGCGAACTGCTTGATAGCCAGTTTGGTGCGCCCGAAGAGCGCACGCTGGATGTGGTGCTATGACCATGCGGGGCGGTATGCGCGGCGGTGCCCGCGACATGAGCGGCGAAACGGCAAGTTCGCAGGGGGCGGTGCTGCGCCGCCTGTTTACCTACCTGCGCCCATTCCGTGCGACCATGTGGCTATCGCTAGGGTGCATCGTGATTATGGCGGCGGCGCAGGCGACTGCGCCGGCACTCATCGGGCGGGCGGTGGACGAATATATTGCCCGTGCCAGCGGCGATGGCTTGACACAGATTATGCTGGTGCTGTTGGTGGTGTATGTGGTGGGGTTCCTTGCGCGGGCAGGGAGCGTCTACCTGATCGGGAGTGTCGGGCAACGCTTCCTTGCGGTGCTGCGCCGCGATGTGTTCGACAAGGTGCAGCAGTTGCCGCTCGCCTACTTCGATCAGCACCGTTCGGGCGACGTGATGTCACGCCTCGTGAATGACATTCAGGTGATCAACCAGATCATTAGTCAGGGCTTGACCCCCGCGATTGGCAACCTGTTTGCGCTGGTCGGCATCGTGATTGCCATGCTGATCGTCAGCCCGTTGCTCGCCTTGGTCAGCTTCGTGTTTATTCCGTTGATCATCTGGGTGACGCTGGTCTTTTCGCGGCTGTCGCGGCGGGCGTTCCGCATCACCCGCGAGGCAATGGGTGATGTGTCGGCGACGCTGCAAGAGGACATCACCGCCGTGCGGGTCACGCAGGCAATGAACCGCACCGACGAATCGGTCGAACGCTTCGCGCAGCGTAACGCCGTCAACCGTGATGCAAACGTGCAAGCAACTGCGCTGACGGCGGCATTCACCCCGACGATTGACCTGCTCAGTACGGTAGCCTTGGCGGTCGTGATTGGGGTGGGGGGCTGGTTGGTGCTTAGCGACATGATTCTGGTGGGGACGGTCGTGGCGTTCCTGCTGTACATGCAGCAGTTCTTCCAGCCGATCCAGCTTATCAGCACGATCTACACGCAGGCACAGGCGGCGCTCGCGGGGGCAGAGCGTATCTTCAACTTGCTGGACGAGCCGTATAGCGAACACGACGCGCCAGATGCCTACCCGCTACCGCCTGTGGTGGGGTACGTAGCCTACGACCGTGTGTCGTTTCGTTATGGCAACCCTGATAGCCCTTACACCGAAGATGACCTTGTAGTGCGCGATGTATCGCTGGTAGCGGAGCCGGGGCAGACGGTGGCGTTTGTCGGTCGGACTGGGGCGGGCAAAAGCACGCTGGTCAACCTGCTGCCGCGTTTCTACGATGTGACGAGCGGGCGCATCACGATAGACGGGCACGACACGCGCAACGTCACGCGGGCAAGCCTGCGCTCGCAATTCGGCTATGTACTGCAAGATAGCTTTCTCTTCTCTGGCACGATTGCCGACAATATCCGCTATGGGCGGCTTGATGCAAGCGATGCTGAGGTGGAAGATGCTGCCCGCGCCGTGGGCGCACACGACTTCATCAGTCGCTTGCCCGATGGCTACGGCACTAAGCTGGGCGAGCGCGGTAGCGGCTTGAGTCAGGGGCAACGCCAACTGTTAGCGTTCGCCCGTGCCATCCTCGCCAACCCGCGCATCCTGATCCTTGATGAAGCGACCTCTAGCATTGACCATGCCACCGAGCGTGTCATCCAGCAAGCATTGAAGGTGCTGCTGCAAGGGCGCACGGCGTTTGTCATTGCCCACCGCCTGTCTACGATTCGTGATGCGGACGTGGTAGCGGTGGTCAACAACCACCGCATTGTTGAGCGCGGCACGCACGACGAACTGATCGCACTGGGTGGCACCTACGCGCAACTGTACGCGCGGCAGTCGGCGGTGGCGGCACAGCCTGTCACGAGCAACGGCACGGCACCGCACGTAGTCTAACACGGTCATGCTACACTGCACAGCACGAAGCCGGGGATACACCTGTCCCCGGCTTTGGTGTGGTGTCTGTGCAATGCTGTTGGAGGTAGGTGGGGCTAGCTAGCTACGCGCCGTCGCTCGGTCCGGTGATGCGCCACCAGTCCCACTGCACCTGAAACTCAGGTGTCCATGCAACGAGGAAGTAGTTGGTATTGCTGGATGCAATGCTAGTCGTGAAGTACCGGTTGTTTGTGATGGGGAGGTCAGCAATCTCGATGCTCTCCGAGGCTGGCGTGCCATCGGGGGCAAACAGTTGGGCAAAGACATACCCATACACATCTTGCCACATCACGACAAAGCGGTCGCTCTGCGCGTTCCATGTCACTTTGGGTCTGATTGTCCAGAGATTGAACGTCTCCCCTGCGAACTCAACCGAGCGGTAGTAGCTGATGGCATATGGGTCAGTCGCCATGTCACCGTTGCCCGTGATCAGGCGGGCACCGATACCGTTGCGGGTGGCAGGGTCAAATGGTACGCCTGCGGGTGGCTCACTATTGATAAAGTAGAACCACACGACCATATACTGGTTGGTACTGGGCGAGTAACTGATTTCAGGTTTACCAACCCAATCGCCGGGGTCAGCATCAAAGCCGGTCAGGCTCACGCGGAAATCACCGCCCACCTCTGAGCCATCCGCCGCGAGGCGTTGGGCGAATACTTCGCTTGATAGGGCGAGTTCTTCGCCGCGCTGGTCGGACAGGTTGCGGGTGGGGGTGAATGCTGCGTTGCCATCCCACACAACGAGGTACTCGTTCTGGGCACTGTTATAGGCAATCGTCGGGGTCTGGGTTGTCGCGTATATCCCGCTTGTTTCGGCTTGGTACGTTTCGCGCATTTGGCTGACTTGGATACTGCCGCCGATAGCCTCGCCGGTTGCTGCGAGTCGTTGCACATAGGCTTCGGAGTTGATCTGATAGTTGGCAGGATCATTGACTTCGACGTACCCCTCCCAGACAACCATATATTCGTTCAAGGCAGTGTTGACGGCGATGCGGGCGTTGTAGGCAAGGGGGCGTACAATGTCAGTGCGTTGGGCTTGCATGGCACTGATACGCAGCACTGGGCTGACAATAGACCCGTCGTTTGCCAATACAAAGCCATATATTTCTTGTGTATCGTCCGAGAGGTCGCTATTGCCATTCTGGTCTACTAGACCATCAGCCACAATAAGATACTGGTTCCAGTTAGGGTTGTAGGCAATGTCGGGGCGGCGACCATACCGAATGATTTCATCCGGCTGTGACAGCAATTCACCCTGCAAGCCAACGCGAGCAGCGACAATACGCCATTCTTCAACGCCGTTTTCGTTCGTCCCGTAGTTGCGTTCCCACACGACCATATATTCGTTGTCGGTGCTGTTGTAGGCAATGCGGACTTCGTTCCCCGATAGGTCTACCGCTTGGGCTGCAAGGCGTTCTGCCAGCTCTGCCGTCAGGGTGGTACTCGTTCCCGTGCCATCAAGCAGACGCTCACTGCTTTCGGCAGAAGCGGTAACGGCAGGAACAAGTGACACCAGTAGACCTACAATAAATAACAATGCCATCGCCGGACGCAAGACAACGGTGTGATGCTTTGATCGTCGCCGTTGCGTGAAAGTCTCCTTCATTGAGATCACTCCTTTACCACTGCTACTACCACTGCTACCACTGCTACCACTGCTGATAGAAGCTACCATAGGTTCGCCCATACCCTGATTATACAACAGCTTGAGGGGTCAAACAATGATATGCGGAAGACTTTTGTGGTATTTAATGCGACAATTGTAACCAGTTTGTAAGCAACGCCTGCTCGTGTGCGGTAGGTGCCGTGGGCAAATGGAGCCGTACCCGGTCGTGGGGCAGGGCAGCAAGCACCACCGCGATGTGGCGCAGTTCGTCGCGGCGGAATACGCTCACCGTGACCGTATCGCCGGGGCGGTGCTCGCTGATGCGTTGTGGCAGGCTCTCGCTGTCTACGCGCCACCCGTTGAGCGCGACGAGTTCGTCGTGGGCATACACGCCCGCCTGTGCTGCGGGGCTGTCGCGGCGCACGCTGGCAATGGTGGTGCGTCCGTGGCTGGTTGTAGTACGCATGCCTATCCACGCTGGGGCGGTGGTGTCGTTGGGTTGCGGCTGTGAGTAGCCCCACTCAACGGTGATGCCGAACGGTGCGAAGGCGCGTGCATAGTCCAATTCGGTGGTGCCTGCGATATAATCGGTGAACAACTGGCGGTAGACCCCGCCACCATCGCCTACGGCAGCTTCGATAGCGGCGAGGTAGCCGCCATCTTCGGGGATACCGGGTTGGGTGAGCGGGTAGTGCTGGTGGAGGTAGCGCAGTACGTCATCGAAGGAACGCTCGCCAGCCGTCTGGTGGCGTATCTCTAGATCGAGCAGCAGAATGACCAGCGCACCCTTGCTGTAGTACGAGACCGCACTATTGTCGGTGTGCTCGTCGCGGCGGTAGAACTTGATCCACGCATCGAAACTCGCTTCTTCAAGCGTCTGGTAATGCCGCCCCGGTGTGTTCTGGAGGCGGGCTATGTCTTCGCCGAGTGTTTCGAGATAGCGTGTGGGCGACATCAGCCCAGCGCGTACCAGCAACAGGCGGTCGTAGTAGCTTGTCACGCCCTCCATTGCCCACAGCAGGCGCGTGTAGTTCTCGTGCTGGTAGTCGAACGGACCGAGCGGCGCGGCACGAATGCGCTTCACGTTCCAGAGGTGAAAGAACTCGTGCGATTGCAGTTCGAGAAACCGCTCGTAGTCGTCGCGGAAACCCCAGCGCGGGTACTGGTTTGATGCACTGTTGTGGTGTTCCAGCCCACCATAGCGGTCGGCGAGGTGCAGCATGAAGGTGTAGTTGTCGTAGGGGAGGCTTCCAAACAGCTTGTACTGGGTTTCGACAATGGTGCGGGTATCTGCCACGACGCGCTCGGCATCTTCGTTGCCGTGTCCCCAGAACGCGACAGTATGTGGTTTGTTGGCTACCGTGAAGTGGTAGCAGCGATGGGTGCCGCACTCGACTGGCGAGTCGATCAGGTGGTCGTAGCTATCCGCGCGGAACGTCTGCGGCTCGCCGACGGGTGCAGCGGTGGTGGCATAGGGTAGCCCAGTCGTGATTTGCCACGTGCTACCGGGTGGCGGCTCGACGCGCAGCAGGGCAGGCTCGTGCGTGCGCTCTGGCATATACATACAGACGGTCGCGCCGTTGAAGTAGCCGTGGCTATCGTCGAGGTGGCTGGTACGCACCGTCAGTTCGTATGCGTACACACAGTAGGTGACACGGAGTGTCGCTACCCCCAGTGTGTCAATCTGCCAGCAGTCTTTGCGGGTTTTGCGCCACCCCACCGCCGCACCTGTTGCGGCATCGCTGGCGGCAAACTGTTCGACGTGGCGGCTGTACTCCCGGATCATGTACGAGCCGGGTGTCCAGACCGGTAGGTACAATGCGACGGTGGGTTGGGCGAGGTCGGCGAGTTCAAAGGTGATGTGGAAGAGGTGGCTATGTGGGTCGGTCATAGCGATGGTGTAGCGAACAGTGGGCGGGTGCATTGTCACGGCAGGCTCCGTTGGAGTATACGCTGCCAGTTGCCGCCCAGAATGGCAGTTATCGCGGGTTCTTCATAGCCGAACTCACGCAGGGCGGCGGCAATGCGCAGGAGGTCGGTAACGCTGTCGAGGTCGGCGGGGATCACGTCGCGCCCGAAGCCCCCGTCGAGATCGCTACCAATGGCAACATAGGCGGCACTGCCTGCGAGTTGGCAGATGTGGTCAATGTGGCGTACAACATGCTCGGTGGTGGTGGCGGCACGCGGCTGACCGCGATAGTAGCCCCGGTTGAGGAAGGCGTTGTAGAGGGCGATCCCCACCACTCCATCGCGTTCGATGAGGGCGGCGAGCATGCGGTCGCTTAGGTGGCGGTCGGCGTTGTGGTCGGGGGCGTAGCGGCGGCAGTTGCTGTGCGAGGCAATGATACTGCCTGCATACTGTTCAACCGCCTGCCAGAAACTTGCTTCGGCAAGGTGGCTGGTATCAAGTACCATACCCACCTCGTCCATAGCAGCTAGCAACTGCCGCCCGTCGGCAGTCAGAGGACCGGGTTGGTAGGTACCACCAGCGTAGCGGTTGGCTTGCCACGCCACCCCCACCACACGCAGCCCTTGTTCATACCACCACGCGACTTCATCCGGGGTACGGATAGCATCGGCGTTTTCCATCAGCACGACTACGCCGAGCGGCGGCTGGTCAGCCGAACCCGGCGATGCAAGCACCTGCGTGAGGGTCGTTTGGTCGTGTACGAGGGTGATGGTGCCTGCATCGGCAAGACGGCGGTAGTAGTCGAGTTGCTGTTGTGCCTGTTGGTGGGCTACATCGGGGGTATCGTACACGCGGTGTACTGGGAGTGCCACATTGTCAATCGCCATAGCAGTTGCTGGCAGGGTAAACAGCGTACCGAAAACGAGCCGCACGCCACCGCGCACGAGCGCGGGGAGCGTGACGGTTGCAATGCCTGCCTCGCTGTGGGCGGGGTCGTTTGCCCGGAGCGTTGCGAGGTCAGACCGAAGGTCGCGCCCTAGCATGACCGCGTTGTACGCAAGGTCAAGGTGCCCATCAATGATGAGTGGCGTGACGGGTGGCTCGCTGGGTGGCGCGGCAGGGGTGGTCGGGTTCATCACGCGACCTAACGCAACCGACCGATGTTTGGTCGCTTCAGTTCGGCGAGCCACTCCCGTTCGGGACGGGCAAAGCTGGCACGGATTTCGGCGAGCAGTGCGAGGGCTTCGTCACGCGGGGGGATGCTCATGGTTTTGACATACACGGCATCGGTGTTGTTGAAGACCAGCGTTGGTACGCCAAACACCTCGAACTGGTTTACGCCCTCTTCGTAGTGGCAGCGGATGGCATCTACCATATCGCGGTTGTGAAAATCGTGTTGGAAGCGATCCATATCCAGCCCGGCGTGGTGGGCTGCCCACTCGAAGGAGGCGCGGTCGGTCATATCGAGGCGGTTGGGTTTGCCCTCGGCATCCGGGTCAAGCGGCGAGGGGGTACCGAACGTATCAAGCAGATGCTGCCGTGTTGCCGTGTCGCTCTGCCGCGCATCGTACACCAACGTGCGGTAGCGGTCGAAAGCGGCTTGCCCTTGCTGGCGGGCGGCTTCGGCACCCCAGAACGCGAGCAACCCCTTTGAGCCGGGACGCTTTTCATCCAGCGGCGAGGGGTACTGTTCGGGTTGCTCCCAGAGGTACCATCCCTCTTGCTGGTTGTTGGTCTGTTCGAGTGAAAAGTACTTCCATTCGAGGTGTAACTGCTCGCCCAGTAGGTCTTGGAGCGTGTCAATCCACTTCACAGTACGATAGGCAAACGGACAGAGAAAGTCGAAGTACACGGTCAGGTGCAATGGTTCAGTCATGGTCGTCCTTCCTTCATGCTAATCTAGTTCGTTGTTCCGAGACACAACGCGCGTGGGGTCTGCGAGGAGCCATGCCCCGCCTTGATTTGCCTGAATACGGCAGTGCTCAATGGTGGCTGCGCTGGTATCGTGTAGCACAACCCCCACGGTCTGGTGGTCGCGGATCGTCGTGTAGATAATGAGGGCATTGCTCTCACCGCGCACTGCCAGTCCGCCGGCAGTATTCTGGGCAATGGTGCATTGTTCGATTGCCATCTGTGAGCCACTGGCGAGCACAACACCCCATGCCGCGTTCTGGCTGATAGTACTGGTTCGCAGCAGTGGACGGCTCGCACCCATGTGCATGATACCATGCTGTCCATTGTCCTGAATACTACAGTCTTCGATCACGCCGACTCCGCCGTCCGTCAAGAGGATGCCCTGCCCGTTGCCCTGATGCTGAATAGTGCAGCCACTAATGAGTGGTGCCCCACCATCGCGCACCACAATGCCGTGGCGTGTGTTGCGCTCAATCGTACTCTGCTCGATCCTGCCTTGCCCGTGGTCGCTGATGTATATGCCATCGCGGCGGTTGTCGCAGATGGTACATTGCACGAGGAGCGGGTTGCCACCAGTGCGGATGACCACCCCGGCGTGTTGGTGCATGTGGATGGTGCATTCGCGCAGCAGGGCGTGGGCATCGTCAATCACCATCACGCCAGCTTTGTGGCTGGAGCGGATTGTGCAGTGCAGCAGGGCGGGGTTACTGGTTGCGCCATGGATCAGCACGCCGAGTTGGGCGTGGGACTCGATGGTACAGTCTTCGAAGGTGGCACGACCCGCCGCGACATAGACCGCAGCACGGGTACGCACGTCTTCGCTAGGGGCAGCGGATGCCCGGATGGTTAGCCCACTGATGAAAGCATCAGCGTAGCATGTCAGCACGGTGGCTTGCTCGTGGGTCAAGATGACTGCTGCGTTGGGGGCATCCGGTTGGAGAGACACTGCGTGGTTGATGGTGATCGCTTCGTGGTACTCACCCGCACTGATGCGTAGTACGTCGCCGTCGGTTGCGGCGGCAAGTGCTGCCCCAACCGTTGGGTATGCTGATGGGTTGTGGGGGTCTACGAGGTGAACCGTGTGCTGGCTCGATGGCGTGTCTGCGGGTGTATTGAGCAATGCCAGCGCATCGGCGAGGTTGCCCACGAACAGGGCATTGCTTGGCGTGGTGGTGGTTGTAACTGGGACAGCCGCGTGGTGGATGGCTGCGCTACCTGCCAATTCATATTGGATGGAGCGCAATGCCTGCCGCATGCCGTGGGCAGTGGCAAAGCGGCGGGCTAGCCCCGGTGCGAGTGCCTGATGGAGGACAGCCGCGAGGGTCGCGGGGATTTCTGGGTTGGCGATATGCGCGAGTTGAAGCGGGTCTGGTAGCCCGGTAAGCACTGCCGAGGCGCGGGTGAGTGCGTTGGGTGGGGGGGTGCCGGTCAGGAGGTGATAGAGCGTGGCAGCGAGGGCGTACAGGTCGCTGCGTGGTTCGGTGCCGGTGCCCTGTATCTGTTCAAGGGGGGCGTACTGTGTGGTATACGAGTATGCGCTCCGGCTTGAGGTAGACGAGATATGCGAGTCGGGTGCGCCCTTGGCAAGCCCGAAGTCGAGCAACACGAGGTCGCCCCGGTCGGTACACTTGAGGTTCTGGGGGCGGATGTCGCGGTGAATAATCGGTGGGTCATAGCTGTGCAGATATTCGAGGAGATGGAGCAGACGGTCTGCCCACCCGATGACGCGCGGCAGAGTAGCACGGTTGGCGAAGGCATACGCATTGCGCTCTAGCAACGTGCCGAGGTCGTCACCGCCGATACGCTCTAGAACGAGAAACTGGTGTTCGTGTATCTGGAAGTGATGCTCGATGGTGGGAAGCGCAGGGTGGCGCAGGCGCGACAGCAGACGTACTTCGCGGGCAAAGGCTTTTTGCCCGCGAGTGTCGTTCAGCGCAATATGCTTGAGGACTACGGTGCGTCGGGTGGTAATGTCCACGGCTTGGAACATCGCGCCGGTACTGCTTTGGATGAGCAAGTGCTCAAGGCGGTAACGGGCGGCAACGAGGGTGCCGGGTATCAAGTCTAGGTGTGACATTACCACCACTCAATCAAGTTGTACTGACGTTGTTGTGGGTCAGCCAATCTCACCAATCAGTCAGTCTCACCAATGGGAAAGATTTTCAAGAAGTTGGTTGGACCGTACTGGACGATTGGATGTGCCCCGGTCATGACCACGAGATCACCGGGTGCGGCGTACCCCCGCGCAACTAGCACCGAGTTGACCCCCTGCTCGAACATTTCCATGCCCTCGACGTAGGGGTACATGACCGGGATAACGCCCCAGTAGAGCGCGATACGGTGGTAGACCTTTTCGACTGGCGTAAAGGCTAAAATGGGGACGTGGGGGCGTTGCAGCGACACCGTAAGGGCGGTGCTGCCAGAACGGGTGAAGACGACAATGGCGCGAATGGGGAGTTCGTTGCAGACAGCCGTCACGGCAGCAGCAATCGCTTGGTGCGGGTCAATAATGCCAGCTTTTGTCCCGAGGAGGTGTTGGTGGCGTGGCAGACGGTTGTTCAGTCCGCTACCTTCGGTGGTTTCGGCAATCCGCGACATCGTACGCACGGTTTCGAAGGGGTACTTGCCTTTGGCGGTTTCGCCACTCAGCATGACGGCATCGGTGCCATCGAGAATGGCGTTGGCTACGTCGGTTGCTTCTGCGCGGGTCGGGCGCGGGTTGTAGATCATGGACTCCAGCATCTGGGTCGCGGTGATCACGGGGAGACCGACGCGGTTTGCCTGCTCAATGATGTGCTTCTGAGCAACGGGTACCTCCTCGGCGGGCATCTCCACGCCGAGGTCGCCGCGTGCGACCATCACGCCGTCAGCCGTGTGCAAGATTTCATCCAGTCCGAGCAGGGCTTCGGGGCGTTCCAGTTTCGCAATCACTGGGGTGTCTTGCCCGGACTGGCTGATGAGGTCTTTCACGCGCTGCACGTCGCGTGCCGAGCGTACGAACGAAATAGCCACGTAGTCTACGCCAATGCTCAACCCGAAGTGTAGGTCATCCACGTCTTTTTTGGTGACGGCGGGGGCACTGACCTGTGCGCCGGGCAGGTTGATGCCTTGGTTTTCGCGCAGTTCGCCGCCGTTGACCACTTCACATTCTACCTCGGTGCCAGTGGTGCGAAGGACGCGCAGTTCGATGAGACCATCCGATAGGAGGACGCTCCCACCAACCCGTGCGTCGGCGGGCAAGAGTTCGTAGCTTGTGCTGACGATGTCGGCATTGCCGATGATTTCCTTCGTTGTGATCGTAAAGATTTTCCCCGGCTCAAGGTGGATTGGCTCGCCGTCTTGGAGTTTGCCCGTCCGCATTTTGGGTCCCTGCAAGTCCATCAAGACTGCGACTGATGCCTCGGCATTGCGGGCTGCTTCGCGCACCATGACGAAGCGGCGTTGATGTTCGTCGTGGTTGCCGTGCGAGAAGTTCAGGCGAAAGACATTCACTCCCGCTTGAATAAGGTCGTGTATTGCCTCAGGCGTATCGGTAGCAGGTCCGAGCGTTGCCACAATTTTTGTGCGGCGCATGCTGTATGCTCCTTGTCTGATGCTGCACGCGGCAGCTATGATTCATCAACCGTTACATATGGGCGGAGGTTGTCAACAAGGACGGGTCCGAAACCGGGTACCTCTTGGAGGTCGTCAACAAGCAGAAATGGTCCGTTGGCTGTGCGGTAGTCAACGAGGTTCTGCGCTTTGGTCGGTCCTACACCGGGCAGTGCAAGTAGGTCAGCTACCGGGGCGGTATTGATATTGATGGGTGATGTTGGGAGAGGGGCGGTGCTGGTATCACCTGTCGTGGGTGCGGCTCCAGTGTCCGGTACTGCTTCGCCTACTGCCGGGATGTGAATGTGCATCTCGTCGTGTACGCCTTCCGCAAGGTTGACGCGCTCACTGTCTGCGTCGGGGAGTAACCCCCCCGCTGCATACACAGCATCGGCAACACGAGCTTCGGGCGGCAACTGGTACAGGTCGGGGGTGGTCACAGCTCCCGATACATAGACTACGACGGGTTGTGGTTCGGCAGCAGGAATGAGGAGCGTAGCACTTGCGGCGGGTTCGCTGAGTAGGGCGGCGCGAATGTCTTGGAGATTTGTTGGGGTGCTACTGACCTGCGGGGTTGCGAAATAGCGTTGATGCACATAGTTGGCGATCAGAACTGTGCCCGCACCGACCAGCAGGATGCCGCCGATACCAAGCAGGATATACCCGATTGTGAACTTTTTGTGCATGTAGCCCTCTGTCCGTGCTCTTTCCGCCCCTATTATAGCATGGATAGCCGGGAGGTATGGCACGGATAGCCGGGAGGGCATGCGGTGCCTTTCTGAACGTTGCGTGGCACGGGCATATCCTGCCCGCCGGACGCTCGTACACTGATCCATTCCCACAACTATGCGTGGTATACTGCTTCAGGATAGGAGCAATATATAGCACTATGGGTTATCTGCGCGTCACTCTCAACAATCTGCGGGTCTGGATACTGAACCTGTGGCGGCAGCGTGTCCGGCAGCATCGGCTGGACTATGTCTTGGTGCCGCTGAGTGGCAACCTCCCTGAGTATGCCCCAACCCCTTCGCTTGTGCAACGCTTGCTGGGACGCACACCCGGTTCGAGCCTGTTTGCGTTGCGCCATCGCCTGCAACGCATTGCCGAAGACCCGCGCACGCTGGGCGTGGTCTTGGTTATGGATGAGTTTAGCCCTGATGCCGCCTGTGCCGAAAGCCTACGCCGGGTTATCAAGCAGTTCCGGGCGCACGAGAAGCAGGTCATCGCGTATCTCATTGACGGCTCGACGGCGGCGTACAGTGTGGCGTGCGTCGCTGACCGGGTGTATATGCCACCGACAGCATACCTGTCCATTCTGGGTGTCGGTGCAGAGGTCGTCTTCGTGCGCGATGGGTTGGCATTGCTTGGTATCGAAGCCGAAGTGACCGCCGTTTCGCCCTACAAAGCAGCCGGTGACATCTTCACCCGTAGCGAGCCATCACCGGAGAGCCGTGCCCAGCTTGAACGCCTGCTGGATACGCGCTACAGCCGATTGGTGGCGACGATTGCTGCCGCCCGTGACATGGTGCCCGCTACGGTACAAGCCTTGATTGACCGTGCGCCCCTCAGTGCGCGCGAGGCGTGCGAGGCAGGGCTGATTGATGGTATGTACTATGAAGATGAACTGAAGCACGTACTTGCCGATAGCGATGACGATCCGCCAGCCTCGGTACCCATTGTACGCTGGAACAAAGCCCGTCGTATGCTGTGCCTCCCCTATGCACGCCACGAAAAGCAGACCGTTGCCGTGATTGGTGTGGAAGGCACCATTACCCGTTCGGGCGACACTGACCTGCCGCTCCCGATTGGTGGGAGTGCTCAGGCAGACAGCGACAGTGTGACCCGGCTACTTGACACAGCCGCCGATGACCGCCGGATAGCGGCGGTGGTGCTCTATGTCAACTCGCCCGGCGGCGACAGTTTCGCGTCTGACCTGATCTGGCGTGCCGTGTATAACCTGAACGCCAAAAAACCCGTGATCGTGAGCATGGGCGGGGTTGCGGCAAGCGGCGGCTACTATGTTGCGTGTGCTGCCCACACCGTCGTGGCTCTGCCCACCACCGTGACGGGGAGTATTGGGGTGCTCTCCATTCGCCCTAATGTGCAGGGCTTGCTGCAACGTGGCGGCATCCGCCCCTTCACGCTTGCACGCGGCGCACGGCTGGGGCTGTACGACATTGCCCGCCCGCTCTCTGACGACGACCGCACCACCCTGCAAAAAGTGGTTGCACAGATTTACGCCGACTTCAAGCGGCGGGTGTGCGATGCCCGCAACCTAACCGATGCAGAGCTAGAGCCAATCGCTGGGGGGCGTATCTGGACGGGCGACGAAGCCCTCCAGCGGAAGCTGGTTGACGAACTGGGCGACCTGCCGACTGCGATTCAGCGTGCCCGTCAGCTTGTGGGCTTGCCGACTGACATGCCGATCCCACCGTTTACGTGGCTCAGTGTCACCCGGCAGCGGCGGAGCCTGCTGCCCTTTCTGCAAGCGCGGTTGTCCACGGCTCCGGCGCGTGGTGGCGTGGTGGCGGTCTATCAGGCGGCGCGGCACTGGTTGCGCCCGCGTTTGCTGCTGCACATGCCGTGGGTATTCACCGACATGGGGGCTGACACAGGTGCTACAATGGACATAGTAGACCACCTGTATCGTTGGTCTGAAGGGAGCACACCAGATGAAACCCCCGAACACGTCACGCGCCGCCACGTATGACAGCACCAATCCTTTTCATAATGCCCAACGCCAGTTTGATATTGCTGCCGACTTGCTCGACCTCAAGTCAGGTCTTCGCAACGTCTTGCGCCAGCCACGCCGCGAACTGAGCGTGACGGTGCCCGTCCGGATGGACGATGGCGATATTGCCGTGTTCAATGGCTACCGTGTGCAGCACAACATGTCGCGTGGTCCGGCGAAGGGTGGGTTGCGGTATCACCCGGATGTCAACCTTGACCTTGTGCGTGCGCTGGCAATGTGGATGACGTGGAAGTGTGCGTTGGTACGCATTCCCTACGGCGGTGCGAAAGGTGGCGTTGGCGTTGACCCCCAGCAGCTTTCGCTCGGCGAACTTGAGCGACTCACGCGCCGCTATGCCAGTGAATTGGCGATTGTGATTGGACCGGAGCGTGACATCCCTGCCCCTGACCTGAATACCAACCCGCAGGTGATGGCGTGGATTATGGACACCATCTCGATTTTGCGTGGGTATACGGTGCCGGCAGTCGTGACGGGCAAGCCGCTGGCAGTGGGTGGTTCGCACGGGCGCATAGATGCGACCGCACGCGGCTTGCTGTGTGTTTTGGCGGCGGCGTGCAAGCATCTGGGCATGCCACTTGATGGGGCACGGGTTGTGGTGCAGGGCTTCGGTAATGTCGGCAGTCATGCCGCGCGGTTGCTGGCAGATGCAGGGGCGCGGGTAGTCGCGGTAAGTGATGTGAAGGGTGGTATCTACAATGCCGCAGGGCTGGATATTGCGTCAGTGCTTGAGCACAATACAGCCCACGGGAGCGTGACGGGTTATGCCGCCGCCGATGCGGTGAGCAACAGCGATCTGCTGCTGCTGCCGTGTGACATTCTCATTCCGGCAGCACTTGGTAACCAGATTACGGCTACGAACGCCGACCGTATACAGGCACGCATTATTGGCGAAGCTGCGAACGGTCCGGTCACGCCCGATGCTGACCCAATTTTGTTTGAGCAGGGCTGTACCGTGATACCGGATATTCTTGCGAATGCGGGCGGCGTGATTGTGAGCTACTTCGAATGGGTGCAGGGCTTGCAAGAGTTTTTCTGGAGCGAGCGCGAAGTACACACAAATCTGGAGACGATTATTGTGCCTGCCTTCGAGCGCGTCGTTGCCACGGCTACGGCGCGTGGTGTCCATCTGCGGACGGCGGCATACCTGTTGGCAGTAGACGAAGTTGCCCACGCCCTTGACCTGCGTGGCGTATACCCCTGAGGTGGCGCAATGCGGCTTGGGTTTGCGGTGCGTGTGGTGGGCGATCCCACGCTCAGTCCGCACGATAGCCGTCGTGAGGGGGCGAGCTTTAGCCGTAGCCTGCTTGCCCTGCACGATATTTTTGTCTACCTTGCCCGCCAGCAGATACAGTTCTATCGGTTGTCAGCCCACCTGCTCCCTACCCGTGACCTTGCTACGGGGCTAGCACTGATCCAGCAGCATCGCGGCGAACTTGCCCACCTTGGGGCAATTGCTCAGGAGCAGCAGCTACGCCTGACGCTGCACCTTGCCCTCCAGCTTGCCCCCGCCACCGCCGACCACCAACACGCCGCCACCAGCCTTGCCGAGATTGAGCTAGCCGCTGCGCTACTCGCGGCTTTGGGCTGTGGCAACGACGGTACGCTCGTGTTGCACGCGGGCGGCAGTCCACGTGACCCCCACGCGCTGGCGCGGCTGGCAGAACGCTACGCCGCCTTGTCGCCGGGGGCACGCGCACGGGTGGCTATCGAGAACGACACGCGCTATAGTGTGGGCGCACTGTTGCACCTGCACCAGCAGTGTGGCGTGCCGCTTGTCTTCGACTATTTGCACTGGCAACTGCACAACCCCGAACGGTTGCCGCTTGCGCTGGCGTTGGGGTTGGCACTGGCGACGTGGCACCCCGACACGCGCCCCAAAGTTCACCTGAGTAGCCAACGTACCGAAGCCCACCTGCGTGCCGCCCGCAAGGGACAGCCCGCCCGCGTGGTACCACCCCAGCTGGGGCAGCACGCCGACTTTATCGCGCCTGCCGACTGTGAGCAGTTGCTGCGGGCAAGTGTGGGGTTGCCGGTGTACGACCTGATGCTTGAGGCAAAAGCGGGTGATCTGGCGGTGTTGCGTTGCCGCGAGAGCATAGCACGTTTGCCGCCGTCGCTGACTGCACGCTGACTGCAC
>CAZNQP010000034.1:0-6617 GCA_964575355.1 uncultured Chloroflexaceae bacterium
CTCTGACGCAGGCTGGGGATGAAGCCCGCCCCACCACACGTGGAACGCTTGTCAAGCACGCGCCTGCGTGCTATGATGACACACAAGCGAAGGATACTCTATGATGCATTTGGCGACCCACAACCCACCCTCCACGGACAACGCGGCGGCGCGGCTGGTGCTGGCATCGGCATCGCCACGACGGTCTGTGTTGTTGGCACTGGCGGGTATTCCGTTTGTGGTGCGCCCAAGCCACGCCGAAGAGGATGACCTGCCCTTGCCGCCTGCCCTTGCTGCCAGCCTGCCGCCGCTCCCGCTCACCGACCACGACCACCCGACTATCCGGGCGTGGCGCAAGGCACACGACGTACAGCAGCAGGTGCCCACGTTGCCGGTGCTTGCCGCCGACACGGTGGTGGTGCTTGACACCGTGGTGCTGAACAAGCCCGACGATGCTGCCCACGCTCGCACCATGCTGCGTGCCCTTGCGGGGCGCACGCACCGTGTCTATACGGGGCTGTGCATGGGTGCGCCGTCGTTGCCGCAGCCGTTGCTGCGCGTGGTCCAGAGCGATGTCACGCTGGCGGCACTGGACGACGCGACGATTGTGGACTATGTTGCTACCGGCGAGCCGCTCGACAAAGCCGGCGGATACGGGATACAGGGTTTGGGGGGGCAGCTCATCACCAACGTGCGCGGTAGCCATACTGCGGTAGTGGGGTTGCCCCTGCCGACAACGTGGGAACTGTTAGAGGCGGTGGGGTTGCCCCCCGTCGTGTCGCCAGCCACTGCCTATGCCCGCTGGCTCGACCAGCGCGTGCCTACCACGGAGACACCACTATGGGTAGCCAGCCAACCGTAAAACTGTTTCTGGTGGACGACCACCCCCTGTTCCGACAGGGCGTGCAATACGCGCTCGCCAGCGAAGGCGACATCCAAGTTGTGGGGCAGGCATCGAGTGCCGAGGAAGCCCTCACATGGTTAGATGAGACGACCGCCAACCGTGAGCCGGATGTGGTGCTCGCCGACATCAACCTGCCCGGCATCAATGGGTTGGACTTCACGCGCCAGTTGCGCCGCCAGTACCCCAGCATTGGCGTGATTATCCTGAGCATTCATCAGAGCGACGATCAGGTCTTCCACGCCCTCAAAGCCGGTGCGGCTGACTATCGCTCGAAAGACGTGTTGCCCGCCGACCTTGCCGCCGCTATCCGGCGCGTGGCACGCGGCGAGTTCGTCATTAACGATATGGTGCTCGAAGACCCACGGGTTGCCAGCCGGGTGCTGTCGCAGTTTCGGAGCCAGAGCGTCCCAGCCGATGTGCAGTCGCTTACCGATGCCGACTTCCTCTTCCCGCCGCCCAGCGAACGGGAGCTAGAGGTGCTCGAACGGATTGCCCGTGGTGGCAGCAACCGCGAGATTGCCGAGGAGTTGGGCATCAGCACCCAGACGGTCAAGAACCACATTTCGTCTATTCTCCGTAAGCTGTCGTTGAGTGACCGCACACAGGCGGTGTTGTATGCGTTGCGGCGGGGCTGGATTAGCCCGCACGATGAGGTACGCACGACTGACCGCCCATCGGACGCGAACAAGTGAGCCGCCGCGCACCTGCTGCACGCGAGGAGGAAGCCGTGCCACGCATTATTGCGGTTGCCGTGCCGAAGGGGGGCACGGGCAAAACCACGACCACGATCAACCTTGGGGCTGCGCTTGCCGAGCAAGGAATGCGCGTGCTGCTCGTGGACTTCGACCCACAGGGCAACCTCACCCAGTCGTTGGGCGTGCGCCCCGCCGACCTGCGCTACACTGTCTACGACGCGATGCAGCAGTACCTCACGAGCTTCGAGGCACGCCTGCACGATGCGGTTGTCAGTACCCCCAGTGGGCTTGACCTCGTGCCCACCAGTGTGCGGCTCAACCTTGCCAACGAGCAGCTCGCGGTTGCGCTCCAGCGCGAGTTTGTGTTGCAACGCTTGCTCGCGTCCGTCGCGGCGGGCTACGATTACATCTTAATAGATACATTGCCGTACCTCGGCGTGCTGGTTGTGAATGCGCTGGTGGCGGCAGACGAGGTGCTCATCCCGCTGCAAGCCGAATACCTCGCCACCGAGTCGGTCGCGCTCATGCTCGACCACGTACAGGTGTTGCGGCGGTCGGGGCTGAACACCACACTGGCAATTACGGGCATCTTGCTAACGATGATTGACCAGCGTACCATCATGAACCGCCAAGCCACCGCGTATGTGCGCGATATGTACGGCAGTAGCGTGACAGTCTTCGAGACGACGGTCAAGCGGTCGGTACGCTTCCCGGAATCGCAGGCAAGCCACAAGACCATCCTTGCCTATGACCCGCAGGGCGACGGTGCTCACAGCTATCGCACGCTGGCACAGGAGGTCTTGCACCGGCATGGCACGGCGTAACACACCGTTTTTCTCGCGCGAGGAACGCCCAGAGGACGATGCCGCCCGCCAGCGTGAGATTGCCGCGCTTCTGTCGCCGCGCACGGTTGCCGTACAAGACGTGCCCATCGAGCGCATCCGCCCCAACCCCTACCAAGCCCGCCGCGAGTTTCCCGCCCTCGCCGAACTTGCCGAGTCAATCAAGAGCCTTGGCTTCGTGACACGGCTGCGCGTGCGCCCCGACCCGCAGCAGGCGGATATGTTCCAGTTGGTGTATGGCGAACGGCGGTTGCGGGCGGCGCAGCAGGCAGGGCTGACCAGCGTGCCGTGCGAGATTGCCACCCACAGCGATGCCGAACTGCTCGAAATTGGGCTGGCGGAAAATATCCAGCGGCGCGACCTGAACCCGCTCGAAGAGGCGCATGCGTTCCGTACCATGTGCGATGACTGGGGCTATAGTATTCGTGGGCTTGCCGAACGGCTCGGCAAAGACAAGAGCTACATCGAGAGCCGCCTTGCGCTGTTGCGTGCCCCCGACGACGTGCAGGAGATGGTGCAGCAACGCCCCGACACCATCCGGGCGGCGCGTGAGATCGCCCGCCTCGACGATGCCGCGCAACGCCAACCGCTTATTGCGGGCGTGCTAGCGGGCGACCTCTCGAAGGATGAGGTGCGCGAACAGGTCCGCACCGCCGCCCCCACCGCCCGCCTGCAACGCCGCCTTGCCAGCGACTATCAGGTGCTCGCGGCGGTGTTGGCACGCTGGCAGGGCTATGCCGCCGACCCGCAGCAGCGGGCGTTGGTGCGTGAGTATGCCGACCGCCTGCTGGACGATGTGGCACAGTGGGCAGAGGCTATCGCGCAACTGGACGAGGAACTAGACGCGCACGACGACGCGCAGCAAGACCGCGCCGACAAAGCCTAGCTCGCCGCCGTGCAGTAACCGAACGCCCGCCGCGCCCGCGCCAACACATACCCCCACCCGCACAGGCAGGTGGGGGCTTTTGGTTGTGTTCCGTCGCGTGCGGTTTCGCGCACTGGGGGCGGGTTAGCGCACCACCAGCGGCAAGAAGACGCTCGTCAGGTCGGACGGCAGCACGCTGGCAGGCACGTCCACGATGGTATCGTCTTCGTCCAGCGCAGTCGAGCGTAGCGGTGCGTCGTCTTGAATGACGTAGGTTGCCGACGCAGTGTTCTGTACGCTGCTGCCCGCGGGTTGCAGCGTCACGATGTAGTCACCCGGCAGGGCATTGCTGCTGGTACGGAGGATGAACGCTACCGTACCGGCGGGCGTGCTCGTGACGGTGCCAAGCGGGGTGTCGTTGACGAGCACGGTGTAGGTGGTGCTCGGCGCGTAGCCGGTGCCGATGAGCACAAACAGGCTCCCCGCCCGCCCTAGGTTGAAGTTGATTTGCAGCAGTGTGGTCGGGGTGGTGGTCGTCGGCGTAGCCGTCGGCGTGGCGGTTGCCACCGGAGGCGTTACCGTCGGTATTCCGCTTGTGCTGGTAGCCGTCGGCGTGGCGGTGGCGGTAGCCGTCGGCGTGGCGGTGGCGGTGCCGGTCGGCGTGGCGGTGCCGGTAGCCGTCGGGGTGGCGGTTGCCGGGTCGCCCAGCGACAGCCCGACAATCACCGGGTCGTGGTCGGACGAGCGGAAGGCGTTTGGTTCGTACAGCGCGTCTTGGGCAGACTTCTTAAAGCTGGTGTCGTAGTCGAGGATGTCCGGCTCGTCGGCGTTGATGCCCCATTCGGTGGCACCCGTCACCTGTGGCAACAGGGCGGCATTTGCCAGCGCGTAGTCAAGGTAGCCGAACTGCCCGTCGAACAGGAACGAGTAGGCAAACTCGCCCACCTCTTGCGCGATGAGGTCGGTGTAGCCCTCGCCTTGCAGCGTGACAATCGGGTCTTCCTTGTCGTAGGCGTTCAGGTCGCCGATGATAAGGAAATCGGGGTCGTTCGAGCTTGTGGGGTCGGTTTCCAGCCAGTTCGCCAGTGCTTGCGCGGCTTTGGTGCGCGTGTCGTTACAGCTGCCCTGCTGCGGGTCGTCGTCGCCTGCACCACAGCCTGAGCCTTTCGACTTGAGGTGGTTGACCACGACGGTGAACTCTTCGCCCGATGCGATTTCGCGGAAGGTCTGGGCGATGGCGGGGCGGTTCTTCGGACCGATGCTGTTGGGGTCAACGAAGGCGGGCGTGTCGAGCACGGCAAACGAGCCAACCGGCTCTACCGTGCTGTCATCGTAGATGAAGCCCTGCCGGATAGCGTCGGTGCCGACGGCACCTGTGGCGATGAAGTCGTAGGTGCGGCTACTGACGCTGTTCAGCCCAGCCACGGTGACGGTATCTACCGTGCCGCCGTTCAGCAGCACGTTGATCGGGGTATTGTTGTTGCCGTTCTCTAGCTCGATCAGCCCGACAATGTCGGCATCAATGCCATCGAGGGCGGCGACAATCTTGTCGTGCTGCCGCTCGAACTCGGTGGCGTTGTCGGCACCGCGACATTCTTGGTTGCCCGCCGGACTACAGATGTCGTTCGTACCGTCGTCAAGGGTGGTGAAGTAGTTGAGCACGTTAAAGTTGGCAACGGTCAGGGTGCCGCCTACGTCGTCCGGCTGCGTGGGGCGCGGTTTCACGGCGGTGTAGGTTGCGCCGCCGGTGGGCTGGATGCGGTAAGCCCCGAAGTCGTAGCCCAGCACCCCGGCGGCATCGGTCACAGTGTCGCCGCCACGGAAGCGGTTGGTAAGGTCAAACTCGTTGCCGTTGGGGTGGCGTGCTGGGTCGGGGTTCTGGCTGCTGCGGGCATCGTCGAGCGTGATAACGCTCCGCTCGATCAGGTCGAGGGCTGCATCCACTGCCGCACCGGGGGTCAGGTAGCTGGTGGGCTGGAAGTTGCGGTCACGTCCATCGAGCGGTTGTGCAAGGCGGATTTCGCCGAAGCGGTCAAAGTTGAAGTATTCGGAGATGACGAGTGCCTGCGGGAACTCGACTGCCATGCCCTCGAAGCGTTCGAGGTACTCAACGCCACCGACTGCTGCCGGTACGGGCAGGTTGACGCTGGCGGGCGTGACGCTGTTGCCGCTACTACACACGGTGATCGCGCTGACGGTGGCAATCTGGGTCTGGTCGAAGTTTTCGCCCGCCGTACCCGTGAGGCGCACGAGGTCGCCCGCGCTGACATCGGGGACGGTGACGGTTGCATCGCCCTCGAAGACGAAAATGCCTTCTGAGGTTTCCACGTCGCTGTCGGCATCGCTATCTTCTTCTTGCAGATAGAAGCCATCGAGGTCTTGCTGGTAGCCCGCGAAGCCGTCGTCATTGCCATCGTCTTGGAAGTCGCCGACGACGACGGCTTCAATCGTGACCGAGTTGCCATCGAGCGGCGTGGCGTTGCCGTTGCCCTGCACCGCCGAGATCAACGTCGCCGGGTCGCCACACGTGAGCGGTGCGGCGGTGGGGGTGGGGCTATTGGTGGGGGTGGGGCTAGCCGAGCCAGTAGGGGTGCTTGTGGCTCCGCTACCCGTGAAGGTCTGCCCGTTGTTGGTGGCACCGGGCGTTTCGGTGGCGGGAGCCTGCCACGTAAAGTCGCTGTAGCTGGTGCCGGTGCCGCTCAGTTGCAGCGACTGCCCGACGGGTGTGCTACCCAGTTCTGACACGCCGATGTCGGTGCTGGTCAGACCGTTGGCTGGACCGTTAGTTGCCGTGAACGACCCTTCGTAGCTGAGGAACTGCACTACATTGTTGCTGTCGTCAACAAGGGCGATGCCGTCGGGACTACCGTTCTGGATGCCAGGAGTCGCAATGTCTTGAAAGCCAAAGCCAGTGCCCGTGTCATTGGCAAGCGTGCCCGATAGCGATTTGGTGTCATACGAGACACCGCCATTGCCGTTGTACAGCACGATGCTCCAGCCTGTCAGGTCGGTGCCGGCTGTCCCTGCAACTTCGACAAACTCGCCAACGTCACTACCATCGTTGTCGTAGTGAAACTCGTTAATCCAGACGGTGGTCGAGTTATCCACTGCCTGTGCGCCGCGCGGGGTGGGTGCCACGAAGGGCACTGCCACTACCATCAATGCCACCGCCAATACAACCGACAGGGGTATCAGCCCAGAACGTCCGTTTCGTTTGTCCATACCTCTCGCCTACTCCTTACTGCTGTCCTGTTGCTAGCTTCCGACAAACGTAAGACCGTCGCCCGCCCGACACGGCACGACGCGATATGGGTATGTAGGGTCTGTAGGTA
>CAZNQP010000034.1:6717-30070 GCA_964575355.1 uncultured Chloroflexaceae bacterium
TGTAGGTACACGGCGCATGGCACGCCTGCAACGCGCACACGGATAGACCTCTCGCCTGTGGCAAGCACATGAGCAGCACAAGGCTCGCAATCCACTTACCAACCGATTGCGGTGTGGGTCATCCGAAGCATGGATAGTATACCTGTAGTAGTACTACCCGTCAATCGGGGGAAAAGCAAAGGGGTAATTCGTGTGTGTATATGGGAACGCAAGGGGCGGAGCAACGTGGGTGCGGGGGCGTACCACGCGCTCTGCGGGGCAACGCAACGCGGCTCTAGCCCTTCGCTGTGCCCATGCAGCGACCCCACGCGATAGCCCGCGGTGCAGCGCGACAGCCCGCCGCCGCACGCACGGCAGGACGGGCGCAGGTGTGGCGGGTGCGTGGTCAGCGCAGCAGGCGGGCAACCATGCTGCGTTGTGCCTGCAATTCGAGCGTGTCGTCAAGGGGCGGGAGCGTTGCCGCTGGCTGGTGGCGGCGCACAGCGTGCGTCAGCATATAGTCGGTCAGTTGCGGGTTTTTGGGCAGCAACGAGCCGTGTAGGTAGCAACCAATGGCGTTGTGCTGCACCGTGCCGCCGATGCCGTCTTCGCCGTTGTCGCCGTACCCCGTCAGCACGCGCCCTAGTGAGCGGGCACGGCTGCCGTGGTAGGTGCGCCCGCTGTGGTTCTCGAAGCCCACCAGCCGCACCGATTGCCCGCCATTGCTGTCAAGACCGGGTAGCGTCGCCTCAACCACGATGTTGCCGATGAGCCGTTGCTTGCCGCCCACCGTGTGGATGTCGAACACGCCTACGCCGGGGAGTTTCTCGCCCGTGTGGGTGCGGAAGTAGTGCCCTAGCATCTGGTAGCCGCCGCAGATCGCCAGCAGTACCAATCCGTGTTCCACAGCCTGCCGGATGCCGTCTGCCTGCTGCTGCATGAGATCGTCCGCAATCTGTGACTGCCCGCTGTCCTGCCCGCCGCCAAAGAAGGCAAGGTCGAAACTCGCCCAGTCGTAGCGGTTGCCGGGGGTGATTGGCACCGTCTCGACGGTGATGCCGCGCCACGCGGCACGTTGGGTCAGGGCGATCACGTTGCCACGGTCGCCGTAGGTGTTCATCTCGGCGGGGTACATGTAGGCAAGGCGCAGGTGCATAGACAGGCTCCTTTCTTCCGCTACTCTTCTGCTTCGGGTGCGTCTTCCGCTTCGGGTGCGCTGCGGGGTTGCTGCGGGTATGGCTTGGTGCTTGAAACTGGTGTGGCAGCACCTTGTAGGTGCATCATACCATACCGGGAAAAAATCCCCCCTTGCAGCGGTTGCATCAAGGGGCGTGTCATGCGTATAATAGGAGGGATACGTGACACTGGAGTAAAACACACTATGCCGGAGACAGACCGCTACTTTGTGCGTGCCGTGCTGAGTGGCATGGCAGTCGGTGGCACTATCGGCGCGTTTGTGTGTATCGGTGCCATACTCGCGGCGGGGCTGTGGGCACTGGCATCTGAGCCGAACGCGACGGTGATTGTGCTGGACGACATCACGAACATTTTTATCTGGGCACCGCTGGTGGGGGCACTGGTTGGTCCGGCGGTGACCGTGGCGTTGCGCCTGTGGCGTTCGTCTTAGTGGCGTGGTGCCCCCGGCATATCGGGTGTGGTGCTGGCTGACTGCGCCGCACATGGGATGAAAAGGACAAGAGCATATGCCGATGCGTCTGCTGCGCGAAAGTGACGTGCAGCATCTTATTGCGTTGCCCGACGCACTCGCCGCCGTTGAGCACGCCTTCAAAGAACAGAGTAGCGGCACGGGCTACAACACGCCGCGCACGCGCGTGCATCAGCCCAACGGCGTGCTGCACCTGCTGGGTGCCGCCCTGACCGGACGCGGCTACTGGGGCTACAAAGCCTACACCGCCACGCGCGACGGGTTGCGCTTTGTCGTTCACTTGTACGATGTGAAAACGGGCGCGTCGTTGGCACTGATCGAAGCGAACTATCTGGGGCAACTGCGGACAGGTGCCGCGAGCGGTGTGGCGACGGGCGTGCTGGCACGCAGTGACGCGCACGAGTTGGCACTGTTTGGGACGGGCTTTCAGGCGGAAACACAACTAGAGGCGATTGCCGCCGTCAAGCCGCTGTCGCTGGTGCGCGTGTATGGGCGCGACGCTGACCGCCGTGTCGCCTTCGCCGAGCAGATGAGCGCACGGCTGGGCATTCCGGTGGAGCCAGCCGACAGCCCGCAGGCGGCGGTGCGCGATGCCATGATTGTGACGACCGCCACCACGTCGCGCACGCCCGTCTTCGATGGCAACGACCTTGCTGCTGGGGCGCACATCAATGCGGCGGGGGGCAACAGCCTGTTGCGTGCCGAGCTAGACCGCACGGCGGTGCGGCGGGCGGCGGGTGCCATCTTTACCGATGACCTCGAACAGGCATGGCGCGAGAGCGGCGAACTGGTGCAAGCCTACGAAGCCAACGCGCTCAACCGTGCCGACGTGCGCCTGCTCGCCGACGTAGTCAGTGGGCGCACCCGTGGGCGCACCAGCAACGAGCAGGTGACGCTGTTTGCGTCGCACGGCATTGCGCTGTGGGACATTGCGCTGGCGGCTACCGTCTACGAACGCGCCGAGCAACAACAACAGGGCACGACGATTGATTTTGGAGAGTGAGCAGTATGGAATATCAGCCTGACCCGTCGCGCATCCGCAGTAGCGGCGGGCAGATCGCCCGTATTGAGCCGGGCAGCATTGGCGAGCAACTTGGGCTGGCAGTTGGTGATACGCTACTGGCAATTGACGACCTTGTGCTGCGCGACGAAATAGACTACCGTTATGCCGTGACCGAGCCGCACATCCGGTTGCGCGTGCGCCGCGCCGACGGTAGCGAGGAGACGCTGCACGTCGAGAAGCCCGAATATGCCACGCTGGGGGTGGGCTTCACCGAGCCGCTGTTTGACCGCCTGCGGACGTGCAACAACAAGTGCCCCTTCTGTTTCCTCACCCAGATGCCCAAGGGGATGCGGAAGACGCTGTACCTGAAGGACGATGACTACCGCCTGTCGTTCCTGTACGGCAACTTCGTGACCTTCACCAACCTGAGTGAAGCCGACTGGCAGCGCATCGAGCAACAACACCTCTCGCCACTCAATATGAGCGTCCACGCGACCGACCCCTACCTGCGCGGCGTGATGTTGGGCAAGCAGGATGCACAGCCCGTCCACGAGATGCTGGCGCGGCTGGACGCGGCGGGCATCCAGTTGCACACCCAGATAGTGGCGTGCCCCGGTGCCAACGATGGCGCAGCCCTGCACCAGAGCATCCGCGACTTGGCGGCGTGGTACCCCACCGTGCAGTCCATTTCGGTGGTGCCGGTCGGTCTGACGAAATATCGCTTCAACAAGGGTAAGCCTGCCACTATTCGCGCTGCCATTCAGGTGCATGAAACGGACGAGTGGCGCAATAGCAATTGGGAAGTGCAACCCGACTGGCAAGACCCTACCGCCGCCGACCTCGGCTTTTGTTCGCGGCTGGCACCCGCCACCGACGTACCGTTGCGCTGCTACACGCCAGAGGAAGCCGCCCGCCTGATTGATGACGTGGAGCCGTACCAACGCCACTATGAAGCCGAAATTGGCTATGGGCTGGTCTACCCCAGCGACGAGTTCTACCTGCTGTGTGGGCGTGACCTGCCCGCCGCCGCCACCTACGACGACTTTCCGCAATACTCGAACGGCGTGGGCATGACCCGCGACTTCCTCGATGAGTGGGCGGACGTGCGGCGGCGGTTGCCGTTGCGCCTCGATACCCCGTTGCGGCTGGTGCTGGTGTGCGGTACGCTTATCACCCCCGTGATGCAGGCGGTAGGCACCCGCTTGAACGAGGTACCGGGGCTGCACGTCACCCTGCTGCCCGTCGCCAATCAGTTTTTTGGCGAGACGGTCACGGTGAGCGGCTTGCTGATGGGGCAAGACGTGGTGCCCGCCCTGCGACAGCTCCGCGCCGACTACGCGCTACTGCCACGGGTGATGTTTGATGACAGTGGCACGCGCACGCTCGACGAGTACAGCCCTGACCGCATCGCGCAAGAGAGCGGCATGGGCGTGCGGCTGGCAGGCGATGCCGCCGACCTCGTCGCGGTGGTGCGCGAACTGGGGCGGCTGGTACACCGCCGCGCCGCCTGAGCTACGGGTGGGGCACGCCCGCCCGCCTGCCCGCGTGTGTGTCGCGGTGTAGCGCAATATCATACAATATCAATAGCATGTGGTGGGGCAATGGCAATAGTGCTCGCCCGCCAGACGGTGCGTCGGACGTACCCGGTCAATACCAACTGGTCAACACGAAGAGACCAAGAGGAGGAAGCATGAGCCACCGCCCGTCGGCTACCCCGTGTAGCACGCGCCACGCCGTCATTCTCGCTGCCGGACAATCGAAGCGCACGCGCCCCCTGACCGAACACCGCCCCAAGCCGCTCATCCCGCTGCTTGACCGCCCGTTGCTGGCACACATCCTTGATGAGATGGTGGGGCTAGTCGAGCGGGTGACGCTGGTGGTGGGCTACCGCGCCGACATGGTGCGGCAGGCGTTCGGGCGCAACTATCGCGGCATCATCGTGGACTATGTGACGCAGCACGAGGTGAACGGTACGGCGGGCGCGTTGCTGGCGGTTGCGGCGCAGGTGCCGCTTGACGCACCTTTTTTTTTGCTCTACGGCGACAACCTGATAGCGCGTGCCGACCTGTTGCGGGTGTGCCAGCGTCGCTATAGCTTGGCAGCCCTGCCCGTAGATGAGCCGTCGGCGTTTGGCATCCTCGCCACCGAAGGCGACCGGGTACACGGGATCATCGAGAAGCCGCCGCACGCCCCGCCCGGTTCGCTTGCCAACCCCGGCATCTATCACTTCGACCCGGACGTACTGCCGTACTTGCAGCAGATACAGCCCTCGCCACGCGGCGAACTGGAACTGACCGACCTGATCGGGCTACTCGCCGCCGCGCATCCCGTGCATTTTGCCACCTGCGCGGGGTGGTGGGTGCCTGTCGGTACGCCGTGGGATGTCCTGATTGCCGCGCAGTTTGTGTTGCAGCAACGCCGCCAGAAGCTGTCGGTCATTCGGAGTGCCGCCACCATCGGGCGTGGGTGCCGCGTCAACGGGCACATCACGATTGGGCAAGCGACGATTGGCGCGGGCTGTAGCCTGCTCGGTCCCGTGATGATTGGCGACGGCGCGGTGATTGGTCCGGGTTGTCTGCTCGACCGGGCGGTGATTGGCGCGGGCACGGTGGTGGGCGCAAACTGTACCATCGAGGGGAGCGTGACCGGGGTGGGCTGCACAATTGGCGCGGGCAGTACGGTGCAGAGTAGCTTGCTGGATGACAGCGTGACACTGGGCGCACACTGTAGCTTGCTCGATGCCACGTTGCTGCAACGCCCGCCACCCGCCGCGACATTGGGCTTGCTGGCAGACGAAACGATGCAACAGCGCGGCGTGGTGCTGGCATTGGGCAGTAGCCTGCCTGCGGGGAGCACGCCCGCCGCCGGGGGTATCGTGCTGTAATGCCCGTGCTGCTGGTGAGCGATGCCTACCCGCCGGGGCAGGTGGGCGGCGCAGCATGGAGTAGCGCGACGCTTGCCGCTGTGCTGCACGCGCACGGGGTCGCGTTGCGTGTGGTGGTGCCCACGACTGCCACCGTGTCTCCCGCCGCCCCCCGCGACAACCCGGCGGACAACAGCGACGCACCGCCGGTCTTTCGCTGGCAATACCACGCGCCGCCCGTGCCCTTCGTGCAAAACTATTACCGCCACGAAGTGCTGTGGCGGCGGCTGGCACCCGTGCTGGTGGCGCATGGGCGGGCGTTGCAGCAGCAGCACCCCACCGCGCCGCTTGTCATTCACGCGCAGCATGTGCAGAGCATGGGCGCGGCAGTGCTGGCGGCGCGGCACCTGCGGGCGCGGGTGGTGGTTACGGTGCGCGACCATTGGGCGTGGGACTATTTCAATACGGGCTTGCACGGCAACCGCACGCCCTACCCCACCGCCGCCGCCTACCGCACATGGCGCGGCGTGGCTGCGCTCGCCACTGACCTGCCTGCGCGGTTGGGGGCGGTGCGTGGCGCGCTTGCGTTGCCCGCCATTGGCTACATGCGGGCGCATGTGCGGCGGCGCGGCGCACGGCTGGCACAGGCAGATGCCGTGATCGCGGTGAGTGGCTACATCCGTAACCGGCTGTCGCTACTGGTGCCCCCCGAACGGCTGCATGTGGTGCCGAACATGGTGTTGCCTGCCACGGTGCAGGCGGCAACGCACCCCGCCACCACGCCGTTGCCGCCCGCCTATCTGCTGTTTGTGGGCAAGCTGGAAGCGAACAAGGGGGCTGCCCTGCTGCCCGCGTGGTTGCGGGCGGTGCGCCAGCACGCCCCCGACCTACCGCTACCGCCGTTGGTGGTGGCGGGCGACGGTGCCCTCCGCGCGAGCCTGCACGCTGCGTTGACCGCGCTGGGCGTGACGCTGCACCTGCTCGACTGGGTGCCACACGCCGAGTTGCTGCGCGTAGTAGCGGGTTGCCGTGTGCTGCTGTTCCCGTCGCTGTGGGGCGAGCCGCTCAGCCGCGTGCTGCTCGAAGCCTGCGCGATTGGTGTGCCCATCGTTGCCACCCCTAGCGGCGGCACCCCCGACATTGTGCAGCACGGGCAGACTGGGCTATTGGCACGCACGCCCGCGCAGGCGGGGCAGCACATCGCCCATGTGTTGCAGCACCCCGCCGCCGCCGCACAGCTTGCGGCGGGGGCACGCGCCGCCGCGCAGCATCGTTATACCCCCGCCGCCGTGCTGCCGCGTGTGCTGGCAGTATACGGCGCAGTCTAGCCGCTAGCGGCGACGCAGTAGCCACCCCGCCGCGCCTGCCAGCAGCAGCAACCCCGCCACGACGGGCAGCAGGGCGGGCAAGTGTCCGCCCCCCGGCTGCGCCGCGAAGGTCAGGAGTGTGATGCTGGTGGGGTCGCTGTTGTCTATCTGCCCCAGTGCTAGCGGCGTGCCCAGCAGGTCGGTCGGTGTTTGCCCGCCCAGCGTGAACGTACCGCCGCTCTGCGTTGCCGGGGTGTCGTTCCAATAGCACGAGTTCACGTTGTCGCTGGGCGGCACGGCGCACGCCGCCGCGTAAGCGGGCGCGTCTTGCGTGCTACGGTCAAAGGTGTACAGGGTAGTGACGTTGCTGCACCCCGGCTGCACTGCGTCGGCATAGCGCGGCACCTGCGCCTGCCATGTGCCCGTGGCACCGGGCAACACAAACACATCGAAGTAGTCCGAGCAGATCGGCTGGTTGCCCGCGTCGGGGTCGTTCTTGGCGAAGGGCGCGTTGGTTTCGTCGGTGCCTGCGCCGTGCGAGACGATCACCGCGGTGCCCGTGCCGCCGCTCAGGGTGGCGTTTTGCACGGCGGGGTCGCCAAGGTCGTCCAGCGTGGCAGAGCCGTCGCCCTCACTCCACGCCTGCACCGCCGCGCCGAGGCGGTACTGCCAGTCTTGCGCGGCAAACGTGCTGAGGCAACTGCTGGCAAACGCCGTGCCGGGGCAATCCCACCAGTTGTTGCGGAGCGTGCCCGTGCCGCCCGTGCGCGCTGCACCGGGGGTGGTGTTGCCATCGAAGTTGTTGGCATAGGCGAGGATGTCGCCATCTACCTGCAACAGTGCAATGGCGTTGCCCCCGTTCACGGTGTTGCCCTTGATGACAGCACTGGTGGCGGTGGGGTCGCTCGACGACACCACGCGCAACCCGGCAGTGTTGTTGCCCGTCACGGTGTTGCCCGCTACTGTCGCGCTGGTGGTGGGGGCGGTGCCCTTGCCGACGTAGGGCGTGGGCGCAGTGGGCACCGGACCGGGCACGGCGGACTCGCCGCCCAGCCCGCCCTGCACCTGTATGCCAATGTTGTTGCCGCTCACGGTGTTGTCGCGGACTGTCTGGTTGCTGCCCTCCACAACAATACCGTAGCCCTTGCGCGTGGTGGGGCTGATATTGCCACGGGCGAAGCCGCTCACGGTGTTGCCCTCGATGACGGTGTTGGCGGCATCTGGGTCGGTGGCAAAGGTCTTGCGTGTGATGACGAGGATGCCTACCGCGTCATCGCTAGGCGGGATGTCCACCGTCGGGAAGGTGATGGTGTTGTTGCGGATGGTCAGGTCGCCGGTCGAGCTTTTCACCTCGATGCCGAAGCGAGCGAAGGTAAAGGTGCCAAAGATGCTATTACGTACGGTGGGGCTGATCGTGTTGTCCTCGACGACGCTGGTGCCGCCCGTGACGGCAAGCAGGCTGATGGCACCCCCTAGCGTGTTGTTGCGAATGGTGACGTTGCTGGCAGTGCCGTCGTTAATGTCAATGTCGGCGGTGCGGTTGTTGGCGAAGGTGCTGTTGGTAATGGTGATGCCGTCCTTCGTGCCATTGATCATGAACAGCCCGCGCCCGCTCCGGTTATTAAAGAGGTTGGTGTTGTTGTCCGACGATGTGACGGTATCTACCAGCAGGTTGGTGACGCTACCGCCACCGAACGACGGCTCGAAGTAGATGCCGTGGCGACTGTCGGGCAGCCCCGTGACGGTCACGCGCTGGATGGTCACGTTGGCGAAACTGCCGCCGCCGCCGAAGTGGATGCCGTGCAGTGTGTTCTCGGCGATGGTCAGGTCTTGCAACGTGATGCCATCGTGGGTGCCGCTTCGCACATGGATGCCACGCTCGTACTGTGCGATGTGCATATTCTGGATGGTCAGGTTGCTGCGGCTCCCCGTCGTGAAGATGCCGCTCCCCGTGTTGCTACCGACAAGGCGGGTAGCCCCCGGTCCGGTACCACTGCCCGCGCCATTCAGGAGCAGGTCGTCGCGGTTGAGGTTGACACTTTCGTTATAGACCCCGGCGGCAATCTCAATCGTCGTTAAGCCGGGGGTGGCATTGTCTACCGCCGCCTGAATGGTACAGTACGGGTCTGCCAGTGTACCCGCGCCGGGGCAGAGGTTAGCACCATCCACATAGAGCGTACCAGCCGCCGCCACGGGGCGCGGCAGCAACAACATGAGTGCGCTAGCGAACAGCCAGCAGCATACGAGCATAACGCGCATCGTGGAGCCTCACTTCTAGGTTTTTGGGTTCGATTAACTCAACGGTGAGGAGAAGGTCTTTCATAGCCTCCATCTGGTTCTCTTTTGGATGAAAAATCATCAACTTGTCTCCATGTCAATAAACGTAGTTCTACCTTATTTTTGTAGCATCACTATAGAGGATAGCATATCATGTAGTGCTATCAGCAGTACATCAGCGATTCATTAACACTATTTCAATGTACTTACATTGTGTCGTAGGTTATTGATCGTTTACAGTAGATAGAGAGTACTGGGCAAAACCCGTACCCTAGCTATGACAGCAAATGACCATTGACCTACTGGCAATGAGTCCCAAACAAAATCAGTCCCAGACAAAAGGGGGAAACCCGTATGTGCCGTGCTCGGCTCTTGACGATCATCATCAGTTACTTCACCGCGCTCGGCGTGGTATTCGCATTGCCGGCTACCCGGCTGCACGCTGCGCCCGCCCCGGCTGCACCCACCACGTTGGCGCAGGTTATCCGCGACACGCTCGCGGCGCAGCCACCCACCCCCGCTGCAACGCTGACGGGCGAAGCCAACCGTGACCGTTTCGGCTACAGTGTTGCCAGTGCGGGCGACGTGAACGGCGACGGCTTCAGCGACATTATTGCCGGCGCACCCTTCCGCGACGTGGCAGGTTGCGCCGACTGCGGGCAAGCCTCCATCTATCACGGGAGCGCAAGCGGCATTGGCACCACCCCTGCAACTGTCTTGCTGGGCGAGAGCATTGCCGATGAGTTCGCTACCAGTGTCGGCGGCAGTGTGGCGGGCGTGGGCGACGTGAACGGCGACGGCTTCGCCGATGTGCTGGTGGGTGCGCCCATGTACGATGCGGGCATCCCTGATGCCAACCGGGGACGGGCATACCTGTACCTTGGGAGCACAACGGGCATCAACCCTACCCCCGCCGCCATTTTCGCGGGCGTGAACGACAACGACCAGTTCGGGCGCAACGTGGCGGGCGCGGGCGATGTGAACGGCGACGGCTTTGCCGACATCATCATTGGTGCCCAGTTCGTGGACAACCCGGCGGCACCGTTGCCCAGTAACTTCGGGCGGGCGTATATCTTCCTTGGGAGCGCGACGGGTATTGCGGGCGGGCTAGCCAGCATCGCCGACATTGTGTTGGACGGCGAGAATGAGGGCGACGAGTTTGGAAGCACGGTAGCCAGCGCGGGCGATGTGAACGGCGACGGCTTCGCCGATGTGCTGGTGGGTGCGCCGCTCTATGGCACGCGCAACACCGGGCGCGTGTATCTGTTCCTTGGGGGTGCCACGGGCACCGCCCCCACCCCTGCCGCCATCCTTGACGGCGCGGCGAACGGCGACCAGTTCGGCGCGGCGATTGCCGGGGCGGGCGACGTGAACGGCGACGGCTTCGCCGATGTGCTCGTTGGCGCACCCCTCGCCGATGCGGCTGGCACCCCCAACGTGGGCAGTGCCTATGTCTTCCTCGGCAACGCGGGCGGGCTGGACAGTACCCCGGCGGCGACGATAGTGGGTACCCAGCAGGACGGCAGGCTGGGGGCGGCAGTGGCGGGGGCGGGCGACGTGAATAACGACGGCTTCGCCGATGTGCTGGTGGGCATCCCGCTTGCCAATGGGCTGGGAGGCAACCGCAACGGGCAGACCGACCTGTACCTTGGCAGTGCGGCGGTCATGACGAGCACGCCCGCCCGCAGCATCACGGGCACTGCCAACAACGACCGCCTTGGCAGTAGCGTGGGTGGGGCGGGCAACGTCAACGGTGATAGCTTTGACGATGTGATTGTCGGTGCGCCCTTCGCCGATGGCGGCGGCAACGACCGTGGCAGTGTGGCGGTGTATCATGGCGGACCGATTGCGCCTACGGCGGTGACGCTCACGGCGTTTGGGGCGCAACCCACCGCCGACGGTACGCGCCTGACGTGGGAGACTGCCAGCGAACACCAGACGGCGGGCTATTATGTGCAACGCCGCCCCGCCAGCAGCACCGACCCCGCCGCGTGGCAGCGCGTCAGCCCGTTTGTGGCGGCACTGGGCGACGGCACGACGGGTGCCGCCTATCGCTGGCACGACGCAGACCCTGCCCACGTCGGCGCGACCTATCGGCTGGAAGAAGTGACCACGGCGGGCGACAGCGTGTACTATGCCCTGACCGACGTAGCCGCCAGCACCCCCGACGCGACCAACCGCGTGTGGCTCCCGGCGATCCGCGTGGGGCGGTAGCTCCCTCTGTACGAGTTGCACCAATGCGGGCGGGCGTGGCGTGTGCAGCCACGCCTGCTGGTTTGCAATGCTGGGGTAAGCCACGGTCGCCGAAACGGGTATACTACACAGTACAGGCATCCGCTGTGGGCTGCCCGGTATGGCAGCACCCCTAGCGAGAAATACGAGGAGCAACTGTGCTGACGATTGGCGTAGAGGAAGAACTTCAGATTATTGACGGCACCACCCGCGCCCTCACCGATGGCGTAGACCTGCTGTTGCCCACCGCCCGCCCCCATCTCAGCGACCGCGTGATGACCGAAATCCATACCTCGCAGATCGAGACTGCTACGCCCATCTGCGCGACGCTCGACGAGGTACGGCACGCGATTGTGGCGGCGCGGCGCGTCCTGATCGACTCGGCGGCGCAGCACGGGCAGCGCATTGTTGCGGCGGGCACCCCCGTGCTCGCGCATTGGGCAGAGCAGCGCGTTACGCCGCAACCGCGCTACCAAAAGTTGCTCGATGACTACCAGTTGCTGGTGCGCGAGCAGATGATTTTCGCCTGCCATGTCCACATTACACTGCCCGATGACATTGACGGTATCGCGGTGCTCAACCGCGTGCGCCCGTGGCTGGCGGTGCTGCTGGCACTGTCCGCCAACTCCCCCTTCTGGCAGGGCACAGACACCGGGTACGCCAGCTTTCGCGGGCAACACTGGCACCGCTGGCCCCTGTCGGGTCCGCCGCCGCACTTTGCCAGCACCGCCGAATATGATGCACTCGTGGCGCAACTGGTGCAGACGGGCATCATTGAAGATGCCACCAAGCTCTACTGGGATGCCCGCATCCACCCACGCTACCACACGCTCGAATGCCGCGTGTGCGATGTGTCGCTCAGTGTAGACGAGACAATCCTGCTGACTGGGCTGATCCGGGGGTTGGTGGCGGCGTGCGTGCGCCACGCCCGCGACGGCACGCCCTACCTGCAACCGCACCTGACGCTGCTGCGTGTGGCGCACTGGCGGGCGGCACGCTTCGGCATCAGCGACACCCTGCTCGACCCAGAGAGTGGGACGCTGTTACCCGCCAAGCAGGTCATCACGAACTTTCTGGCGTTCATCGCCCCCGACCTGCAAGCACATGGCGACACGGCAACCGTGCATGACCTGTTGAAGTATACCTTTACGTATGGGAATGGCGCAGTCCGCCAGCTTGCCTATGCCGACATATTCGGCGACCTCACCGCCGTGGTAGACGCACTGGCAGACGAAACCGCCCGCTTCGGCTAGCAGTCTCGGCTTCGCCGCCTGTTACGCGCCGGGCGCAGGTGGCGGGCGACGCGCCGGGCGCGGCACGCTGGTGCGCCGCTGTGGGTAGGCACCTAGCCGCCATGTGTTGCCGCCGCCGTCCACGCGCCGCGCTCGGCGGGCTGCCACGTCGTCATCGTTGCTGTCTGGTAGACATAGCTCCGCCCCGCCAGCGTCGAGAGGGCATAGTGGCTCCCGTCGGGGGCAAGGGCAATCGCGCTCATCACCCGTTCGCGGGCGGTGCCACCGAACGCGGGCAGGTCGGCGAAGGCGGCGTGGCACGCCGTCCGGACGTTGGCACCGTGGCGCAGGTGCCACACAATCAGGCGGGCAAGCCCTGCCCGCATTGCCAGTTCGCCCCAGCCGGTGCAGGCGGCTGCGCCGTAGCGGTCGTCGGCATAAAAGCCCGCCCCCACCACGGGCGAATCGCCCACGCGCCCCGGATACTTCCACGCCCAGCCACTCGTGCTGACCGCCACCGCCAGCCGCCCGGCGGCATCCTGCGCAATAAAGTTGACGGTGCCCGCCACCAGTTCGGGGTCAATCGGCAGGTGCTTGCCCTGTTGCAACAGCCACGCCGCCCGCGTATCGGGGGGCTGTTCCATCGCGGCGGGCAACCGGGTGCGTAGCCCGTGCTCCCATACGGCAGCGGCTTCCGGGCTGAGGGTCTCCTCACGCGGCTGCCCCAGTGTGGCGGCAAACTGTGCCGCGCCGTCGCCCGCTAGCAGCACATGCGGCACCTGTTCGAGCACCTGCCGCGCCACCGTGATGGGGTGGCGATAGCCGCGCAACGCTGCCACCGCGCCCGTGCGGAGGGTCTGTCCGTCCATGATGCCAGCGTCCAATTCGACTTCACCCAGCAGGTTGGGGTAGCCGCCATATCCCACGCTGTGGTCGGCAGGGTCGGCTTCCACTGGGCGCGTTGCTACCTCCACCGCGTCGAGGGCGGAGCCGCCCGCCTGAAGCACCGCCATGCCCGCCGCCATCCCGACACGTCCATTCTTGCTTGCCAGCAGTATCATTGCTTCTGCTTCCTCCCAGCGGTCACGTCAACGGCTGGCGGTGCCGCCGTAATCAGCCCGCTATTTGACATAAATGCCTTGCGCCCTATCAGCGAGCGTGGTATCATACTGGATATTATAGGTGCCCACCTACTAGCATGACAACAGCGACACAGTCTGCCCACGAGACGAAAGGTCTAACATGATACGAGTATCAGTTGACAGCATCCGCGTCAGCTTATTGACGCAACATCGCGTAGTGGTCTTGCGCGAAGCCGACAGTCAGCGTTATCTGCCGATATGGATCGGACCCTTCGAGGCAGACGCAATTGCGATGGCTATTCAGGGGCACGAGCCGCAACGCCCCCTGACTCACGACCTGCTCAAAGCCATCATTGGCGACATGGGCGGCACAGTCAGCCATATTGTCGTCAACGACATTCACGATAGCACGTTCTTCGCCCGCATTGTCATCGAACATTATGGGCGGAGCGTCGAGGTGGATGCCCGCCCCAGCGATGCGATTGCACTTGCAGTCCGCACCGATATTCCGATCTACGTCGAAGCCCACGTCCTCGATCAGGCGGGGGTACGCTTCGACCAAGAAGACCAACTGACCCGCGACCCGACGACGCACCCCGACGAGGGCGAAAGCGCACCAGAGCCTGCTGCTCCCGGCGACGACACCAACCTGTCTATCTTCCGCGACTTCATCAACACGATTGACCCAGACAACCCAGAACCCGGACCAACCGATACCCCACAGTCCTAACAGCCATAATAGCGTAGGGTGTGCCACCCGCGCATCACTGCCTATGTATCGCTCGCCCCTACCCGCTCTGGGTGGGGGCTTTGCTGTGGGCTACGCTTGGCGTGACCGGCAGGGTGCGGCGGCGGGTACCCACGCCGGCAGGGCACCGTATGTGTTCGTAGGCGTTCGTAGTTGTTATGGCACGAGAATGCCGCGCTGCACCGCAAAGCGTACGAGGTCGCTCTGGTGGTGCAGGTCGAGCTTTTGCATGACGCGCTGGCGGTGGCTCTCGACGGTGCGCGGGCTAATGTTCAAGTGTTCCGCAATCGCTACCGCGCTCATGCCACTGGCGGTGTAGCGCAAGATTTCCCGTTCGCGCCGCGTGAGCGTTTCGTAGGGGTCAAGCGTGCCACTGTCGCTACGGCGGCGATAGTCGTCGAGTACCTCGTGGGACAGGGGCGGGCTGAGGTATGACCGCCGCTGCATCGCCGCATTGACCGCTTCCACGAGGTCACGCGGGCGGGCTTCTTTCAGCACATAGCCACTTGCCCCGTGCTTCCGCGCCTGCAACACATAGGCGAGGTTGTTATACATCGAGACCACCACCACCTGCACGTTCGGGTACGCGCAACGCACGCGGCGCGTCACCTCTAGCCCATCCAGACCGGGCATCATAATGTCTACCACCAGTACGTCGGGTTGCTGGTCGGCAACCAGTTGCAGCGCAGTCACGCCGTCGGCAGCTTCACCTACCACACAGAAGCCGCCCTCCTGTTCCAGCAGCACGCGCAGCCCGTCGCGCACAACCGGGTGGTCATCGGCTAGCACCAATCGTGTCATACTACCTCCAGCGGTGCTTCGGGCGTTGCCACCAGTGGGAGCATCACCGCGATGGTTGCGCCCTGTTCGGGGAACGACTCCAATTCAAAGGAGCCGCCCAGCCACAGCGCACGTTCACGCATGCCCGGCAACCCCGTCGAGGCATACGTGTCGAGCACATCGGTGGGGTCGAAGCCTACGCCGTCATCTTCGATGTAAATATGTAAACTTGTGTCGTCGCACCACACGCGCACCAACACCGTGTGGGCGTGGGCGTGGCGCACGACATTGGTCAGGGCTTCTTGCACAATACGATACGCCGCCGTCTCGATGTCGCCGGGGAGCCGCTGGTCGAGGTTGTGCGGGTGCAACTCGACTAGTACGCCACTTTGCAGGCTGAGATGCTCGGTGAGCCAGCGCAGGGCAGGCAGCAACCCAAGCATATCGAGAATGTGCGGGCGCAGGTTGAGCGCGAGGCTCCGTACCTGTTGCATCAGGCTTTGCACAATCTGGCTGGCATCGTCCAACTCGCTGGTGGGTACGCTCCTATCGGCATAGTGCGCGACAATACGGCTCAGGTTGAGGTTGAGCAGAGTCAACATCTGCCCTACCTCGTCGTGTAGCTCACGGGCGATCTGGCGGCGTTCTTGCTCGTGGACTGCCAGCAGTTGGCGCGATAGCTCGCGGAGTCGCTCGTGGCTCTGCTGCACTTCATCGAAAAGCTGGTTGTGCTGGATGGCGGCACCTATTTGCCGCCCCAGCGTCGCCAGAAACGTCATCTGGCGCGATGTCCATGTTTGCCCGTGCGCCAGCCATAGGTCGAGCACGCCGACGATCCGCCCCTGTGCCAGCAACGGTACCGCGAGGTACGGTCCCCACCCTAGTACCGCCGCCTGTGCCACCCCCCGCGGCAACAGTGCATCGGGGGGGGCGGGTTGGTGCAGCATCCGTTGTAACACAATCGCCTCGCGGTTGTGGGCATCTACGAGGTCAAGCTGGGTTGGCACCACTGCCAGCATCGCCAGCCCCCACCGCTGGCGGGTGTGCAGGCGTTCGCGCCCGTCGTCGTAGAGGTAGAGCACCCCACCGGGCAGGTTGGCGTGGTCTTCGAGCAACTGCACCAGTGTGGCGAGCAACGCCGTAGTGCCTGCGGCGGTGCTGGCTTCGCCGATGATGCGGTTGAGCACTTGCAACTGGCTGTTGGTTTGTTCGAGGGCGGCGGTCATCCAGACCCGTTCACTAACATCGTGATAAAACCAGATGCGCCCGTATACCGTGCCGTTGCCATCGCGGGCGGGCACACTGCGCCGTTCGAGCGTGCGCCCGTCGCGCAGGCGCAAATCCTCGAACGAGGGGTGGCTTTCGGGGTAGCGGTTGTGGTGCTCTAGCGACCGCACGGACGCGGCGGGGTTGAGTACCTGCTGGCGCATGACGTTGGTCAACACTGCTTCGTGCTGCATACGCGAGCGGTCTAGCCCCCACATATCAAGAAACCGTTGGTTGACCGACAGTACCGACTGGTCGCTACCAACGACCACAATGCCGCTTGGTGCGCCCTCAATGACGGCGGAGAGCATGCTTTGTTGCCCTTCAAGGGTTGCCCGCACCTGCTGCTGGGTCAGGGCGGTTGCCAGTACGTCTGCCATGGTCTCGACAAACTGCTGCTCTACGAGCGTGTACTGCCGTGCGGGCGTATCGCACAGCACCAACACGCCGTGCGGCGGGTTGGCGATGCCGCCGCGCACCAGCACTTGCAAGCCGCTACATGGCGCACCCATCGAGATGGCAAAGGCAGCACAGGCTTCGTTGCACGGCTGTGCCCGCGATGCCATAACGAGCGATGCCTCAGACGGCAGGAAACGCAGCACCGTCGTAGACTGGCTTGTGCTGGGGAAGCCCACCGCAATGTAAAGCACAAACCCGCCCTTGTCGCTGTCGTAGCGCAAGAAGGCGGCGCGCGGCGTGCCGAGGGTAGTCGCCGTCAGGCGGGTGGCAACATCGAGCAACTGGTCACTGTCGGTCTCGGAGAGCGCAAGGTGACGCAGCGTTGCGAGTGCTTCGTGCTGCTGGGCGCGTTGCTCTAGCGCAGCGGTGCTGGTGGCAAGCTGGGCATAGGCGGTGTCGCGTTCGTGTAAGACGCGGCGCAGGACAACGTAGAGGAGGGTGGCGGTAATAGTCAGGAAGAATGCCCCTTTGAGTAACTCTTGTATCAGATGGGACCAGTTGGGCGGTCCCGGTACAAAAAGCACATTTGTGGTGAACTCGCCGCCCACCGCAAAGAGGCTACCAAACAGTATATATGTCACAGTAATGCGACTGGCTGACAAACGCATACGACGTTCCCTATTTGGAGATTTGCGGCTTATGTTTATTGTACCATACCACGACACGCCTGCGCGGTACGCGCTGGGCATCGTTCGGGTTAGTCGTGGGGGGTAGTCCGGTACAGCCGCACCGCCGCCCGGATGAGCGGGGCGATCAGCAGCACAAAGACAGCCGCCAACAGCAGATTGAACGGCTGAGGGTCTACCACTGCCATCCAGAGGACGGGGAGGAGCATACCGAGCAACAACCCGGTGTAGGTGAGCAGGCGGAAAAGCGTCATGCCAGTATTGTAGGGAGAAAAACGGGTTGCTGTCAACTAGCGCATCGGTTGCCCAGCGGGGCACAGGCAGTCCCACCTGCACCCCGCTGGGGCGGTGTCACACGGCGCGGGTCTGTGCCCTAGCGCGTGCGCCGCCGCCGGAGCCGGAGCGTTGCCGCCGCCCCGCACAGTGCCAGCAGTGCCAGCCCTGCCGCCGCTACGCCCGGTAGCGCGTTGGCGGTGCTGGTTGCCTGTACCCCTAGCAGACTGACGCTGGTCGGGTTCGGTCCAATCTCGGCGATGGTGTAGTTGACGTTCGTCCACAGGTCAATAGCACGCTGGTTGCCAAAGCCAACAAAGAAGCCGTCTGCTGGGCGGCGACTGTATTGCAGCACACCGAGAGCAGGCTCATTGTTGACGGCATTGGCACCCGTGCCCCCCGGTACCCCGAACACACTGGCGAGCGAGTAGCGTGGGTTGTCGAACGTGCCGCTGAGCGACGTGGCGCGGGTGGCGGGGTATACCCCCTGACAGCGTGAGTCGAACCTGTTGGGAGAGAGCATATCCGGGTTATTGCTGCTTGTGCCGTAGGTGATTTGCCAGTCTTCGCCATTGCGCCCAAAGCCAGAGCCGTTGCCGTTCTGGTTGCCTGCACACGGGCTGAAGTCATAACTACCGGGTGCAGACTCATTTGCACCAGAGTTAATCCATGTGTAGCGGTTGTCATAATACAGTGTCGTGTAGTTGATGTACTCCGGGGTAATGTTGGGGTCAATCGTTGCCGGGTATAGCTCTGGGCTAATCGTGTCATCGTCTACGGGGCGCAAGCGGTGGACAAACGTCCCGCTGTTCTGCCCGGTATGCTGTTCGGGGTCAATCATCGGGAAGTGGATTTCGCCCGCTTGGAAGAAGATACGTGCGCGGATCAGGTCGGTTTCAGCTAGCTGGTTGCCCGCCTCGTCCAGTCCGTCCCATTCCACCACGTTGACGACTTGCTCGCCGTCGGTGGGGCTTGCAGCGACCTGCCCAATCAACACGCGGTCATTGCCATTGCCAAAGGTACCATCGTTGTCGGTGTCAATCACGATACGGTAGCTACTGAGTGCGCCCGTGTTATCTACGTTGGTGAAGAAGAAGTAGCCCCCCGGTACGGTGTCACCCGGTCCGGGTCCGGCATCTTTCGGGCGGTAGATGAACGCTGGCTTGTTGCCCGTCGTGTAGTCGGGACCGCGTGCATCTGCGGGGAAGGTGGGGCAGGTGGGTGCCACGCTGCATGCCTGAAGGGTTTCGACGTTGGGGATAAACGTATTGGCTGGAAGCGGCGGGGTGGGCAATGGGAACAGGAATGACGGCAGGTCTGGCTCTTCGTAGTCTACGTTGCCCCATGTTGTCTGGGGACCGTAGGACGAGCCAACATCGGCGACATCAATGGTTGCGGGGATGTCATCGCTAATCTGGCGTAAGAAGAGCTTATTGGTGACGTTGCGGTCAAGGGTGGTGGGTTCGCCGGGGGTCCACTCGTCCGGGTCGAAGCCAGTGGGCGGGTGGGTGCCGTAGTTATTCACGCGGTTGCCAGCAGGAATGGGGTTCGCACCGGCATCAGGGTAAATCTGCCCCACGTTGCTACCGATCATCTGCAAGGTGCGGTAGATGGGATTGCCCGTGGTCAGGTCTACGTTGCCCTTGTTGTTCGAGAAGAACAGGAACCCAAACGGGTCAAGTTGGTTGAGGTCAATCAGATAGCGTGCGCCCTTGTCGGTGTAGACGAAGAAGCGTGAGTCGAGTTGCACATCGTTCGCCCCCATGTTCAGGGCGTAGTAGTTGACGAAGACGCGCCCGAACGCGACATCGTTTCCATCGCTGGGTCCGACACTTGCACCGGGGTAGTCATAAAAGAACGGGTCGGCACCGGCACGCAATACCTGCACTTCCCATGCCGTCGTGTAGGGCGTGTCGTAGCGTGGTTCACCGCTTTCATCGGCGGGAATATTATTGCGGACCGGGTTGGACTGCCCGACGCTGAAGTCGGTAATGGTATAGTTGCTGCTATCTTCCCAGTCGGCATCAACCGTCACCGCTGGCGGGTTGGAAATCTCTTCCGCTTCTTGGAAACGTGTGGCGGGAATAAGATGGATTTCGTACAAGCCGGGGTCATTGTATGGGTTGGCATCGGTACCATCTACCGAGATGATGCAGGCGTTGTAGCCTGTGCCGGGATTTTGCGTTACCCCATCAACCATGTTGGCAACGCCCACTTCCTCGGCATAGGTATCAATCCTGCCACAGGGTTCGCCCGGTTGGGGGTAGTCAGCGAAGCCCGACTGCCCGGTATAGCTGGGGAAGTTGGTGGCGTTGGCGGGGTAGGCATCTTGGGCAGGGTTCACTGGGTCGAAGAAGCGGATACCCGCCAACCCGAAGCCGGGTGGCACAAAGCCAATCGCACCACAAAAAACTGCTGGGTCGGTGCCGACGGCGTTGACAGTGTCGCCCGTGATGGCACAGTCAGTGAGGATGTCGTTAGGGGGGGGTGCATCGGTATCCACGCCCACGCCACTGCCCACACTGCTGGAGCCAAGCAGAATGGTCTCGCCCTGTTGGGCGTAGACATAGACGAGGGTACGGCGTTGCAGCGAGCCAGTGACAGACTGGGTGAAGCTGGGAAAGCCAACCCCGGTGTCTGGCTCAATGTCACCAACAATCGAGCGGGGTGTAATGTTACTGGAGGGACCGTAGTAGTAGTCGGTCTGCAAGCCGCTCGGCGTGCCTGTGTTTGGGTTGAAGCTACCATTGGCAGCATCAACCGGTCCGCGGTATTCGGTGTAGGGGCGATGCCCGCCACCGCTGTCGGTCAATTCGCGGCTACCTTCGGCGGCGGCGGGCGAAGCGGGCAGTACCAATGGCAGCAGCAGTGCCAACGCAAGCCAGCCAGCGTACCGCCGCAACCAGCGGTGCGTGAAGGGGAATGTTTGCATACATCCTTCTTTCATAGTATAGTCTGGTCATTCATGTTCCACTTCGAGTCAATGCATTGTGCAGCAGGTCAACAACAGCCTAGTCATTATTGTGTGCAGAAGCCAACCACAGGGTGGTTGGGAAAACACCCTATGCGGGAAAACCCCTACATAGGGAGGAACAACACCCGCACGCAACGGGCAAACGCACACGATGGTATAACTTATGATAGCACACTTCTCAGGAAGTAGGGGTAAAAAATGATCAATAAAAACTGCTACCGTGTGTCGTAGTACGCGCAAATGAAACAACCAAAACCCCCTGCTGTAGTAACAGGGGGTGGGTCAAGCAGCAACGACGGCTTAGGCGTGGGGATGGCGTGTCGTGGTGGTTGCGGTACGGGCGGGAATGACCACGGTGGTCTCATCGAGGCGCACACGGTCATCGTAGCCCACGGCGTGCGCGTCGGTGTCGAGCAGTTCCGCCGCAATAAAATCTGCTAGGTACGGTGCAATCCGCCCATTTTCAACGCCTTCGGTCAATGCATTCAAAAGCTCATCGCTCTGCATAGCTTACCCTTCCTTTGATTCTCGTGAGTCCCGTGAGTTTCGCTTTCGCACAAACGCGGCTTCTACCCTGAGAAGCCGCGCCTAGTATACCGTATTGGTGCTCGCCTGACAAGGGGTAATTTTCCCGCTCGGTGCGTTTAGCAGCGTAGGGTACGCCGCCCGTACAGGTCGTTGTTCAAGCCGCCCACAATCTGGTCGAGTTCTTCGTCACTCAGTTCGCCGTCCGTGGCGACCTGTTGTATCTGGGTAACGGCGTAGGTCACTTCGTCGGCGGTGAGGGTGTAGCCGTTGTCGGTTGCCACGCGGCGCAAGATCGCCTCGACGGCGGTGGCATCGCTTGCCGCCTGCTGCACTTCGGCTTGCAGTTCGTCGTCCTTCTTCATCAAGTTTAGGACATGTTCGAGGGCTTGGGTGGGCATTGGGTCACTCACAGGTCACCATCCTTTCTTGTCTGGTTGTATCGGTCACACAGGGTAGCGTGCGGTGGACAGTGCCATGGTAGCACGGGCACTGCCCGCCCGCAACGCCGCCCCACCAGCAGCACGCTCGTGGGGCGGGGTATCCGTCATCGCGGTGGGTGTCGTCCGTCAGGCGGGCAGCATTAGCGTGCCGTGCGGCGGCGCAGGCGCAGTGCCAATGCCCCGCCGAGCAGTGCCAGCATCGCCAGCCCGGTAGCGGCAACACCCGGCAGGGCGTTGTGCACGTTGCTGGGTGTCGCGTCGAAGCCAATCAGCGAGACGCTGGTCGGGATGGTTGGCAGGTTGGCAATGCGGTAGTTGGTGTTCGTCCACAGGTCTATACCCCGGCGGTTGCCTGCGCCCACACCAATGCCCCCGGTGAATTGCAGCACACCCAGAAGCGGTTCAGTATTCACCGAGGCAGGCACTGCGGGAGCAAGTGGGTCGGGGGTATTGGTACCATCATCTGTTATATTCCCCGGCACGCCGAACTCACTTGCCAGCGAGGCACGCGGGTTGGCGAACGTGCCCGTGAGTGCCCCCGTGGTGGCGCGGGTGGTCAGCTGGGTGCCTTGGCAGCGGTCACCAAATCCGCCGGAGCTACCCGTGCCGCTGGGCAGGTTGCTCCCCACGTTGTAGACGCTTGGCCAGTCTTCGGTGTTCACGTTGCCTGCCGTGAAGTCTTCGGTGTAGCACGGGCTGAAGTCGTAGGTACCGGCAGGGTCGCCCGCTTCATAGGTATAGCGATTGTCATAGTACAGTGTCGTGTAGTTGGCGTAGCGCGGCACGAGCGTGCGGTCTACCACTGCCGGGTAGCGTTGCGAACTGAGTGCGGCATCGTTGGCGACAATCGGGCGCAGGCGGTGAATGAACGTCCCCGTGCCCGCTCCTTGGAAGGCTTCGGCATCGAAGTAGGGGAAGTGAACTTCGGCGGTCTGGAAGACCAACTCACCACTGAACTCGGCAGTCTCCGCCACGACGTTGCCAAGACCATCCAGCCCATCCCATTCCACGACGTTGACGACCTGCTCACCGGGAATCGTGCTTGCCTCAATCTCGCCAATCAGGATGCGGTCTACATCGTCATCGAAGTCGCCGTCTGTGTTCAGGTCAAGCAAGATACGGTAGCTCTTGATGTTGCCTTCGTTGTCCACGTTGGTGAAGAAGAAGTACCCCCCCGGCGAGCCATCGGTGGGGTCGCTCGGCGTGCCCGCAATGCCGTCATCGTCTTTCGGGCGATAGATGAACACTGGCTTGTCGCCCGATGTGTAATCGGGACCGAGCGCGTCGGTGGGGAACGTCGGGCAGGCTGGTGTATCCGAGCAGGCATCCATCGGCTCGATGGTCGGGAGGAAGGGGGCAGTGTTGCCATCGCAGTCGGCGAAGTTGTTGGTTGCACACGGGTCGCCCCAATCGAGCGGCAGAGTGTTGGTGTTGAGGTTGCCGGGCAGGTCTGGCTCTTCATACTGCACGTTCGCCCATGTGTTGGGAAAGAACGGTGCACTGGTGCCGAAGAAGCTTGAGCCGACTGGACCGACGGAGGGCGGCATCGTTGCGCTTCCCTCTTCGTCAATCTGGCGCAAGAACAGCTTGTTGGTCACGTTGCGGCTCACGTCCGCCG
>CAZNQP010000034.1:30170-35457 GCA_964575355.1 uncultured Chloroflexaceae bacterium
GCACCATCGCGCAACACCTGCACTTCCCATGCCGTGTTGTAGGGTACGTCGTAGCGTGGCTCGCCACTGACATCGGCAGGAATATTGCCACGCACTGGGTTCGTTTCGCCCACACTGCTGTCGGAAATGAAATTGCCGGTGTTCTCCCACGGCGCACCGGTACCGTCAGCATCAATGGGTGGTGGGTTAGAGATGTTTTCACGAGTCTGGAAGCGCGAGGGCGGGATGAAGTGGATTTCGTACACGCCTGCCGGATTGACCGTGCCATCTACATAGATGATGCAGGCATTGTAGCCCGAACCGGGCGTAAGCGAGACACCATCAACCATGTTGGCAACGCCGACTTCCTGCGCGTAGGTATTAATCTTGCCACAGGGTTCGCCCGGTTGGGGGTAGTCGTTGTAGGGGGCGGGGTTCGCTGGGTTGAAGGTGGGGAAGTTGGTGGGGTTGGCGGGGTAGGCAACATCAGCCGCGGTCACCGGGTCGAAGAAGCGCATGGCGTTCAGGTTGCCACCCGGCGGCACAAAGCCGATCATGCCACAGAAGACATCGCTCTGGGCACAGTCAGTGTCGCCACTGTCGTTGACCCCCTCGCCCACGCTGCTGGAGCCAAGCATAATATACTCACCCACCTCGGCATAGGCGTAGACCAGCGTGCGCCGTTGGTTACTGCCCGTGACCGACGTGGAGAAGCTCAGAAAGCCGCTCCCGTTGTCTGGCTCTAGGTCAAGGTCAATCGTGCGCGAGCCACTGGAGACAGACGGGTAGTAGTAGTCTGTAGTGCTGGGGGTGCCCGCAGCGACGAGGAACTGCCCGTTCGCAGCATCAATCGGACCGCGATACTCGGTGTAGGGGCGTTGCCCGCCACTGTCAGTCAACTCGCGTGAGCCTTCCGCCTGCACCGGGCTGGTGGGCAGCACGGCGGGTAGCACTAGTGCTAGCGTTAATGCTAGCGTCACGATACGCCAGAGCGGATGTGCCGATGCCTGTTTTCTCATGTGCCTTCATTCCTTTCGTGTTGTGCGTCTTGGGGCTACGTCCCCGGTTCATACGATAGCGTAGCGTACTGTTTCCGTCGGCGAGATAACGGTCTGTGCATCAGCACAGACACGGGTGTAACACAGGTGAGGTGGTAAGTCGCTGTTGAGAACTGAGAACTATGTGATAGAGCATCAGGATGCGATCAAAAGTGTACGCATTAGGATGTTAGCAAGCAAGAGGTGTGAGTGATAAGTTTTTACTTATTCTTGACATGTCCACAGTGTATCACAACTTTGGGAAAGTGCAAGAGCTATTTTTTCGTGTTGGTAAGGTGCTGTGAGTTGAAACTCATCACGCAACGCAGCATACCACCCGATGGTACTAATGTCAAGTAGTACCCTAATAGTCGAGATGTGGGGTACGCAGGGTACCTAGTGCCAGCCGCTCATGCCTACACTGTGATAACAATGCATCTTAACTGGATTTAGACTTGACAATGGCGGGCTGGCAGCCCTATACTGGGGTCACACCAAGGTACTGGTACTAAACAGTACCTAGGACTAAGGTCACTGACAGGGCGACGGAGCATATGCTACAATAAAGCACACACGTATTCCATTGCCACTGGTCATTCTGTCACACCTGCGCCGATGATGTATCGGTATCGGAAGAAAACCGCAGTAAAGCAAAGGAGACAACCCAATGAAAGTACGCACCACCGTTCGCGCCGGTCGCTGGGGTCGCCGCACCGACTTCACCGACAGCTAGGCAGCACCCACAAGGAGTTCGCGCAGTTCGCGTGCTCCGGCACATCACGCAGTCGCTAACGCAGTATCCGCAGTAAGGGGGCAACGCCCCACCGCGATTAGTACACAAGGAGCAACCACAATGAAAGTACGCACCACCGTTCGCGCCGGTCGTCTGGGTCGCCGCACCGACTTCACCGACAGCTAGGCAGCACCCGCCTTGCTTCCGCCCTGTCCCGTCGGCACACTCGTACCGCGTGGCAGGGCGGTTCTGTCTGCACGGAGTACCCCCTGATGGCAACACCCTTTGCCCGCACCCTCCGCACCCTCGATGCTGACAGCCTCACCCCGACGCTGGTGGTGCTGGTGGTTGCGCTGGCGTTGTTGGTGGGCTGGCTCGGCTGGTTCTTCTTTGGCAGCATCACGCTGTATGCCACCAGTACTACCGCCACGCTCGCCGCCGACGGCACGCTGTCTGCCTCCTTCGCCGCCCGCGATGGTGCGCAGTTGCGGCGGGGGCAACGCGCGTTCCTGCACCTCAACCCACCGGAGGGTACCGCCGTGGGTGCCGTGCCTGCCATCATGACCGCCGTCGAGCGCGACCCGCAGCAAGCCACCGTGCAGACACAGTTTGTTGCGCTGTGGGATGATGCCGCGCCAATTGCGCCGCAAGATGGCTTGCAGGGGCGCATTGCTGTTGAGCTGGAATATGTCTCGCCCGCCATGCTGTTGATGCGGACGGTGGGGCAATATGCCGACACGCCGCAAGTGCAGACCAGCCCACAGAACCGGGAGCAAGCCACGCCATGAGTGTGGGGTTGTTGCGCCGCCTGCGCCTGCCGCGCCACGGTGGCTTGGTCGCCCCGCCCCCAGACCGCCGCACGTTCGTGCCCGAAGTGGTGCAAACGTCGGAGATGGATTGCGGACCCGCCGCCCTCAAAGCCCTGCTCGAAGGCTATGGCGTGAGTGCCAGCTACGGGCGGTTGCGCGAAGCCTGCCAGACCGACGTGGACGGTACCTCTATTGATACGCTCGAAGATGTGGCGATCCAGCTGGGCTTTGCCGCCGAGCAGGTGATGGTGCCGCCCGATCACCTGTTGCTGCCCGAAGCGCAGTGTTTGCCCGCGATTGTGGTGGTGCGCCTGCCCAATGGCTTCACGCACTTTGTGGTGGTGTGGAACCAAGTGGGACCACTGGTGCAACTGATGGACCCCGCCACTGGGCGACGCTGGTTGCGCCCCGCTAGCTTGCTCAACGAACTGTACCGCCACCGCTTTGGGGTGCCTGCCGCCGCGTGGCGCGACTGGGTAGCGAGCGACGACTTCCGGTTGCCGTTGCGCGTGCGGCTGGTGCGCCTGCTCACGCCGCCCGTCGCCGAACCCGTGGAGGCAACCACTGCTGGGCTTGCCGCCGACGCGCTGCTGGCTGCCGCGCTGGAGGATGAGACGTGGCACAGCGTTGCGCGGCTGGATGCGGCGGTACGCATGGTCGCCGCGCTGGTGGATGCTGATGCCCTGCGCCCCGGCGACGAAGCGCGTGCCGTGCTCCAGCAGGTCTACACGGGCGACGACCCCGCCGCGATACCCGCCGAATACTGGAGCGTGCAGCCTGCCGCTCCCCCCGGCGACGATGCGGACAACGACGCAGCAGTGCGTACCGGGGACGGCGGGGACGACGCGGACGACCCGCCTAGCGACAACCGCGACGACGACGACGACGACGAGATGCTCTACCTGCACGGCGCGGTGCTAGTACGCATTCTGGGGCGCGACGTGCCCGCCGACCCGGACGACCCGGACGACCCGGACGACCCGGACGACCCGGACGAGGAGCACGACGGCGACGGTGAGCCTGCCGCCGCGCCGCGCCGCCTGCCGCCCGAACTGGTGGCGGCACTGGAAGAGCCGCCAACGCGCCCCCTATGGGAGGTGTGGCGGTTGCTGCGGGCAGATGGGCTATTGTCGCCGTTGCTGGTGACGCTGGCGTTGCTGCTGGGTGGGCTAGCGGTGCTCGTCGAAGCCCTCATCTTGCGCGGCTTGCTCGATATTGGGCTGGCGATGGATACGAGCGGGCAACGGCTGGCGGCACTGGCAACCGCGCTGCTGTTTTTCTTTGCCTTGCTGCTGCTTGAGTTTCCGTTGCTTTCCACCGCGTTGCGCGTTGCCCGCCGCTTCGAGACGCGCCTACGGACGGCGTTTCTGGCGAAGATACCGCGCCTGAACGACCGCTACTTCCAGAGCCGCCTTATTTCCGACATGGCGCAACGTATCCACAGCCTGCGCCAACTCCGCACGTTGCCCACCCTTGCCGTGGACGGGTTGCGTGTGGTATTCCAGATTATCTTTACCACGCTCGGTATTATCTGGCTGGACCCATGGAATGCGCCGCTGGCACTGCTCGCGGCATTTGCGGTGGTGGCGATCCCGTTTGCCACGCAACCGTTGCTTGCCGAACACGACATGCGCCTGCGCTCGCACCTCGGCGCACTGAGCCGCTTCGCCCTCGATGCGCTCCTAGGGCTGGTGCCCATCCGCACGCACGGTGCCGAACGTGCCATGCGCCGCGAGCACGAAGCCTTGCTGGTGGATTGGGTGCGGGCGGGCGATGCGTTCTATCGGGTTGAACTGATGACACGCGGCGTAGAGTTGCTGGTGGGCTGGCTGTGTGCGGTGGCAATTCTGTTTAGCTATATTGCGCGGGGCGGCGAGGCAAGCGGCGTGCTGCTGCTCTTTTACTGGGTGCTCAACCTGCCGCTGCTGGGGCGCAACCTGCTGACCATCGCGCAGCAGTACCCTATTCAGCGTAACCGCCTGCTGCGCCTGCTCGAACCGCTCAACGCGCTGGAAGACCGCCCCGCCCCCGGCGACCTTGCCACCGCCGCCCGTGCTGTCCGCGACACGCCCGCCCAGTCGCGCGGGGTCGCGGTGACGCTGGACAAGGTGAGCGTGACCGCCAGCGGGCACCCTATTCTGCACGACATCACGGTGCAGATTGCCCCCGGCGAGCACGTTGCCATTGTCGGACCGTCGGGCGCGGGCAAGTCGAGTCTGGTGGGGCTACTGCTGGGTTGGTATCAACCGGCGGCGGGCACGCTGCGTGTGGACGGGCAGCCGCTGACCGGGGCGGTGCAGCAGCAGTTGCGGCAGGTGACGGCGTGGGTTGACCCGGCGGTGCAACTGTGGAATCGTTCGTTGCTGGCAAACGTGCGCTATGGTGCCGACGGGAACGGCGGCGGGCATGAAAACGACCTGCCGATTGTGCAAGCCAACCTGTTTGGGGTGCTGGAGAAGCTACCCGACGGCTTGCAAACGCCACTCGGTGAGGGCGGCGGCATGGTGTCGGGCGGCGAAGGGCAGCGCGTGCGGCTGGCGCGGGCACTCTATCGCCCCGACGTGCGGCTGGTTATTCTTGATGAGCCGTTCCGGGGGCTTGACCGGGGACAGCGGCGCGACCTGCTGCAACGCGCCCGCCAGCACTGGCACGATGCGACGGTGCTGTTCATCTCACACGATGTCGGCGATACGCAGGCGTTCGACCGCGTGCTGGTGGTAGAGGCGGGG
>CAZNQP010000035.1:0-32429 GCA_964575355.1 uncultured Chloroflexaceae bacterium
GCCCGCGCCCGCAGCAACACCCGCAGCAACACCCGCAGCAACACCCGCAGCAACAGAGGAGGCATAGCGGCTATGGAATGGTGGATTGGACTGCTGATTGTTGTGGTACAGGTGGTCGCCATCACGCTGGCGATCACCACAGGCTTTGCGTACCTCACGCTGTTCGAGCGGCGGTTGCTGGCACGTTTCCAGCACCGTGTCGGACCCAACCGGGCGGGACCGCTGGGCTTTTTGCAGCCCGTTGCCGATGCGGTGAAACTGTTCTTCAAGGAGGACGTGATCCCGCTCAAGGCAGACCGCTGGGTCTATCTTATTGCTCCGGCACTGGCGGTCATTCCGGCACTGGTCATCTGGGCGACTATCCCGCTGGGGTGCTTCAATTTGCAGGGCGACTACCGTGCCTGCTTCGATGCGAGTGCGCCGCTGACCAACCTGCTTCAAATTGCTGAGTTCAATGTGGGTGTGCTGTACTTGCTCGCAATTACCTCGATTGGCGTGTATGGTATCACGCTGGCGGGTTGGTCGAGTAACAGCAAGTATGCCATGCTCGGTGGCATCCGCTCGTCGGCACAGCTTATTTCGTATGAGCTTGCGCTAGGCATGGCGGTAATTGGGACGGTGATGATGGCGAACACGCTCAGCACGCGCGAGATGGTCGCCGCTCAGCAGTCGGTCTGGTTTTTCATCCCACAGATACTTGCCACTGTACTCTTCCTCATCAGCGCGAATGCCGAGTTGGTGCGTGCGCCGTTTGACCTCGTGGAAGCTGAGCAGGAATTGACGAGCGGCTACAACACCGAGTACGGCTCGATGAAGTTCGCGCTGTTCTTCATGGCGGAATACATCAAGATGATTGCCCTGAGTGCGGTTGCTGTCACGCTATTTTTCGGCGGCTGGAACTTCCCGTTCCTTGATGTTATGGGTGGCTGGGTTGAGGCATCGTTTGGCAACTGGGTTGCGGTCGCGTTTGTCGGGCTAGTATCACTCGGCACGTTCATGCTGAAGGTGGTGGGGTTGTTGTTTGGGCTGGTGTGGTTGCGTGCCACGCTGCCGCGTATGCGCTACGATCAACTGATGGCATTTGGCTGGAAGTGGCTCCTGCCGCTCGCCCTGTTCAACCTGCTCGTCACCCCCGTGGTGATTGTGTTGCTGCCCAGCCCACTGGTGCATACCATCGTGCTGTTTGTGGTGGGTGTAGCCGCCCTGTTTGTTGCTGAGTTTCTGGGGCGGCGGCGCATCTTGCGCCCGACGCAGAACGTGCGGTTGGTCAACCCGGTGGCACCGTCGCGTGCTACTTCTCCTGCCAAGAGTGACCTATCGTAGGGGGCACGGCGGGGTACACGGCGGGGCGCACCGCACGTAGCATGTATAGCGGGGTGCGGCGTACATCGGGGCGCAGCGAACGCGATAGCAGCGAACGCGATAGCAGCGAATGAGACAGCGAGATAGCGAGACAACTAGAGTAACAGCAAGACACAGAGGAGTGCTCAACGATGATAGATAATCTTGTCAAGGGGCTGGCGACGACCTTTCGCTACATGTTTAAGGCACCCGTCACGGTGCAGTATCCCGAAGTAAAACGCCCAGTGCGCGAACGGTTTCGCGGGCGGCATGAACTGAAACGCTTTGCTAATGGGCTAGAACGCTGTATCGGCTGTGCGCTGTGCTCGGCGGCGTGCCCCGCCGATGCTATTCTGGTGGTGCCGGGCGAGAACGACCCGGCGGACCCGAAGTCGCCGGGCGAACGCCACGCCGCGACCTACGAGATCAACATGCTGCGCTGCATCTTTTGTGGCTACTGCGAAGATGCCTGCCCAACGAATGCGATTGTGTTGGAGCACCAGTACGAGCTGTCGTTCTATGACCGTCACAGTTCCATCTATACCAAAGACATGTTGCTGGTCGCCGAAGATAAGGGGCACGGCGAAGTCCCGCCAGTGCTTGAGCACCTGAACCGCACGCCCAGCCCGCCCGCCGGAATTGACCTGTAGCCCTGATGCGGCGTGCTTGCCGCGGGCGGCAGGCTCCCGGCAGGGAATGATACAAGGATAGCAAGCGTATGGAAATGATCGTGTTCCTGACTACCGCCACCATCGCCGTGCTGGGCGGGCTCGGCATGCTCATCAGCCGCAACGCCGTACACAGTGCGTTGTTTCTGCTGGTCAATTTTGGGGCGATTGCCGTGATCTTTCTGTTGCTCGCGTCGCCCTTTCTGGCAATGCTGCAACTCACGGTGTATGCTGGGGCAATCATGGTGTTGTTCCTGTTTGTGGTGATGTTGCTCGGTGCCGAGCAGGTCGAAGACCAGCCGGATCGCATTGAATGGCAGCGCGGTGCTGCGCTCGGTATGGGGGTGGTGCTGCTGGTGCAAGCCCTCATCGTCACGTTTGTGACTGGCTCGACACTGCCTGTCAGTGAAACGCCTGAGTTGCTCGTGATCAGTGACCCGGCAACATTGGGGGTTGCCCTGTTTACCACCTACCTGCTGCCGCTGGAAGTAGTCGGGGTGCTGCTGCTGGTGGCGATTGTGGGGGTGGTGGTGATTAAGGAGCGGTCACGTACGCAACCCGGCACCGAAACCGCCGCCGAAACTGCCACCGCAACCGTGACCGCCGCTACCGGGGCTACCCCATCGCGCGAGCAACCCGCCCCCACCCCGTCGCCCACGCCGCAGCCATTGGCACCTGCCACCAGAAGCGAGTAGACCACCTATGCGGTGACGTGACATAACGTGGGGCGTGCCACGTGGACTGCACGCCCAGTGACGCAAAGTAGCGAAGAGGAGCAGCAGGGGATAGAGCATGATACCAACGAGTTATTTTCTCATTCTGAGCGCGATCCTGTTTACCATCGGGGTGATGGGGGTACTTATCCGGCGCAACGCGATTGTCGTGTTCATGTCGGTCGAATTGATGCTGAACGCGGCGAACGTCGCGCTGGTGGCGTTCGGGCGCGAATTGCTGTCGGTGGACGGGCAGGTGCTCGTCTTCTTTGTGATCACGGTGGCGGCGGCAGAGGTCGCGGTGGGGTTAGCACTGCTCGTGACGATCTTCCGGCGCAAACACACCACCGACGTGGACGAGGTAAGCCTGCTGCGCGGCTGACCTGCCGCCGCGAGGTATGAAGGAACAGACCTATGCTTGACCTGATCTGGCTCATTCCGTTGCTGCCGTTCATTGGCTTTCTGGTGAATGTGCTGGTAATTGCGCGGCTGCCCGATGCCGCCAACCGTGAGCGGCTGGCGGGCTACATCGCGTCGGGGGCAGTTGGTGCGGCGGCGGTGGTGGCACTGTTGGCGACGTTTGCGCTGGCGGGCTTGCCCGAAGAAGCACGCCATGCTCACACTGCTCTCTGGACGTGGATTGCCACGGGCGACCTGAACGTGACGTTTGGGCTGTGGTTCGACCCACTCTCGGCAGTGATGGTGCTGCTCGTGACGATTGTTGGCACCTTGATCCACATCTATTCGATTGGCTATATGCACGGTGACACGCGGGTGGTACGCTACTTTGCCTACCTCAACCTTTTCATCGTGATGATGCTGTTTCTCGTGATGGGCGACAACCTGCTGCTGCTCTTCCTTGGCTGGGAGGGTGTGGGGTTGTGTTCGTTCCTGCTGATTGGCTATTGGTACGAAAAACAGAGTGCCAGCAACGCGGCGGTCAAGGCGTTCGTGGTCAACCGGATTGGTGATGCGGGCATGCTGCTGGCGATTATGGCAGTCTTCTTCGGCTTCGGCACCGTCACCTTCTATGATATAGAGGTGGGTGGGCAGACCCTCCCCGGCTTCGTCGAGAATGCGGGCGCGATTGCGGGGCAACAGTTCGGCATCTTCGGCTTCAATGTCTTTCTGTCCACCATCATTGGTCTGTTGCTGCTGCTCGGTGTTACGGGGAAGTCGGCACAGTTGCCGCTGTTTGTGTGGCTCCCCGATGCCATGGCGGGTCCCACCCCCGTCTCCGCGCTCATCCATGCTGCCACGATGGTGACGGCGGGGGTGTACTTGATGGCACGCACGCACACCATCTTTCAGCTTGACGGTGGGGGCGTGCAGACGTGGGTCGTGTGGGTCGGCGCACTCACCGCGATTATGGCGGCGACGGTGGCGGTGACGCAGTGGGACATCAAGCGCGTGCTGGCATTCTCCACCGTGTCGCAGTTGGGCTTTATGGTGGCGGCGGCGGGCATGGGCATCTATGTTGCGGCGATCTTCCACCTGTTGACGCACGGCATCTTTAAGGCGTTGCTGTTCCTTGGCAGTGGCTCGGTCATTCATGGCACGCACGAAACACAAGACATGCGGAATATGGGCGGGCTACGCAGCGACATGCCTACCACCTTCCGCACCTATGTGATCGGTGCGCTGGCACTGTCGGGCATTGTGCCGTTCGCGGGCTTCTGGAGCAAGGACGAAATCCTCGCGCACGCGCTGGAGTACCGCGACGCGGGGTTGCTGCCCATCTTCATTATCTTGTTGGTTGCGTCGGTGCTCACCGCGTTCTATATGGGGCGGCAACTTGCGCTGGTGTTCTGGGGCGAGCAGCGCGACCCCCACTACCACGCGCACGAAAGCCCCGCCGTCATGACGGTGCCGCTGATCATACTGGCGGGCGGGGCAGTGCTGGCGGGCGCAATGAACCTGCCATTTGAGGGGCTACGCTTCTTGCACGACTGGCTGCACCCAGTCTTCCCAGACGAGGGCGTGACAGCGTTTAACCCACCACTGGCGGTAGGGGCGACGTTGCTAGCGGCGGGGTCGCTGGCACTGGGGTGGTATTCGTATGCGCGGAACTTCACGCGCAAGATCAAGGTGGGCGGCAAAGACCCACTGTACCCGTTTACGGGCGACCTGTGGGAGATGGCATACGAAGGCTGGGGGCTAGACAACTTCTACCGCAAGGTGGTGGTGCCCGCCTACCGCGACAGTGCCGGGTATCTGGCGCGGGTCTTTGACCCACAGGGCATTGACGGGGTGGTGAACGGTGTGGGTACCCTGATGCAGCATGCCGCCAACAGTGTGCGGGCGATCCAGACGGGCTATGTCCGCAACTATGCGCTGATGTTCTTGCTGGGGGTGGTGCTCATTCTTGCATTCCTGATGACGGCTGTGCTGGTCACGGCGGGCAATTAGGGGGAGGACAGAAACAATGAACCAGTTAGGCTTTCCCATTCTGTCGCTGTTGCTGTGGCTCCCCGCGCTTGGTGCGTTGCTGCTGCTGGCACTGCCGCGTGACCGCGACGTGCTGGTGAAGCAGGTTGCGCTGGGGGTGTCGCTGCTAGCGTTCGTGCTGTCGTTGGTGTTGCCGCTGAACTTTCAGGGGTCAGTCGCTGACCCCGGCGCAACCATGCAGTTTGTCGAGCAAATGGCATGGATACCGACGTGGGGCATCAGCTACTACCTCGGCGTAGACGGCATCAGCTTGTGGCTGGTGGTGCTCACGACGTTCATCACGCCGATTGCTATTCTCTCAACGTGGTCGTCGGTGGGCAAGCAGGTGCGCTACTTCCAGCTCTTGGTGCTGTTGCTTGAGACCGCCATGCTGGGCGTGTTCGTCGCGCTCGATATGTTTTTGTTCTACCTCTTCTGGGAGTTCACGCTGATCCCGATGGCGTTTCTGATCGGTATCTGGGGCAGCAGCAACCGTCTGTATGCAGCGGTCAAGTTCTTTCTGTATACGTTCGCTGGCTCGGTGCTGATGCTGGTTGGCATTATCGCGCTGGGTGTGCTGCACCGCAACGCGGTGGGGAGCGACACCCTGACCTTCTCGCTTACGCAGATCATCCGCGACTTGCAGAGCGGCGCGTTTGTGCTCGACATCAACGCGGGGCGGCTCCTGTTCGGGGCGTTTTTCGCGGCGTTTGCGGTCAAGGTGCCGCTGTGGCCCTTGCATACGTGGCTCCCCGACGCGCACGTCGAGGCACCCACCGCAGGCTCGATCATTCTGGCGGGCGTGCTGCTGAAGATGGGGACGTATGGGCTGATCCGCTTCAACCTTGCGTTGTTCCCCGAAGCGTCGCGTTGGGCGGCACCCGCGATTGGGGTGCTGGCGGTGATTGGCATTCTGTACGGCGCGGCGGTGGCATTTGCCCAGACCGATATGAAGAAGTTGGTGGCGTATTCGTCGGTGAGCCATATGGGGTTCATCGTGCTGGGTATTTTCGCCCTCAACGAGATAGGTGTGAGCGGGGCAATCTTGCAGATGGTCAACCACGGGCTAAGTACGGGGGCACTCTTCTTCCTTGTGGGGGTGATCTACGAACGCCGCCACACGCGCGAGCTTGCCGAGTTTGGCGGGCTGTGGACGACTATGCCAGTGTACGGCACGCTCACGCTGGTGATGGTGCTGTCGTCGGTGGGTTTGCCGGGGCTGAACGGCTTCGTCGGCGAGTTCACCATTATGCAGGGCGCGTTTCTCTCGCCGCAACTGGGGTGGGGCTTCGTGGCGTGTGCCGTGATTGGCGTTATTTTGGCGGCACTCTACCTGCTGCGGATGTTTCAGGGGGCGTTCATGGGCGAGGCGAAGAACCCCGCCAATGCCAACCTGCCTGACCTCAACCGGCTGGAGTTGACCGCGCTGGTGGCGTTCCTGATCCCCATCGTGCTGATTGGGCTGTTCCCGACGCTCCTGTTTGCGCCGATGCAGCAAAGTGTGGCGGGTGTGGTCGAGACATTTAACCTTGCGTTAGGGAGCCAGTAACCAATGGATATTGTATTTCCGGCTATTGACATGGCGGTGATTGCCCCTGCTACCACGGTTTTTGTGTGGGCTACCGTGCTGTTGCTCGTGGACACGTTCGCTATCCCCGCCGACCGGAAGCGCGTGACGGGCTATCTCGCATTGGCGGGGCTGGTGGTCACGGCGCTGGTGACGTTTGGGCTGCACGTCTCGCTGGCTCCCGGCGAAGCGCGGGTGTCGTTCAGCAACATGGTAGTGCTCGATACCTTCGCGGTGCTGCTGACGTGGATTTTCCTGCTTGTCGCGGCAGTGACGATTGCGATCTCACTCGACTACCTGCCCTATCACCAGATCGAGATTGGCGAATATTACCCGTTGCTGCTGTTTGCGACGGGTGGCTTGCTGCTGCTGGCACAGTCCACCAACCTGATTATGACCTTCCTCGCGGTCGAGTTGCTGTCTATCACGCTTTACATTCTCACCGCCCTGTTCTACCCACGGCTCGCGTCGCAAGAGGCGGGCATGAAGTATCTGCTGCTTGGTGCGTTTGCGGCGGGCTTCTTTGTCTATGGCATCGCCCTGATCTATGGTGGGGCGGGCAGCACCGACCTGAACGAGATTGGGCTGTACCTCAGCACCACGGTGGTTGCGAGCGAACTGGAACAGGGCGCGATATTGGTGCTGATTGGGCTGGGGCTGTTGCTGGTGGCGTTCGGCTTCAAGATCGCGCTGGTGCCCTTCCATATGTGGACCCCCGACGTGTACGAGGGTGCCCCCACCCCGGTTGCCGCCTACATGTCGGTGGGCACGAAAGGCGCAGCACTGGCGGCACTGTTGCGTATCTTGATTACCGCCCTGCCCACGCTTCAGCCTGCGTGGATCGGGGTCATGGGCGGGCTAGCCGTTGCCACGATGTTCATCGGCAACATTGCCGCTATTGCCCAGACGAACGTCAAGCGGATGCTGGCATACAGCAGTATCGGGCACGCGGGCTATATTGTGCTGGCAATTATGGCGGCAAGCACGATGGGCGCGGATAGCTTTCTCTTCTACCTGTTTGCCTATGCACTGACAAACCTCGGCGCGTTCAGTGTGCTGATCGCGCTGGAGCAGCGCGGCGAATGCGACTGGAGCATTGACAATTTCTCCGGGCTGTGGCAACGCCACCCGCAACTGGCGATTGCGATGGCACTGTTTATGCTGTCGCTGGCGGGCGTACCCCCGACGGCGGGCTTCTTCGCCAAGTTTCAGGTGTTTACTGCCGCGTGGGATGCAGGGCTAGGCTGGCTGGCAGTCGCGGGGGTGGTCAGCAGTGCGATTGCGGCGTTCTTCTACCTCCGCATCATCGTGCGGATGTTTATGCACGAGCCGGTGCGCGAGGTGCAGCCGATCCTGTCGCGCGGTGTGGTGGTCAGCATTGCCATTGCGGCGGTGGCGGTGCTGCTGTTCGGGCTACTGCCCACCCCGATTGTGAACGTGATGCACGACTCGCTGGTGGCTTCGCGCTAGGCGCACCCCCCCCAACGAAGCGACACGAAACGAAGCGACACGAAACAACACGCAGAGCCGGAGGCAACCCGCCCCCGGCTCTGCGTGTGCCCCGGTGCGGCGGGCTAGGCGGTGGGCGTGCCCGCCAGCCCGAGGGTGTCGGCTTTGCCCTGCAAGGCAATGATGACCTGCTCGATGACTGTATCAATTGGCGTGCCCAGTTCGTCGGCACCTTGCAGCATGTCGGCGCGGCTTACCTTGGCGGCGAAGGCTTTGTCCTTCATCTTCTTCTTCACCGACGATACCTTGACCGAGTGGATGCTCTTGTCGGGGCGCACCAGTGCCACCGCCCCAACGAAGCCCGACAGTTCGTCCACGGCGAAGAGCGTGCGTTCAAGCGGCGTTTCGCGGGGCACGTTGGCATAGTTGGCGTGGCTGAGGATCGCGCGGCAGACCTCGTCGCTCCAGCCGTGGTCGCGTAGGTATTGCACGGCAATATACGGGTGCCCCGTCTCGTCAAGGTTGGGGTTGGGGTACTGCTCGTAGTCCATATCGTGGAGCAAGCCCACCGCAACCCATAGGTCTTCGTCGGCACCGTTTAGGCGGGCGAAGTGCCCCATGCTGGCGGCGACGGCTTCGCAGTGCTTGCGTAGGCTGTCGGATTGCACCCACTCGTAGAGCAGGGCGCGGGCAGTTTCGGTCTGTGACATAGAATATCGCTCTCCTTGTTTGCAAACATAGCGTGCATTCGTACATTGCTCCCAATCATACCACGGTGGGCGATAGGTGGGCTATAATGGCAGTATGACAGGTATTCTGGTAGGGGACACAATTACCGCCGTCGCTACGCCCCCCGGCGAGGGAGGCATTGGCATTGTGCGGCTGAGCGGACCGCACGCCCGCACGATTGGTGAGCGTATTTTTCAGCCCATGCGGGCGGGTACGTTGCAGTCGCACCGCCTGCGCTACGGGCGCATTGTAGACCCGGCGAGCGGCGAGGTGATAGACGAAGCTCTGCTCTCGTACATGCGGGCACCGCACAGCTTCACGCGCGAGGACGTGATCGAGCTATCGTGCCACGGCGGACCGTTGCCGGTACAGCGTACCCTTGAGTTGACGCTACTGGCGGGCGCACGGCTGGCAAACCCCGGCGAGTTCACGCTACGGGCGTTCCTCAATGGGCGCATAGACCTGACGCAAGCCGAAGCGACGCTTGACATCATCAATGCGCGTACCCGGACTGGGCTGGCACTGGCGCAGGCACAACTGGGCGGCTGGCTGGGGCACGAAGTGCGCCGCATCCGTACCGAACTCCTCGACGCGCTGGCAATGATCACCGCCACGCTCGACTTCCCCGAAGACGACGTGCCGCCGCAGGACATTCGCCCAGTGGTGGCACCTGCCGTTGCCGCCGTCGAGCGGCTCTTGAAGACGGCGGATCAGGGCATGGTGCTGAAAGGCGGCGCACGGCTTGCGCTGGTGGGTCGCCCCAATGCAGGCAAGTCGAGCCTGCTTAACACGCTCTTGCGGGCAGACCGGGCAATTGTCACGCCGATACCGGGCACCACCCGCGATACGCTCGAAGAAACCGCCAACATGGGCGGTGTGCCCGTGGTGTTGATAGATACGGCGGGTATCACTGAGAGTGCCGACCCAGTTGAGCAACTCGGTGTCGAGCGGAGCCGTGCCGCGATTATGGGCGCAGACCTTGTGCTGCTGATACTGGACAGCACTGTGCCACCCGGCGATGATGACCGCCAGATCGCACAGTTGACGCTGCACGCCCCCACCGTGCTCGTGTGGACGAAAGCCGACCTGCTGCCCCCAGATGCTGCCGTGCCGTCGCTGCCGTTGCTGCACGAGCAGTTGCTCGGCACGGTGCTTACGTCGGCGGCAAGTGGGCAGGGCATAGACGAACTGGTACAGATGGTCGCGCAGGCGTTGCTGGGCGGGGCAGTCGTGACCGCCGATGCTCACCTGATCAGCAACCCCCGCCACCGCGCCGTGCTGTCGCGTGCGAGCGAGGCACTCGCGGTGGTGTTGTCTGCCACCGCGCAGGGCTTGCCGCCCGATCTGATGGCAGGCGAGTTAACGACCGCGATCAACGCACTGGGCGAGGTGACGGGTGAAGTGGTGGGCGAAGACCTGTTGGACGCTATCTTTAGCCGCTTCTGCATCGGTAAGTAGGACACGTAGCTCACGTAGCTCACGTAGTTAAACAGGACACGTAAGAAGGGATGTGGTAGCTGTATGGACGCAACCAGCCACACCGCCGTCATTGACGGACTGGCAGTGCATTATCGGCAGGCGGGCACCGGCGATGTCCCGCTACTGCTGGTACACGGTAGTTTCCTCAGTGCGGCGATGTGGCAGCCTGTGCTGGCGGCACTCGCCGCCCACCAGCGTGTGATCGCGCTTGACCGCCCCGTCGCCGGGCTGACGGCACGCCCGCAACCCGACCCGCGCACCGGGCGCAATCCCTATACCCCAGAAGCACAGGCTGACTTGCTGGTTGCGTTGCTTGACCACCTTGGTATTGAGCGGGCAGTGCTGGTGGGGCACTCGGCGGGTGGCACCACTGCGCTACTGGCGGCACAGCGTGCGCCACAACGGGTAGCGGGGTTGGTGCTGCTGGGCGCGATGGTCTACAGTGGCTACGCCGTGAGCGAGTTTCCGCCGTGGCTACGCCGCGTGCTGGCAGTGTTTGCGCCGCTTGGTATCATCAAGATGCAACTGATGCTGCCGCGTGTGCTGCCGCTCCTCTACCGTTCGTTCTGGCAGCACCCGGCGCATATCCCCGCCGCGACGTGGCAGCAGTGGCAGCATGACCTGTACCAACCGGGCTGGGCACGGGCGTTGTGGTATCTGCTGGTGGCAAGCCACGCGCTGCATCTGCCCGCCGTGTTGCCCAACGTTACGGTGCCGGTGCTGGTGGTCAGTGGGCAGCACGACCGCACCGTGCCCGTGGGCGAAAGTGTACGGCTGGCAACCGCGCTGCCACAGGCGCGGCTGGTGCTGCTGCCCGACTGTGCCCACATGCCGCCCGCCGAACAGCCAGTAGCGTTTGTGGCGGCGGTGCAGCCGTGGCTGGCGGCGCACGACCTGACGACCAGTAGAAACCCCGATACCCCCTGAACAAGAAAGGGCTACCTAATGCGGGAGAAACTCCCAGAAATGCTGACCTTCGCGCAAGAACTGGCGTGGCACGCAGGCAAAGTAACCCTGCGGTACTTCCAGACGGGAGTCACGCCGGACCGCAAAGCTGATGACTCGCCCGTGACGGTCGCCGACCGCGAGGCGGAACGGGTGATGCGGGCGATGATCAGCGACCGCTACCCGACACACGCCGTTATTGGTGAGGAGGCGGGCGCGAGCGGCGACGACGATGCCGACTGGCAGTGGATACTCGACCCGATAGACGGTACCAAGTCGTTTGTGCGTGGTGTGCCGCTGTATGGCGTGCTGGTGGGCTTGCTCTATCAGGGTGCTGCTGTCGTGGGCGCGATCAACATTCCGGCACAGGGCGAGATGGTCGCGGCGGCACAGGGGTATGGTTGCCACTGGAATGGGCGGGCGTGCCGCGTCTCGTCGGTTGCGTCGCTCCGCGAGGGGTTACTTGTCTCGACGGTAGAGGGGCACGACTTTGCCCGCTATGGGCGCGGTGCTGCCTATGATGCGCTCCGGGGGGAGGCGGGCATGTTTCGGACGTGGGGCGACTGCTATGGCTATGTGCTGGTGGCAACGGGGCGTGCCGAGGCGATGGTTGACCCGCGCATGAGCGTGTGGGATACAGCGGCACTGCTGCCTGTGTTGCAAGAGGCGGGCGGTACGCTCACCGACTGGCAGGGCGTTGCCCGTATTGACGGTGGCGAGGCGATTGGCAGCAACGGGCGGGTGCTTGAAGACATACTGGCAGTGACGCAGGGGGCAGCATGAGCGACGCAGCACGGCACGCGCACATTGCGCGGCGCACAGGCGAAACCGATGTTGCCCTGTCGGTGACGGTTGACGGCACTGGCACGGCGCAGGTGGCAACCGGTGTGGGCTTCCTTGACCATATGCTGACCCTGTGGGCGAAGCACGGACTGTTCGACCTGACCGTGCAGGCGACGGGCGACCTGCATATTGACGAGCACCACACCGCCGAGGACGTGTGTATCTGTCTGGGGCAAGCGATCAACAGCGCACTCGGCGAGCGGCGCGGCATTGTCCGTACCGCCCACAGCTATGTCCCGATGGACGAAGCCCTCGCACGGGTGGCGGTAGATATGGGCGGGCGACCCTACTGCGTGGTGCAGGCGACCTTTGCCACGCCGCGGGTGGGGCACCTTGGTACAGACCTGATCGCGCACCTCTTCGAGAGCATCGCCGTACACGCACGCTGTAACCTGCACGCCACGGTGCTATATGGGCAAAACGACCACCACAAGGTTGAAGCTCTGTTCAAGGCGTTTGGGCGGGCACTGGACGCAGCGACGCGCCGTGATGAACGCCTTGCGGGGGCGGTGCCGAGTACGAAAGGCGTACTGTAGTTTAGTGGTGTGCGCCGATGCCGTTGCTGCTCAGGACTGCACGGGGTTGCAACGGGTCGTTGATGTGCAAGAGGCGGCGGCTGGTTTCGTCAATTGCCTGCTGGCACGCCGTAGCCGTCAACCGGTATTCGGCGGAAGCATGGCGGCGGGCGGTGTCGCAGGTAGCCGCATGGCGGTTGGCTGCACCGAGTTGGGCGAGTGCGTCGGCAGTTTCGCACTGGAGGGCGAGAGAGTCGGGTTGCAGCAGGCTGATCGCGGCATGGATGCGGCGCAGTTCTCGCTCGAGGTCGTCGGACGTGAGGCAGGCAGGGTCTGTGCTTGGTTCGATCAGGTGCGTGATTGCCGCGCCCTCACTATAGAGGCGCATCAATTGCTGGTAGGTTGCGAGGTAAACGCGCTGCGCGAGAATCTCAGATTGCCAGCGCGCCGTGAGGGCAGTGCGCCACGCGGCACGGGCGTGATCGGCGGTAGCCTGTTGCTGGCGGAGCCGGGCGTGCAGCGTGCGGTGGTGGTGGAGCCGCTGTGCGCTTTCGGGGTCATCTGCGTGCTGTTCTAGCATCGTCAGGAGCCGTTGCGACACGGCAAGCAGTTCATCGCCGAGCGGGAGGTCATTGGGTGCAGGGAGGGTATTCATACTCCTAGCTTTCTTGTTACAATTGTGCCCATAACATACATTTGACAGCACTATTCAATGTATGTGGTTCTATCATAGACGGGTGAGCCGCATAGGTCTATAGTACTTGTTTCTCACAGCCGATAGCCCGTTGGGAGATGGAGAATAGTACCCATTCCCGTGTATGCTATCCACAGTCGTATGTTTTGTGCCGTTGGCACTGTAGCGGGGCGGTGTGGGGTGTTTGAGCGTGAAGCGGGCGCGGCGGCTGTGCTACAATAAGGCGGGACAGTTGGGTAATGAAGAGGAGATACCCCATGCGCTTCCTCGATCAGTTCGGACGCTCCGCGCAACAGGCAATTGACCGGGCGCGGTTCGAAGCCGACAAGTTTCAGAAGACCACCGCCTTGCAGGGCGAGATCGCCGACCTGCAACACAAACTCAACCAGCAGCTGACTGCGCTGGGCGAGCGGGCGTATGACTTGTATCGTGCTGGGACGCTTGCCCCCGCGTCCGTTGCCGACCTTGCCCGCGAAGTAGATGCACTTCGCATGGATGTGACGCGCAAGGAGGACGAGCTACGGCAGGCGCAGGCAATGGTCTATGTCGAGCCGCCCCCCGGCGCGGTGGCGCAGGTGGTACCAATTGATGATGACGACAGCCCGCCCACGCCGTCGAATGTCGCCCCACCTACGCCGTCGAATGTCGCCCCGCCCACACCGCAGCGTAAAACAGGTACTGCGCCCCTCAGTGGTACGCCCCCGGTTGCGCCGCCTCCCGTGCCACCGGCACATGCTGCCACGCGCACCTGCCCTGCCTGCACCTTTAAGATGCCCGCACACGCGATTTTCTGCCCCAACTGTGGCTTTCGGGTGGGCACGCCGCCGGGGGCATAGCAGCACCACGCCATTGGCGCAGATGTGCCGACGCGGACAGCCGGGGGGACGTACCCCCGGCTGTTGGTGTGCGGTGGCTGTTGGTGGGTGAGGGTCAGGCTTTGGGCGCGATCATCTCGGCGGGGCGCACCAGTTTAGCGAACTCTTCGCCGCTAAGGATGCCAAGGGCTTCGGCGGCAGCCCGTAGCGTCGAGTTGTCCTCGTAGGCTTTCTTGGCAACCTTCGCCGCGTTGTCGTAGCCGATGTGGGGGTTGAGTGCCGTTACCAGCATCAGCGAGTCGTTGAGGAAGTGCGTAATGCGTTCGCGGTTTGGCACGATGCCCACCACGCAGTGGTCGGTGAACGAGCGGCAACTGTCTGCCAGTAGCCGGATCGAGTGCAGCAGGTTGTGGATCAGCACGGGCTTGAAGACGTTCAGCTCGAAGTTCCCCTGTGAGCCAGCAATTGTGATTGCCGCGTCGTTGCCCATCACCTGTACACAGACCATCGTCATGGCTTCGCTTTGGGTGGGGTTGACTTTGCCCGGCATAATCGAAGACCCCGGCTCGTTGGCGGGCAGGATCAACTCGCCTAGCCCGCAGCGCGGACCGGAGCCAAGCCAGCGCACGTCGTTGGCAATCTTCATCAGCGAGCATGCCAGCGTCTTGAGTGCGCCGCTTGCCATCACAATCGGGTCGTTGCTGGCGAGGGCGGCAAACTTGTTGGGGGCAGTGACGAAGGGTAGTGCGGTGAAGGCGGCAATCTTTGCGGCTGCCAGCCGCGCGAAGTCGGGGTGCGTGTTTAACCCGGTGCCCACGGCGGTGCCACCCAGCGCAAGCTCGTACAGGTTGGGGAGCGTGCTTTCGATGCGGGCGAGGTCTTGGTCGAGTTGTGCGACGTAGCCCGAAAACTCCTGCCCCAATGTGAGCGGCACCGCGTCCATCAGGTGGGTACGCCCAATCTTCACGATGTCGGCGAACTCGTCGGCTTTGGCGGCGAGTGCGTCACGTAGGTGGCGCACCTGCGGCAACAGTCCGTGGACGATCTGCTCGACGGCGGCGATGTGCATAGCGGTGGGAAACGTGTCGTTCGAGGACTGCGAGCGGTTCACGTCGTCGTTGGGGTGAACGGGTTGTTTGCTGCCCAGTTCACCGCCTGCCATTTCGATGGCACGGTTGGCGATGACCTCGTTGCTGTTCATGTTGGTCTGGGTGCCGCTGCCTGTCTGCCAGATACGGAGCGGGAAGTGGTCATCGAGATCGCCCGCGATCACTTCCTTGGCGGCGGCGACAATCAGGTCGGTACGGTCTGCCGGGAGCCGCCCCAAGTCGCGGTTGGTTTCGGCGGCTGCCATCTTGAGGATGCCGAGGGCGCGGATGAGTTCGCGCGGCATGGTGTCGTTGCCAATGTCGAAGTGGTGCAGCGACCGTTGGGTCTGTGCGCCCCAGTAGCGGTCACTGGCGACCTCAATCGGTCCCATGCTGTCGGTTTCGGTGCGGGTGGTGCCGGGTGTTGCTGCTGCCATGAAACTTGTACCTCCTTGTGGTAGCTTGCACGTTGCCAGCAATGGCACGGGCAAGGCTTGCGGTTTAGCGCATTATTTAGCGTAGGTGATGCACTGCACCGATTGTACCGTAATCACGCAGGGATGCAACCGTGTTGCCTGCAACGGGTGGGCGTGTGCTGGGGCGGCAGTTAGCGGAACGGCGGTGCTGCCAGCACGCCGCCCTGCCCCAAGTTCCAGACTTTGTTGGGTCCCCGGTCGAGGGCGAAGGGGGTGTCCGGTCCGAGGTTGCGGTTGTAAATGTCGGCATAGTTGCCCACTTGGGTCACGATGTCGGCGGCGAACTCAGGGCGCAACCCAAGGTCATCGCCGATGGTGCCTTCTATGCCCAGCAGACGGCGTACCCGTGGGTCGCTACTGTCGCGGAAGGCTGCAATGGTGCTTTGGTTGACGCGCAACTCTTCGGCATACACCGTGGCGAACACCGCCCAGTTGACGGCATCTTGCCATGCGCTGTCATTTTCGCGGTAGGCGGGTCCGAGCGGCTCGCGCGAAATCTGTTCGGTGAGCACAACGTGGGCGGCTGGCTCGCGGAGCCGCTGGCGGAGTGAAATCAGTTGTGAGCGGTCGCTACTCACTGCGTCGCATGCGCCGTCATCGTAGGCACGAAACATGGTATCTGCGTCGGGGTAGGTTTGTAGCTCGCTCGTAATGTCGCGCACGGGCAGTTCGTCGCGCAGGTTGGCGGCACTAGTGGTTTCTGCGATCACACAGATGCTGCGTCCGTCGAGGTCGCCCACTGTGGCAATGGCACCATCCGCTGCCACAAGGAAGCCCTGCCCGTCGTGGAAGGTGGTTGGTCCGAAGTCTACCCCTTCGGCGGTGTCGCGGGCGGCAGTCCACGTCGAGTTGCGGAACAGGACATCCACGTCGCCATTACGGATAGCCGCCCAGCGGGTGTCGGCAGTCAGGGGCACAAACTCGACACCCGTGGCATCGCCAAGCACGGCGGCGGCGACTACGCGACAGAAGTCAACATCAAAGCCGCTCCACTCGTCGCGCACGCTGTCGTAGAAGCCGAAGCCGGGCAGGTCGGCATTGACCCCGCACCGCACCACCTCGCGCTGCCTGACGGTGGTGAGCAGGCTTTCGCCTGCTGCGCTCTCCTGTGCCGTGACGACGGTAGCTTCGGTGGGGCTGTCGGGCGGGGCGGTGACCGCTTCGCTGGTAGGGGGCGGCGGCGGGGTTGCCGTCGGCGACAGCGACAGGTCGGGCAGGCTGCACGCCGCTACCGTCGTGCTGAGCAGGGCGAGCACAATCAGGTGCCATGCGATACGAGCCATACGGTTGCTCCTTCCGGTGCTACGTGTAGCGTGTCTACAGCACGGCGGCTGTGCGTGCCCCCGCGCGGCTGTGCGTGCCCCCGGTGCGGCTGTGCGCGGCTATACGCGGCTGACGTAATTCCCAGTGCGCGTGTCAATCTTCAGTGTGTCGCCCTCTTTGATGAAAGAGGGTACGTCAATTGTTGCCCCCGTTTCGAGCGTGGCGGGCTTGCTCACGTCGGTGGCGGTGTCGCCGCGCACGGCGGTTGCCGTTTCCGTCACGAGCAGTTCGACGAACAGCGGCAACTCGACCATCAGCAGTTCGTCGGTGTCGCCCCGGAAGATCAGGTCTGCGGGGTCATTCTCTTTGAGGAAGCGGATGTTATCGCCCAGCATATCGGCATTGACGGGAATCTGGTCGAAGGTGTCGTTGTCCATAAAGATCAGCGAGTCACCTTCACGGTAGAGGTATTGCATGGTACGTCGCTCAATGCGGACAATCGTAATAGAAATACCAGCATTGACTGTATCTTCAAGCGTCTTGCCGGTGGTGAGGTTCTTCAGTTTCAGGCGTACAAACGCGCCACCTTTGCCGGGCTTGACGTGCTGCCATTCCACAACTTGCATCAGCGCACCCTTGTAGTCGAGTACTGCGCCGTTCCGTAGGTCAGCGGTGGTAGCCATGGGTCTCTCTCCTCTTATCTAGCGTGAGTCTTTGCAACACACAAAGTGACGGCGGGGCACTCCGCCACCGTCGTCGCACTGCATGCCAGTATACCACAAAGCGACGGGCGGGCTGACGACCGGGTAAACGGTGCGCTAGCGCATTGCGATGCCTGCCATTGACAGAGCACGCCGGGCGTGCTACCATCACTTGTATAGAATGTCATTTTCTGGAGTGTTGTTGAGTGAAAGTATGACGACAGACTTTATCCCGTGGGCGCATCTCTACCTGTTGCCACCACTTATTACCATTGCGCTCTGGGTTGGTCTGACGGTGGGCTTGTTGCGGCTCAACCGGGCGGGGGCAGTGCCCGCACAGATTGTCTTACTGCTCACTCTGCCGCTCGTGGTGTTTATTCACCACGAGTTGAGCGCGATCCGGCACGACCTGAGTGTCTGGGGGAGCTACCGCGCGTTCATCAGTGGCATGCTGATCTGGGCGTGGCACGAACTTGCCTTTTATAGCGGTGTGCTGGCAGGTCCGTGGCGGAGCGAGTGCCCGGTGGGGTGCTCCGGTTCGCGTCGCTTCGGCTATGCCATGGGCACGCACCTCTATCACGAGTTAGCCGTTGTTGGTGAGTTGCTGCTGCTGATGGGGTTGCACGCCGATGCCACTAACTTCATTGCCCCGCTGACCTTCGGGTTGTTCTGGCTGTTGCAGCACAGTGCCAAGCTGAATGTGTTTCTGGGCACCCGCCACCTCGATGTAGACCTGCTACCTGACCACCTGCGCTACCTCGGTAGCTTCTGGCGCAAACGGCGCGGCAACCCGTTCATGCCGGTTGCGCTGGTGGCGATGAGCCTGCTGGTGTGGTTTCTGTGGTCGCAGGCAAATACACTGCCGCACGCAGGTGGTACGATCGGCGCGATGTTGCTGGCTGCGCTGGTGCTGCTGGGGTTGCTCGAACACCTGCTGCTGTTGCTGCCGCCCTTGCGTGTGCGGGCGCAGCGCACGCCGCTGGTTTCTCCCGTGGATGCGGCTTCGGTGCGGTCAAACCACTAGCTCTGATAGTTCTGACGAATGGAGGAGCCTGTGTCGAGTGATGGCGAACAGATTGGTGCGCTCTATTTTGTGCCCAACGCTGATTACCCCTATCCTTTCCCGGTTGAGCCGCCGCCGCGCTTCTGGATGGAAGAACAGACGGGGAAGCTGGCAGAAGCGGTCGAAGTCTACATGCGGAGCGAACCCCTCAGCCGCGACCAGCTTGCTTTGCTCCATACCTACCTCAAGCAGTATCTTGAACGGGCGGTGATGACGGGCGATGCGCCACGGGCACGCTTGGTGCAAGAGGTGCCCACGCTCAAAAAGCCCACCGACTTTGAGCAGTTTGTGGAGAAGATCGCCGAGTGGGGCATCGAGCCGTTTTAGCCGGTCTATATTTAGCCGTTTTATTAGCCGGTCTATGTTAGCCGTTTTAATGGAAACCCGCTGGTAATGGACATCCGCCTGTACCCCGCCCTGCGGAACCTGCTGTTTGCCACCACCGACCCTGAGACGACCCATACCGATGTCGTGCGGCTCCTTGCGCGGCTCAGTCAGCGACCGGCGGCGTTGCGCGTGTTGCGGCGTGTGTTGCGCCACGACGACCCGGCACTGGTGCGCGAGGTGTGCGGGCTACGTTTTGCGAACGCGGTGGGGCTGGCGGCAGGCTATGACAAAGACGGGCTGGCACTGCCAGCGTGGGCTGCGCTTGGCTTCGGGCACGTCGAGGTGGGCACCGTGACGTGGCACGCCCAACCGGGCAACCCGCGCCCGCGCCTACATCGCCTGCCGCGTTCGTGTGCGCTCATCAATCGGATGGGCTTCAACAACGCTGGTGCGGCAACGCTGGTGCGGCGGCTGCGGGCGTTAACGGGTGACGCGCGGAGCAATGGCGACGGGGTGCCGCCGCTGGTGGTTGGCATCAGCCTTGGCAAGTCGCGCCGCACGGCACTGGCGCAAGCCGCGTATGACTATTGCGCGTCGCTCCGGATATTGTACCCCTATGGCGACTACTTCGCGGTGAACGTCAGTTCGCCCAACACACCGGGACTGCGCGACTTACAGCAGCGCGATCAGCTTGACAGCCTGCTGGCAACGCTGCAACGCGAAAGCCGCTGGCTGGCTGCGGCGGCAGGGCACGCGCCGCGCCCGTTGCTGGTGAAGGTATCGCCAGACCTCGACAATGCTGCCCTGCTCGCGGTGCTCGACCTTGTGCTCGCGCACGGCATCGCGGGGATTATTGCCACCAACACCACGCTACGCCGGGACGGGCTACACGAGCGTACCACCGCCGAGGGTGGCTTGAGCGGACAGCCGCTTGCAGCACGGGCGCGGGAGGTCGTCGCGCTGTTGCACCGTGAGGCGGGCGGGCGGGTGCCGATCATTGGCGTGGGCGGCATCCTCACGCCCGACGATGCACTACGGATGCTTGACGCGGGGGCGCGTCTCGTGCAGGTGTACACGGGGCTGGTGTACCACGGTCCGGCATTGCCGCGCAACATCAATCGGGCGTTGTCGCGCACGGCGGTGCCGCTATGACGCGCCGTCCATTGGCGTTGCCTCCGCACGAGCGCGTGCTGGTTGCACTGGATGTGCCGACGCTTGAGGCGGCAACCGCGCTGGTGCATCAGCTCCGTGGGCATGTCGGGGGCTTCAAGGTGGGGCTGGAGCTGTGTAACGCCGTCGGTGTGCCGCAGGTGTTTACCGCGTTGCAGGCGGCAGGGAGCGGGTCGCTCTTCCTCGATCTCAAGTTGAAAGACATCCCCAACACGGTGGGCAGGGCGGTGGCTGCGCTTGTGGCGGTGGGTGGGGCGCAGTTGCGTATGCTGACGCTGCACAGCGACGGGGGCACGGCGATGTTGCGGGCGGCGGCTGAAGCGGCGACCGCGACCGCGGCGCGGCAGGGCACACCGCCGCCGTTGTTGCTGGGCGTGACGGTACTCACCAGCATGGATGCTGCCGCACTGGTGGCAACGGGCGTGCCCGACGCGCCCGCCGCACAGGTGGTGCGGTTGGCACGGCTGGCACAACAGGCAGGGTTGGGTGGGGTGGTAGCATCGCCGCACGAACTGCGCCCGCTCCGGGTAGCGTGCGGCGATGACTTTATCCTCGTGACACCGGGTATTCGGTTGGCGGGCGACGTTCCGGGCGACCAGCAACGGGTGAGCACCCCCGCCGCCGCCCGCGCCGATGGTGCCGACTACCTTGTGGTGGGGCGACCGATTACGGCGGCGGCTGACCCACTGGCGGCGGTTCACGCGCTGTGTGCAACGCTGCCGCCCGCGTAGGCTAGGCGTAGGGCGGCAGCGTCGGGGCGTGGGGTCGGTTAGTCTGCCCCCCCCGGCACAACGCGCAGTGTCGTACTGTTGTTGGCTGGTTCTTGCAGCGGCACACGCAACTCGATAGTCGTACCGTGCCCCGGTTCGGAGCGAATGCGGAAATCGGCATTGATCTGTTGGGCGCGTTCACGCATGCTGGTTAAGCCGAGGCTGTCGCGTTCGGTAGATGCCAGCATCACGCGGTCGAGGTTGAAGCCCTTGCCACGGTCGCGCACGCTGGCGACGAGGTGCCCTTCGTCCACATACAGGTACACAATAATCTCAGGCGCACCCGAATACTTGCGGGCATTGTTGATCGCCTCTTGGATGATCATAAACACCGATGCCTCAATATCCGGGTTCAGGCGCGGGATAGCTGACGGTGCTTGCAAACGGAGCCGCGTTTCGTTGCCCGACGGGTCTTGCCAGCGTTCGACATATCGTTGCATGGTCAGCAGCAAGCCCTGCGTTTCCAGCCCCAGCGGGCGCAACTCAAACAGAAAAGTGCGCAGGTCGGTGACGGTGCGCTGCACAAGGTCGTAGAGCGTGTCGAGTTCGGGCGAGACGCGGTCAGGCATGGCAACCATCAGCTTCTTGATAAACTCGATATTCATCAGCACAGCGGCGAGGCGTTGGGTAGGTCCGTCGTGCAGGTCACGCGCGATGCCGTTGCGAACCTGTGCCTCTTGATTGAGCAGGCGGTCGCGTTCTTCGCGCAACTTGCGATAGAGGCGGGCGTTCTCGATGGCGATGCCTGCCTGTGCAGCGAGCGTCGAGAGGAGTTGTACGTCTTGGTCGGTGAACTGTTCGCCGTCGCGCTTGTTGAGCAACTGGATCACGCCGATGATACGCTCGCGCACGCGAATGGGTACGCACGCCAGTGAGCTACTCTCGAAGGCTGTGTCGCGGGCGATATAGTCGTACCAGCGCGCATCTTGTGCCACATCATTGACGATCTGGGGGACACCGTGTTGCAGCACCCACCCCGCAATGCCTTGATCGTCGGGCATGCGGTACTGGCGGCTCTGTTCGGGAATATCGAGCACGAGTTCGCGCCGTTCTACGTCGTGAATGAAGATTGAGCAACGTTCTGCCCCGACGACATCTGGGGCACGGGTGCGAATGTCGTTGAGGAGGGTGTTTAGGTCGAGGTTGATTGCCAGCGACTGCCCCAAGTCGGTCAGCAGGCGCAACTCGCGGAGGTCGCGCTCGGCGCGGCGGAGCATTGCCAGTTTGTCTGCTTCGCCACCAATGGCACGCACCAGCAGCAACAGCAGGTCTTCGTCGGCTAGCGAGTGTGCGCTGTTCTTGTCGGTGCCATCGGCGACCACCAGATGCACCAACCCCACGCCCTGCACGCCGCCCTGTAAGGGTAGCTCAAGGATGTTTAGCCCGCCCTCTAGGGCGTAGTAGCCAATGGTTGGTTCGCCGTGCTCGTCGCGCCGCTCAAAGCCGGTCCGGGCTTGCTCGATCATGGTGCGTGCCTCATGACTGAGGGCACCGTGTTCGAGGCGCACCACCTCGCCATGGGGGGTGAGGTAGAGTAGCGCACCAGCCTTGGCGGGCCAAAAGTTGATTAAACGCTCAAGCGACGAGCGTAGCAAATCCGATACTTCCTGATGTCCACCTGCGGCGAGCAGTTGACTCAGCGTCTTCAAATGAGCCTGTTCCAATGCTGTAGGGGTCATACCATCCTCACGGTTTGTCCATACCCGTCGGGCGTTGCGCGGTGGGGCGCGTTGCAAAAAGGCTTGTCCTATACTACCATAGACGGGTGCTTTTGATCATGGTACACCATCGTGTGCCCGTTGCCAACTATACTCTTTACCTGTTTTTTACCAGTACCTACGACCTATGTCATCACAAACTGATCTCTACCCGATCCTGCCCTTGCACGCATTGCCCCCCGGTCGCATGCACTATGCGGTGGTCGAGGGTATGCCCATTGCCCTTGCCAATGTTGGCGGCGGCATCTATGCGTTTAGCGATAGCTGCCGCCACGCGGGCGGGTCGTTGTCGTCGGGCGTGCTCATTGACGATACAGTGACATGCCCGTGGCATGGCTGGACGTACAGTGTTCGCACTGGCAAGAGCATCGTGCCACCCGTTGGCGTGCGGATTGCGACGTTTGCGGTGGTGATCCAGCACGACTATATCTATGTGCAGGTAGACTGGCACGACTGAGCAAGTACCCCTGTGACTGTACTACTGAACGTAACAGTGGCGTGATTTTACGCATGTGTGACCAATTCTGTTTTACGGCAACGGCTCGCGGCGGCGGCGTGCCGATGGGTCAGCGCGAGAAGAGCCGGGGCGGCGTGTGGTTGGGGTGCAGGGCGGCGACTTGTTGCATCTGGGCACGCACGAGGGCTTGCCACCCAATTGGCTCTGGCTGGATCGTGCCGTCGGCAGGGTTGTAGGTCAGCAGCACATTCTCGAAAAATTGCGTCGTGCGCTCGCTCCCGTCGGCGGCTAGCACGGTCATCTCGTCGCTGATCGGCAAGCCGAGTACGTCACTGCCACCGTGCAGGCGGTAGTAATCGAGGAAGCCGTAGCCAAGCGCGTGCCCGGTTTCTTCGACATACAGCACCTCGGCATTGAGCGGCGGCAAAGGGGACAGGTATTCTGGGGTGCGCGTTGCAACCGGGGTGGTTTCGGCTGCATCTGCGCGGGCACGCAGGGCTTCGTAGCCGAGTGGCGCGGGCTGTACCACAAAGGGCGTATCACGTAGGGCGGTGCGGTAGACGAGGCGGGCGTGGCTGAAGGTCTGGATTGTATCCTCGCCGACGGTCTGTGGTGGCGTGATGGGCACCCCGAACACGTCGGCACCGCCATGCGCTAGCCAGTACCGCCAGATGACGGCGGGCACCGTTACGCCGTTCACCTGCTGGTCTGCGGGCAGGGGCAGGGTCGCTGTGGTGTCGGCGAGTATCGCCTGCAAGCCGCCAAGGTTCTGGGCATACTCGCTGTCGTAGCCGGTGATCAGTTCGGGCGTGACTGCCGCAATGCCGAGGCTGGCTGCCCAGTCGTGCATGCCGCCCGTGATAAGGTAGTTGTCCCAGTAGCGTGTGTAGAGATACCCCGCGCCTTCGGCATACAGCTGTGCCATAGCGATAGACGGGGCGTGTTCACACGATGCGGGGAAGACTAGCCCCGCGTTGCTGTGCAAGAAGATTGCCCCCGATGCGTCGAGCAGAAAGTTGCGGATGACCCGCGACTCGATCTGCGAGTCGGGGAATGGACCGCCCGTGTACGAGGGGATGCCCCCCGCCCCATACACATACTGGTTCCAGTCGTTTTCGGTGCAAGGGTCAAGGTTGGTGTTCATGTTGCGGTTGAGGTCTACCCCAAACGCATCGTAGCGGCTCCCAAGGGCTAGCCCATCTGGGTTGAGGCTTGGGATGAGGTAGAGCGTTACATCGGCGGGCACGGTGTCGGGGTTGGCGCGATAGTATTCGATCAGCTGGGTGGTGAGGACATAGGTGTTGGCTTCGGGTCCGCCGTGGGTATCCCCGACCACGACCAGCTTGCGTTCGCCGTCGCCCACCACCGTTGCCGTGATCGGGCGTTCTTGGGCACTCAGCCCAATGGTGATGTCGCGGATGGCAGGGGGGGCAGCCGCCAACGGATAGACCGCACCTGCGCCGACCATCGCCAGCCAGCACGCCACTAGCAGCAAGATGCTTTTCATACGGTCTATCGCTCTCATACGGGCTATCTCCCTCTGGTGCGGGCGGTGCCGCTATTACTCGCCGGGTGCCGCCACATACCACGCGAGGGCATCGGTGCCGTCGCCGCCCAGAATGCGCTGGCGCGGTAACTCGTACAGTTGGGTTAAGCCTATGCCGGGGTAGGTCGTTACGGCACTGGTATAGCCCGCGTCGCGGACAAGGGCGGGCATGGTTGCAGGGTCATACTTGCCGAAGGGGTAGCAGAAACTCAGCACCGGGGCGTTCAGTTCGGCTTCGAGCATTTCCCGCGATACCACCAGTTGCTCAGTCACGGTTGCAAGGGTATTCACGCTCAGGTCGGGGTGGCTGACGGTGTGTGAGCCGATCTCCATGCCTGCGGCGTGCATCTCTTTGATCTGCGCCCACGAGAGGTAGCCGGGTTGCCCGATCCGGTCAGTGATGATGTAGAACGTCCCGACGAACCCGTGCGTTTGCAGCACGGGAAAGGCTGCGGTGTAGGCATCGTCGTAGCCATCGTCGAAGGTGAGGGCGACAGGTTGGGGCGGGCATTCACGCAAGCCGCGTATACATTCGGTCAGGGTGTCCATCCGTACTGAGGTAAAGCCGTTTGTTGCCAGCCACGCGACGTGCTCGGCGAACAGCTCTGGCTCAATCGAGAGGTTGTAGCCCAGTTCGTCTTGCGCGGGGTCTACGGTCCGGACGTAGTGGTACATCAGGATGGGCAGGTAGCCGGGGTCGTCCGGCGCATCCATTGCGAGTTGCCCAGCGGGGAGCGGCAATGCGGTGGCAGTTGGCGACGGTCCGGCGGTGGCAGTGGCGGTGGGTGGGGTGGTGGGTGCTGCCGTGGGCGATGGTGCTGCCGTCGGTGCGGCGGTGGGTGGGGTTGCGGCTGCCGCGACGGGCAGTGCATCGGCGGGTGGTGCGGTGGTGGCGGCGGGCGACGGGTCGCCGCAGCCTGCCAGTAGCAGGAGCGCAAGGGTCGCCCATAGCCAGTGGCGGCATGGGTGGGCGATGGTTAGTTGTCGCTTCCCGAATTGGAACACCTCGGTTCTCCTGTTGCTTCTCGTGGGTTGCGGTTGCTCCGGCTAGCGGGCGGTCAAGCCGCGCCCGTTGCGCGGGACAAGCATCGTGGTATCGGTGGCTTCGCCTGCTCCTTCGTTCCACATGAAGAGCAAGGCATTGGCAACATAGCGTTCGCCGGTCTGGTCGGAGGGGTAGTTGACAATCTCATCCTCTACAACCATGGTGGACGAGCCGCCGCCGTCCAGTTCCATCGCGGTGTATGCACCAAACTCGATGAACAGGTCTGCTAGTTCTTCTTGCAGCGCACCCCGGCTGAAGCCAAGCTGGTAGCCATCTATGACAATCACGATCAAGGTCTGCTTGGCGCGGTCGTAGCCGACCGCCGTGCGTGGCATGTATACATATTCGTAGTGCGCTTCTTTCCAGTCGGTGTCGAAATCCTCGCAGAGCGTGCCCGATGGCGGCAGGTCGGCAAGCGCAACATACGTGCAGTCCATCAGCTTGCACAGGCAGTCTTGAAAGAACTCGCCCTCTTGCACAAGGATCGGTCCGCCACTGATGGATTCGGCAATATTGTCGAGCGGCGGGTCGGTGACAGTGTTGACCTGCACGGTGTCGCCCACCGCGACATTCGCCAGTAGCCACTCTGCGCCGGTGCCCGTGCCTTTCAGCACGCGCTCGCCCGGCTCGATGTCGAGGGCTTCGCCCTGCACGATGGCTCGCACGCGCCCGCTGGGGCTGAGGACTACCTTTACGTCGCCCCATTCGGCATAGGCGACGCGGGCAAACTCGTTGTACAGGCAGATGGTGTCGTAGCCACACGCCATGTTATATTCGCCCAGTTGCCGCTGGGCACCGTTTGCCGCGATTACCTCTGCCTGCCACGTCCAGCTATCGGTGTAGTAGCCGATGACTGGCTCGCGGTCGGTCGTCCACGCGAAGGTGGCGCGGTGCTTGGGCGGGATGACCACCTGCCCGCCGCGTATCGTCAAGCCCTGTGGCACGCCCTGCTCGGCAAACAGGTCGCCGTTGACCCCAGCAACCGCGCCGTATTCTGCGACCATGGTGGAGGTCTGGGTACGCCCGGAGAGCCAGTTGCCGCCCAGCCCAGAACGGACATCGAACTCTGGGGCAGTCAGGTCGAAGAGCAGCACGTTGATCTGGAGTGGGTCGTCGGTTTCGCGGGAGATGTGGTAGATGCCCTCGCGCACCTGCGTTACCTTGTCGTCGGCGCGTGGCTCGAAGCGGTCACGGAGCGGGCGGGGGGGCGAGTTCGTTGCGCCGTCGCGGTCGGTGGTGGTGTTGGCGAGGGAAGGGGTTGGCTTGCTACCGCTTGGGCGGACGGGCGACGGGGTTGCCGTCACCATGGGGTAGGGGGTTGCCGTGGCGGTCACGATGGGACGGTCAGACTGTGCCATGCTGGGGGTGTGTTGCGCTGCTATCAGCAGCAACAGCGCACCGACAATGATGCCTATGCGTACACTACGAAAGACTTTCACCGTATGCCTCTTGCTCCTCGTTGTATCACGGTATCGCGTTAGCCATTCCATGCAAGCCGTCGGGCGGTCAAGTCAGCAAGCCATTCACAAAGACACCTCACGAAGACACCGCCGGGTGCTCACCCGCTTGCTGACTGCCGGGTGCGGTGGTGGGCACGGTTCGCAGTGCCTCGACCTGTGCGCGGTACTGTTGGAATGTTGGCTCGTCAATTGTAGCATGACCGTACCACACCCGGTCAAACGTCTGTACCACCGGGTTGAGGCGGGCACGCACGTCGGGGCGGTTGTGCAGCAGCAAGACATATTCGTAGTTGGTCAGGCTACGGTCGAACTGGATTAGTCCGCGCTCTTCTAGCCACAATAGGGCTGACAGATACAGATAGCGCACCGCCGAACGGTAGTCGCCGTCTTGCGCGACGCTGGCGGCACGCTGGTGGGCTTCGTCGCCGGTCAGGTCGTCGGCTTCTGCGGCGAGCGCGGCAAGCTCTGTCTCGCGCACGGTGTGGGTACGCCACTGCCACACGAGCCAGAGCACGAGGGCGACGAAGATGACGAGGCTTAGGGCGATGATGACCCAACCCGGTAGCCCACCGACCGCTGCGCCAACCTCTTCGGCTGGCTCTAGTAGCCCAAACAGCCACTCGAAGAAGCGTACAATGCCATCGAAGATGGTGTTGAGTACCTGATTGATCCACGTCAGTTCGGGTGGGTCTGCGCTGAAGGGTGGGCGCGAGAGCAGGGTGTCCAGTTGTTGCAGCGCGTCGGGCGCGGCGGTGCTGGCAGCCGGCGGGATGCCATCGAGCGTGGCGGCAAGGTAGTTCTCGATGCGGCTGAAGTCTGGCTCGGTGCGTTGCATTTCGCTTGCGAGCCAGCTATTATCTACGGGGAGTGTGCTGCCGTTGGCAGTGGTAATCTGGTCGGTGGCAACCAGCCAGTCGGTGGCTTGCTCCAAGCCGGGGCGGTCGCCGCGCTGGGCGGCGATCAGGGCTTCGCGCAGGCGTAGCTCGTACTCGTCGCTATCCGGCGGCGGCGGCGTTTGCTGGGCACCCACGCCCGCTATGGGCAGCAGTAGCACGAGCAGGACGAAGCCAAGCAATGCCGTGCCGATAGGTTGTGGTATTCGGTGTATCATAGTCGGGTGTTCGGCTGTATGGTCAGCCTGCCTGTATTATACCAGCTATGCCGGGGAGTGGGCATGCACGATGTAACGGTGGCAATTATTGCCCGCGACGAAGCCCGCCATATTGGGGACTGTCTTGCCAGCATTGGCGACCTGACGACTGACGTGCTGGTGCTGCTTGACGAGCGCACCCGCGATGACACTGCCGCGATCTGTCGGGCGGCGGGCGCAACCGTGCAGCTGACTGCGTGGCGTGGCTTTGCGGGGCAGCGCAACTATGCTTTGCAGCAGGCACGCGGCGCGTGGGTGTTGTTCCTTGATGCTGACGAGCGGTTGACCGCCGAGCTACGGGTTGCTATTGCCGCGCTCCCCGCCGCGCCCGCGGTGGTGGGCTATCGTATGCCGCGCCACAATGTGTTCTTTGGGCGGCGGCTCCGCGGCGGTGGCTGGTACCCCGATTACCAGTTGCGCCTGTTGCGGCGCGGGGTTGCCCATTACGACGAGCAGGTGCTCGTCCACGAAGTGGCACGGTTGGCGGGCGAGGTGGCAACCCTTGACGCGCACATGCTGCATATCAACATTGAGCAGGTGGGCGAGTTCTGGCACAAGCAGTGCCGCTATGCGCTGGCAGAAGCCCGCACACTGTATATGCAGGGGCACCGTGCCCGTTGGCGCGGCTTTGTGGGCGCACCTGTGCGCGAGTTTTGGGGGCGGTATGTACGGCTGGGGGGCTGGCGCGATGGCGGGCTAGGTCTGGCGTTGTGTGGCGCGATGGGCTGGTTTGCGCTGGTGCGGACTGCGTGCCTGTATCTGCTGGCGGGGCGGCGGCGGTGAGCAAGGGGCGCGTGCCCCTGCTCACCGTCAGGCGGAGGGGGCGTTAGAAGAAGGCGTATTTCTTCCAGACATCGTTGCGTTCGAGTTCACCCATCAGGGCAAAGGCAATATACTGCGGCTGGCGGGGGGTCGAAAGCAGGGGCATGTAGGCTTCTTCGGGGGTGCGCCCGCCCTTCTTGCGGTTGCAATCGCGGCATGCCGTCACTACGTTTTCCCACGTTGTGTCGCCGCCCTTCGAGCGCGGGAGCACGTGGTCTATCGTGAGTTGGCTACGCCCCGGCTGGATGCCGCAATACTGGCAGGTATCGCGGTCGCGGATCAGCACGCCGCGCCGTGAGCAGGGGAGGCGCATGCGGCGCGGAATGCGGATGTACTTCACGAGCCGGATGACGAGCGGGGCAACAAATGAGGCAGTGCATGAGCGCAACCGTTGCTGGGCTGCCTCAACGAGTTCGGCTTTGTCTTGTAGCAGCAATACGACTGCACGCCGCACCGAGATAATCTGTAGGGGTTCATAACTTGCGTTAAGCACCAGTACGCGTGTACTCACAGTGTTTCCCTCCTCAGCAAGTACAATTGTTGCAGCAACCCACAACAAAACCCCCTGAAGAGCCTACCACTGCTACTTCAGAGGGCTATATGAGGTAACTCGAACAGGCGACGGGTATCACCTGTCCGTAGTACAACACCCTCCTCAGAATGCCATCTCGCACGCGTTCTTGTGCGCGGGTTGCCAGCACCGTATGCCCGCATGCCGTGGCAACGGCGCGGGTGGTGGCGGCTGTGTTGAGCGTGACGAGAACCATTCGTATCGTATCCTTACGTGTTCCTACAGGACCTGTTCCTACAGTTTGTGTGGCGATGCCGATGTGGCTCAACCACGGATGCATGTACCGTTATGTCAATGCATCGCTGTTATGACGTTTCTAGCATACACGTTTTCGGGGGGGCTGTCAAATCGTGCGGTCTGGTATAATGCGCCTGTGTGCCTGATACCGGATGGCTTGCCAATGCGAAAGGTAGCCCGTGCCCCATACGTTGGCAAAGAGGAGCAAGTATGAGTGATGACCCGCACGCCGCCCCTGCTGCGGTGGTGGAGCGTGCCGCTGAGCTACGCGCGACGCTGCACGCGCATAACCATCGCTACTACGTGTTGGATGCGCCGATCATCAGCGATGCGGCGTATGACCGCCTGCTGCGCGAATTGCAGCAACTTGAGGCGGCGTACCCCGCGCTCGTCACGCCCGACTCGCCGACGCAACGGGTCGGTGCGCCGCCTGCCCGCCATTTCCAGAAGGTGACGCACACGCTGCCCATGCTGTCGCTTGGCAATGCCTTTGATGCGGATGAGCTGTATGCGTGGCGCGAGCGGGTTGTCCGTCTGCTCGGTGAAGCGGCGGCGATTGCCTATGTGGTGGAGCCGAAGATTGACGGGCTAGCGGTGACGCTGCACTACCGCGATGGGGTGTTGGTGCAAGGTGCCACGCGCGGCAACGGCGAGACGGGCGAGGATATTACCGCCAACCTGCGTACGGTACGGAGCGTGCCGTTGCGCCTGCATACCACTGGTACGCCGCCCGCCCACCTTGAGGTACGCGGTGAGGTTTACATAACACTGGATGCGTTTGCCGCGCTCAACGAGCGGCTCGTTGTGGCGGGCGACCGCCCAGCCGCCAACCCGCGTAACGCGGCGGCGGGGTCGTTGCGCCAGAAAGACCCGGCGGTCACGGCGACGCGCCCATTGCGGTTCTTTGCCTATAGCGTGGGGCTGACCGAGGGTGTCACGCTTGCCAGCCAGTGGCAGCTATTGCAGTATCTCGCGCAGGTGGGGTGCCCCACCAACCCCGATGCCCGCCACTTCACCGCCTTCGATGCGGCGGTTGCCTATAGCCGCGCGTGGATGACGCAGCGCGACAGTCTGGCGTATGAGGTAGACGGCGTGGTGTTCAAGGTAGACAGCCTCGCGCAGCAGAACGAACTGGGGGTGGTGGCGCGTGACCCGCGCTGGGCGATTGCGTTCAAGTTCCCCGCCCGCGAGGGGGTGAGCCGCGTGCAAGCCATTAGTGTGAATGTGGGGCGCACGGGCGTGGTCACGCCGCTTGCCGAGCTTGCGCCGCTGGAACTGGGCGGGGTGACTGTCCGCAATGCCAGCCTGCACAATGCTGACTACATCGCTGACCGCGACATCCGGGTGGGCGACGATGTGACGGTCAAGCGGGCGGGCGATGTGATCCCCTATGTGATCGGTCCGATTGTCGAGCGACGCGACGGCAGCGAACAGCCGTATGTGTTCCCGACGCAGTGCCCAGTCTGTGATACGCCGCTTGAACGCGCGGGCGATGAAGTGGCGTGGCGGTGCCCCAACCTTGCGACCTGCCCGGCGCAGGTGATCGGGCGTGTCGAGCATTTTGTGAGCCGCGGTGCGATGGATATTGTGGGCTTGGGGGCACGGCAAGTCGAGCAACTGGTGAGCGATGGCACGATCAAGGATGTTGCCGACCTGTACCGCCTGACTGCGGCAGATTTCGTGGGGCGTGAGGGGTATGGCGAAAAGCGTACCGCCAACCTGCTGGCGGCTATTGCGGCATCGAAGCAACGACCGCTTGACCGCCTGCTGATCGGGCTAGGCATTCGCTACGTGGGTAGCGTCGCCGCCGAAGCTCTCGCGCGGCATTTTGGTAGCCTGTCGGCGATTATGGCAGCTAGCCCTGAAGCCATCGAAGCGATTGACGGGTTGGGTCCGGCGGCGGCAAGCAGCATTACGTCGTTCTTCGCCCGCGACGATACCCGCGACCTTGTGGCACGCCTCGCGGACGCGGGTGTGAACATGCAGGCAGATGATGTGCCGCAGGTACGCAGTGCCATGCTCGCAGGCAAGACCTTTGTGCTGACGGGGACGTTGCCTACGATGACACGCGACGAAGCGGCTGACCTGATTGTGGCGCACGGCGGCAAGGTGACGGGCAGTGTGACGAAGAAGACCGACTATGTGCTGGCGGGTGCTAGCCCCGGCAGCAAGCTGGCGAAGGCACAGAGTCTTGGCGTTCCCATTCTGGACGAGGAGAGGCTACGCGCGTTGCTGGCAGCGGCAGAGACAATCGAGGCGACGGCAACCGGAGCGGTGGCGACACTGGGCGCAGCAACCGATGGTGTCGCGCAACAGCCGGGCTTGCCGCTCGATTAGCAAGAAGCAAGGACAGCAAGAAGCAAGGACAGCAAGAAGCAAG
>CAZNQP010000036.1:0-31486 GCA_964575355.1 uncultured Chloroflexaceae bacterium
TGGGCTTTGTCATGCCGAACGAGGGCTACCTGCACGCCCTGCGTGACATCACTGCCCAGCACGGTGCGCTCCTGATCTTCGACGAGGTGATGACTGGCTTCCGCGTGACCCCCGGCGGTGCCCAGCAGCAGTGGGGCATCGCGCCCGACCTGACGTGCCTTGGCAAAGTCATCGGCGGCGGCTTGCCCGTGGGTGCCTATGGCGGCAAACGTGCGATCATGCAGACGGTTGCACCCGCCGGTCCCATGTATCAGGCGGGCACGCTGTCGGGCAACCCGCTGGCAATGGTGGCCGGCAAAACGACTATCGCGGAGGCAACCCGTGCCGGGGTCTTCGATGCGATTGTGGCGAGCACCGCCCGCCTGACCGACGGGCTGGAACGCATTGCCGCCGAAGCCGGGGTGCCAGTGCAGGTGGGGCAGCAGGGCAGCATGTTTGGCATGTACTTCTTGCACGCCGACGGGCAACAGATTACCGATTATGCCAGTGCGAAAGCCCACGCCCACACCGCCCGCTATGCCCGCTTCTTCTGGCTGATGGCAGAGCAAGGCGTGTACATGGCACCGTCGCAGTTCGAAGCCGGCTTCGTCAGCTTCGCGCACACGCCCGACATTATTGACGACACGCTGACCGCCGCCCAGCACGCCATGCACCAGCTTTAACTACCAATCGTTACCAAATTGCCACGGTGCAGCAGGAACCGTAGTCAGATCATCACGCACAGTAAACGAGCGTTTCGCTACACTCTAGGATATGAGCAGTATACTACAGCCAGTGTCCTAAAATAGTAAATGGTCGTTCAAGCCGCAAGAAGAAAGTCTAGCCTATGTATGCAGTTGAGATTGCCCCCCAAACGCTCGAACGCTACAACCGTCCCGGTCCGCGCTACACGAGCTATCCCACGGTGCCCTACTGGGAGAAAACATTCGGGGAAAACGAATACCGTGCAGCCCTCCAGCAACTCGGACGTGACGAGCCACTATCACTGTACGTCCACCTGCCGTTCTGTGCCGAACGTTGCCACTACTGTGGCTGCAACGCCACCGTGACGCGCCGCGAAGCAGTGGTTGACTCCTACCTTGATCGCGTCGAGCGCGAAATCGGGATGGTACTTGATGTTATCGGCACCCACCGCGAGGTGGTACAGTTGCACTGGGGCGGGGGCACGCCCAACTTCTTGACCAGCCCCCAGATTGAACGACTGATCGGCTACTTGCACCACCGGTTTACCTTCACCCCAGATGCCGAAATATCCATCGAGGTAGACCCGCGCATCGCCACCCGCGAACGGCTGACGACCATCCGCAACGTGGGCTTCAACCGTATCAGCCTCGGCGTGCAAGATTTTGAACCTATCGTGCAAGAAGCCATCGGGCGCATCCAACCGGAAGCCCTCACCCGCGACGTGTATGGCATCTGCCGCGACCTTGGCTTCGAGAGCGTCAACCTAGACCTCGTGTATGGCTTGCCGGGGCAGACACGCCCCACCTTCCAGCATACGCTCGACACCCTGATTGAGCTAGCACCTGACCGCATCGCGTGCTTCAGCTACGCCCACCTGCCGCAGTCGCGCCCCAACCAGAAGTACGTGGATGTCACGCTGATGCCCACCGCCTACGAAAAGTTTGGGTTGTTCCAGCAAGCAGTCGAGACCCTGTCCGATGCAGGCTACGACTGGGTCGGCATGGATCACTTTGCCGTCGCCGAAGACGAGCTATCACAGGCAGCCCGCGAACACCGCCTGCACCGCAACTTTATGGGCTATACCACCCGCCCCGCCACCCAGATGCTTGCCTTCGGCAGCAGCAGCATCGGCGACTTTGCCAACACCTTTGTGCAGAACGATGCCAAACTAGGCAACTACCAGCGGGCAATTGACGCGGGCACACTGCCCATCGTGCGCGGTATGCAGCGCAACACCGACGACGAACTGCGCCGCGAAGTTATCACGCACCTGATGTGCAACCTCGAACTGCCCTATGACCTGCTGTGCGCCGAGCACAACATAGACCTCCGCGACGGCTTCGCCACCGAACTCGAACGCCTCGCCCCGTGGGAAGACGAGGGCTTTATCACCTACACGCCGCGCGGCATCGAAGTCACGACACTGGGACGCTATTTTGTGCGGCTCCTCGGCATGGAGTTTGACAGCTACCTGCACACCAACCAGCAGAACCGCCCCACCTTCTCTGCCACCGTATAGCCGCCCGCCGTGCTCCAACACCCGCAACGAACGCACAGGCAACGCCCAGTACAGACATCTGTACTGGGCGTTCGGCTACTCACAGTAGGGCACACCCGCGACAGGTTGCGGGCAATCCGGGCTAGTTGCGGGCAATCCGGGCTAGTTGCGGGCGATGAAGATCGGCTCGAACGACACCGCATACACCACAGTATCACCCTCAGTGCGGGTGGGCGCAAGCGGCTCGCCGTCGCGGGTATATGCCGCCGCAACACTACCGGCAGAGAGCGCGACTTCGCCGCCATCGCCATTGACCGCCCATACCGTGTCGAGACTGCGTTGCCCGCCGCCGTTCGCCCCTAAGAAGCGGTACGCCTCGACTTCCTCCGCCGCCCCATACTCGGCAGTCACCTCATCCACGGCATAGGCACCGTCGGTAAGCTGGCGCAACAACTGCATGACATTATAGACTGGGCGCGGTTGCTGCTGCCCATCGAGCAACGCACTCACGCGCCAGCCCGGACCTTCCAGCGTATACCAGCAGATTGCCAGCAGGTCGGCAGACGTACCCCGCGCATACAGCTTCACGATATGATCCGCCTGCGCCTGCATAAACGTCGGGTCAATTGGGTCGCCGTTGGTATAGATGCCATTGTAGAGCAGAGCGGTTTCGTTCAGCATCAGCGGCTTGCTGATGCCATACTGCTGCATCACGTCGCGCACAAACTGTGCCTTGCCGCGTACCATGCCGTTGCGCTCACGCCAACGGAAGTCGTCGCGGTCGGCATCATAGGTACGCGACCCACGGTAGATGGAATGCGAGTGAAACGCCAACACATCAAACGAGTCGCCCGCCCCAGTACGCAACACACCCGTGAGAAAGCGTTCGGGAAAGCCCTTTGCCGACTGGGTCGTCTCAGGGGTATCGAGCAGCAAGCCGCCCATCACCACCTGCACATCCGGGTTAGCCTGCTTGATCACCGGGTATGCCGTCTTGAGCATGTTGCCATAGTGCTCGCCGCCGTAGTACGGGTCGTTGATGTCACCCCAACACCCGAACGGGCTGTCTGGCGACACAAGGCGCGGGTCTACGTCCGGTTCGTTGCCCAATTCCCAGTAACGCACATTGTAGGGCGGTACACTGTAGCGGCGCACCAGTTCGGCGACAAACCGCCCATAGTCACCAAACGCTGCGCCCTCAAGTGCATTGCACGGTAGGTCGCCCATGCGTGCCCATTCAGGGTTATCATCTACCACCACCATGGCGGTCAGCCCCAGCTCTTGCGCGGCAAGGGCTTCTTGCTCGAAGGCTTGCAACGCAGCCCAATTCCAATCTTCGACCGAAAGGTTAGCAGTTGGCTGCACCTCACGCCAACTGATGCTATTGAGACGCACCCACGATACATTGAGGTCACGCGCTCGTGCTTGCACATCGCTCCGTGCTAAGTTGCCCTCGATAGTCTCAAACCCGAACACCGTGAGTGCGCCTGCCTGTTTCCCCACGATAGGCAGATACACGGTGTTATCAGCAACGGGTTGGGGTGGTTGCTCAGCTGCCGTCGGTGCGACTACGCCACCAAGGAGCACGAGCAATGCCACCACGCTCACCCCAACAATCCCCATAACACGTCTGTTCATAGCTTCTCCTATTCGGTGGTGCTCGTGTGTGACCTACCACAAACGGGCACCACGTCAGTCATCTCCGATTGATTGTAGCACAAGCGGTACCCGTTTGCCCCTGCTGCCGCCGTTCCAACCCGCGCACCGCCTGCTCAGTAAACCCACCCAACAGCCCAATTTGTTCCGCACCGCGATGGCGACAGCTACCCACGCCAACACACAATGACACCAAAACCAATTTGCTGCCTGCCCTGTGTATCCTGCCCTATATCTAGGGGGGGCACGCGCTTGACAACTCCTCAAACTGGAGGATAATAGTAAAGGTTGTGAAAAACCATAAGATGCAAATATCCTGATAGAAAGGGAGACTTCTCAACGATGAAAGACATGGTTCGTCTTCTAATGGTCGGACTGGCACTGGTGCTGTCCTTGACACTGGTAGCCTGCGGTGGTGGCGGCAGTGCCCCTGCGGAAACCGGGAGTGAGGAAACCAGCGAAGAGGCTGCTGGGGGTGAAGAAGCTACTGACGGTGAAGAAGGTGGCGAGGAAGCTGCCGACGGTGGCGAAGTCAGCGCAAACCTTGAAATTGCGGCGGCTGGTGAGCAGCTGCTGTACGACGTAGAGTCACTAATGGCACCGGCTGGCGAAGAAATCACCGTTACCTTCAACAACCCGTCGGCGATCAACCAGCACAACTTCATTGTCCTGAATAGTAGCGACGAAGCCGATGCTGCTGCCTTTAACGAAGAGGCTGCGGCGGCAGGCGACCCCTACGTCCCCAGTGACACATCGCTGATCATTGCCCAGACAGAACTGCTGAATCCCGGCGAGAGCGGCACCGTCAGCTTCGGCGCACTGGACGCTGGCGACTACATCTACATCTGCACCGTGCCCGGTCACTACGAAGCGGGCATGTGGGGTGTCCTGACCGTTCAGTAAGCAACCCACATTCCTCGAAGCGCACCGCTCCCCGTGTCATCACTGACCGGGGAGCAGGCGGGGGTTGACGACCGTCACCCCCGCTTTTTGCTGCCTGTGCTGTGGTATCATGCCTGTAATACGTCAGAGAGGAAGCATAGAAACCAATGATTGACAACTCGCTTGCAGCATACGAACAGGCACGGCAACGTGAAGACCTCCGCGAGATCGTCACGCCCATTATGGCAGTCCAGCGCGTCGAACACATCAGCCCACCAGAACGCGGCGCGATCCGCATTGTGGGCACCCTCACCGCCGACCCAGAGTATGCCTATAGTTATATCGAACCCCACATGCACAACCTCGGCTATACCCCCTTGATGCAAGAAGGCAAGCAGCGCGACGAAGCCGTGATTATGGCAATGCCGGGGCGCATCGAAAACAGCCAGTCGCGGCTGTGGCTGGCAGTGTTGCTCTTCGTGCTCACCGTAGTCTCAACCGTATTGGTGGGCGGTACCTTTTCGTCTAGCACCGGGCTGTTCGACCTTGGGCTAGGGCTGGCATTCAGTGCCGCCCTGCTGTCCATTCTGCTCGCGCACGAACTGGGGCACTACCTCACCGCCCGCCGTCTGGGGGTCAACGTGAGCTATCCGTTCTTCATCCCCATGCCCTTTACCCCGATTGGCACCATGGGCGCGTTCATCTCGATGAAAGCCCCACCCCCAGATCGCCGCGCTCTGCTCGCCATCGCCATTGCCGGACCCGTGGCAGGCATGCTGGTGGCAATCCCGGTGCTACTGCTTGGTCTATATCTGTCCGAGGTGACGACGTTTGAGAGTATCGCCGCCGAAAGTACCATCATCATGGTAGAGGGCAACTCGCTGCTGTATGCCGCGGCGAAAATCCTTGTCTTCGGGCGGTTTTTGCCCGACGGCACCAGCGACGTACTCTTACACCCTGTCGCGTGGGCGGGGTGGGTCGGGTTGCTTGTCACGGCACTCAACCTCATACCAGCAGGGCAACTGGATGGTGGGCATATCTTCTACGCCCTAACCAACGCCCGCATCGCTCGTATCACCACATGGGTCGTCGCAGCCATCCTGCTCGGTCTCAGCTTCCTATGGACGGGCTGGGTCGTGTGGGCAATCTTGATTGTCGTGCTGGGGCAGCAACGCGCCCCTATGCTGAACGAACTGGTACGCCTGAAGGGGTGGCAACGTGCGGTTGCCATCGGGGGGATGCTCCTGTTTCTCCTCGTCTTTATGCCCGCCCCGCTCTCCATTGTTGACCTATCGGCGGGCACACCCTAGCGGCACCACGACGCAGGCACGCGCACGGTGCCCCCACCACACCAAACAGAGCGGGGGCACCGCGCGGGCAGGCAACAGCCACGCGCTTACCCAAGTACCTCGCGTAACATCTGCACCACATTCGCCACCGTAAACCCATACACTGTGAGCACGTCCTGCATCGGTGCCGACGCGCCGTACTGCGTGACAAACAGCCCGCGCGTATGCGGTGTCACGAAGCCTTCCCACCCCGCCGCGACACCCGCTTCAAGAATGACCCGCGCCGCAACTGCTGGTGGTACCACCTGCTCGCGGTACGCCTGCTCCTGTTGCAGAAACAGTTCACGGCACGGCATGCTGACGACCTGCGCGGCAACGCCTTGTCCTGCTAGCTCGACGGCAGCACCCAGCGCAAGTGCCACCTCCGAACCCGTCGCAATCAGCACCACCTGTGGGTTGTCTGCCGCCCGCAGCACATAGCCACCGCGAAGCGTGCCCTCGGCTGCGCCCAAGTCGCCGTACTGGGCGTGCCCCGTGCGCGGTGCCAGCACAGGCAAGTTCTGCCGCGACAGCACCAGTGCCGTCGGACCGTCGCGCCGCTCCACTGCCATACGCCATGCCTGCGCCGTTTCGGTGGCATCGGCAGGGCGAATGACGCACAGGTTAGGGATAATCCGTAGCGCGGTCAATTGCTCAACTGGCTCGTGCGTCGGTCCGTCTTCGCCCACAGCTATGCTGTCATGCGTAAACACGTAAATGACCGGAATACCCATCAGTGCCGCCAACCGGATCGTCGGGCGCAGGTAGTCGCTAAACACAAGGAAGGTAGCACCGTAGGGCAGCACCCCGCCGTGCAGGGCTAGCCCGTTGAGAGCTGCACCCATCGCGTGTTCGCGTACCCCATAATAGAGGTTACGGTTGCCCGGCTCTGCTGCCGAAAGCACGCCCGAATTGCCCATCAACGTTTTGGTCGAGCTATGCAGGTCTGCCGCGCCCCCAAGCAGTTCGGGCAGGTGTGGTGCCAACGCATTGATCACCTTCTCGGATGCCGAGCGGGTCGCCATGCCCTTCTCGTTCGGCGCGAAAACGGGCAGGTAGCTACTCACGTCGGTACGGTTGCTGCCGTTCAGCATCCGGTCAAGTTCGGCAGCCTGCTGCGGGTAGCGTTCGCGGTAGGCAGTCAGGGTACGTTCCCATGCGTGCTGCGCCGCCGCGCCGCGTTCTTTCGCATCGAACGCCGCGTAGACCGCATCCGACACGTAAAACGCGGGTTCTGTGGGGTAGCCGAGGGCTTCTTTGGTCAAGCGCACCTCATCATCACCGAGCGGCGCACCGTGCGCGGCAGCCGTCCCTGCCTTGTTGGGGCTACCATAGGCAATCGTCGTCTCACAGACAATCAGCGACGGGCGTACCGTTTCGGCTTGCGCGGCGGCAATCGCGGCGGCAACGGCGGGGCGGTCGTGCCCGTCCACCTGCTGCACATGCCAGCCATACGACTCGAAGCGCATCGCGGTGCGGTCGCTCATGCTCAGGCTGGTCGGTCCGTCCAACGACACGTCGTTGCTGTCGTAGAAGGCAATCAGCTTGCCAAGCTGCAAGTGACCCGCCAGTGCCCCCGCTTCGTGCGAAATGCCCTCCATCATGTCGCCGTCGCTAGCAATCACATAGGTGTAGTGGTCAATCAACGTTATGTCGGGTTGATTAAACCGGGCAGCGAGATGCTTTTCTGCCAATGCCATGCCAACGGCATTGCCGAGACCCTGACCGAGCGGTCCGGTTGTAGTCTCCACACCGATGGTATGCCCATATTCGGGGTGCCCCGGCGTTGTGCTATGCAACTGACGAAAGCGGCGCAACTCATCCAGAGGCAGGTCGTAGCCAGACAGGTGCAGCAGCGCATACACCAGCATCGAGCCGTGCCCTGCCGACAGGATGAAGCGGTCACGGTTGAACCACGTCGGGTCGGCGGGGTTGTGCTTGAGGACGTGCCCCCACAGCACATACGCGACATCTGCCATGCCGAGCGGTAAGCCGGGGTGCCCGCTATTCGCCGCCTGTACCGCGTCCATCGCCAACACACGAATTGCGTTGACGCTCGCCTGCGCCAATTCCCCCATCAAAATATCATCACGTGTTACGGTCACAGTAAGGTACTCCCTTCACATCGTTTCTTTTTCCACCATCTTCACACCATAGAGAATGGTGGCACTGGTCGTCAATCTTGTGTGCAATGCTATCACGATTTGGGGCAAGGAGGGATACCGCCCGCGATACCCCCGCGCCGCGCATGGCAGCGGGCGCACCCCAGCCGCCCGTGCCAGCAGACGTAACGTGCGTGGCGTAAACGCATTGATGTGTTCGAGCGGATGGAGGGCATCCTTGCCTGCCTGCCAGTCTGGGCGGGCAAGGCGGGCAAGTGCGCCCCGGCTATCGGGGACTGCCACGCGCAGCACGCCGCCGGGTGCCAGCAATGCCACAAGCGCACGCATGAGGTCGAGCGGCTGGGCGACATGCTCGAAAACCTGCTCAGCATTGATAAAGTCGAACTGCTGCCCCACCAACTCGCCCAACCCTGCCACCGCCGTTACGCCGCGCTCGCGGGCATACGCCAGCCGCACCTGCGACAGTTCCACGCCGACCACCGTATAGCCGTAGTGCTGCGCGTGGCGGCACCACGTTCCCCAGCCCATCCCAAAATCGAGCAGGCGCAACGACGCGGGCGCACGCCCCGGAAACAGTGCAGCGACAGCACGCAGTTCGCGGCTGTAGGTCCGTGCCAGCGACAACGGCAAGGGGTGCTTCTTGGCAAGGCTTGCTGCTGCCGAAATCCAATCGTCATACAGGTGTGCCATGCCAATATCGTCGAGCACGTCGCCCTGCCACACAAAGCCACACGCGGCACACTGGCAGATACGGTACTGCCCCCCGGTGAGCATAGCAGGCGATACACGACCCGCGTAGTATGTCTGCACAAACGGCGCGAGCGCGGCATCGGTGAAGGGACGCGCAAGCACAATATGCGGGTCGCCCGTGCCACACAGGTCACACTGCGGACGCGCCACAAAGCCGATGGTGGTGGTACTCATAGCCCTACCTCGCCCTACCTCATTCCCCAGTAGCTGCACAGTACCTGTCAGTGCGGTACCTGTCAGTATAGTAGCACGCGCTGAATAGTAGCACGCGCTGGCGACAGAGCCACCCCGCCAACTCGCCCCGCCAATCCACCCCGCCAACTCATCCCGCCAACCCGCTAACGCGGCAACCCAGCCAGCGCGTTGACTTCGTTGCGGGCTGCCACTCGTGCCAGCGTGTGGGTTGCGTGGCGGCGATAGCGGGCACGTTCGGGGCTACGGGCAGGGCTTGCCTGCGCCAGTGCCGCCAGCAACACGCCTTCGTCGTAGGGCATCGCGTGCTGGCGAGCAACCTTCAGCCCACGCTGCCAGATACGGAGCGCACGGCATGGGTGCCCCGCCAGCCAATGCACATGCCCCACACACCACGCCGCCCGTGGACGCGCAAAGGGGTAGCGCACCGCGAAGCGCACCAACTCAAGGCAGGCAGCCCGTGCTGCGGCAAGCTGGGTGTTGGTACGTTCGGCGGCATAGGTGGCAACCCCCACGGCAGCCGCCCCAGCATAGCCCTCGTACAGGTAGTACGCGGCGGGCAAATCCACGCCTTGCAAGAGCCGCCGGACGGTCGCGGCAGATGCTTGCGCGGCGGGCAGGTTGTTGGCAGCGAGGTGCCACGTTGCCTGCATACCCGCGTTGGCGATACGAATACTCAGGTCGCTGGTGGTGGCAAGAGCGGCTTCTGCCTGCTGCAATGCCACATGCGCGGCGGACATGTCGCCCATGCGCGTCAGGGCTGCCCCGCTGATACTGTATGCCCAGCCCTGCTGCAACCCACTGGTGTGCGGGTCTGCCGTGAGAAAGCGCATCATCTCGACAGTGCGCCCAAAGTCAGCTTCAAGGTAGGCAAGCTGGGCAAGCATCGTCCATGCTACCCCCCAATTCTGGCGGTCGTTCAGGTGGTCATATATATCGAGGGCTTCTTCAAGGTGCGGGCGGGCGCGTGCCCACCGCCCTGCACCGAGGTGTGCCAACCCCAGCAGATTATGCACATAGGCGCGGGTATCGGGGTGCCCACTCCGGTCGGCAATCGCCAGTGCCCGCCGCGTGTAGCGTGTCGCAAGGGGTGCCAACGCCAGCCCAGTCGTAGCCACAGCGAGGTTTGCGGTGGCGCGGGCAAGTTCGGGCGAGGCAGCCGCGCCCGCCGTCTGGTTGGCGGCAAACAGCGCGACATACAACAGTGCCAGCGTTTCGCCGCGCACATAGTAGATCGGGATGAGTGCCTCACTACTCGATGCTGCTTCGCGCTGATGCGGAGCCAACGGCGCGGAACTAGAACACGAAGCAGGGGACACCACCAGCAGAGCCGCTTGCACCACTGTCTGGCACACGGTTGCCTGCACCAGCCGCGAGCGCGATGCGGGGAGCGGATGCCCTAGCACTGCCAACGCCTGCGCGAAGACTGCCGCGCTTTCATCAAGGTCGCCGAGCCGATACAACGCCTCGCCGAGCCAGCGTAGCCAGCGTGCCCGCCGCAACGGTGCAATGGTGGGGGGCGGCTCACCATTGTGATGCTCGTCCGCAATCTGGAGCATTGCCCGCAACAACTGCACCGCCTCTTGGTCGGCATAGGCTTCGCGTGCCATCGCCGCCGCCTGCTCAAGGTGCGCCAGTGCCAGTGCCGGGTAGCCCGCGTAATACCAGTGATACGCCAGTATGCTGTGCAGTGGGTTCGCTGGGGTGGTTTGGTCGCGACGATACCAACGCGCGGCGGCGGCGTGCAGGCTCCGCCGCTGCGCGAACAGCAACAGGTTGTACGCCGTCTCACGCAGCAGTTCGTGGTGAAACGTATAGGTTGGGGATGGCTCATCCGTGACCACATGCAGCAGGTTCAGGCGCACCAACGCCGACAGGTGTAGCCCGATCTGCCGTTCACTGCTGCCCACTGGGTCAATCGCGTGCAGCGCAGCCGGCGTGAACGACTGCCCCAGTACCGATGCCACTTTCAGTGTCAGTTGTGAACTGGGCGGCAAGCGGTCTATGCGGCTGATGAGCACCCCCTGCAAACTGGCGGGAATACTGGTATCGTGCAGCCGGGCTTCCGGCTTGAAACGACACACACCATCATCAGAGACGAGCATGCCCGCGTCGCGCAGTGCCAGCAACAGTTCTTCGCTATGCAGCGGATTGCCGTCGCCCCATTCCACCACAAGAGCAGCGACATCGGGTGCAAGCGTCGCGCCACCAATTTGCGCCTGCAACAGGTCTATCACGGCGGCAGCACTGAGAGGTGCAAGGTCGAGTAGCACCACGTCGGGGAGTTGTTGCAGTTCGCGGAGAGCAGGCACGTCCGCGGCAACGAGTGGGCGCATCGCTACCACCTGCAACACCGGCGCACGGCTACGTGCCAGTGCCAGCAGCAGGTGCCACGAGGCAGCATCGAGCGTGTGTGCCTCGTCGAAGATTATCACGAGCGGTTGCTGGGCGGCAAAGCGCACCAGCGTGTCGTGCAACAAGCGGCGTGTGCTATCGGCACGGATGTGCCCGCGCAGGTGGCGCGTGGTATCGTTGTCCGGCAACCCCAATGGCAACACAGCATTGAGAAGGGGCGCAAGCGGCGCAAGGTCGGGGTAGACCCACAACCGATTGAGCACCCGTATGCGCCGCTCGATCACATTGTCGCTCACATCGTCGGGGAGGTCGTCTAGCCCAAACAGACGAAAGAAGACCGCCTGCCACGCGGCATACGCCCGTGTCTGCATCACCGGGTCAGCCGTGACTGGCAGAACCGTGATGCCAGCATTGCGGGCGGTCTGCAACAGGTCAACCAGCAGCCGACTCTTGCCCATGCCGTGTTCGCCACGCAGCAACACCACCCGTCCCACATCGTGCGCCACGAGGGTGTGCAGGGCGATGTGCAGCGTTTGCTGCTCCGCTTCGCGCCCCACCACTGGCGTAGCCGGGGCGGGTAGCAGGTTCTGTACACGCCCCACCGGGCGGTAAACGGGCACCGGCTCAGGCTTCCCCTTCACAGGTACTGTTTGGGCGGGGCTGTAGCGTAGCCGTTGCTCGGTCAGGTGTACGGTGGCGGCATCGCACAGGATCGCAGGCGTGTCGCCGGGGTCCAGTTGCTGGGCGGCTTGCATCAGGCGGGCGGCAAGGTTGACGACACTCCCGATCATGGCATAGTCGCGCCGCCACTGGTTGCCGCGTGCCCCACAAAACACCCGCCCGCTTGCGATGCCCACCGTGCTGCTGACGTGCGGCGCAAGCCGCCGCAGGTGCGCCTGCACTGTCATGGCGGCTTGCACGCCGCGCAGTGCGTCGTCGGGGTGGGTCAGGGGCGGCAAGCCCATCGCCGCCACCACGGTGAAGCCTTTGTCATCGAGAACAAACTGGTTGACACTCCCCTCGTACTGGTAGACCCCCGTCTGGATCGCACGGGTAATCTGCTGCAACTGGTCAAGTGCAGCGGGGGCACGGTCATCTATGCCCACCACATTGATGAAGAGCACCGTCACCTGCCGCAACTCTGCCAGCCAGTCACTCAGCCCACTTTCCAGCCGATCAAGGATGATGCCCGGTAGCAACGCACTCAGCGCGGGCACCATCGCGGGGGACAGCGGAACAGCCGGTAGCGGCGTGGGCGGCGGGGACTGGTGCAGCCCTGTGAGCAAGACCCCACGCCCCGGCACGTCGCGCAGCACAGCATGGGGCGCAAGCAGCGGCTGTGCCGCCGCCGCCACCACCACGTCGCCGGGCTGCGTCTGCGTCTCGACGATCCCGACTTCGCGGATAGGATCGCCCGCAAACAACACTTCCCACCGCCCCAACACCCCACCGACACGGGCAAGCAATAGCTCGCCCGCACTGAGCGCGACCCGCAGAGTAAGGACAAACTGCGCGTGCTGATCGGTGATGGGGTAGTGGGCGAAGCCGCGCTGGATCGCAAGGCTACACTGCGCCGCCGCCTGCAATGCCACCGGAAGCGTGGCATCGCTGGGGGTCTCCCAGATCGCAATAAAACCGTCGCCCGTGAACGCCGCAACGTCGCCGCCGTGGGCACGCACGAGCGAGAGCAACCCGTCGAAGTATGTGTTGAGCAGGGCAGACAGCCGCTCGACCCCCTGCGGCTCGCCGCGCGTCAACTGGTCAGTCAGGCGCGTAAAGCCCGAAATATCGGCAAAGAGCACCGCCGCAGGCACCCGTTGCCCCTGCGGTGTGTGGGTCGTGCGCGGCGTGGTGGCAATGCGGCGCAGCACTGCCTGTGCAACATAGCTTGCAAGCGACGGGAGCAGGTCGGCGGGGGTGGGTTCAGCAACGGTCGGCGGCAGTACCGGAACCGTCGCAGCAGGCAGGTGCATCACAGGTTACATCCTTACGGGCTATATGCTTACGAGGCAACCGGGTTGCTGACAAGAGCCTCGCTTGCATCCCACAACCGCCGCGCGGCGGCTTCATCATACGATGCGAGTGCTGACCGCACCGGGCGTTGCTTCTCGAAGTATTGCCCCGAAATGCCCGACACTTCGGGCGAACTGGCAAGGTAGACACTGGTGCGTGCGCCCTCTTCGGGCGTGACGGCAAACTGGTCGAAGAAGAACCGCCGGAAGAACAGCGCAAACATGCCGTTGTTTAGCCCGAAACTGGAGGCAACCACGCCGGGGTGCAGCGCATTGACCGACACCCCGCGCCCCTGCCAGCGGCGGTCAAGCTCGTAGGTAAACAAGACATTCGCCAGCTTCGAGGCACCGTAGGCACTCAGTCCGTTGTAGACGCGCCGCCCCTGAAGGTCGTCAAAGTTGATGCGTGCCCCCTCGTGCGCTTTCGATGCCACATTGATCACACGGGCGGGCGCACTGGCACAGAGCACGTCACACAGGGCAGTCGTCAACACAAAATAGCTCAGGTGATTGAGTGCCAACGTCATCTCGATACCCTCGCTACTCTCCTGCCGTTGAACAAAGATCGCCCCTACATTGTTGACCAGTACATCCAGACGATCATACTCTGCCTGAAACCGCGCCGCCAGTTCGCGCACCTGCCGCGTGACAGACAGATCGGCGACAAGGTACCGCACGTTGTGGTTGCCCGTTTGCTGGGTGATGAGTCCGGCGGTGGTCTGGCATTTTGTTTCATTGCGCCCCACCAAGACCGTGGTAGCCCCCAATGCTGCCAGTTCACGGGCGGTGACGCGCCCGATCCCATCGGTTGCTCCCGTTATCAAACAGACCTTGCCCTGCATTGGCAGCTCGGTCATGGTCACTCCTTTCAGCTCCTGTGGCTGCAACGCCGGTTAGTGACGTGCCCGTACATATTCCATTGTACCAACACTCCGGGCAAACCCCTTGAGTTCGAGCATGGTGAGGGTCGCGGCAACCGTCGCGGCAGACAAGCCACAGGCGCGGGCAAGCGCGTCTATGTGGCGCGGCTCAGCAGATAGCTCTGCCATGACCGCCGCTTCGGTGGGGTTGTCCAACAATAGTTCGGTGGCGACCTGCTGCTGGACTTGCAACATATGCAGATTGAGTGCTTCGAGAATATCTTCGGCACCCGTCACGACCCCGGCACCATCGCGCAGCAGGCGGTTGGTACCCACACTGCTCGGTGAGAGGATCGAGCCGGGCACTGCAAACACATCGCGCCCCTGCTCAGTGGCAAACCGTGCAGTGATCAGGGCGCCACTCTGCTCGCCCGCTTCGATGACGAGGGTTGCGAGCGACAGCCCACTAATGATGCGGTTTCGCGCGGGGAAGTTGGCGGCGGCGGGGCGTGTGCCGGGGGCAAAGTCGCTGATGAGCGCACCCTGTGGCATGATCCGATCCGCCAGCGCACGGTTGTAATGCGGGTAGATGATGTCAATGCCCGTGCCAAAGACGGCAAGGGTGCGCCCCCCAGCATCGAGGGCTGCCTGATGGGCGATGCTATCAACCCCACCCGCTAACCCGCTGACAATCGTAATGCCACTGCGGGCAAGGTCGCTCACCAGCATACGCGCTACCTCACGACCATAGGTGCTGACCTTGCGCGTGCCGACAATTGCCACCGCCCATTCGTCGTGCTGGTGCAGTGCGCCCCGCACATACAGCAACGGTGGCGGGGTATCTATTGCCCGCAGCAGACGCGGGTAGGCTTCGTTGTCAATCGTGAGCAAGGTAACGTCGCTGGCAGCAAGCTGCTGCATCAGCGTATCGAGGTCGAGGGTTGCGCGGGTCTGCTGGAAGGCAGCCATCGTGCGGCGGTCAAGCCCCGCCGCGTACATCGCGGCAGGGTCGGCATACCACGCGGCTTCAATGCTGCCGCACGTTTCGATCAGCTGCGCCAGCCGCGCCGGTCCAATCCCCGTGACCTGATTAAACGCCACATAGTAGCGTGTAGACGGGGGCATCGTTGGGGCGGCTACATCGGGGGACACGGCGCAACGACCCTACTGGTAACACACGTCAAGCAGAGCGAGCAGATTGGCACGCAGGTCAGTCACGAGTGCCATTTCACCGAGGTCAAGGTCAAGTTGCATCACTTCTGTGAAGTAGGTATGCATCAGGGCAGTGTGGTGCTTGCGCTGCACGCCATAGCGCGGCAACACCCCGGCAGCCCAGCGGAGTTCATTTTCGGCAACGCTCAAAGTGTCGAAAACCAGAATACCGCGCACCATAGCGTTCAATGGCTCGGCACTCATGCGGCTCATCCGGAGCGATGGCGTTGAGTTCCCATCGAGGTGGAGCGAGTGCTGAAGCTCTGGGTATGTTTTCAACATGTGATCACTGACGTTGCGACATACATGCTCCTCAGATGAAGAAAGCCGCGCTGCCAGACGGTTGGATGGTGTTGTAGTCATTGCGTCCCTCCCATGCGGGTTGGGCACCTGCGCCGCATAGCGGTGTGCATCGTTGCAACACTCTATGCAGTTATACAAATAATATGTCCCTATTATAGGGGATCAGGACAGGATAGTGAACAAAGAAACAGTGAACATTCCGCTATATTGTGGGTGATCGCGCCATAACGGGACCATGCGGGAGACCCCCGAACCAACGCACAAACGGGGACACAATACCTATTGGCGGGGGACAAATCGGTATGGTATACTGGAAACTACAATATTCGATTAGGCTAGAAATGGGGTAGACATTGGCGTATCAGGACATTACCCTAACGTGCCGCGATTGTGGCGAAACATTCATCTTTTCGGCGGGCGAGCAAGAGTTTTACGCACAGAAAGGCTTTTTGAACAACCCGGTACGGTGCCCGGCGTGTCGCCGCGCACGCAAAGAACAGCGCAACCGCCGCGACGACCAGCAACCTGCCGCCCCCACAGATAGCCCGCGCCGTCGCAAGACCGCCTAGCGTGGCGGCTTACAACCGCCACTTGCGGCAGACAATGCGCGTCCCAACCCCCAGTTCACTCGACAACTCGAAATCATCCATCAAACGTCGCGCCCCCGGCAAACCCATGCCCATCCCACGGGAGGTTGTGTAGCCGTCGGTCATAGCGAGGGATATATCACTAATACCCGGACCGTCGTCTTCGCACACAATCTCGATGCCGCGCCGCCCGCCCTGTTCCACTTCGCTGACCGTCACGGTGCCTGACCCGGCGTACAAGAAAATATTCCGTGCCAGCTCGCTGACCGCCGTCGCAATCCGTGCCTGATCAATAGCACCAAACCCCAACCCTCTGGCTACGTCACGCGCGAGCGTGCGGGCAATGACAATATCGAGGTCACTCCGAATAACTGCTGCTTTAGCCGCGACCATCTTCCTCTTCCTGTGGTGCGCCAGCACGATACTCGTCGCGTTCGAGTGCCCGCATCATCTCAAGCCCCTTTTCGAGGTTGAGTGCCGTCAGCACGCCGTTCAGTTCCAACCCTAGCTCGACCAGCGTAATGGCGACGGCAGGCTGTAGCCCCGTCAGCACCACACGCGCACCCATCAGCCCAGACATCGCGGCAATGTCGGCGATCATGCGCCCGATAAAACTGTCAACAACATCAATCGCCGTCAGGTCAATAATGACCCCACGCGCTTTGGTGATATGGATTTTTTCGAGCAGGTCATCTTTGAATTGCACTGCGGAGGCATCGTGCAGTGCCACCTGAATGGAGGCAATCAGAACATTACCCACCTTCAGGATTGGAATACGCAAACTGTTCACACCAAGCTCCGTCGGGGCTAACTAAGACAATCGGCACCGTGTATCGGTTGTCCCCTACGCCGTGCATCGGCTTTTGCGTCATTATTGTACACGATAGCCTGTAATCTGTCTATGCGGCGAATCCCCCGTTCGTAACCAGTTCGATTACAGAGTACCCGCCGCAACCCACCCCGCGCGGTCTGCGGCAAGCCATCCACACGTCCATATTGTCATGGGCTACAAACAATGGTATACTTACCAGCAGTGCCAACAAGACAAATGTAGGGAGAACCACCGTTGGTAATTGCGCTCAATATTGCTATTCTGGTCATCAGCATCGTGCTGTGTGGTCTAGTCATCGTCCAGTCACGCACAGCAGGTTTCTCGAACCGCGATACAAGTTCGATCCACCATACCCGGCGCGGGGTCGAAAAGACCATGCATCAGGCAACCATTGTGATGTCAGGCTTGTTCCTGCTCCTGTCGCTCATCGCCAGCCTTCCACTGTTTGGTGCCTGACCACCACCGCTTCACTCGTTGTGACCCTTCCGCCCCACGCCACCGCGCCCCCCAGCACCTACCGTCGCGCCCAGCGGCGGGCAACCACGGCGGGCAACGCTGTTGCGCGTCGCGGGTTTTGCCTGAACGCGGCACCGCCCTATGATTGCTGATGTTGCCCTCCCGCCGCACGGTTCCGTGCGCGACCCCCGCTATAGCTATGCCGTCCCCGCCGACCTGCGGGAGGCGTTGGTGGTGGGGCAACTGGTGTGGGTGCCCCTGCGCGACCGCCTTGTTCAGGGGGTGGTGGTGCGCCTGCACGACGAGGAGAGCGGGCGCACGTTGCGCGACATCCACGCGCTCGCCGATGAGCACGCCCAGCTTGCCCCGCACGCCCTGCCGCTTGCCGAATGGCTGGCAGGTACCTACTACATACCCCTGTTCGCCGCCCTCAGCCTGATGCTCCCACCGGGCAGCATGCGCCCCGGAGATACCATCTGGCGTATCACCACGACTGGGCGCACCATCAATCTCGGTAGCCTCCCCACACCGGAGCGGGCAGTCCTCTACTATCTGCGCCGCACTGACCAGACGACCGCCGCCGACCTCCAGCGCACCGTTGACCTCTCGGCGGCACGCCTGCGCGACGTGTGCAAATTATTACAGCAGCAGGGCTTGATCGAGCGGAGCCTCGCCATTGCCCGCCCGCCGACGCAACCGCGTATTGAGCGCGAGGTGCGCCTACTGGTAGCACCCACAGCCCTTGATGCAACCTATGCCACCCTCCAACGTGCCCCCCGGCAGCGCGTCGTGCTCGAATGGCTGGCAGCACAACCAGCGCAACCCGTCGCGGCAGGGGCGGTCTGCCGCGCAACGGGCGCAACCTACGCAACGTTGCGTGCCCTCGTGGCACGCGGCTACCTTGCCTACGAAGAGCGCGAGACCCTGCGTAGCCCCCTGCACAATACCAGCATTCCCCCGGACAACCCGCCGCCTCTCACGGCGGGGCAACGCGCCGTGTGGGAACCGCTCGCCGCTGCGCTGCACGCCCCCCCACCCGATGGGGCGGCGTTTCTGCTCCACGGCGTAACGGGCAGTGGCAAAACCGAAATCTACCTGCGGGCAGTTGCGCGTGTCCTGCGGCAGGGCAAGCAGGCGGTGGTGCTGGTACCCGAAATCGCCCTGACAACCCAACTGGTGCGCCGTTTTGCGGCGCGTTTCCCCGGACAGGTGGCGGTGCTGCACAGTAGCCTCTCGCCCGGTGAACGCTACGACGAATGGCGGCGCGTCCGCAGTGGGGCGGCAACGGTCGCTATCGGGAGCCGCTCGGCGGTGTTCGCGCCGCTAGCCAAGCCGGGGTTGGTCATTGTAGATGAAGAGCACGAGCCGGGCTTCAAGCACGACCGACAGCCACGCTACCACGCCCGCGATGTTGCGCGGCAGCTTGCACCGCTCACCGGGGCGGTGGTGGTGCTCGGCAGTGCCACGCCCTCGCTCGAAAGCTACCATGCCGCCGAAACGGGGCACCTCACGTTGCTACGCATGCCCGAACGAGTGGGCACGCAGCGCGGCAACGATGGCTTGCCACGCACCGTGCCGCTCCCGCTTCCCCACGTCCGCATCGTGGATATGCGGCACGAGTTGCAGCAAGATAACCGCTCGGTCTTTAGCCACGCCCTGCAAGCAGCCATCGCCACCACGCTCGAACGCGACGAGCAGGTGATCCTGTTCCTCAACCGGCGCGGGGCGGCGACCTTCGTGCTATGCCGCGACTGTGGGCACGTTATGCGGTGCCCGCGCTGCGCCGGGTCGCTGGTGGTACACCACCAACCGGACGAGCAGGGCACTCCTGCCACCCTGCAGTGCCACGCCTGCAACCACCACGAAATCCAACCCGCCTTCTGTCCGGCATGTCTCAGCCCGCGCCTGAAAGCGTTTGGGGCGGGCACCCAGAAAGTTGAAGCGGAGGTGCGGCGGCTTTTCCCGCAGGCACGCCCCATGCGGTGGGATCAGGACAGCGTGCAGGGCAAGGGCGCACACGACCGGATGCTCGACAGCTTGTTGCAGGGCACCGCCAACGTGCTCATCGGCACCCAGATGATCGCCAAGGGGCTTGACCTCCCGCGTGTCACGCTGGTGGGCGTAATCGCCGCTGATACCGCACTCTACCTGCCCGACTTTCGTAGTGGCGAGCGTACCTTCCAGTTGCTCACGCAGGTGGCGGGACGGGCGGGGCGGCGCACGGCGGGCGCACAGGTCATCATCCAGACCTACACCCCCGAACATTACGCCCTGCGGGCTGCCCGCGAGCACGACTATGCTGCCTTCTTCCGTGAGGAGATTGCCTTCCGGCGGCGCACACACTACCCGCCCTTCAGCCGGATGGTACGCTTTATCTTCGCGCACCCCAGCCAGCTTGCCTGCGAACAAGCCGCCACCGAACTGGGTGAGCAGTTGCACGCGCTCGCCGCCACCAGCTACCCCGACCTCCAGACGTGGGGGATCATCGGACCCGCCCCGGCGTTCTTTCAACGGGTGCGGGGACGCTGGCGGTGGCACCTGCTCTTGCGTTGTCCCGACCCTGCCCCCATCCTGCACGCCCTCGAATATCTGCCGGGATGGACAATAGACATTGACCCCGTGCATGTCCTGTAGTATCGTTAAGGTACGAAACCAAGGTATGAAACCAAGGTACGAAACCCGCGCAGTGAAGCGAAAGGAGTAGCGCATGTTGGAGGTTGTAGACCACTTGGGGCTGGCAGTCCACGACGTTGAGGAAGCCATCCAGTATTACAGCGAGACCTTCGGGCTGACCGAATGGGAACGCATCGAGATGCCCGAACGCCATATGCGTGTCGGCGTAGCACGCTTGGGCGACACCCTGCTCGAACTGATCGCGCCCACCTCGGAGGATGCCGCTTTTGCCAAGTACCTGCAAGAGAAGGGACCGGGTGTCCATCACATCGCCTACCGCGTGCCGGACATTCACGTTGCCCTGCGAGCGATGGAAGCGAAGGGGGTACGCCTGATTGACAAAGAGCCACGCCCCGGCATCCATAACACGCTGATCGCGTTCTTGCACCCCAAGAATGGCAATCAGGGGGTGCTGGTCGAGTTGGTACAGCACCAAGACGCGCACTAGCCCACACCAACGACGGAACGTGCCCGCTGTCGGCAAACCGGGACGGCGCATGCCAAAACTGGGGGTTGCTCGACGGCGGGCAGTGTGCTATACTTGTCTGAGTTACGCGCAGGGCGTTTGTTCACGGGTGCCACGCGAGACGCAACACGATACGGGCTTGTGGTGTAGAGGCCTAACATGCCACCCTGTCAAGGTGGAGATCGCGGGTTCGAATCCCGTCAAGCCCGCCAGTCAGTTCATGCTGAGGATACGGGTTCATGTTCTAACAGGATACGGGTTCATGTTCTAACAGGATACGGGTTCATGTTCCGACGGAGCAGAGATGTCAACCTCTGCTCCGTTGTTGTTTTGTCTAAACGGTGTTCGTCTGTTTCAGCCGCATATTCCACTGCACACGCTTCAACACCGTGTCATTGAGCACCCGTGGCTTATGTGGGTACATCGCCTTTAGCGTACTCTCCAGTACATTCGCTAAACGCGCAATGTTCCACCAGTTACCCTCAGTAAAGCCGTGCCATGTGCTGACTACCTCATCTATGTCAAGAGCACGATCAAACTCCTTGACTTTCAGGTTGTCAAGCAGCATTTTTAAGAAGACAACCGTGAACTCGATACTATTCAATCTTTGCATTGTGATCTGCCCTTCTCGCCACCATGCTGCCTGTGCCTCTGGTATTGACTTCAGTAACGTAACTAAACCACGCGACTCTTCATCCTGCTGCGTTGCTGAGAGAATAAGCGACCGCCGTAAGACCATTGTATGTTTTTGGGGGTGACGATAGCTCCGAAAGCCCATTACGGTCCCTAAGGTCTTGATGTTGAGGTGATGTGCACCAATGATAATAAGCGGATTGATGTTGGTCTCTTCCAGAAACTCCGAGACTTCTTGATGGAGAAATTCACTGTTCCGTCGCGAGTATGTATTGTATCGCTCCTTACCACGGGTGTCACGTACCTTATACTCAGTGCCGACGATTTTGTGTAGGTCTACCCACATCTGTCGGAGCATCGTGAACTCAAGGCGGTCAGGCGAACTGTCTTCTTTCAAATAGACCATCAGTGGTGTTTCGTGCGGGTTGTTCGCTTTGCGTTCCACGCGGGTAGTCGCCCAGTGTTCCAAAAGGCGTCGCTTCCCACTTCCGGAAGGTCCAATCAGTGTCGCTATTGGACGTACCTTTGTATTATTGACAACCCTGTCAAGGCGTTCAAGGAGCCACTGCGTTGTGCGCTTCTCAGCAATGCGTTTGTCATCTGTTTTTTTCAAATCGATATATGGATATAATAGATGTGAACTCATGTATCCTCCCGGTTGCCTTTCAGGCGTTCTAGTATCGCTGCTGCCCCCAAGTTGGATTTAGGGTTAGCTGGTTGCTGTGGCTTCGTATCAGAGCCTGCTCCAGCTTTTGACCGCTCCTTGCATTCACCTCGTTGCTCCTTGATTTTTTGCGTGATTGCCTTTGGATCGCCTGTTTCGGTATACTGCTGTCGAGCTGGCTCACGCACAGGGGTACCACCCAGTTCTTCAAGGGTTGCAGCACCACGTTCTTCAATGGTCTTTTTCTCCTCACGCAGTTGTAGATAAGCGGCTCTGTTTGTGTCATTGTATTGAGCTACATCTGTGCCACGTGAGCCACGAGGTACAATTTCCGCCCAGATATTGTGTTCTGCATCCAGAAGTACCTCAGCCACCCAGCCGATATCGAGTTTGACAGCCCAAAGCTGTACCGTCGTTCGACCTTCAACCGCCCGTGCCCATAAACGAAAGAAGTCAGGATCGTTATCCTTGAGTTGCCACTCCTGACCCATAAAATTGAGGGCGTGATCATAGCTTTCGCGGAAGGTGATCTCTTTGTGCTGGTATTCAATATTCCGTAATTGCGCAAGCTTCCGAATCGGTGGAGCGGCAAGGGGGATAACCGATGACCAGACCTCCTCACGAGTTAGGTCATTATTGTCTTTCTTGCGGCTCTTGTTGACAACACTCGTATTGACCGTTGCGGTAAAATAGGTCCGGAACTCTTCCTTGATCTCCTCTAAGTCAAAAGGGTCGGTTTCATTTCGTGCTACCTTGATGTCTCTCCGCTTGCGGTACCGTCCTGCCAATTCGTCCAGAAAAGGCTGTACTTTGCCAATGGCATTCTCAACTTTTCCTCGACCCTCGGGTTCCTCTACCTCACTACGAGTCGTTTTTATGTCAGGTTCATCTATTTCGGTAAGCAAAGCAATGGAGTTTTCGACAGCCACATAATATACGCCGTTATCGTAATATAGACCGTAGGGGCGAGCATTGTGAATGTACATCGCGGTTGCTAGGCATGTGCTCCACGTACGTGCTGAGATACCCACTTTGCCACTTCCATCAAGCTTGTCTTCCTTGACAATTATAGTCCACCAGAGGACATAACGACTATAATCGTCATATACAATGATAACTGACAGTGTGTATCTTTTCCCGTTATGTTCAATGTATACCTTGGCATCAAAGGCATCGGTTTGCCAGCGAACGTTCGGTTCGTCTACATTATTAGGAAACTTAGGGAGCAGTTGTTCTTCAAAGTAACGGCGACCGTCCTTTTCACCTCTGATGAGATAGGCATAAAACTCTGGTCTCTGATTGCGTAGACGAGTGACATATTTGACGCAGGCTTTATAACTAGGAAACCTCTCACCACGCTGGGCAAAGGCGGCAACAGCAAAGGCATGCACATCAAGAATACTAAATGGCATGTTGACGTTTTCTCGATACCGCCCGATTGCACTTTTTGTGAAACGTACGCGCACAGCGATTGCGTATAGAAACACCGCCTCCTGTTGCTCAGTAAGGATAGATCTCTGCTCAGGACCTGGTTTGAGCTTTGCAAATACCTCAGCACCCGGAGCTTCAGGATAGGCAATCCGGTAGGCTATGTAGTCTTTCCAAAGGCGACCAAGATGTTGCGGGGTTACTTTCAGCGTACGAGCAGCATCCTCACGTATATTATCCGGGAGTTTCTTTCCCCCCACTGCTAGCTTCACCTGAATTACCTCAAGAATGACAATCTGCTTCTTGCGAAACTGTTCCTGTTCTTCTGGAGAAAAGGTGTCAAACGGCTTGCGCTTTTTGATCGTTCTAATTGCCGCTGGTTTAACCAATGCACGTGCGGCTTCTAATTCGGGGAGAGCTTCATCAAGTTGGACCAAGTTCTGTAGGTGTTGCCAATCATTGGCATTATCCTGTGTTATAAGTTGCCTTAACGATAACTGGTCTTCCTGCGCGGGTTGCATCGTGTACTCCTTATGCCTTTGCACCTTGTATTCACTAGATACCAATAAACACGCTTTTGCGATAAAATGCCATGGTTGTGTTACTTACTCATTGCCAAATATTGATTGAAGGTGATCCATTCTGGTTTGCACAAACAGCACCTGCTCGAAACCCGACACTGGGTTCGGATGCATCCGTACGACTACCGTCTGCCCTGGTTGATAAGCTACGCGTGGTGCTTTATAGAGTCTGCTTCTCCACTCTACACCATTGCGTATAGTGGTTACTGGCGTTTCATCATGAAGCAGCAACCAACCCGCACTATGTCTGACGGTTTGACCAGAGTACGAGCTTCTTCCAGTGTGGGGAGAGCATAGTCAAATAGCGCAAGGTTCTGTAGGTGCTCACGCTCATCATCGCTGTTTTCGGTAATGAATTGTTGTAGTGTTGTGTACATCAGGTCATCGTTTCGCTCTGTCATTGGTGGTTTTCTTTTGTAGCAGTCTACACAGGTCGGTGACATAATGTCTTTTCTTACTAACTGTCAAGCCATAGTGTGAGATACCGCAGTTGATCTGCTTTATCTCGAACAAACAATCCAGGTTCAAATCCCACTAGGTGCATGGGCGTAGTACGTATATTTACTGTCACTCCCGGCTGAAAGTCAACACACGACGATGTGTAGGACCGACCCCGCCAATTAACACCATTGCGAATGGTAATGGCAGGCGTGTCATTGACTGGTAGGAGCCACCCCGCACACGGGAGCCGATGTCCTGGGAGCGAGCACTGCGTCGTCCGAAACCGCAACGGCACCTGAGGTGAACGGTGATGAGGAAAGCACTGCGCTCCGACTGATGGCGTGTAGCGGCTGTTCTCCTCTACCCTAGGATCAGGATAGAACCATTCACCGAGCAACCTATGTACGTCGCCTACGTGCACTGACTGATGCGGCACGCGAGTCTGTTTTTGGACGTAACTGGGAAAGTCCTGCTGCACGCTATCCAGTATGCTGCTGGCAATCGGCGTGACTGTTGCATTCAGCCGATTGGTATGCTGTGATAGGGTCAGGATGGTTATGGTGCTCATCATCCACTGGGCAGCACGCCGCAAGTCGTCAGTGCCATCAGCTACCAGGTAATCTGGGAGCAAAATGGTGTCGGGCACCCCCCTGAGCGGTGAGTACGGTCTCCCAGGTTGCCAGATTGCCTGATACAGAGCCAACCCCACGGTTGTGCTGTCTGGTTGCCCTGTGCTCACAGCATAGCCAACTGGACGCTGACACGCGAGATCAACGATGATCACTACTCCAAATCGTTGGACGGCGCGGGTGCGTTGACCTTCGCCCAGCTGTAGTTTTATCATTGTGTGCGCCACAATCCAGTGCTCATGCAGGCGAGCGGCTTTGAGCATGAGCGTTGCTCGTTGTCGTACTGCTCCCAGTGCTTCCCCGACACCACCATGCCACCGGGTGGGTTTGCTGAGACGGTTGTAAATGAGACGTGCAACGTGCGCTGACGGGGGCGGCAACCCCTCATCAACTGCGTATGCCTGCACTCGCTGCAATATCTGCTGCCAGCCCAACGCACCGTCGAGACGACTCATTTTGAAGAAATCGAGCGCAGATAGGAGACTGGGGTGGATCAGTGATGTCCATTCAGCCTGTGGGAGAAAAGCGATCCCCCCTGAACTGATGACATTCCGTATCGTGTTGCGCAGTGATGCACGATCTGCATCATCGTTCAATGCTCTGTTGGTAAGGGCAGCAAAGCGTTTGAGCAGCTTGTCATGGTCGGTGTCAGACGTAGCGGGTTCCTCGTTCGGCTTGGGTGGCGTTGCGTTCGGCGGGGGTGGTCGCTTGATCAGCAGTCCACGTCGTTTGCGCTGTGCATGTTGTTTCTTAATATACCCCAAGCCGAACGAGAGTCGTCGCCCCACTCGTCGGCGATAGGGACTGCGTAGTGGATCGCGCATCAGGCGCACCACTGACAGTTGACTACCCGTTTCATAACTTGCCTGATCGAGAGCCAGTGCATTCTGGAGAATGGTCTGCCGCGCATCAGGGTTGAGCGACGCATACTGGTGTTCAACTGCCTGTGTGATACGCTGCTGTGTCAGTTGCCGCACACCGTCAGTCACCGTCCGATTATGATGATGACGTGCGAGTAAGTGGTCTGCCCCACCGCCAATCAGCGCGTCAAGGATTACGTGCGCTACTTCATGCGTATGGTAGCCCTGCTTCACGATACTATAGAGCACGTGTTCCCACTCACTGGCGGTGAGTTTAGCACGATACTCCTGACGATGGAAGTCGTGCACAGGCAGGTGCAACAAATGTTGCTGCCAGAGTGATTGCTGCTGTTGGGAGTGTCGTTTCTGACGTGTTACCCCGTTCAACGCAACGTGCAGCACAACGAGGTCGCGGCGAGCACTTCCGACGGCGGCAGTAATCTCGTCAGGCGTACCCTCCAGCACGTCAGCCCGTCGCTGAAGAATGTATAGCTCATCCACCATATCACACGCCGTATGCGCCAGTAGTCCAATCCAGCCATAACAGACTGCTGCCTGCAGAATAGCGTGCGTCTGTACTAGAACAGACTGGGGTTCACTATCCAGCATTGTGATAATGGCTGTAGCCTGTTCGGGGGTCGCACACAACCCAGCCTCTAGCAGCAGTGGTATCTGTCGTGCATTGAGGCGAGTCGGATCATACACACGCGCCAGCGTTTCCACGATGTCCGCGACGGACAATGCTGCCGTTGCTGCCCCCCCCGGCACCGGTACATTAAACAAACCCTGTGCGCGATGACGCTGCACCAGCCGTAAACGCACCCGTTCTGGCACACCATAGACAGCGGCGAGCGGCTGTATGTACGTCTCACTGAATGCTGCATAGGTGGCATTGCGCTTCCCCATCCGCTTGTAGGGTATCCCAAGGTGGTCTATCTCGAATTGGAGCAGTGCGTCTTTGAGTGCTGCACGGTCAGTCCGGGTGGGCACATCGCGCCACGCAACCTCAGCGGGCACGACGAGGTTGTCCACAATGAACTGGTGGGTAGGCAGGTACCGCTGCTGGATGGCAACTTGCCAGGTATCTGGCAGACCGGCTGCTACTGGCACAGGCAACACGTTTGTGATAGCGTTTGACATAGCCCCGCGACGAAACCTGTTCGTAAAACCGTATCACCGTGTGTCGAACCACGATGTGACATTATGGACATGCGAGCCAACCATACGTTCGTGTCCTAGTATAGCACACTCTTGTTCATAGTGCTTGGTCGTTTGTGTGTGGTGCCCAACAACACTGAGACAAACACCCACCCGACACAAGCTCCTCACCGGCGTGCGACTGCCAAGGCATAGGTGGGCACACTGCTGCCACCGCCGCCGCGCAGGTGAGATCGCAGCCCTGTAGGCGAAATGTGGTATACTGCCCGCAGATGGGCGGGGAGCGCACGCGGCTGTGCTCATCTAGAACCACAGGCGTATTTCCTCATTGCGGTACCCGCTGCGAGAGTGAGCCACCAACCTATGACAGAGCGTTTTTTTGAGCAACCCATCCTCAACTCGCCGTACACCTACCCGAAACAACACTGGGAACTGGACGACGACGGGCAACCCACCAACCGTTTCCTACCCTCCCGCCGCTCCGCCCGCTTTATCACGCCGGTGCCCAAACCGCGCAAGCGGCGTGCCCCGGCAGCAGACCAGCCCCACCAGCAACAAATGGTGCTTGATGAAGGGTTGGGTCTCTCGACGGACGAGCAGGCGTACGACGCTACCTCAGCCATCAACGCCATTCGGGAGCGGGTGGACAAGTGGCGCACCCTGCCTGACCCGGCGACGTGGCAGGTCACGCCCGAAACCGCCCGCCTGTTGCAGCATTGGCGACACTACCCGTTCCATGGCATTCGTCCGTTCTTCTGCCAGATAGAGGCAGTCGAAACGGCGATCTGGCTGGCAGAGGTCGCGCCGCAACGCCAAAGCAACGCCGACCTGCTCGGCACCCTGCGACGGGCAAACGAACAGGCGAACCCCAACTTGTACCGCATCGCGCTCAAACTTGCCACGGGTGCCGGCAAAACGACTGTGATGGCGATGCTGATTGCATGGCAGACGATCAATGCCGTGCGCCACCCCCAGAGCCGCCGCTTCACACGCGGGTTTCTGATCGTCACACCGGGCATTACCATCCGTGATCGGCTACGGGTGCTGCTCCCCAACGACCCCGACAGCTACTATCAAGACCGCGAACTGGTGCCAACCGATATGCTGCATGACATCGCCCGCGCCAAGGTGGTCATTACCAACTACCACGCCTTCAAGTTGCGCGAGCGCGTGGCGTTGGCTGCCGGAACCCGTGCGATGCTGCAAGGGCACGGCAATGAGTTGCAGACGCTTGAGACCGACGGGCAGATGCTCCAGCGCGTGATGCCCGAACTGATGAGCATGAAGAACGTGCTAGTGCTCAATGACGAGGCGCACCACTGCTACCGCGAACGCCCCCAACACGATGACCTCGAACGGCTGACCGGCGACGACAAGCAGGAAGCCCAGAAGAACAACGAAGCCGCCCGTCTGTGGATTTCGGGGCTAGAGATTGTGCAGCGCACACTCGGTGTGCAGGCGGTCTACGACCTGTCCGCAACGCCCTTCTTCCTGCGTGGCTCAGGCTATGCCGAGGGCACGCTCTTCCCATGGACGGTCAGCGACTTTTCGCTGATGGATGCGATTGAGTGCGGCATCGTCAAGCTGCCCCGCGTGCCAGTGGCAGACAACGTGCCCGGCGGCGACATGCCCAAGTTCCGTAACCTGTGGGAGCATATCGGTAAGAAGCTCCCCCGCAAAGGGCGCGGCAAGATCGGCAACACGCTCGACCCGCTCAGCCTGCCCGCCGAACTCCAGACCGCCCTCGATGCGCTCTACGGGCATTATGCCAAGACCTATGACCTGTGGCAGGCAGCAGGTATTGCGGTGCCGCCCGTGTTCATTGTGGTGTGCAACAACACCGCAACGTCCAAACTCGTCCACGACTTTATCGCGGGCTTCTACCGCGAGCACGACGACGGCACCAGTACCTACCACGCGGGGCGGCTCGAACTGTTTCGCAACTTCGATGAGCACGGCAACCGCCTCGCGCACCCACGCACGCTCTTGATAGACAGCGAACAGCTTGAGTCAGGCGAGGCACTCGATAAGGACTTTCGTGCCATCAATGCCGATGCCATTGAACGCTTCCGGCGCGACCTGATCCAGCGCACGGGCAACCAACTTGCCGCCGCCACCATCCCCGACCAGCAGTTGCTCCGCGAGGTGATGAACACCGTCGGTAAGCCGGGGCGGCTCGGTGAGTCGGTGCGCTGCGTCGTGTCAGTCTCGATGCTCACCGAAGGCTGGGATGCCAACACCGTCACCCATGTGCTCGGCGTGCGTGCCTTCGGGACGCAGTTGCTGTGTGAGCAGGTGGTGGGGCGTGCCCTGCGGCGGCAATCCTACGACCTGAATGATGAAGGGCTGTTCAATGTGGAATATGCCGACGTGCTCGGCATCCCCTTCGACTTCACCGCCCGCCCCGTGGTGGTTGCCCCCCAGCTGCCGCGTGCGACGGTGCGCGTGCATGCCGTGTTGCCCGACCGCGCCGACCGTGAGCTACGCTTCCCGCGCGTGACGGGCTATCGCGTTGACCTGCCCGACGACCAACTACACGCCACCTTCACGCCCGACGCGGTGCTGCAACTAACGCCCGATCTGGTTGGTCCATCGGTCACGCGCAATCAGGGCATTATTGGTGAAGGGGTTGATCTGACGGTTGAGCACCTGCAAGACACCCGCAGCTCTACCGTGATGTACGAACTGACCAAGCATCTGCTCTACAACCACTACCGCGACGCAGGTGCAGAGCCAAAGCTCCACCTCTTTGGGAGCCTCAAGCGCATTGTGCGGCAGTGGCTCGATGGCGGCTATCTGGTATGCTCTGGTGGCACCTTCCCCGCGCAGGTGCTCTACCGCGAGATTGCCGACATGGCGTGCGAGCACATCAAGCAAGCGATCACGGCGACGCAAGCAGGCACAGAGACGATCAAGGCGGTGCTCGACTCGTATACCCCCACCGGCTCAACCGTCCACGTCAACTTCACCACATCGAAGGCGACCCGCTGGCAGACCGACCCGCGCCGCTGCCAACTCAACTGGGTGGTGTGCGATAGCGACTGGGAAGCCGAGTTCTGCCGCGTTGCCGAAGCCAACCCGCATGTCCGTGCCTATGCCAAAAATCAGGGCTTGGGGCTGGAAGTGCCCTACATGTTCGGCGGCACAAAGCATATCTACCTGCCCGACTTTCTCGTGCAGGTGGACGATGGCAACCCCGACCCGCTCAACCTGATTGTCGAAATCAAGGGCTTTCGCGGCGAGGCAGCCAAAGCCAAAGCCAGCACCATGCATAACTACTGGGTGCCGGGGGTCAACAACTTGGGCGCCTACGGGCGGTGGGCATTTGCCGAGTTCACCGCCGTGTACGAGATTGAAGCAAAGTTTAACGCCCTGATCGAGCGTTTCCGTCAACCACACCCACCCAGCGAGGATTGACCTATGCCACGCAAACCGAAAGACCCCACCCGCATCGCGTCACTGAAGCACACCGATGACCGCCGCGCCAACATCCCCACCGCCGAGTATGAGGCGGTGATGGCGGACGACGAGAAAGCCCCCATCCACGTTGCCTACGAGCGGCGCAACCCCGACCTTGACCCCCAACTGGTGTGGCGCGGCAAAGATGGGCAGGACTGGTCGCAGTTGGTGGTGCCCGCCCCGCCGCTCTACATTCAAGAGAAAATCCACCCGCGTGCGCTGATCAACGACCTGCTGCGCCAGAGTGACCAACGGGCGACTGCCGCCAACCCGCAGCAACTCGACCTGTTCGCCGACTTCAACGGGCTACCCAGCCCCGACGCACGCACCGAGTTTTACCAGCACGATGCGAACTGGACGAACCGCATGATCCTCGGCGATTCGTTGCAGGTGATGGCATCGCTCGCCGAACGCGAAGGGCTACGCGGCGCGGTGCAGTGTATCTATATTGACCCGCCCTACGGCATCCGCTTCAACTCCAACTTTCAGTGGAGCACCACCAGCCGCGATGTGAAGGACGGCAACCGCGACCATATCACCCGTGAGCCAGAGCAGGTAAAAGCCTTCCGCGATACGTGGCGCGATGGTATCCATTCCTACCTTACCTACCTGCGCGACCGCCTGACTGTGGCGCGTGACCTGCTAACTGAAAGCGGCAGCATCTTTGTGCAGATTGGCGATGAGAACGTGCATCGCGTGCGGGCGTTGCTAGATGAGGTGTTCGGGGAAGATAATTTTGTTGTAATTATTACTATAAAGAAAAC
>CAZNQP010000037.1:0-13214 GCA_964575355.1 uncultured Chloroflexaceae bacterium
AGCAGACGGTAGCGTTCACTCAGGGCGGTCAAACCTACCAGCAGCCATACCTGAGATTGTGCGGGCAACAGTTCTGGGAGCATATCTCTGGCATTGATACCCTCTATGTTGACATTATCGAACCGCTTGGATACCTTGCCAAAGCAAAGACCGCGGCATTTGAGCAGGAACGCGCTGCGCTTCTCAACCGCTTCACCCAACAGTTCACCGCTGCATTTTGCAGGAGCGATGGCAGTATCAACTGGGCACAGCTTATTAGTTACAGTTCCGCCCAAACATAGCCACCGCCACCGCCCCCGCCCCCACGGACGGCGTAGCTGTTTGACGCTGGTATGCTTTACTGGTATGCTTGATAAGGCATAGATGGCAGCAGTGAGAGACAGAAACCATGCCAGACTCAAGCAATATTGAAGACCGCAAGATTGACCACCTCCGCATAGTGTTGCACGAGGATGTCAATGCCAAGGGCGTTGTCACTGGCTTTGCCAGCTACCGCCTGCCGCACCGCGCCCTGCCCGAAGTCAACCTCGCCGACGTAGACACGCGCACCACCTTCCTCGGCAAGCCCCTGCGTGCCCCGCTCCTCATCAGCTCGATGACGGGCGGTGCCCAGCGTGCGTCGTCCATCAACCGTGCGCTCGCCGAAGCCGCGCAGCACCTCGGCATCGCCATGGGTGTCGGGTCGCAACGTGCCGCCGTGGCTGACCCTGCGCTGGCGGCGACCTATAATGTGCGCGACTATGCCCCCGACGTGCCCGTGCTGGCGAACATCGGGGCGGTGCAACTCAACTATGGGTATGGCGTAGACGAGTGCCGCCGCGCCGTTGACATGATCGAAGCCGACGCGCTTATCTTGCACCTCAACCCACTGCAAGAAGCGGTGCAACCTGAAGGCGATGTCAACTTCAAAGACCTGCTGCACAAGATCGAGCAGGTGGTCCGTGGCTTGCCTGTGCCCGTCATTGCCAAAGAGGTTGGTAACGGCATTGGTGCCGAAGATGCCTGCCGCCTGCACGAAGTTGGCGTGCATATCATAGACGTTGCCGGGGCGGGCGGCACCAGCTGGAGCGAAGTCGAACGCTACCGCCACCTTGCGCCGCAGGGTGCCGACATTGCCAGTAGCTTCGCTGGGTGGGGTATCCCCACCACCGAGGCGGTGCAGCAGGTACGCGCCGCCCTGCCCAATGCCACCATCATCGCCAGTGGCGGTGTCCGCAGTGGTATAGACGTGGGCGTTGCGCTGGCGTTGGGTGCCGACCTTGCGGGTACCGCCCGCCCTGCCTTGCTGCCCGCCGTAGACGAACGCGGTGCCGAGGCAGTCATCGAGGTGATGCAACGCTTCATTAGCGAACTCCGCATTGCGATGTTCTGCGCGGGTTGCCCCGACCTTGCCGCGCTCCGGACGGTGCGCCTGCTTACCCCCGCCACCACGCGCTAGCGGTGGTGCTATGCATGTCGGACAGCTTGTACTGCGCGATTTTCGTAACTACCACCAGCTAGACCTGACCCCCGCCCCCGGCACCACGTTACTCTACGGTCCGAATGCGGCAGGCAAAACCAGCATCCTCGAAGCCCTCTACCTGCTCGCCACCACCCGGTCGCCGCGCACCAGTAGCGACCGCGAATTGGTGCGGCGCGGCACCGTGGGCGAAGCGGGCGCACCGCCGTTTGCGCGGGTTGCCGCCAGCGTGCAGCAGGCAAGCCGTAGCCTTCAGCTTGAGGTACTGGTGCAGGTGCGCGGCGAAGAAGTCGCCAGCACCGACGAACGCGGCAAGCCACAGGGCACCGCCCAGAAGCTCATCCGGGTAAACCGCAAGCCTACCCGTGCCCTTGATCTTGTGGGGCACCTGCGCGTCGTGCTCTTCACACCCGCCGACCTGATTTTGGTGAGCGGCGCACCCGCCGAACGCCGCCGCTACCTCGACATCACACTTTCACAACTCGACCCGCACTACGTCCGCACGCTGGCGCACTATATGCGGATCGTGCAGCAGCGCAACAGCCTGCTGCGGGCGTGGCGCGAACAACGCCGCCCCATGCGTGGCGTAGACGATGAGCTAGGGTATTGGGACAGCGAACTGACGAGTGCGGGCGGCTACCTGCTTGCCGAACGGCTACGGGCGGTGGCTGACTTGAACCGGCTGGTGGGGCAACTCTACTGCGATATTACGGGTGGCGACACGCCGCTTGCAGTTGCCTACCAGCCGTCGCTTGCGCTCCCCGCCGCCCTGTCGCGCAGTGGGCAACTTGCCACCGCCCTGCGCGACCACCTGCACGCTACCCGCCGCGACGAACTCGCCCGTGGGCAGACCCTCGCCGGACCGCACCGCGACGACCTGCGCTTCACCGTGGACGGCGTGAACCTTGGCGTGTACGGCTCGCGTGGGCAGCAGCGGAGCATCGCGCTTGCGCTCAAGCTGGCAGAGGCACGCCTGATGCACGAACGGAGCGGCGAAGCCCCCGTGCTGCTGCTCGATGACCTGCTGAGTGAGCTCGACCAGCACCGCCGCGCACACCTGCTGGCGGTCATCGCCCAGCCCGACCAGCAGACGCTCGTCACTGCCACCGACCTGAGCGACTTTACGGCGGCGTTCTTGCAGCAGGCAAACACGCTGCGCGTTGAGGCGGGGCGTGTGTATGCTGCACCACGCCCCAGCGAGCACGGCGGCTAACGACGACTGCGCCCAGCGTATGCGGACAGTGCCCGTGTAATATGCTACAATCTAAATGCGATCTGACGCGAGCGGAAGTAGACAAAGCGAAAGCAGACGAAGTGGCATAGCGGGCAACACGGCTGTGCTGCTTGCCGCCACACCACGAGGCTGTATGGAACAACCCGCTGCCACCCGCGATGCGCTCACCGGCTTACCCGGTCGGGCAGCATTCGATGAACGGCTGCAACGGCTGCTTGATATCAGCCGCCAACAAACCACTTCCCTGACCATGCTGGTGCTTGACCTTGACCACTTCAAGAGCATCAATGATGCGTTTGGGCACACCCGTGGCGACGAGGTGCTGATTGAGTTTGCGCGGCGGCTCAACAGTGTGACGCGCACCAGTGACGAAGCCTTTCGGTATGGTGGCGATGAGTTTGTGTTGCTGCTGCCCCAGACGGGGCTGGAGCAGGGTGTGCAGATGGCGCAACGTCTGCTTGACACGGTGCGCTTGCGCCAGTTTGACGGCACGCCGCCGCTCTCGCTCTCGCTTAGTGTTGGGGTGGCAACCTACCCCGAAGATGCCGAAACGAGCGACGACTTGTTCAGTGTTGCCGACCAACGCCACTATGCCGCCAAGCGTGCTGGGCGTAGTCAAGTGGTGGGCAAAGACGCGACGCAACGCGCCCCAGTCTCGATTGAGGGACCGTCGCGCATTATCGAGCGTGACCCAGCACTCGAACAGGTGCAGCGCGTGCTGAGTGCGTTGCCCAACGAAAACCGCGCCGTGTTGCAGGTGGTGGGCAAGCCCGGCTCAGGGTTGACGCGGATGCTGGGCGAGCTTGCGCGGGCGTTTCGCTTGCAGGGCTACGAAGTGCTCAGCCTGCACGGTTCGGCGGCACTGCAAGAACGCCGCTATGGTGCCCTGACCGAAGCGGTCTATGCGATAGACCGCGACCTGCCGTTGCCCTCGCGGGGGGTGGCGACTTTTAGCGGCGCATTGGTCGAGTTGCTCACGGCTGACCGTTTTCAGGGCTTGCTTATCACGCTCGACAACCCTGCCGAAATGGACACCGCCACGCTCGATTTTGTCCACGCGCTCTTCCAGCAGGCACGCCTGCCGCGCCTCGCGGTTGCCTATGCCACCGTCAACCCTGCCGCCTACCGGAGCCTGCCGCAAGAGTCGCCGCTACGGGTGCAAATCACGCTCAAGCCGCTGTCGCTCGCGGGCATTCGTACATGGCTCCGCCACAGCCTGCAATGGGAGGTGCCCGACGAGTTGCTGGCGTGGTTTTATGCGGGGACACGCGGTTTGCCGGGGCGCATCCGGCGGGCGTTGGCGTTGCTGCTGCGGAATGAGTTGCTCGTGGTTGAGGGCGGTAGCTGGACGTATCGTAGCGACCTGCCCAACCTGTCGCTCGATGAGCTGATAGATAACGACGACCATGCGCCGCGACACAACTTGCCGCTCAACCCCAACGAGTTTATTGGGCGTGAAGAGGAACTGTACCGCCTGAAGAAGCTTATCCGTGAAGAGCGGCTGGTCAGTATTGTGGGACCGGATGGGCTGGGGAAGACGCGGCTGGCGCGGCAGGTTGCCGCCGAAAGCCTCGCGTTCTTCCCCGATGGCGTGTATTTTGTCTCGCTCGACCGGGTGCATACTGGCGACGGGTTGGTGTTTGCGCTGGCAGATGTGTTGAGTATTTCGTTGTATGGGGTGCGCCAGCCCCGCGAGCAAATCCTTGAGTTTTTGCGCGGGCGTTCGTTGCTGCTGGTGCTTGATGCCTTTGACACGGTGCAACGCGAAGAAGAGTTTCTGTTGCAGATACTCGAACGCGCCCGCGAGGTACGCATTATCACCACGTCGCAACGGCGGCTGTCGCGTATTGGGGCGCAGCCCTATCAGCCCGATGGCTTACGTTACCCCGCCTATGATAGCGACCCGCAGATTGAGACGTATAGTGCCGTGCAGTTGTTTGTGCATAATGCCCGCAAGGTTGTGCCCGACTTTACCCTGACGCGGTCGCAGCGTATCTTTGTGGCGCGTATCTGCCGCCTGCTGGGGGGGATGCCGCTGGGGATCGAACTGGCGACGGCGTGGTTGCGTACCTTTAGCTGCGAGGATGTTGCTAGCCAACTCAAAGACAACCTGCTGCTTTTGGAGGATGCGCCCCACCAACCGCGCGACGATGACAACACCATTATTCATTTGTACCCCAACCCGGCACGCCAGACTAGCTTGCTTGCTATCATCGAGTCGTTCTGGCACCAGCTTGGGAGCTACGAGCAGCGTGTGTTGCAACGGCTGTCTATCTTTCGGAGTGGCTTTGCCAGCGATGCTGCCCGCATGATTGCTGATGCGTCGCCCTTTTTCCTCGATGCGCTGGTGTTGAAGGGCTACCTGCGCTATGACGCGCAGCAACGCTACGAAATCCACGAGTTGTTGCGCCAGTATGCCGAGCAGCGGTTTCGTGCCGACGTGACCGACATGGAAGCGACTGCTGACCGTCATGCGGAGTATTATTTGCGGCTGGTTGCGACCAGTTATATCGAGTTTGCCCACAGCAAGCAGCCGATTGTTACCGTCACCGAAGAACTGGACAATGTGCGGGCGGCATGGGATTGGGCGGCGGCGCAGCAGCGGTATGTCTTGCTCGAACATACGTGCCACGCGCTGGCTGCCTACTACGAAGTCACGGGGCTTTCGCTTGAGGGCGAACGCCGTTTTGGGGCGGCTGCCGAGCAGGTACTCGCTATTGAGACGACGATGCCCGAACAGACTACTGCCCGCATGGCGGGGGGGTGGCTGTCGGTCTATCAGGCGCGGTTGCTCTTTTTGCAGGGCGACTATGAGTATGCCATGCCGATGGTGCAGTCGGTGGTGTCGCTGAGTGGGATGCTGGGTGCCGCGCCGCTTGAGGGTTACGCGCTACGCTTGTTGGGGGAGATGCTGTTTACGATGGGGCAGTATGACGATGCCCGCAGTGTGTTGAATCAGGGTATGCAGATTGCCACTACCCACAACCTGCCCGATATTGCGATGGACTGCGAACGCTACCTTGGTGTGCTCGAAAGCGAGCAGGGCTTTGTGCATGCGGCGATGCCGCGCTTCGAGGCTGCCCTGCAACTGACGCAGCAGCACGGCGACTTGCGCCGCAAGGCGCGGGTGCTCAACGAACTGGGCATTGTCACGCTGATGCGCGGGCAACATTACGAAGCGCTCACCTTTTTCGAGGAGTATCTGCAACTGACGCGCGACCTGCGTGAGATGCCCGACGAAGCGGTTGCGCTCCTCAATCTGGGCAGTTGTCTGTCTGAGTTGGGACGCTACAGCGAAGCCTTGCAACACCTCAACCGGGGGCTGCAAATCTCGCGCGATGTCGCGGACAAGGTGAATGAGTCGATTACGCTCGAAAACATTGGGCGCACGCTGACGGATATTGGCGACTACGATAATGCGCGTGGCTACTTCGATCAGGTTTTTGCGTTGTGCAGCCATCTGAACAATTTGCAGGGCGAAGGCTATGCGCTGTACTATCTGGGTTTGCTGCATGCGCTGGTAGACGACTATGCTTTCGCGCAGTCGTTTGTGGAGCAGGCGCGGCAGATTGGCGGACGGCTTGAAAGCCAAGATTTGTTGTTGCTGACCGATTTTCTGGAGGGGCGGGTCTTGATGGCGCAGGGGCACGCGCACCATGCCGTGGCGGTGTACGAGCGTGCGCTGGCGGTGTGCATGGCTGCCGAGCGGATGAATCGTGCGACTGAGGCGCAGATTGGGCTGGCACACGCGCTGACGGTGCTGGGCGATGGTGAGCAGGCGGCGCACTATCGTGACGCGGCGTGGCTCTACCTGTCGCGCAATGACCTCTGCGGTCCGAACGATCCGTTGTCGGTGTATGTGACGATGTATACGCTGATGGAGCACGCGCACGATGACCGCGCTGAGCAGGTGCTGAGCATGGCGTTGTCGTTGTGGCAGACGCGCCGTACTGACTTGCGCGACCGTGAGCACAAACGGCTGTATGCTGAGCAGGTGCGTGCCCACCGCGATTTGCGCGCTGCTGCCCGGCAGCGCGGGCTTGTCTGAAGGGCGGCGGGGTAGCCCCACCCCGCGCCCTGCTTGCCGCCCCCGGTGCGGCATACCAGAGTACAGAGCGGTAAACCGAACCGCAAGCATGAAAGCATGGATGATGGAGGAGGACATGCGATGACGCACGAACCACAGGTGGATACCGAGCATTACGCGGAACAATCGAAGCGGTTGGCGATGACGATTCTGATGACCCCGGATATGGCGAACTTTTCGGGCTATGTGCATGGGGGTGCGCTTCTCAAGTTGCTGGATCAGGTGGCGTATGCGTGTGCGTCGCGCTATTCGAAGCAGTATGTGGTCACGTTGTCGGTGGATCAGGTGATGTTTCGCCAGCCGACCCGTGTGGGCGAACTGGTGACGTTTCTTGCGTCGGTGAACTATACTGGCGCGACTTCGATGGAGGTGGGCGTGCGCGTTGTCGCGGAGGACATTCATACGCAGGAGCAACGCCACGTCTTGACGTGCTACTTCACGATGGTGGCACTGGATGATAACCGCAAGCCGACGCAGGTGCCGCAACTGAAGCTGGAAACGCCCACCGACGAACGCCGCTGGCGGGGTGCGGTGCTGCGAAAGTTGCTGCGGAAGGAGATTGAGGAGCGGAGCCTTGAAATCCGGCTGCACCCGGAAGAGGTGGAGTTGGACGAGATGCCGCCCACGCCGCCGACGGGACCGCTTTCGATGAATGACCTTGCCGACAGCGAGGCGGCGCAGGCGAACGGGAGCGGGGGGAGCGACAAGGGCTAGCGTGCCGTGCCGTGCCCTGCGCGATGCGAGCGGCGGTGCCGCTGGGGTGGGGGTGCCGCTGGGCTGTGGGTGCTGTAGCACAGGACAAACTATATGCATAGCTTTGACAATCAATTACTTGTTCCGCGTGTTGATATATCGTTTTCGTTTGATGGGGTGGGCAAGATTGTTTGGGATGACTTTTGGCTCAATCCGCGCAGGCTACGTGGCAGTGACTTCCTGATGCGTTGGCAGCAAGGTGTGTGGAGTGAACAGCGACTGATCGAGGCTGTTAACGCAACGGGTCAGTATGTAGCGTTGCCGTACGGTCCTAGTGGGACTGCACCGACTGATGATGTTCGTGCGTTCGAACTGTACTTCGAGCGGCTTGAGGCAGCGGGCTTGGGCAAGGTCAAACGCCCTGATCTGCTCATCTTTCATCGGGACATCTACGAAACGCAAGTACAGCAGCAAGTGACGGGTATCGGTGGAGTTGGCGAGTTGCCGTTCTTGCCCGATAGTGCGCTGCGTGATCTTGTTGACCGTGCAAAACTTGCGATTGAGTGCGAGCAGAGCTTGTGGGTTGCCGAGAAGATGCCGCTCTATGGTGCAATCATGAAACCTATGAAACGGCTAGGCGGTAAGCTTGGCTTCAGAAAGGGTGCAGTCCTGCCCACTATTATCCTGAAGGGCGAAGACCGCGAACCGCTCCAGCGATGGCAAGATGCACATGGTCTCCCGTTGCACATCTGGCATGTCTTCTTTGATCGGGCGTATGGGATCGCCTTCGATGAGGCAACCCGCCTAATTGACGAGGGGTTTATCGAAGCGACAAGGCAGACCTTTCAGGCTCCCGGTGGGGCAACGACTGCCAAGGATATCTACAAAATCTACTATCAGTACGGCTATCCATTGGCAGTTGCCGCTGAGCGACCAGAAACCATCGCGGAGTATATCGAAGATGCCAACGGGCATGTGCTGCCCTATGTACGCTTTGTAGGTGGGCAGCTGCAACTCTCTGCAGAAACCCGTAGACTCTTGGATGACCTATGACGGTACCGCGACGACTCCATCACTCCTTACCGACTGAGTGGCACGAACGCGAGCAACTGCGTCAGACCGGGCAGTTTTGGACACCATCATGGGTGGCAGAGGCAATGGTGGCATACCTTTTGCAGTCCGCGCGTGAGGTGTTCGATCCAGCTGCTGGACGCGGGGCATTTCTCCAAGCTATGCACACACTTGCCCAAGTGGGGACGCGCTATTATGGGCTAGATGTTGATCCAACGGTGCTCGCTGATCCCGTATTTCAGCAACCGGGAGTGACGGTCGAAGTGCGTGACTTTATGGCTGCTCCGCCTGAACGTCGCTTTGCCGCGATTGTGGCTAACCCACCGTACATTCGCCATCACCGGTTGCCTGCTGAAACGAAGGTTATGCTCCAACAACGGTGTGAAGAGGTGACTGGTTTTCGCCTTGATGGGCGCACGGGCTACCATGCCTACTTTCTGGTGCAGGCTTTGCACTTGCTGCAACCCGATGGGCGGCTTGCGTTCATAGTGCCTGCTGATACCGTTGAGGGGCGGTCTGCTGCGCGGCTCTGGGGATGGATTACTACCCACTATTGCCTTGATGGGGTTGTGACGTTTGAGTCGGAGGCTACCCCATTTCCGGGTGTAGATACGAATGCCCTCGTTGTTCTGCTTCGCAATTCCCCCCCACAGTCCACGTTCTCGTGGGCACAGTGTCATCGCCCTGATGGGCAAGCCCTGCGTGCGTGGAGCACCGGGCACCAGATAGCAGGAGTGCCTGCGCGTTTGTCGGTTCAGCAGCGCACCCTCCAAGAAGCCCTACAAACGGGACTGTCGCGCTCACAGCGAGTGGTGACAGCGCAGTACCGTCTCAGCGATTTTGCAACGGTGATGCGTGGGATTGCCACGGGTGCCAATGATTTTTTCTTTCTCACTCATCAGCAGGTACGGACATACCGTTTACCCACTACCATGCTGCACGTTGCCGTGGGACGCACCCGTGATGTGCCGGGGGATGAGCTAACTCTTGCTGATATCGAAAGGCTCGACCGATCAGGTCGCCCTACTCAACTGCTTTCACTCCGCCCCACCTCTGAACTGCCACCTGCCGTCCAGTCCTATCTCGCACAGGGAGTGGCACAGGGGTTGCCACAACGCGCACTCTTGCAACAGCGAAAACATTGGTATTTGATGGAGCAACGCCGCGTGCCACCGATCTTGTTTGCTTACTTGGGACGACGCAATATCCGCTTCATTCGCAATCGCGCACAGGCACTGCCCCTGACCAGTTTCTTGTGTGTCTATCCGTATGCCTCTGATGCGGGTGCAGTAGACCAATTGTGGCAAGCGTTGAATCATCCAGCTACCCTTGCTCAGTTACCGGGGGTTGCCAAAAGCTATGGTGGTGGATCAATCAAGGTCGAGCCACGGAGTTTAGAACAACTCCCCATACCTGACGAGGTCGTTGCAGCACACAGACTGCGAGCGGCTGGGGGGCATCAGTTATCATTGTTGGACGCGGAGGCATAGTGCGACACTTAGCGTGCCCGCCGCCACCCCCCTACGGCACCTCGCGCGGCACACGCGGCAGGAGCGTGGCGACAATCTCGTAGTTGATGGTGCCAAACCAGCCCGCCACCTCGTCGGCAGTGATGCGCTCGTCGCCCTGTGCGCCAATCACCACGACGGTATCGCCGCGCTGCACCCCCGCAATGTGCGTTACATCTAGCATCACATAGTCCATACACACGCGCCCGACGATGGGCGCACGCTGCCCGCGCACCAGCATCCACCGCCACGGCGGGCTGCGGCGCACGCCGTCGGCATAGCCCACGGGCACCGTCGCAATGCGGGCGGGCTGCGGCGTGACATACGTGCCGCCATAGCTGATGGGCGTGCCTGCGGGCAGGTCTTTCACCTGCGCGACTTCGCTGTACAACGACAGCACCGGCGCGATGCCGGCGGGGAGCGGCATGGCGGGGTCGGGGGCAAGCCCGTAGCACACAATGCCGGGGCGCACGAGGTCGAAGCGGGCGGCGGGGAAGCGCAATGTGGCGGCACTGTTGCCCGCGTGGACGAGCGGCGGGCGCAACCCGGCATCGTTCACGGCGGCGAGAATGGTGCCGAAGCGGTCGAGTTGCTGGTGGGCGAAGGTCTCGTCGTCGCTGTCGGCGGTGGCGAAGTGGGTGTACAGCCCCTCGACGTACAGCCCTGCCATGCCGCGTAGCGCACGCAAGAATGTCACCACGGCGGTGGGGTCGGTGGTGGCGGTGTCTGGCTCGCCCGCATAGGGTGGGCGCACGCCTAGCCGCGCCATGCCCGTGTCTACCTTGACATGCACGGCGGCTTGCCGTTGCAGCGTGCGGGCAGCCGCCGCGAGCGCGGCAGCGCAGTCTGTGTCGAAGACCGTGCAGGTTACGCCCAGCGTGACCGCCGTTTGTGCCTGCCACGGTGGGGTATAGCCCAGCACGAGGATGGGCGCGGTAATGTCGGCTTCGCGCAGCACCCGCGCCTCGCCGAGGGTTGCAACCGCGAGCGCGGCGGCACCGTTGGCAAGGGCAGTGCGGGCGACGCGCACCGCGCCGTGCCCATAGCCGTCGGCTTTGAGCGTGACCATAAGCGGCACCCCGGCAATGCGGCGTAGGGTGCGGATGTTGCCCGCGAGTGCCTGCAAGTCAAGGCTGATCCATGTGGGGCGACCGGGCGAACTAATACGTACCCGCGACCAGCCGGGAGCCTGCCGTACCAGCACGTCGGCGGGCGTAACGCCGGGGGGGGCGTGCAGCAACCCCGCCGCTACCTGCTCCATGCGGGCGGCTATCGCGCCCTTCACCAGCACCATGTCGCCCATGCCCAAGTCACGCGGCAAGGCTTGCAGCGCGTCGGTGGCAGTATGCACCAGCACGGTACGCGGCGGGTTGGGCGTGGCGCGGGCAGCCCAGACAAGCGGCTCGAGTGCGTCGCCCTTCGCTATCACCACATCCGCGACTTCGCCCGCCAGTGCGCCCAGTTCGGCGTAGGCGGTGGGGGTGTGGCTACCGAGGTCTGCCAGTGCGCCCAGCACCGCGATGCGGCGGCGGGCGGGCAGGTGTGCCAGCGTGTGCAGCGCAGCCCGCACCGAGGGCACCGCCGCGTTGAAGCTATCGTCGAGCAGCAGTGCGCCGTTGGTGGCGGGCAGCAGGTTGAGCCGTCCGGGCATCCGGGCGACCTGCGCGAGGTGTGCGGCGGCGTGCTCGAACGGGATGCCGCACGCCAGCGCGGTTGCCACCGCCGCCAGCGCGACGCACACGGCAGGCTCACCTAGCAGGGGCACCCGTGCCACGCTGCTGCCGGGGGCGGCGGCAATGTCTGCGTGCCCGTGCCAGTGCAGGTGCAGGCGCGTGTGGTCGTTCAGATACTCGATGCTGTCTGCCCATAGGGGGTAGCCGGGGTGTTGCCCGTAGCGTAGCACCCGCGCGGTGGTGTGCTGTGCCATCGCCGTTACATACGCATCGTCGCCGTTGAGGATTGCCCAGCCGTCGGTGGGGAGGGCTGCGACGAGGGCGCGTTTTTCGCGGGCTATCGCGGCAAGGCTGTCGAAGGTGTCGAGGTGTGCGCCACCCACTGCCGTCACCACGGCAATGTGGGGTGGGAACAGGCGCGTCAACTGGCGGATTTCGCCCGGTGCGCCAGTGCCATACTCCAGCACGGCAGTACGGTGTTCGGGGCGCAGGTGCGCCAGCGCGACGGGTACGCCAAGTAGCGAGTTGAAGCTCTGGCGGGTGCCGAAGGTGGGCGCGTGCTGCGCGAGCAGGCAGGTGATGGCGTGGCGCGTGGTCGTCTTGCCGACGCTGCCGGTCACGCCGATGACACGCGGCGCAACCTGCGCGAGGTGCTGCCCTGCCCACTGTTGCAACAGTGCGAGCGGGTCATCGCTCTGGATGACCGTCAGGTGCGGGTGGCTCCCCGGCGCGAGTGGGTTGTGGCAGCAGATGATGCCCGTCGCGCCCGCTGCCATCGCCTCGCTGATGTAGTTGTGCCCGTCGTCGCGGGGGGTGCGGAGCGCAACGAAAATGCTGCCGGGGTGGGTCAGCCGCGAGTCGTAGGCGATGTCGCTGAAGTGGGCGTGTGCGCCGGGTTGCAGCAGCGTGCCGCCCGCCGCGATCAGGGCGTGGGTGGTGGGCATAGGCTAGGCTCTCTTCCCAAGGTGGCTTTCGAGGTGATGCAACAGCAGGTCGCAGTAGTGCGACTGGTGCCGCACGGTGGCGGGGTTTATCTGCTCAAGCAGTCTGCCTGCCTGTGGCTTTTTGTATTTACTGGCGGTGGCGCGTTTCAGTTCTGCGACGGGCGTACTTACCGCTTCGATTGCTGTCGTGATGGTGTAATGTGCGCCGTGATACGTTTCAGCGATTGCCGCCGGGTCGGCGAGAAACCAGCTTTCCATACACTGCACCATCAGGTGGCACTGGTCTGTCGTGATGCCGGTCGGGGTTGCCCAGCTGTGTTGGGTATGGAGGTGGGTTAGCACGTCGGTGGTTACGGGGGCATCGGCATCCACGAGGCAGCAGACTATAGTAGATGGGTCGTTGCCGTGTTTGGCGCATGCTTTGGCAAAGGCTTTGAGGGTCTGGCGAGTGCTCCCGCCCATGATTACACGGGGCTGTCGGGCGAGGCACTTGGCAAAAAACGCGCGGAACCCGCGTGCAAGCCCGTCGGTTGTGTCTGCATCAT
>CAZNQP010000037.1:13314-28902 GCA_964575355.1 uncultured Chloroflexaceae bacterium
TTTGTCATAGTTGTTGCCATTGCGGGTTACTCAGCGTGGGTTGCCTTCAATAAACCCCCGGCTCCACAATTCGCCCAGCGAATAGTCCTCTAGCCATTCGTCTAGCTCTGCGGCATCAAGATGCTCGATCTTGGTGCCGTTTTCGTCTTTCGAGCAGACGGCAACGGCTTCGGGATGCTGGCTCAGATTGCCAACCAGCTGCCGCGAGTGTGTTGTCACGATGAGTTGCGTGCGCTGTGCTGCGTCCACCAGCAGGTCAGCCACGTCGCCCATCACGTCGGGGTGCAGCCCTAGCTCTGGCTCTTCAATGCAAATGAGAGAGTGGGGCGATGGGTCAAGGAGAACTGCGAGCAATGAAAGATAACGAATCGTTCCATCGGACAGACGTGCAGCAGATATAGGTTGCGATAGCCCTTCTTCCTCTACATAGAGCACGACTGAGTTCTGAGCCACCCGAATACGGAGGTCTTTAATAGCTGGGTTAAAACGTTTCAGATAATCATCAATGCGTTCACCACCTTCTCGGTAACGTAATTCGTTCAGAACGTGAGCAAGGTTGCTTCCATCTTCGAGTAGATAATCGCTGGGCAAATCGGCGGGCTGCGCGGAACGGGCAGCGACATTCCGTCCGATACCCCAGTTACGATAGATCGCAATGCGCTCATATTGGTCGGCAAGATAGGCGAGTTCAGGGTACTTCCCCGGAAATCGCCTGCCTTGTGCTAAGACCGATTGTTGAGGACTGAGTTCTCCACGTTCGAGACGACGTTTGTTCTTTTGCTGTCCCGTCGCTGCGTCAGTGTTATCTGTCGCATCCACACGGCTGAATGTGGGTTGATGTGCATCACCGAAGTTGAAGCGGTAGAAGAAGAATGTATTATGATAGCCCCAGAGTGGTCTATCATTTTCTATTTGCTCTGCCTCAACCTGCAAACGTTGGTTTTGAGCAGTTATAACGATTTCGTGTTCTAGGTTCACACCTTCCTGAGCAAAGCGTTCTTCAGGGTGTGATGCTAGTACGGCTTGAATGTATGCAGACTTATTAGCATCCGCTCCCTTCCAGAGCATTTCAGTAATGCCACCACCTTCACGTATACCGGCTGTAAGGTCACTGGGCATAGTCCGCAGCAGATTGATCGCCTCGATCAAGTTGGACTTGCCCACGCCGTTCGGACCGATCAGCACGTTGAGCGGCTGTAGCTCAATCGGCTGGCTCGCCGGTCCGAACGACAGTAGCCCTTGCAACTGGATGCTGTGCAGAAAGCGTTTGCCGTCCATCGCGTGTCTCCCGTCGTGTTGGTTTATCCCGTCACGTGCATTATACCCGCCAGCCTGCTCCCGCTGCCCCCGCGCACGGCTATACCCGCACGGCAGGCGGCGGCGGCGGCGTGCTTGTTGCCACGTCGTTGGCGAAGTGGCACGCTGACCAGTGCCCCGGCGCGTGCTCGACGAGTTGCGGGTCTTGCTCGCGGCAAATATCCTGTGCCATCCAGCAGCGCGGGTGGAAGCGGCACCCCTGCGGTGGGTTGAGTGGGCTGGGCACGTCGCCCTGCAAGATGATGCGCTGCGTGCGCTGCGTTGGGTCGGGGCGTGGAATAGCCGACATGAGCGCACGGGTGTAGGGGTGGCGCGGGATGCTGAAGATTTTGTCGCGGTCGCTGAGTTCGACGATGCGCCCCAGATACATCACGGCGATACGGTCGCTGATGTGTTCGACGACGCTCAGGTTGTGCGCGACAAACAGGTACGCAATGCCGAACTCGTGCTGCAACGAACGGAGCAGGTTGAGCACTTGCGACTGCACGCTCACGTCCAACGCCGATACTGGCTCGTCGGCGACAATCAACTCCGGCTCCATCACCAGTGCGCGGGCAATGCCGATGCGCTGGCGTTGCCCGCCAGAGAACTGGTGCGGGTAGCGTTGCATGTGCGACGGGTGCATCCCCACCTTGATCAACGCCTGCCGCACGCGGTCGTTGCGGTCGTTGCGGCTCCCCGCGCCGTGGATGGCAAGCCCCTCGGCGATGCTCTGCCCGACGAGGACGCGCGGGTCGAGCGACGAGTACGGGTCTTGGAAGATAATTTGCATGTGGCGGCGCAGTTGCTTCAGCCGGTTGCCCGATGCGGTCAGCACGTTTTCGCCCTGAAAGTAGACTTCGCCCGCCGTGGCAGGTTCGAGGCGTAGCAACGTGCGCCCCACGGTGGTTTTGCCGCAGCCGCTTTCGCCCACTAGCCCCAGTGTCTCGCCGGGGTATATCTGGAAGCTCACGCCGTCTACGGCTTTCACGTCGGCGACTTTGCGGCGCAGCACGCCGCCGCGCACGGCAAAATATTTCTTCAGGTCGCGCACATCGAGCAACGGTGCCCCGTCGTGCTTTCCGGTGCTGCGCTTTGTTGGTGCTGGGGCTATCTCCTCAAGTGTCACACACCCTCCCTCTGCTGCTGAAACTCACGGGCGGCTGTTACGAATGCCGTGAACAACCGTAGCCATGGCGCAATGCCTGCCGCAACAAGTGCTTCGGGGTGGCACTGCACCCCCATCACAAATGGTTCGTTGGTGCCCTCGCGGTCAAGCTCTAGGGCTTCGATGATGCCGTCTGGGGCGTGCGCCGTGACGCGCAAGCCGGGGGCGACGGCGGCGATTGCCTGATGGTGCAATGTGTTGGTGTACAGCTTGGTGCAGCCCAGCACCGTTGCGAGGCGGCTGTCGGGGGCAACGTGGATGTGGTGCCCGTGCTGCACCCACACTGCGTCGCGTTCGCTGGCACCGTGGTCGCGTTCGGTGGGGTGATCGCTGACAATATCTTGCAGGAGCGTGCCGCCCGCCGCCACATTGAGCATCTGCACGCCACGACAGATGCCGAGCAACGGTATGTGGTGCGCCAGCGCGTGGCGCGTCAGCCATAGCTCGTACATGTCGCGGCTCTCGTCGCGGGTGCGCCATGTTGTGGGGTGCGGCTCGGCGTTGAAGTGGTGGGCGGCAATGTCGCCGCCGCCCGTCAGCAATAGCCCATCGAGGCGGGCAACCGTTGCCGCTAGCACCGCTTCGTCGGCGGTGGGCGGCAGCACCACGGGGATACCCCCCGCCGCAATGACTGCCGCCGGGTAGGTGTCACGTAGCACTACTTCGTTGGGGGCGTGCGCGACGCGACGGGTGCCGGTGGTAATGCCGATCAGTGGGGGCATCGGTGCGCGGGTGGGCAGGAGCGGGGGCAGGGTCGCATCAGGTCGCATCAGTCGGCGGCTCCTCGCGCTGGTCGGCGGTGGCAACGGCGGCGGGTTGCGTGGCGGGCGTGGCGGGCGTGGCGGGCGTGGCGGGCGCATAGAGCCAGCACCGCACCTGTCGCTCGTCGTCCAGTTGCACCAACGGCGGGTCTTGGTCGCACGCCGCGAAGCGGTGCGGGCACCGATTGGCGAAGCGGCAGCCAGTGGGTGGGTTGATGAGGCTGGGCACCACACCGGGGATGACGGTCAATTCTTCGGTGGGGCTGCCCAGCACGGGCATCGAAGCAAGCAAGCCCTGTGTGTAGGGGTGCTTCGGCTCGCGGAAGAGGGCGTAGACGTTGGCGTACTCGACAATCTGCCCTGCATACATGACCGCCACGCTGTCTGCCATCTCTGCTACCACGCCCATGTCGTGGGTAATCAAGATGATGGCGGTCTTGACCTGCTCGCGCAGTGCCCGCATCAGGTCGAGGATTTGCGCCTGAATGGTCACATCAAGGGCGGTGGTGGGTTCGTCGGCAATCAGCAGTTCGGGGTTGCACGCCAACGCCATGGCAATCATCACGCGCTGCGCCTGCCCCCCCGAAAGCTCGTGCGGGTACTGGCGCAGGCGGCGTGCTGGGTCGGGCAAGCCCACCATACTGAGCAGTTCTATCGAGCGGGCGGTGGCGGCACGCTGGTTGAGGTTTTCGTGTATCATCAGTGTTTCGTTGAGTTGGTCGCCAACCTTGAAGACGGGATTGAGGTAGGTGGTGGGTTGCTGGAAGACCATGGCGATGCGGTTGCCACGAATGTCGCGCATGGCGGTTTCGCTCAGGGTGAGCAGGTCGGCGCCGTCAAACTCGATGCTGCCCGCGACAATCTCGCCGGGTTGCTCGATGAGGCGCAGAATAGAGAGCGACGAGACACTCTTGCCGCTCCCGCTTTCGCCCACAATGCCTAGTGTCTCGCCCCGGCGCAGGTGCAGGTCTATGCCGTCTACTGCCTGTACTACGCCGTCGTCGGTGAAAAAGTGCGTCTTCAGCCCGCGTATTGCCAGCAGGGGCGTGCCCTGTGCGTCGGGGGCGGGGGCGGTGCCGTTGGTGCTGGCGGCGGTGGTGCTACGGTTGGTGCTGCTGGGTGGGGTGGTGTCAGTCATGGGTGCGTCCCCTTACAGCTTCTGGCGTGGGTCGAGCGCGTCGCGCAACCCGTCGCCTACGTAGTTGATTGCCAGTGATGCGAGCAAAATCGGGATACCCGGCACGAGCGGCACCCACGGGTGCTGAAACATTGCGCTCTGGGCGGCAGCCAGCATGTTGCCCCACGTTGGTGTGGGGTCTTGGATGCCGAAGCCTAGATAGCTGAGTGACGACTCGAGCACCAGCATGCCGTTGAGTGCCAGCGTGAAGTCTACGATGAGCGGCGGGTAGGCGTTGGGGAAGATGTGTAGCCCCAGAATGCGGATGTTCGAGGCACCCAATGCCCGCGCCGACTCGATGTAGGGTTGCTCGCGCACCGAAAAGACCTGCCCGCGCATCAGGCGGGCGGTGCCCGTCCAGAGCAGCAGACCGAGCGTGAGAATAACCACCGTGACGGTTTTCGCTTCCCGTTCGGGCACGGCGGTGATGAAGCCCGCCACTGCGATGAGGGGGTCGGGGATGGCGATGCTGTCGGCTTGCGAGATGAGCATGGCGGCGAGGATCAGCAGAATAACCAGCGTGGGAAAAGTGGCGACGAACTCGGTGAAGCGCGTAATGCCCATGTCTACCCAGCCGCCGAAGTAGCCCGCCAGCAAGCCGAGGATCAGCCCGATACTGGTGGAGATGAGGGCGGCGGTCATGGCGACGGTGAGCGACACACGCGACGCATAGAGGATGCGCGAGAGGTAGTCGCGCCCCACGTTGTCGGTGCCGAGCCAGTGCATCTGCTGGGCTTCTTCGTTGTAGGTGAGCGGCGGTAAAAAGTTGTTGCCGACGGTGATGCTGCGCGGGTCGAAGGGCGCAATGACGGGAGCCAGCACCGACAGTACAAACATGAACAGGAGTACCGTCAGCGAGAAGATAGCCAGCCGATGGCGCAAGAAGCGGCGCAGTACCAGTTGCCACTGACTTTCGGGCTGGATGTCGCTGCCGCTCTCAAGGTCGAGGGCACGGGTTGTAGTTGCCATGGTGTCCCTTTCTAGGTATTGGCGTTATGAGAGCCGGATACGCGGGTCAGCGACGGTATACAGCACATCCGAAATAATATAGCCAATCAGTTGCAGCACAATTGAGATATACAGCAGTGCCATCACCACGGTATAGTCGCTCCGGTTGAGCGCGTCTACCAAGAGTGTGCCCAACCCCGGCCATGCGAAGACCTGCTCGGTCACGGCGGCACCGGCAAACAGCACGGGCAAGATGCCCGCCAGTAGCGTGATGAACGGGATGAGTGCGTTGCGGAAGGCGTGCCGCGAGATGACCAGCCATTCGCGCACGCCCTTGGCGCGGGCGGTCTTGATGTAGTCTTGCCGCAGTACTTCGAGCATACTGGCACGCACAAAGCGGCTCCACCCGGCAATGCTGACGAATGTCAGGACAAAGCACGGCATGAGGAAATGCAGGAAGTAGTCGAGCGGCGACCGCGCTTCGACGGTCAGGGTGGTGATGAATAACGGTATTTCGTAGTCGCGGTTGGCAGTCGCGCCGCCGGGCGGCAAATAGGGTAAGCCGGCTTCTTTTGCCAGCACCGCAAACAGCAGAATGGCGACGATGCCGAAAAAGAAGGTGGGCAACGACGACCCAATGAACGCGGTGGTGGTCATGGCATAGTCGAAGGGCGAATATTGGCGCACCGCCGAGTAAATGCCGATGGGGATGGCGATAATGACCGCGAGCACCGTGGAGCCGCCCATCAGGGCAAGGGTATACCAGATGCGGCTACCGATCAGGTCGCTGATGGGGCGGTCGCGCAGGATGACCTGCGATGCCCCGAAGTCGCCACGCAGCACGCCATCGCTGACGCGCCGCCCGTCGAGGTCTGCCAGCGTGACCGTCTGGGCGCATCCCTGCTCGACAATCTCTTCGGTGCCGTCGGCATAGCGCAGGCGCACCTGCCCCGGCACGGCACAGCCCACTGCGAGGTCGTCGAAGTAGGTCTGGTCGCCCACCACGATGGGCGCGCGCGGGTGCCCGATCAGCCAGCGTGTGAAGCGATAGGGCAGGTAAATGTCAAGCTCGAAGCGGGCACGCAGGCGCGAAATGTCTTCGCTACTGAGGCGGTTGGCACCGCTCTGTTGCTGCTGCTGAAACTGCAACAGCGGACCGCCGGGCGAGAGGTCGAGCAGCAGGTACGACACGACCGACGCAAGGAAGAGCACCAGCACGGACTGAAGCAGGCGACGGATAAGAAAACTAGTCATGAATTACAAGTACTTGTTGCATATGGGTTGATAACGACAGGCGACGGGGCGCAGTGGCACCCGCCGCCCGTATACACCGCAGTGTGACGGCTTAGCGAATAAACAGGTTCATGTCTATGTGTTCCCATGTGGGGCTGACAATCTCGAATGCCTGTATGTCGCCCGCGTCGGCTGCCTCGAAGACGGTTTCCAGTTCGGGACCACCGCCGAGCGTTTCGGTGCCGAGCACGTCCACGTCGCCGGTGAGTAACTGCGCGACTGCTTGGTTGTTATCTTCGAAGAACTGGATGATGATGGTCTTGATGGCGGGTTCTTCGGCGTAGTAGTTGGGGTTGACCTCGAAGACCATACGTTGCCCCTTCTGCCATTCGACCAGACGGTACGGACCGTAGCTGAGGGGTTGCTCGGCTACTTCGGTGAGGGTCGTCCATTCGCTGGCGGGCACTTCGGCGAGCGTGCGCCCGTCGGCTAGTTCGCGGTGCGATGGGTATGCGCCGACGGTGAAGAGGTTGCTGTAGGTGCCGAGGCTGTAGGCGAAGTATTCTGACCAGCGTGCCCCCGGCAGGTAGGTGATGGTGTAGCTGGTGTCGGTAAACTCGACGTTCTCTTGCGAGTCACAGATGGTCAGGGTGACGGCACCCGACTCTGGGTCGCACTGGATGGTGTTGGCAAGCTCGAAGTCGGCGGCTTTGACGGGTTCGCCGTCCTCCCACGTCAAGCCTTCGGGGAGTTCGAAGGTGACGGCAAGCTGGCGCATCTCGATGTCGCCGCCTTCGTAGATGACGAGTTCGCCGTCGGCGTTGAGGACTTCCATGCCCGCTTCCAGTTCGGCACGTTCCCCAAGGCTTGCCAGCCACACGGTGTCGCCCTCGCTGACGGTGACGACGGTATCGGTGGTGCCGCCGTTTTCAATCGTGGGCAGTTCTTCGAGGGCGGCGGGTTGGTAGTCGTAGTCGGCGGTATTAACGAGGCGCACCATCATCAGGCTGGCGGCGGCGTTGGCAACGGCGGCACTCTCGACGGGCAGGAACAGCGTGGCGGGTTCTTGCGAGAAGCCGAGTACAAGCGTGTCGCTGCCGTCTGCCAGCGACCATTCCGTGATGTTGTTGAGGTACGAGTCGGTGGTGGGGTTGGGCGCGATGCCCTCGACATTATTCGAGGCGGCAACGGCTTCGAGGCGGTTGAAGAGCGGCAGGCTTATCATGTCTTCGGTGAATGCCTGCTGGACGATAGTAAACTGCTCGATGCGCTGCTCGCGGTCGAGTGTGTTGTTGGCGTTGTAGATGGCTGCGCTGGCTTCGGGGTTGCACCAACCCATGTAGTTCTGCCCTTCCCAGTTGTTGCTCGGCAACGGTATCTGGTTGCAGGCGTACAGGGTGGTGCCGCCGGGGTCGGCTTGCCCCACCCACGCAAACGCGCCGAGTTCAAAGTCGCGGCGTTGCAGCCCGGTGGCACTGCCAAACCACCACGAGCCGGGGGCGTGCGTGCGGATAATCTGGATGCCGCAGTTTTCAAGGAGCTGCTGTTCGAGCACCGAAGCCCACGTAATGCGGAACTCGGCATTGGTGGTGGTGAAGCCCAGCGACAGCGGCTCCCCGTCGGCGTTCAGGCGTACTTCTTCGCCTTCATCAAGCGTCCAGCCGGCTTCTTCCAGCAGGGCACTGCCCTGTTCGGGGTCGAAGGGGTAGACGGTCAACTGGTCTTGGGGCGGCAGTGCCCAGTGCCCCTGCGGCAAGAAGGTGTCCATCAACAGGTTGGCGCGCTCGGCTTCGTCAAGGAAGGGGTAGACCGACTCGATAAGTTCGGGTCGGTTGGCGCAGTAGGCAAGTGCCTGCCGCACGCGCTGGTCGCTCAAGATGGGGTGGGGGGTTGCCCATTCGCCGGTGGTGGCAGGTGCGTCGGTGGCGGCGGCACCCTCATCATCGGGGGCGGCACCCTCATCGGGGGCGGCACTGTCGTCGGCGGCACCCTCATCGGGGGCGGCGCCCTCGTCGGCGGCACTGTCGTCGGCGGCACCCTCATCGGGGGCGGCACCTTCGGGGGCGACGGTCTCAACGACGACTGGTTCTTGTGCAGCTTCGCCGCCGCCACATGCCGCCAAGATGGGCAGTAGCAACGCGACGAGCACCAGCCAAGTGAGTGCCCCACGGTTGGTCATCTGGTTCATTGGCTTGTTTCCTCAGGGTATCTTCAAACGGTAACGCTTGCTCGGCTCAATCGCTCCGATGCACGCGGCAACGTGTGCCTGCTTGCCCGCCCGCACGGTGGGGGTGGGTAGGAGTACCGGTAGTCACGGACACCGGGGGTTGAGCTTGCTTCACTATACCCTGAACCCTTGGCAATCGTCAAATATGCAGGCACCGTTCTGCGCTTTGCTGTGCGCTGTTGTGCAAAAACAGGCGGTGTTTTTGGATAACGCGTACAAACGCTCGGTGCGTGTGAAGAAGCTAAGGACGCAAACGCTTTGGTAAGCGTTCTACGAGTCTTGCCGGGGTGGTTAGCACGGTGGGTTGACACACAGGAATGCGCCCCTATACTGAGGGTAGAAAAGTTAGCACGCATAACTTTTCGCGTGGCATCAACGTTAGATGCTGCACCAATAGCTAGGAAGCTACCCACCAAGGAGGAACCTGTATGAGCATGAAGGCTGCTGTTGTTCATGACTTCACGAAACCGTTGGTTATTGAAGAGGTGCCCAAGCCGACCCCCGGCGATGGGCAGATTGTCGTCAAGGTGGTGTCGTCGGGGCTGTGCCATACCGACATCCACGCTGCCCGTGGCGATTGGCCCGTCAAGCCCACCCTGCCGTTCATCCCCGGTCACGAGGGGGTTGGGTATGTGGCTGAGGTAGGTCACGGCGTGACCAACGTCAAGGAGGGCGACATGGTTGCCATGCCGTGGCTTGGCTATGCCTGCGGGCATTGTCGGCACTGCGTGGGCGGCTGGGAAACGCTGTGCGAGTCGCAGATTACCATGGGCTACTTTATGAATGGCGGCTTCGCCGACTACACGCTGGCGTATGCTGACTATGTGGGCAAGGTGCCTGCCACGGTAGACCCCTTCGATGCTTCCCCCCTGACGTGCGCGGGTGTGACGACCTATAAGGCGGTGAAGGTATCGGGGGCGCGTTCGTCTGATTTGGTGGCGGTGTTTGGCATTGGCGGGCTGGGGCACCTTGCGTTGCAGTATGCGAAGGTGACGGGCGCGACGGTGGTGGCGGTAGACCCGTTGCCCGAACGGCTGGACACGGCGACCGAACTGGGCGCGGACTACACGGTGAACCCGAAGGAGCAAGACCCGGTGGCGTTTATCAAGCAACTGGGCGGGGCGAATGTGGTTATCTCGACGGCAGTGTCGCCGAAGGCATTCGAGCAGGGCTACAATGCGTTGTGTCGCGGCGGCAAGATTGTGTTTGTGGCATTGCCCGCCGACAACTTCATCCAGTTGCCCATCTTCGAGACGGTGCTGAACGGCATCACGGTAGTTGGCTCGATTGTCGGGACGCGCAATGACTTGCACGAAACCTTTGACCTGCACGCGGCGGGCAAGACGAAGGTCATCTATGAGAAGCGCAAGCTCGATCAGGTGAACGAATCAATTGAGGAAGTGGAACACGGCACGATGCACACGCCGCGCCTTGTCTTCGATATGCAGTAGCACACCCCTGTGCCCGGTTGTGGCATTCGGTTGCGGCATTGCCCCCACTGCACGCGCTGCGGTGGGGGCTTGGTGTGGCTGGGTGGGCGGGGCGGCGGGGCTATATCACGCGCACAAACTTGCGCCGCCCCACCTGCACCACCACGTTGGCACCGGGCTGCAACGCGAGGTCGTAGCCGTTGACGCGCTCGCCCGCCACGCGCACGCCGCCGCCGTCTATCAGCCGCCGCGCTTCGCCCTTGCTGCTGGCTAGCCCGCTTGCGGCGAGTAGGTCAACGATGCCGGTGGGGGCGGTCAGGGCATATTCGGCGATGTCGTCGGGGAGTTCTTGCCGCTGGAACTGGGCGATGAAGGCGGCTTCGGCTTCGCTGGCGGCGGTCGTGTCGTGGAACTGCCCCACGATGGCGCGGGCAAGCTGCATCTTCAGGTCGCGCGGGTTGACGCTGCCGCCCTGCAACGCATGCTCGATGTCGCGCAGGTCGGTGGTGGGCGTGTCGGTCAGCACGCGATAGTAGAGGGGCAGCATGTCGTCGCTCATTGACATGACCTTGCCGTACATCTCGGCGGGCGGCAACAGAATGTCTATGGTGTTGTTGAACGACTTGCCCATCTTGCGCCCGTCGGTGCCGGGGATCAGCGGCACGAGCAGCACATGCTGCGGGCGTAGCCCCAGTTGTGCCATCAGTTCACGTCCGGCAAGGTTGTTGAACTTCTGGTCGGTGCCGCCAAACTCGATGTCGGCTTGCACTGCGACTGAGTCGTAGCCTTGCAGCATGGGGTACATCAATTCGAGGATGGTGAGCGGTGCGCCCTCTTCGTAGCGTTTGCGGAAGGTCTCGTGTGCGAGCATTTGCGCCAGCGTGAAGCGTCCGGCGAGGTCGAGGGCTTGCTCAAGCTTGAAGTCGCCGTACCATTCGCTCTGCCAGCGCACTTCGGTCTGGTTGCGGTCTACCACCTTGAAGAACTGTTCCATAAAGGTGTCGGCGTTGTGCTTGACGGTGGCGGCATCGAGGCGTGGGCGGGTTTCGTCGCGCCCGCTGGGGTCGCCAATCTGGGCGGTCCAGTCGCCGACGATGAGGACGACGGTATGCCCTGCCGCTTGGAAGCGGCGGAGCTTGCGTAGCCCAACGGCGTGCCCGATGTGCATGTTGGGGCGGCTGGGGTCGAAGCCCTGCTTGAGGCGGAGCTTTTCGCCGTTGGCGAGGCGTTGGCGGACTTCGTGCTCGACAATTACTTCGGCAACGCCACGGGTCAAGAGTTCGTCAATTTCGGGGTGCATCTGCTTTTCTTCTCCGCTTGTCTTTTGGTCTCGCTGCGTGTCTTTTGGTCTCGCTGCGTGTCGCTTGGTCTCGCTTGGTCGCTTGGTGGTGGCGGTTGGCACCGGGCGGCGCAATTGCCCGGTCATCGCGCACCGCTACCACACGACTACCACTCGATCAGGCTGAATAGCACGATGAGGGCATTATACCCGCCATGCACGACGGCGGCGGTGGTGGTGTTGGTGAGGTGGCGCAGGTGCCCCAGCAGCATGCCGAGTGCGAATACAATCAGGAGCGCGTCGAAGCTGTATTGGTAGGCGTGCAGGGCGGTGAAGGCGAGGTTGGAGAGTAGCAAGCCCACCCGTGGCTGTAACAGCCCGCGCACCGCGAGTTCTTCGCCTAGCCCCGCCGTTATGCCGATGACGAGGGCACCGACGGGCGAGAGCAGGTCGCCGAGCAGGGCGGTGAAGGCTTCTTCGTCGGTCGTGACCCAGCCGAGGGCAGACCAGAGCGTATCTACCAATAGCCCGAAGCCCTGCATACTGACCGCCAGTGCGAAGGCGATGATGCTGCCAAGGGCGAGCTGTGCCCACGTTGGGGCGACTAACCCAAGCCGTTGCAGGCTGCCGCGCAGGTCGCGGGCGAGTGGGTAGCCTGCGGCGATGAGGGCGAGCGGTACCATCCAGACCAGCCCGTACACAAGGTCGAGGCTTTGCCCCACGCCGTCGCGGTTGCCGAGTTCGTCGCCGCTGAGTGCGCCGCTACTGATGGCGGTGAGGAGGGGCGGGTTGCCGCCGAGCACAATGAGTTGCGCGAAGGCGGTGGTGGTCATGTAGAGCACGACCCACAGTGCGAGGGTGTGGGTGTGTTTGGCGGGGTCTATCGGGATGAAGCGTGCGAGCCACTGGCGCACGGGGGGCAGCAGCACGAGCGAACACAGCCCGAACAGGAGCAGCAAGGTGAGGGCTAGCCCTGCCAGTTGCAGGAGGGCGGTGGGCGACAGGTTGAGGTTTTCGGGCGTGATGACACCCCCAGCCACGCCGAGCAAGCCGTATGAAAGGGTGAGGTAGGCGATGGCGCCCTGCATCAGCAGGGCGTAGGCGTAGCTGGCAAGCATTGCCCACTGGTAGTATAGCCCCAGTGTGCCGATGAGTGCCAGCAGAATGAATGGGATGTATTGCACGCCGGTCGTAGCGAAGCGTCCGATTTCGCCGCCGAGCAATGCGCCTGCGCCAGTGATGAGCGCGAGCACGACCAAGATGCCCGCCGCGATGATCTGGTTGCGGCGGGTGGGCATGGGGGGTGGGGTGGCAAGCGGGGGTGCGGTTTCCATGGGCGATCAGTTGCCTTTCAGCAGGTCGGTCAGGGCACCCGCCAGCGTGGGGTGCGCGAAGCGGAAGCCTGCCGTTTGCAGGGCTTGCGGGATGACGCGCTGCCCGTGGGTGAGGGTTTCCGCGACTTCGCCGAAGAGTACCTGCAAGCCGAAGCCGGGGATGGGAATCAGGGCGGGGCGGCTGATGGTATCTGCCAGCGTGCGGGTAAGCTCGTTGTTGGTGACGGGTGCGGGGGCGGTCAGGTTGAGGGCACCGTGCAGGCTGTCGGTCTGGAGGGCATAGCCAATCGCCTCGACCTCGTCGGTGGCGTGTATCCATGAGAAGTATTGTGTGCCGGGCAGGATGGGACCGCCCGCGCCGAGTTGGAAGGGCGGGAGCAGTTGCTTGAGTGCGCCGCCAGCGGTGTCGAGGACGATGCCGGTACGCAGCAGCACCAGCCGCACGCCGAGGTCGGTGACGGGTTGGGCGGCGGCTTCCCACGCGATGGTGAGCTTGGCGGTGAAGTCGTTGCCGGGGGGCGCGTCTTCGGCAAGTGGGGTGTCGTCGCGGAAGCCGTAGAAGCCCACTGCCGAGCCGTTGAGCAGGGCGGCGGGGCGGTCGCTGGCGGCGAGGGCGGCAATGGCGGCGACGATGCCCTGTGTGCCGCCCACGCGGCTGCGGTACATTTCGCGCTTGTAGTCGGCATCCCAGCGTTTGCCGAGGATGGGCGCACCGGCGAGGTTGATGATGGCGTGGCTCCCCGCGATAGGCTCTGCCCACGCGCCGGGGGTGGGTTGGGCATCCCACGCATAGTAGGCGGTGGCGGGTACGCTGTCGCGGGCGCGGTCGGGGTTGCGGCTAAAGACGACGACATCGTAGCCTGCGTCGGTGAGGCGCGGGCAGAGCCGCTTGCCAATTAGCCCGGTGGCTCCCGTCACGATGACGCGGGGGCGCGTTGTCATACCTTCTCCTTTGCTTTGCTGCTACTCTTCTGCGTGTACCCTGCACGGGGTGGGCACGGTGGGCACGGTGGGTGCCAGACGCTCAGGTGGGCACCGTGCTGCTGTAGGCATGATACCACGATGCGCGGGGTGGGATGTATAATGGTGGGGCTGTATGCACACACGACGGGACAGGGGAGGGAAGCGTAATGTACAAACCGGATATAGCACCACACTGTACGCCAGCCACGACGCACGAAAACGTCCGTATTGTGGTGGGCAACGCACGCGAGGAACTGCTGCGCTTTGCGCCGGGGGTGTTTCAATGCTGTGTGACTAGTCCGCCGTACTGGGGGTTGCGTGATTATGGCATTCCGGGGCAGATTGGAGCGGAACCGTCGCTGGATGACTATATCGCCAATATTGTGGCTGTGTTTCGTGAGGTGCATCGGGTCTTGCGCGATGATGGAACTCTGTGGCTGAACATTGGGGATGCATATACCAGCGGTGACCGCGCGTGGCGTGCCCCGGACAAAAAGAACCCGGCACGCGCGATGACGTATCGCCCGCCGACACCTGCGGGCTTGAAGCCGAAGGATTTGATTGGTATTCCGTGGAAAATAGCGTTTGCCCTACAAGCCGATGGCTGGTACCTGCGCTCGGACATTATCTGGCACAAACCCAACTGTCAGCCCGAGTCTGTCAAAGACCGCCCGACTCGCGCCCACGAGTATTTGTTTCTGTTGAGCAAGTCGGAACGCTACTACTACGACCACGAGGCAGTGAGGGAGCCTGCGTCTGACCCAGCGCGTCGTCGCAATCGGCGCACCATCTGGACAATCAACACGCAGGGCTTCACGGGCAATCATTTTGCCGTTTTTCCGCCCGATCTCGTAAAAGTCTGTGTCTTGGCGGGGGCGCGTCCGGGGGCACTCGTGCTCGATCCATTTCTTGGTTCAGGGACGGTAGCCGAAGTATGCCTTGCGACGAAGCGGCTGTGCGTCGGTATCGAACTTAACCCGGACTATGCCCACCTCGCCCAACAACGCATAGACACCAACTAGGACACTACAGTGGGCTAGTTACCGGGTCGGTGGTAGCGAATACCCATTCGGCGTGGACAATACAGAGGCTTTTGCGGAGGTCTTTGACTTGCAGTTTGCGCTCGGTGCCTCCGTCGAAGTACAGGCGGAAGCGGTACGTCCCGTCATCGTCACGCACATCACAGTAGCCCGGTTGTGGGTTCTGGCGGCTTGCCGCCATGGTGTAGAGCGTGCCAGTGCGGGCTTCGGTGAGCAAAGTTTGCGGGATTTCGACTAATTCATAGTGCCATCTGTCAGGGGTACGTGCCAGACAGCGTAAGACCAGAATACGTTCGTAGTGTGCTAGGTGGTCGAAGAAACGGTTTCGTAGTAAGTCAAGTTGCCACTCCCCTTTGCCGAGTTCCATAAACTTCGAGATATGCAAGCGGTCGGCTTTGATTTGCTTGTCCGCCTGCGTTTTCAGCGCGACACGCTGTTGACCGATGGTGATGTCGTATCCCGGATTGCCGCGCGGCGCAAGTGCGGCTGGTATGCCACAGAACTGCATCGTTTGCTCAAGGGCATACTCAAACTTGTCTTTCGTAAAAGCCTCGCGCGAAAAGCTATGATGGATGCGGATGGTATCGCCGAAGTTGACTAGCACACAATCGCTGACGACATCAGAAGTTGCTAACCGTGACCGTGATAGGTAAGGACGCTTGAGTTGCTCGACCAACGCTGCAAGAACATCAAGCTGTCGGTCTGATAGGTCTTTTAACGCGGCACAGAGGC
>CAZNQP010000037.1:29002-31206 GCA_964575355.1 uncultured Chloroflexaceae bacterium
TAACGCGGCACAGAGGCGTTGTATTCGTTCAGGGGTAGCGGGGGTTGCATTTGGGTCAGTAGTAGCCATGGCGGTAGCCTTTTATTCTCTGCATTGTTGGTCACTACGTTGGGTGCTGCTATGGTGTAGCACCATCTACACGATACCGCATATTGTGTGACGTGCCACCACACCCTGCGGGCGGGCACCCCCCGGCACCCCGCCCCGGCGCGTGCGGCGGGAATGCGGCAGGTGCCGTGCCCAGCGGCGACGCGGGGCAATTTGGGCGAATGGGGGCGGCGGTGTATAATGCGGGTGGCGGATGAAAACGGCATATGCGAGACGAGAGGAGCACCGTATGAGCGACCAGACCGAACCGCAACCCCAGCAACCCCTCCGCACGACGCTGCGCGATGCCGCTGCCCCGTGGCTCTGGATGGTGGGGGTGCGGGCGTGGCTGACGCTGGGCGTGGCTACCCTTGTGCTGGCGGTTTATTCGTTGCTTGCGAGCATTGCCAGCATTGTGATACCGCTGGTGGTGGCGGTGGTCATTGCCATTCTGTTTGTGCCCATCGTAGACTTCCTGTGTGAGCGGCAAGTGCCGCGCTGGTTGGCGAGCCTTGTGGTGATTGCGCTGCTGGTGGGGGTGCTGGGCGGCGTGGTGTGGCTGGTGGTGGTGGGGATTGCGGGGCAGAGCAGTACGATTGCCGAGACCCTGACCAGAAGCCGGAGGCAGGTGGAAGAGTGGCTAGGGGCTTTGAATCTGCCGGATGATCTGATCGCGGAAATCAATACGAATATTACGCAGGCAACGCCGGGTTTACTGTCGGGGGTGGCTTACTTCTTTCAGTCGAGCTTTTCGGGCGTGATTGCCGCGTTGCTGGGTGTGTCGCTTGGTATCTTCTTGTTGTTTTATTTGCTGAATGACTGGGCGCGTGTGGTTGCGTGGCTGGGCGAGCATATGGGTATGCCGTCTGAATTGAGCGGGTTGCTGCTCAACGATACGATTATTATTATACGCCGCTACTACTTTGCGCTCACACTGTCGAGCCTTGTGGTGACGGTTTGCATCGCCGTGGCGATGGCGGTGCTCGGCTTGCCACTGGTGATGACGGTGGCGGTGGTCACGATGATTACGTCGTATGTGCCGTATATTGGCGCGATTGTGTCGGGGGTATTTGCGTTTCTGGTGGCGTTGGGGTCGGGGTCGTTCCTCGATGCGTTGCTGGTGCTGGCGGTGGTGCTGGTGGTGCAGAACGTGGTGCAGACGATTATCCAGAACCAGCTTGCGAGCGATCAGTTGCAGATGCACCCGTTGGCGACGCTATTGGCGACGTTCGTGGGGGGGGCGTTGTTTGGCTTGCTGGGCGCGACGCTCTCTACGCCGCTGGTGGCGTTGCTGTGGAATGTGCAGAAGCAGGTACGGTCGTTCTATGGCGGCGAAGCGGCGGCAACTGCTCCGCCTGACGCGGCTACCGCGCTTGCGAGCGACAGTGCGGGGGGCACGCCAGTGGCGGCGGGCGGTGCGGACGGGTGAGGTGCCGCGCCGTGCCGCGACTACCATGATGGATGTAGGATGTAGGATGTAGGATGTAGATGGGGTGCGCGTGCGCTGGCGTGCGTTTTGCTTAGTGGCTGTGGTCGGTGGCGTGTTCGCCGTGGTCAGATACCTGAGCTGCAAACCAGCGATGGATGGCATCTACAAGGTACGGCTCGCTGGTGGTATAGACGATTTGTCCACCGTTGGGTAGGTCACTGTAGGTGACAGTGAGGCGGTCAGCCCCGGCTTCAAGTTCCGCAAGCCCTGGCATGGTTTGCCCGTGAATGGCTACGGGTGAGGCGAAGTTCCCCGTTGCGAAGCGTTCGGCTTCGGTCTGTAGGTGGGTGCGAATAAGGGCTATCTGCTCACTGTTGGTTGTGTCTCGTACCACTACCGTCTGGAGACCGCCGTTGGGTTGGGGCACGAAATGGTGCGTGGTCTGGTCGAGGTCGAAGGGCATGACGGTTGCTCCGCGTGCGGCGACTGCGTCCTGCCGTGTGGAATGGCTCCACATTGCCCACGCCGCCCCGCCGCCGAGCAGGAGGGTGATGGTGAGCAGGCTAAGTAGCACAGGGGTGGCATAGCGGTGCTGTTTCAAACGGTCAAGCATGGGTACTCTCTTTCTCGCTGTTGGTTCTCGTTGTTAGTTCTCGTTGTTAGGTTGGCGTAGCTTTGGCAACCACTG
>CAZNQP010000038.1:0-4086 GCA_964575355.1 uncultured Chloroflexaceae bacterium
GACGGTGCCCCCGCTGGGTCGTCGCCCGTGTCGCCCGTGTCCTCGTCATCGCAGGCGGGTGTTGGTGGGTCGGCATACTCCACGCGCACCGTCAACGGCTCGTCGCTGGCGGGTTGCTCGTCGGCGGCGCGGCGCATCAGCCGCCCCGCTTCGCCCAGCAGTGCGCTTGCATCGCGCCAGTTCCAGCGGGCTTCATCCAGCGAACACGCCAGCATCTCGTAAACCTTCGCCAGCAACGCCTGCCCCGCCTGCCATTCGGCTTCGCGTTCGGCGGCGCGGCGCACCTGCCACGCCTCTGCCGTCGCGGTGGTGGGCGACATGGCGGGCGCGGGCGACATGGTGGGCGCGGGCGATGGGGTGGTGCGTTGCCCCCCATCGGCAGGCAACGGCGCGGGCATGGCGGCATCGTAGGCGGCGGCGCGGGTGCCCCACGCCCAGCGGCTCGACCAGTGCTTGCAGCGGCTCAACGTGGTGTTGCTGAGCAGTGCCACCCGGCGCAGGCTCCGCCCGCGTCGCAGCGCAAAGTAACGCTGGGCAGCGGCGTAGGCTTCGTCAGGCTCGCCGGGCTGCTGCTGCCACGGCGTGCGTTCGTCCATCGCTTCTCCCTCCTCTTGTGTTGTTAGAACTTGTGTTCGGTGTATGCTATTCTAGCACAGGGTTACGGCAGGTGTTGAACAAACGCACCGTTTCAGGCGTGCTGCTGCGGAAAACTGGGGCATTGGCGGCGGGGCAATGGGCGCGGCGGCGGGCAGTGGGCGCAACCCGAAACGTGGGTGCCCTGCCGCACGTATACTATGCGTGAAGGTCACAGCTTACTTGCTAGAGCACCATACGGTGCGCGAAAGGAGCAGAAACGTGTGGTGGTTCCTCAATAAGCTATTCATGGGTTTGATGATGTTCTTCGCAGTAGCGGGAATCGTGCTGCTTCTCGCGGGGTCAGGCTTTGCCACCTACACCCTCGCCCAGAGTGCGTGGGATGCCCACCGCTACCTGACCACGCTCGATGCCCAGCAACCGCTCACTGCCGCCGTCTTCAACGACAGCCAGCCCGGACGGGTCGTGCTCGTGATGGGTACCATCAGCCCCGACACGCCCGCGCTACGGCGGGGCGGGCTAGTCGTCTACATTGCCGAAGTCTACGACAGCGAAGACGGCTGGGGTGAAAGCGGGCGCGAACTCCAGCCCCTCACGCTCGTGGTCGCCAACCCCGCAGCGGCACCCACGCCCACCGCGCCCGTGCAGATCGAGCATCCCACCGCGGGCAATGCCCACTACCAACTCTACAACCTGCCCGTGGTTTCCACCGTAGATGACCGCCGCTGGCGTGGGGTAGTGCCCGGTGATGCGGTGGTGGTGCTGGGTAGCGTCGCCTATACCGCCGAACTTGCCTACCTCGATGCGGCGATGCTGTGCGCGGGCGATGTCGCGGTGTGTGGCGCGACGCTGTGGTGGGCGCGGCTGTGGAACACGCTTGGCTCAATCGGCATGGGTATCTTCACCACCCTTGTGCTGGTGCTCATCGTTGCGCTCATCCGTACTCGCTGACGGGTAGCACCTATGGTATAATAGCAATACAATGGCATTTCTACCCATGGGTACCCAGCTTCCATATTGGTGCGGGTTGCTGTATGGTGCAAGCAGCGAGGTGACGTGTTGGCGACGGACAAAACAGCAGACCCCTCAGTGTTGGCGCAACAAGTCGCCGCACTCGAAGCCGAAAACGCCCGCCTCCACACCCAACTGGCGGCGGCGACCAGCGACCGCGCATACCAGCAATTCCAACTGTTCCTCTCCCTCGCCGAACGGGCACTCGATGGCATTATCGTCACGATGTACGACGAGCACGACGCGCCGTACCTTGCCTACATCAACGCCGCCTTCAAGACCATGCTCGGCTACGGCGACGACTTCAAGCAAGCCGACCTCGCGCACATCAACGCCCTCGATAGCGAAATCTACGCCAACGCTCCGCGCATCGCCCGCGAACAGGGCTGGTGGCGCGGCAAGCAGGTCATGCAAAAACGCGACGGCACCCCCTTGCAGATGCTCATCTCTGCCTACTACTACTACCTCGACGAAGCCCAGCAGCACACCCCCGTCCTCGCTGCGGTCTTCCGCGACATCACCGACCTGCACGAGAGCGAACAAGCCCGCGCTCGCCTGCAAGCCAACCTCATTGAGACACAAGAAAGCCTTATCCGCGAGCTATCTACCCCCCTCATCCCCATTGCCGACGATGTGGTGATCATGCCCCTGATCGGGAGCCTTGACACCGCCCGCGCCCAAGCCATCATTGAAACGCTCCTAACAGGTATTGCGGCGCATCGGGCACAGACAGCAATTCTCGACATCACCGGGGTACAGACCATAGACACCCACGTCGCCAGCACGCTCGTGCAAGCCGCCCAGTCGGTACGGCTCCTTGGTTCGCGGGTCATGATAACCGGCATCCACCCCGCCATCGCCCAGACCCTCGTGCAACTAGGCGTTGAGTTGCAGGACATCGCAACCTATGGCACGCTTCAAGACGGCATCGCCGCCGCCCTGCGCCGCACGCGCACCGCCCGTAGCCCAACAACCACCCACCGCCGCTACAACACCCGGTAGTTGTTCCTGTCGAGGTAGTACACCGCCACTGGCTTGCCCTCGCGGAGCCGCCCATACATCGGCGCACTCGTGCGCTCAGTCAGCACAACCTCGCCGCCCTCCGGCAACGGCAGCGTAATCTGTGCCGTCGTCAGGCGTTGGCGGCGGCGATCACTGTCGCGGAACTTCCGCCGTTTGAGGTTCGTCACCGTGCCATACAGCAGCCGCCCCTGCGTTCGCAGCCGGTACGCCCCGAAGAGCACCGCCACCAGTGCCATCGCCAGCACCGCCATCGCCACCAGCATCACCGTGCGTACACTGTCCAGCCCGCTACTCCCCGCCGAAAGGGAGAAGCGGACTGGTTGCAGCATGTCCATCAGTACGGGTAGCAGCACAAACACCCCTACCCCGACCAGTGCCAGCCCCAAAAAGGTCGCCGTACCCGTATTCAACGGCAGCCGCGCCCCCTCGTACACCACCGCCCGGTGGTGCTTCTCATCCACAATAATCAACTCCGCAGGCACCTCCCCGCGCTCTCCCGTCATCGCCCCAACCCCCCGCTATCAATATCGCCCATCGCCCCATCGCGCCACGCCTCGACATTGCCCGCCCGGTCGCGTGCCCGCACCCGGAACGCAAAGTCGCGCCCCTCGTGCGGACCAAACCACGCCGTCGTAACATTCTCATTCGTCAGCCAGCGTCGCCAGCCCCCGCTCGGCAGCTGCCGTACCTGCACATCATAGCCCGCAATGCCGCTCAGGTCGTCCACGCCGCGCCACTCCAGCCGGAAGCCATCCCGTTCGGTGGCAATGCTCATCATCTGCGACAGCGGCGCGGTCACATCGTTCAGCGGCAACCAGATCATCGCATCGTACAGCACCGCCGCGCCGGGGTCACTCGTCGCCGCGTTTAGCTCCACCACTGCCGTCGTCGCCGTCCCAAACGAATAGCTCCCCAGCGACACCCAGTTGCCCGCCGTCCCCCGCTGGTCAAGCTGCAAGTTCGCCACCCCGCCATCGTGAATAACGCTATAGACCGCCCCCACCGTCGCCCCCGCATCGAGGCTCTCGCCGCACCCCGGCACATACACCCGCACCTCATAGGTACCCGGTGCCAGTCCACTCGGCGACCACGACGCGCGGCGAGAGCTGTCGCCTGCCCGCAACCAGCTATGGCTACCGTTCATGCCGCACCGGGCTACCTGCCAGTCGCCTGCGCCCCGCACAAAGTCGCCGCTCTCGTTATCCACCGCCAGCGCACCCGGCGGCACCGTTGGGTTATCGAGCGGTGGCTCACCCGGCGCGGGTGGCAACCCCGGTGCAGGCGCGGGCGGTCCCGGCTCACCCGGCGGCGGCGCGGGGTCGATGGAAAATAGCCAGTGCAGAATTACGGGTGCGGACGTAACGACCGCCGGCGCCGCGCTGACCTTGAATATCGACATTCAGCTCAAAGGCGGCTTTGGCGGAAAGAAGCTGCTCTTCGGCGCGGCCCAAAGCGCCT
>CAZNQP010000038.1:4096-30641 GCA_964575355.1 uncultured Chloroflexaceae bacterium
CCCGGCTCACCCGACGGCGGCGCGGGGGCGGGCGGTTGCGGCGGCGGCGGCGGCGCGGGCACACTGCCCCCCGGCGGTCCCGGTATCACCTGCTGCGGCACCGCATTCGGTCCGGGGTCGGCACCCAACCACAAAAACGATACATTGACATAATCGTTCGTACCCATACCGAGGTCTTCCCAAAAGGTACCGTCGGCAAGGTCAATGCCCGCCGGGTTCAGCACCACCCGCCCGAACTCGTCGCGCCCGCCGTTGTAGCCGTTGAAGTACGCCGCCTGCGCCTGCGGCAACCCAATCGGCAGGTCAGGGTACTGCCCCCGGTTCGGCGACCAGTAGCGGTCGTCGGTATTCCACGGTCCCACATCCCACACCGGCGCAACCACGCTCCGCCCGTTATACGTCACGCGCACCAGAAACTCACTCCCCCCCCGCGACGACAACACCCGAAACGATGGCAACGCCACAAAACGGTCACGTTCGCGGATAACGTGACCGTTGGCAGTGGTGCCCCCCACCAGCCCCTCGCGCGTCGCAAACACACGATAGGTGGGGGCAATCGTATTCTGGGTGGGTTGCTCTGGGGCGGCACTGACCGACGGCAACAACCCGGTCAGCAGCAACGTAAGGGCGAGCAGCAGCAGCAGCCAGCGGTGGGCAACAGTCAGGCGCGTATCTCGCATATCCATAGGCTCCGGCTGGCGGTCGTGACCAGCAATATGACCCATTAACGTGGCAGCACACCCCGGCTAGTACGGGATTGGCACGGCGTTGTCGCGCCGCGCTGTCGGCTACCGCGCACCAGCCGGGGGCGGGGACCGTGCCCGCCCCCGGTGGCGGTCGTGGGGCTACCGTGCGCGATACCCTACTGCACCGGCGACCAGTCCGGGCGGCGTTCCTGCGCCGGGTTGGTCGTCAGGCGCGTGATGCCCTGCCCATTCGCCCCAACCACATAGATGTCGTAGTCGCCGGAGCGGTCCGACTGGAACGCGATATACTGCCCATCGCCCGACCACGCCGAGTTGCGGTCATCGAAGCCCTCGCTATCGGTGATATTGCGGAGGTCGCTCCCGTCGGGCGCAATCGTGTACAGCTTCCAGTTCGCATCGCGCCCCGACGCAAACAGAATGCGGCTCCCATCGGGCGACCATTTCGGGTAGGCATCGTTGGCGGGGGTCTGCGGCAGTTGCCTGCGCCCGCTCCCATCGCGGTTCATAATGAATAGCTCGTAGTCGCCCGCGTTTGTCTGGTTCGACGCAAACACAATTTGCTGCCCGTCGGGCGACCACGACGGGAAGGTATCCACTGCACTCGTGTTGGTCAGGCGGAACTGCTCTCCCGTCGTCACCGACACCGTGTAGATTTCCTGATTGCCGTCTTGCACCGCCACAAACACGATAAACTCGCCATCGGGCGACCAGTCCGGGAACGTCTCGAAGCCGGGGTTATTCGTCAGTTGCCGCCGATTGGTGCCGTCGCGGTTCATCAGAAACAAGTCAAGTTCGGCGACGCTATCGGTCACGTCCGGGTCGTTCACGTTCGAGGCAAACACCAGTTGCTGCCCGTCGGGCGACCACGCGGCAAACGCCTCGCTCTCGTTGGGCGTGGTGGTAATGTTGGTGGGCGCTGCACTCCCGTCGGCGGGCACCGTGTACAGGTCATACTGGTTGCCCACAAAGGCATCATACACAATCGTACCCGTCGGTCCACTCTCCGGCGCAGGCGGTTGCCCACCGGGGGCGGCATCGGTGGCAATCCGCACCGGCACCGACCAGTCGGGTTCGTTCTGGATAGCATTCTCGCGGACAATCGCGGTGCTCTCGCCGCCGCCCGCACTCATCACATGGATTTCCTGTACCTCGCGCCCGCCGCGTGTGCTGACACGCTGGAACGCAATACGGCTTCCATCGTGCGACCACGCGGGGCGTACATCCTCCGACACGTCAATCGTCAGTTGTGTTTCCTCGCCCGTCTCCACATCCTGTGACACAAGGTCCCAGTTGCCGTTGCGCCCCGACCCGAACAGCAGGCGGTTGTCTACGGGCGACCACGCCGGGTAGCGTTCGTTCCACGCGAACGCTTGCAGCACCGTTTTGTCCGCACCATCAATATTCATCGTATAGATGCGGTACACGCGGTCTACATTCGAGGCATACGCCAGTTGCTGCGAATTGGGTGCCCATGTCGGCTCGGTGTCGTCGCGGGGGTCGTCGGTCAGGCGGTAGACTTCGCTCGGCGCACGCGCAGCCAGCACATAAATGTCACGCTCTGGGTTGCTGTTCGGGGCGGTGGGGCGGTCGCGGTCCGACACAAACGCAATCCATTTGCCATCAGGCGACCACGCGGGCAACTCGTCGTGGGCAGGGTTGTCAGTCAGCCGAATGACGTTCGAGCCGTCGCGGTTCATCATATACAGTTCATAGTTGCCGTCGCGGTTCGAGCTAAACACCAGCTGTGCGCCATCGGGTGACCATGTGGGCGACATATCGTTCGTATCTGTCGAGTTGGTCAGGTTGGTCAGGCGCGAGCCGTCGGGCTTGCTCGTATAGATGTCGAAGCCCCCATCGAAGCCCATATGAAACGCCAGCAGTTCCGTGACTTCCGTGTTGCCGGGGGCTGGCTCTGGCTGCGGTGGTTGTTCGGGGCGCGGCTCTTGCGCCGGCGTGCTGCCGCCATCGCGTGCCCGCACCTCGTTTGCCAGTAGCCCAAACAGCACGTTGAAGGGCGGCGCGTTTTCCGGGTGCCGCTCAAAGCGTGCCCGCTCGAAGTACTGCACCGTGTAGCTCTGCCCATCGCTCAACGTCTCGGTTAGTTCACCACTGATGGGCAAGCCAAACAGCCCAAGGCTTTCGGTATCGCTGCTACCGGGCACCCCGTCCTGCTCTAGCCCGCTTGCCTGCCACGCCGCCAGCAAGTCGCCGCAGACATTCTGCCGCGTCTGGACAAAATAGCGACAGTCGCCCCGCAACACCTGCGGGACATCAGGCGCGAAAAACCGCCCCGCCGTCAGGTCGGCACCCAACCGCCCCAACTGCACATCGTAGGGGCGGGCGTTATCGGGGTGCAGTTCCAGCCGGTTGCGCTCGAACCACTGCACCTGAAGGCTCTGCCCCTCAATCGTTTCGGTCTGAACGGGGCTAGTGGGCAACCCGAATACGGGCAAGCCACCGTTCTGCTCCCAGAACTCACGGATGCGCCCACTGATACAATACTCGACCTCGGCAAAGCAGCGTTCATCGGTCTGTGCCTGTACCGTGTTGGTGGTCACAGGCACGGTGGTCACGGCGAGTCCCGCGACAAGCAGTAGGGTCAGCACGACCATGCCATACTTCATGCTCATACCTCTCACGTATCTCTCACATATTATAGTTACTTCAACATACGTAGCACCAGTGCAGCATACGCCCCTATATGATACCCGATCCTGTACAATCTGGCAGCACGCCGCAAGCAACAGCTCCGTGACAATTCCCCACGCAGTCGTGCCGCGCCCAGCACAAAGCCGGGGCATAGTGCCCCGGCTCAAGTATCGGTTTGGCTAACTGGGTACCCCCGCGCGGTTAGCGAGGTGCCCCCGCACGGCGGTGTGCGCCGCAACGCACGGTGGCGGTGGGTGCCGCTCCCGTGCCTACCACTGCCCCAGTGCCACGGCTGCTGCATCGCTGGCTTGCTTGCTGGCGTTATATTCCGCTTCGGCAAGGAACCACGTAGCTTCCATTGCTGCCTGTGCCCCTTCGCCCGCCGCCGTGATCGCCTGACGGTAGATGAAGTCGGCAGCATCGCCCGCCACAAACACCCCCGGAACGTTGGTGTGGCGGCGGTGGTTTGCCACAAGGTAGCCTTCCTCGTTCATATCGAGTTGCCCCTTGAACAACGACGTATTCGGTACGTGCCCAACGTAGGGGAAGACCCCTTGTGACGGCAGGTCGTAGCTTTCGCCCGTCTTGACATGCTGCACGCGCACCGCCTCAACCGCATCGCTCCCCTTGATTTCCGTCACAACCGAGTCCCACACAAACGTGATCTTCGGGTTGGCGAAGGCACGTTCTTGCAAAATCGGGTCGGCACGCAACGTGTCGCGGCGGTGAATAATCGTCAACTTGTCCACGAAGCGCGTCAAGAACAGCCCCTCGTCCATGGCACTGTTGCCACCGCCCACGACCACCACCGACTTGCCTCGGAAGAAGAAGCCGTCGCAGGTCGCACAGTACGACACACCCCGGTTCGCCAATTCATGCTCACCCGGTACGCCCAGCTTGCGCGGCGACGCACCCGTGGCAATAATCAGTGCCTCCGCCGTGATGACCGTGCCGTTGTCGGTGGTCAGCGTAAAGGGGCGTGCGCTCAGGTCAACCTGCGTGACAATCCCATCAAAATACATCGTACCAAACTTCGCCGCCTGTTGTTCCATCTGGTTGGTCAACTCAAACCCGCCGATGGTCTCGACGAAGCCGGGGTAGTTCTCGACTTCGTTGGTGGTGGTAATCAAGCCCCCCGGTTGCAGCCCGCGCACGACGAGCGGCTCAAGGTTGGCGCGGGCGGCATACAGCGCGGCAGACAGCCCCGCCGGACCCGACCCAATGATAACAACCTTATGTGCGTGTGTTGTGTTTTGCATGCTGTTTGCTCCCGTTCTCCGTCTCACACCAATGCCTACCCTGCGGCAGGCACACTGCCAGTATACCCCAGGGGGGTATATTTGTCAAGCGGCGCACGCCATGCCCCCCAACCCCCGTCAGGGTAGCTTGCCCCCCACGCCGCCAGCAGTGCCAGCACCGCACCCACTAGCCCCACACCAGCACCGCGCGGGCAGGTTGTGTAGCGCGTGGGGCAGGTCGGGGCGGCGGGTAGCTCTGCCGCATCTCTCGCCATTATGCCACAGCCCACCGACATGCGCCAACTGCGTGACTGGGCAACACTGCTGCGGCGGGTTGGGTGCTGCGTAGTATAATAGACAAGGGAAGACATGACGGACTACCGCAAGAAGCAAGAGGTTCACGTAAGTTTGCGAAGTTTCTATTGTGAAGTTTCTAAGGAGGGCGAGCGATGACCAGCGATCCCGGTGACGTGCAGAAGCAAGCACAAGACAAGATGGACGAACTGGCAGACAAGGGTCAGGAGATGATGGAGCAAGCCCGCGATGCTGCTGAGCAGCAGATGGACGCAACCGCCGATGCGGTTGATGCCGCTAAAGACCAGACCGATGCAGCCCTCGACGCAGCCAAAGACCAAACCGATGCCGCCAAAGATGCCGTACAAGATGCCGCACAGGATGCCCAGCAGCAGGCTACCGCCGCCGCCGACGATGTGGCGGCAACCGCCGACAAAGCAACCACCAACGCAGGCGAGCAACTGGAGCAGGCGGCGAACGCGATGCGCGACCATGCCCCGCAGGGCAAAGCCGGTGAGTTTGTGCAGGCGGCTGCCAGCCGTGTCGAGCAGACGGGCGAGTCCCTGAAAAAGACGAACATCAAGGACGTGACCAGCGGAGTAGCCCGTACCGTGCAAGAAAAGCCGGAAGCCAAACTCCTCGGTGGGGTACTGCTGGCGGGCGCAATGGGGGGCATCCTCTGGCTCCTGCTCAGTTCGGGCAAGAAGAACAAGCCCGCCACCGCCGACGTTGCCGCAAGCCACGAAGACAGCGACGTGCCCCTGACCGAAGCCGACCTGAGCAAGGTGCTGATCAAGGCACACCAGCAAGCCGAGAAAATCCTTGCCGCAGCACAGCAGCAAGCCGACAAGAAGGTGGGTGCCGCCGAGCAGCAAGCTGACAAGATTGTCAAGGGTGCCCAGAAGAAAGCCGATGCCAAGGTACGTTCTGCCGCGATCAAGGCGGGCGTAATCCCAGTCGGCACCGCCGTGCTCACCCGCGTGATCGCTGGGCAGCAGCATAAGCACGCCGCCAAAACCGACGCAGTGACCGACGCGGTTGCCGACGTGCCCACCATGGTGTCGGACAAAGTGCATCAGGCACTGACCTCCGCGCAGGGCATGGGTGACGAGTTTGCCACGCTGGTCGGCGAAGTGACGGGCAATGTACGCAACGAAGCCAGTAAGCAGGCGGAAACGCTCGCCAGCAATGTGCAGGCGGCAACGCCCGACGTAGACCTAGCGGCACTGAGCGCGGATGCTGAGCAGCAACTTGCACAGACAGCCGAAACTGCCAAGCGCAAGCCCGCGAAGACCGGTGCCACCATCGGGGGCGGACTGCTGCTTGCAGGCGCGATGGGCGGTGTCTTCTACTACCTGCTGCGTGCCAACAAGGGGAGCAGCACCCCGCCCGCCGTGAGCTAACCCGCACCCCTACCCCACTACCCCGTGACCCACAAACGCCGCCCACACGACGGGCGGCGTTTGTGCTGCTGCGGCGTGTGCCGTGCCGTGGGTGCCCGTGCCGCAACGCTACGGCATCACGGCTCCGCCCTGTGTGCAGCACACAGCACGAACGGCGAGGTCGCTACAGCCGCTCGCTCAGCGCGCGCCCCAGCCACAGCCCGCCCGCTATCACCAGCAAGCCCGCTGTGAGGCTCGCCGCCACGTTGAGCAGCGCAAGTTGCCAGTTGTCGTTCTCCAACAGCGTGACAGTCTCGTAAGTAAAAGTGGAGAAGGTGGTAAGGCTACCGCAGAAGCCTGTACTAAACGCCAGCCGCACCGTCGGGGACATGTCGGGGGTAGCTTGGGCATACGCGAGGAACACGCCGAGCAGCAGGCACCCCAGCATATTGGCAACCAGCGTGCCCCACGGAAACACCACACCGAACCACGCCGCAAACAGGAGCGTCAGCAGGTAGCGCAGGCTTGCACCCACAAACGCCCCGCCTGCCAGTGCCAGCACCGACATAAGAACTGCCATCATACCGTGCGCGTCCTTTCGGTCCTCTCTTCCATTGCTCGTGTTCCATGTTCGTGTTACGTGTCCGTGTCAAATGCTCGTATCACTCGTATCACTCGTATCACCAGAGGAGGTGCTGTGCCCCCGCCATGGGTGACGGTGGGTGACGGGCGGCTTGCCCGTGCTACGTTTGCGGCGGGTAGTGCGTGTCGGGTGGTGGCTCCGGGGGGTACTTGCGTAGCCATTCTGCCTGCGTGAGCACGCGCCCCCGGAGCCGCGCCCGCGTGAAGGCGGCAACACATTCCGTATCGAACTCACTCCCCGACCGCTCGTGCAAGTACGCGATTGCCTCTTCCGGGTCCCACCCGCTACGGTAGGGGCGGTCGCTCGTCAAGGCATCGAACACATCGGCAACCGCAAGGATGCGCCCCGCCAACGAGATGGGGCGCGTCAGGCTGTCGTTGGGGTAGCCCCGCCCGTCGAGGCGGCGGTGGTGCTCCAGAATAGCATCCAGCGCAATCGGGTATTGCTGCCGGATAGAACGGCTGATGAGCATAGACCGATAGCCAATGAGGGGATGTTCCTTCATGCGGGTATACTCTTCTTCGGTCAATCGATCCTTCTTATTGAGAATGCTATCGGGCACACCAATCTTGCCCACGTCGTGCAGAATACCCCCCACCTCCAGCTGCACAATGGTCTCTGGGTCAAGCCCCAGTTCTTCCGCAATAGCGACCGAGGTATGTGCCACGCGCTGCGAATGCCCGTGTGTGTACGGGTCGCGGGTATCTACCAGTTGCGCCACAATGTTGATCGTATCGCGGAACAGCGTCTGCAAGCCACTGTAGAGCCGTGCCGTTTGCAGGGCGGTTGCCGACTGGCTGGCGAAGGCTTCGAGCAGCATAATATCGTCTTGCGAAAACTGGCTCCCGTCGCGCTTGTTCAAGGCTTGGATTGCCCCAATGACCGACTCCTTCACGGTGCCCTGCCGTGGTCCAAGGCTGATGCTCGGCGCACGGAGCGGCACACACAAGACCGAACGGGTCTGGAAGCCGCTCTGCTCATCGAGCTTGCGATAGTGGTGCCCGACGCTCGCCACATCGTCAATCAGTTGCAGGCGGTTTTCTGCCACCGTGCGCCCCACAATGCCCTCGCCGAACGGCACCATAACCGGGTTGCCCTCGTCGAAGAAGTCGCCCGTCGCCGCCCGCAACACCAGTATCGCCCGGTCGTCGTCGCGCTCCCACACCGAAGTCGCTTCAACGTCGAGCAAGTCGCGGGCATACTGCATGATGAGCTTGAGTAGCTCGCGCGGGTCAAGAATGGTCATCAAGCGGGCGTTGATGTCTATCAACGCCTGAAAGCGACGGATTACGTTATCGGACGGTTCGGCGTGTGGCTGGAATGCCGACGGGTCGAGTGGATTTCCCATGCATGTTTCCCGGACACTACCCTCACAATGCACATGGCTTCTATCCGTGGCGGCATGCTAGGGTATCGTTTATCGCTTCACACTGTGCGGCAGGCGGACAGGTGCAGTTCAGGTGCAGTTATTGTTACGTCATGTCGTTTGCCCATTGTACACTGTTTCCGCGAGTTTAGCACACACAGCCCTGCCCGCCGCTGGCTGGTGGGGCGTGCCCGTTGCCGCAATGCACCGCGATGCGAAACGATATGGTATAATATGTGCGTTCGTATTGTTCGCTGAAATGCGGTAAGGAGCGCGACCGATGTCGCTGTACAACCCAGAGGGCGTACCGCCCATTGTCACCGATGGCTTCGCCCGTGTCGAACGGCGGTTGCCGTTCCCCGGCGAAATCACCGTGCGGACTGGGCAGCGCGTCGAGCCTGAAGATGTCGTGGCGCAGGCACTCGTGCCCCAACGCCCCGCCGTCATCAACGTCAGCGAGCAACTGCGCGTGCCGCCGGTGCGTGCGGTGCGGCTGGTGCGCCCCAAACACGAACAACTGGTGCAGCAGGGTGCCGACCTCGCCCGCGCCGGTGCGCGTCGTTGCCGTGCCCCCATCGCGGGCAAAGTCGCAACCATTGACGAGGCGACAGGCTACGTGACCATCGAGCCGGACCCGCTCCCCTATGCGTTGCGGGCGGGCATTCGTGGCATCGTCACCGAAGAAATCCCCTACCAAGGGGTCATCATCGAGACCCCCGCCGCGCAAGTGTACGGTGTGGTTGGCGTGGGCGACGAGCGCATCAGTGTGCTCGCCCTGCTGCTGACCGACCCCGACCGCCCGGTCGAACCTGACGACCTCGACGTGCGGCTGAACGGCACCATACTGGTCTGCAACGGCGGCGGCATCACGGCGGCGGCACTCCGCAAAGCCATTGAACTTGAGATACGCGGCGTGGTTGTCGGCAGCATCCGCGAAAACGAACTGCGTGATTTTCTTGGGCTTGGCACCTACGACGCATGGTATACTGGCAGACGGGGGTGGCATGTGCCAACCGCCGCTGTTCGTGACCCCGGCATCACGCTTGTCGTCACCGAGGGCTTCGGAACCGCACCCATGGCAACCCCATTTTTTGACCTGTTGAGCCAGAAAGACCGTGAAGAGGCGTTTATTGAGGGACACACCACCTTGCGCGACCACCAGCAACGCCCACGGGTGGTGGTACCGCTCCCACGCGGCGGCGGTGCCCAGACCACCCCGCCGCAACTCGAACCCGGTGTACAGGTGCGCCTCCTCGCCCACGCCTATCGCGGGATGCTGGGGACGGTGCAAGTGGTATCGCTGCTACCGCGACGGCTTGAGCCGGGTATCCGTACCCCGGCGGTGCAGGTTATGTTGCCCGATCGGGGTGCCGTGTGGGTGCCCATCACAACCGTGGAAGTCGTAGATTCATAAGTAGAATGAGCAATACCTGATGGCACACCAGGTCTTTATCCTTTCGGGCAGTAACGCCATGTTGCGCCAACTCCCGCCCATCTTCGGTGAAGTCGAGACGCGCCAGATTGAGAGCGCAAACGATGCCCTGTGGGAAGTCCGTACCGCGCCGCCGGTTGCAATCGTGGTCAGCAACGACGACTTGCCCGACATGAGCGGCGTGGAAATGGCAGAAATCTTGCCCAACTTCGAGGCGCAGACGCGCGTTATCTTGCTGGCACACGACGTACCAGACGTGCAGGCAAAAGCCGCCAGCCTCCAGCATGTGTGTGCCGTCCTTGATATCGGGGCAACCCCCGACGATCTACACGCCGCCATCCAGCGGGCAATTCAGGATGCCGCCGACCAGCCTATCGAGTTTGCGCCGCCGCCCCCGCCCCCTGCACCAGAACCAGAGCCAGAGCCAGAGCCAGAGCCTGCCCCCGCCGTGGTTTCTGCCGAACCCGCCCCGCCCGCCGCCGCCCCCGAACCCGAAGACGAGCCGCGCCAGCGCAAAGACTTTGTGCCCGCCCGCGTGCGCCTGCCCTCGCGTGCCGAGCGCATCGCCGCCCGTGCGCGTGAGCTTGCCGCCAGCGAACCACGCGCCCCCGAAGTGCCCACGCCTGTCGCCGCGCCAGAGGCAGTAATGCCGCCGCTGCATCGCTCTGCCAGCACGATGGTCGTGACCGCCGATAACTTGCAGACCATTCGTACCATCATGAGCCAACTGCTGCAAGAGCTAGGACCGCAGTGTATTCTGCTCACCGACCACGCGGGCATGGTGCTCGTCGAGGTGGGCAGCACCGACCGCCTGCCAACTATCATTCTGTTGCCGCTCCTCTCCACCAGCTTCTCCACTGCCGGCGAGATTACGCGCCAACTGAAGGAATCAGAAACCACCACCGTCTACATCCACGAGGGGGTCAACTATGACCTCTACTCGTTCAACATCTCGCAACGCTTTTTGCTCGTGCTCGTCTTCAACAAGAAGGTCGCCACCTCGAAGATTGGCGCGGTATGGGTCAACACCAAACGCGCCATCCGCGACCTCGAAGGCGCGTTGCTCTCGTAGCCCGCCCGTGCCGCCCCACCCACGACAGCCCGCCCCACGCGCCGTGCCGGTTGCCCCGCCCGTGCTGCTACCGATGCCGTGGTATACTGCTTAGGCAGCAACACGTAGCAACGGCAGAGCAACACAAGGAGGCGACATGGCGAACATCAGCAAAGTGGCACTGTTCACCAACGAATACCCGCCCTACACCTACGGCGGCGCAGGCGTACACGTCGAGTATATGGCGCGTGAACTGGCGCGGCTCGTGCCCGTCGAAGTACGTTGCTTCGGCGACCAGCACCTTGATGGCGACAACCTCACCGTGCGCGGCTATGGTCCGTGGGACGCAGTGCCGCACAACACCGACCCGCGCTATGCCAAAGCCCTCGACCCGATGGCACGAAGCCTCTTAATGGCAAAAGACCACTTCGATGCCAGCGTCGTCCATTGTCATACGTGGTATGTGCAGTTCGGTGGCTTCTTGGCGCGTATGCTGTGGGACGTGCCGTTCGTGCTCACCACCCACTCACTCGAGCCGCTCCGCCCGTGGAAGGTTGAGCAACTCGGCAACGGCTACCACCTCAGTAGCTGGATCGAGCGCAACGCCATAGACACTGCCGACGCGGTGGTTGCGGTGTCGCAAGAGACCCGCAACGACATTCTCACCAACTTTGATGTTGACCCAGAGCGCGTGCATGTCATCCACAACGGCATTGACCTCGACGAATACCAGCCCACCACCGCCACCGACGCACTCGAACGCTACGGCGTAGACCCGACGCGCCCCTTTGTGCTGTTTGTTGGGCGCATCACCCGCCAAAAGGGGATTATCCATCTGGTGAATGCCATCCCCCACATTGACCGCGATGTGCAGGTGGTGCTGCTGGCAGGTGCCCCCGATACCAAAGAGATTGGCGCAGAGATGAGCGAGCGTGTCGCGGCGGTCAGTGCCCAGCGCGACGGCGTAATCTGGGTTGCCGAGATGCTGCCGCGCCCGGATGTCATCCAGTTTTATGCACACGCCACGGTCTTTTGCTGCCCGTCGGTCTACGAACCGTTCGGCATCATCAACCTTGAGGCGATGGCGTGCGAAACGGCGGTGGTTGCCTCCGCGGTCGGCGGCATCCCCGAAGTGGTGGTGCCCAACGAGACCGGGCTACTGGTGCCGCCCGACTTGCGTGACAACAGCTTTGCGCCGCGTGACCCGGAGGACTTTTCGCGGCGGTTGGCAGAAGCGATCAATCTGGTTGCCCGCGACCCGGCGCAGGCGGCGGCGTATGGCAAGGCGGGTCGCCGCCGTGCCGAAGCCCAGTTTAGCTGGCGGGCAATTGCTGCCAAGACCATGGCACTGTATGAAACGCTCGTCTAGCGGGCTACTGCTGCTGCTAGCGGTGCTGCTGGCGGCGTGCGGTACGCCGCGCGTCAGCCCGCAGTCCGGTGCCATCGAAGCGATCAATACCGATGCGGCGGCGGGCTTTGCGCGGGTGACTGCGCCGCGCCCCTTCACCTTCCCCGCCGACCACGGTGCCCACCCCGCCTACCAGACCGAGTGGTGGTATTACACGGGCAACCTGACCGACGACGACGGGCAACCCTACGGCTTCCAGCTTACGTTCTTCCGGCGCGGGCTGACCGCTAGCCCCACCCCGCGCTCGTCGGCGTGGGCTGCCGATAGCATCTACCTCGCCCATTTCGCCGTCACCGACGTTACCAATGGGCAGTTCTACCACACGTCGCGCGTCAGCCGCGGTGCGGCGGGGCTGGCGGGGGCTACCGCCGACCCGTTCCGCGTGTTTCTAGAGGACTGGCAGGTCACCGGCGACGTGCGCGGCGAGCCAGCGACGATGCGCCTGCAAGCTGCCGATGCCACCACCACGGACGGCGGCGACGTAGCCCTTGACCTGAGGCTGACCAGCACCAAGCCGCCCGTGCTGCAAGGCGACCGTGGCTTTAGCCAGAAGGGGCGTGAGGCAGGGCAGGCAAGCTACTATTACTCGTTTACGCGCATGGCGGCGACAGGCACCCTGACGCTGGGCGACACCACGCTGGATGTGCGCGGGCTGGCATGGATGGATCACGAGTGGGGCACGCAGATGATAGACGCGGCGGCGATTGGGTGGGACTGGTTCAGTGCCCAACTGGACGATGGGCGCGAACTGATGTATGCCGAAATCCGCCGTGACGATGCCGCCGCGCCCGTTTATCGCTATGCCGTGCTGATTGACGCGCAGGGCACCCCCACCGTGCTCGACGCGGACACTGCCCGCCTGACCGTCACCGACGAGTGGCAAAGCCCCGCCAGTGGTGCAACCTACCCCAGCGCGTGGCAGTTGGCATTGCCCGCCGCCAACATTGATCTGACCATTCGCCCGCTCATCCCCAATCAGGAGCACACGGGCACTATCGTGTACTGGGAAGGCGCAGTCGCGTATAATGGGACGCAACGCCTCCCCGATGGCAGCACGCGCCCGCTTGTGGGCACGGGCTATGTCGAGCTAACCGGGTACGCGGAGGCACAGCAAGCCCGTTTCTGAAACCGGAGGGAGACCGGGAGACCTATGCTACCACTGCTGGTTGCGTTGCTGTTGAGTTTCGTGCCCGCCTTCGTGTACTGCACCGTGCTGTACTGGCTCGACCGCCACGAAAAAGAACCGCTCTGGCTGATTGCGGGGGTGTTTGCGTGGGGCGCACTGGTGGCAACTATCGGGGCGATCATCTTTGGCACCGCCCTTGAGACTATCATCTATGTGATGACCACCTCTGAGGAGGTGTCGGGCGTGTTCGGCGCGGTGCTCATTGCGCCGCTCGTCGAAGAAAGCCTGAAGGGGCTGGCGGTGCTGCTGGTGTTTCTGTTTCTCCGCCGCGAACTCGACTCGGTGCTCGACGGCATTGTGTATGCGGGCATGGCGGGGCTGGGCTTTGCCGCCACCGAAAACGTGCTCTACCTGCTGGGCGCGGGCTACGGCGAAGACGGCTGGGCGGGCATGTTTGTGTTGTTCTTCTTGCGCGTCATACTGGGGGCGTGGGGGCACGCCGTCTATGCCGCGTTCATCGGCATCGGGCTTGCCGTTGCCCGCCTCTCTACCAAAGGTATGTACCGCTTCCTTGCGCCGCTGGCGGGGTGGGCACTGGCGGTATTCGTGCATATGCTGCACAATGGCATGGCGGTTTTTCTGGGGCAGGCGTTGGGCTTGGGTGGGTTGGTGGCGATGCTGCTGATTGACTGGCTCAGTTGGCTGGTCATGCTTGCCATCATCTATGGTGCGCTGCGTGCCGAAAGCCGCTGGCACCGCACCTACCTGCGCGAAGAACGCGATCAGGGTATCATCACGCCCGCGCAGTACGCCGTTGCTGGCTCGACGCGGCGGCAAATGGGCACGCGGCTACGCGGGTTGTTCACGCGCAGCAAAGAGCGACTCTTCTACCAGCTTGCCGCCGAACTGGCGCAGAAGAAGTACCACTTTTACGAGCTAAACGAGCAGGACGAGCGCACCCGCACCACCATCGAGCGGCTACGCCAGCAACTGCGGAAGCTGTCGCCCAGCGTGCCCACGTCGTAGCCCGGTACCGGGCGCGTTACACGTTGGCGCGGGCGGCGGGCAGGTAGCTCGTGATAACTACCTCACTCACCTTGCCACGCTTTGCCGCGTTACTGTTGATCGCACGGCTTGCCTGCACGCGGGCAATGTGGAAGCCCGCGTACAGTTCGTATACCAGTGGCACATCGGCATTCGAGAGCATCACCTGCACGCCGCGCCGCGCCACTGCGCGGGCAGTCGCCGCCAGCCGTTGGTGCTCAGCCAGCCCGAACGCCTCGCGGGTATACGCCGTAAACGAAGCACTCGCACTGACGGGGATATACGGCGGGTCACAATAAACAAAGTCGCCCGGTTGTGCCGCCTGCATCACGGCGGCAAAGTCGCTACTATGCAGAGTGGCACTGCGTAGCGTGTGCGCGACGGCGTGTAGGTTGGCGGCGGTGAACATCTGCGGGTTGGCGTAGCGTCCGAACGGCACGTTGAAGCCGCCGCGCCGATTCTCGCGGTACAGCCCGTTATAGCAGGTCTTGTTCAGCACCAGCAGCAGGGCGGTCTTGTGCAGGTCGCCCACTGGCAGGCGGTTGTACTGGTCGCGCCACTGGTAGTACAGTGGGGCGCGTGCGTCGGGCGGCGTGCCGTGGTAGCGGGCGCGGAGCCGTTCGAGGTGCGGCAGCAGTGCGGCGAGGCTGTCGCGGATGTGGCGGTAGGCAGTGATCAATGCCGGGTTGCGGTCATTGAGCGTGGCGGCAGTGGGCTGCAACGCCAGAAATACCGCGCCGCTCCCGATAAACGGCTCGTAGTAGTGCCCGTAGCGCGGTGGAAAAAAGCGGCGGTAGTGTGCGATCAACCGCCCCTTCCCGCCCGCCCACTTGAGGAATGGCTGTGGTGCAGGGAGTGTGGAGGTGCTACTGGGCGCGGCATTCATACCAGCAACCCCCAGCCCCACGCGAAGAGCGTGTGCATCAGCAGCGAAACGCTCGTCTTGCCCGTCTGGTGGTAGAGCAACCCGAAGCCCACCGCCGCGATAAACACCAGCCATGGCTTGTCGCTGAAGGCAAGCGGGTTGAACGGCGCAAGCACGGCGCACAGGGCTGCCGTCAGGGCGATAGCCACATAGCCCGCCCGCAAGCCGAAGCGCGGCGGCTCGCCCGCCCCACGCCACAGCAGCACCTCGGCGGTGCGTGTCAGCCCGCGCTGCACAAAGCCCCGGAAGAACAGTTCTTGCGGCACCACCAGCAACCAGCCCGTACTAAAGAACAGGATAAACTCATCGAGCACGGGCGCAACCACGGCGGGCAGGCGTTGGAACGTCGGCACCGGACCGCCCGTGAACGCCGCCACCGCCAGCGTCAGCAGCAGCGTGGCAAGGCTCCATTGCACCGCCTGCAACAGCTCGGCGGGGCGCAGCACCCAGCTATAGCCCATGCCCGCCCAGCTCCGTGCCGCCAGCAGCAGCAGCAACAGCGGCGCACTGCCCAGCACCAGCAGGTCGGTGATGGCACCTTGCTGCGGCAGTGGCACGGCGGGCAGCAGGGCGGTGCCCAGACCCGCCAGCAGCAACCCGCCGCCCAGCGCATCGAAGAGGGTGGGCGTGCGCTGGGCGTTGCCCGCCCGGAACAGCACGCCCAGCAACACCACCCAGCCCGTCACAGCCAGCGCACCCCCCACGGTAAACAGCCCGCTTGCCAGCGTGTAGCTGGTATACAACGCAGGCAGCAGCAGCAGTAGCACCGCATACGCCCCCACCGACGCACGCACCGTGCGCCCGATACTATCGTAGAGGGTGGGGCTACCCGGCAGGGCGGTTGCCAGTGCTAGCACTGCCAGCACGCTCAGGGCGGCACCGCGTTCGGTGGGCGGCATGGGCACCCGCACGCTCAGCACGGCACAGGCGGCGAACGCCAGCACCGCCAGCAGCAGTGCCACCGTCGTACCGGCTTGCCACCGACGCGGGGGGGGGGTTTCAAGACTCAACGGTAATGCTCCAATATGGCGCGACTAGCGATGACTGGGATGGCGTGCTCTAGTTGCAAGCCGCGATAACTCAGCGCACTGCGGTAGGCGTATACCTCAACCCCATGCGCGATTGCCCACCGCACCGCCGTGGCGAAGCGTGGGTCTACTGTCTCATCCAACAGCAACAGGTCACAGTCGTTGCGCTGCACCACAAACAGCAGCACGGCGCGTAGCCCACGCTGGGCAGTGGCGGCGAGCATGTTCACCTGATTGACCCCGCGTGTGGTTGGCGCGTCGGGGAACAGCGCGATGCGGTCGCGTGCCTGTGCCGAGCTTTTCACTTCGAGCAGGCAACCCGGCTCGTCAGTCGTGCCCGTATACCACAACTTGAAGTCTATGCGGTGGTTGCCCACCCGCACTTCCGGCTGCACATAGTTGTACCGTGCAAGCGGGGGCAGGGCGCGGCGCAGCAGGCTGCACCGTACCAGATTGTTTGCCAGCATCGGGTTGAGCGACACCAGTGTGCGCTGCTGCGCGTCGTCGTAGACGGCAACCGCCTGATAGCGCGTCTTGCGGTGTGCGCCGCTCCGTTCGAGCAGCAGCAGGCGTGCGCTGGGTAGCAGCAAGTTGCGTAGCCGCCCCCGGTCGGCGAGATGCACCGCTACAGTTTCGTGGTGCAGCGTAGCGTGGATGAGAAAGCGGTTTGGGCGGCTGACAAACGTGGCAGGCAGCAGTTGTGTGCCACGGCTGAGCGGCACAAGGGGCGGCACGGGGTTGCTATCGGTCGGTATGGGCAGTACTGACATGGCTTGATTATACCATTTTCTGCCTGCCAGTAGGGTAATTGCCCATAACATGAAGACTGAAACTCGTATGTGACTGGTGCGTAACTCTTTTGTAACTGGGGGTTGACAAATCGAATACCCGACTATATAATCATAGCAAGCACAGAGGCAACGATGCCGCCGCCCACAGCAGTGTGTTGCCGTCCCTACCCGTACAAAGAATGAAAAACACGGAAACGCTTCGCAAGAACGAAGAGGAGAAAGTCTATGCAAGAAATGGCATATGAGGTACTCGAAGCCGTTGTGATCGGCGACGAATTGGTGGAGCAGCCCTTCAGCGAAGAGGTCGCTGCCTATGAGCGGGTACTGACCGCGACGGAAGACAACACCCTCGCAGACGACTCCCCCGTCAATGACCACTGGTACTCGATCTGAATCTAGTCGAGTATGCTGCTCGTCGGGCTATTAGTCGGGCAACCTGCTAGTCGGGCAACCTGACAACGTCTCGTCGTCAACCCGTCCTGCCATGGTGGGCAGGCTCAACACACTGCTGACCCGCGACGGCGCGGGTTTTTTCGTGCCCGTTGCGCCCCGCCCTTGACACCCGAGCACGCCCGTGCTAACCTGTCGGTACACGCGCCGTTACACCGGGAGCACACTCGTATGCTGACGTGGCACAACCTGCAAACCTACTGCCTCGCCAAACGCGAAGCCACCGAGGACTTCCCCTTCGGGGACGATACTCCCGTGTACAAGGTGGTGGGCAAAATGTTCGCGCTGCTCGGCATCGGCATCGGTAGCGAGTTGCGGCTTACGCTCAAGTGCGACCCTGAGCACGCGCTCTTCTTGCGCGAGACCTACCCGGCGGTGCAGGGCGGCTACTACATGAACAAACGCTACTGGAACACGGTCACGCTCGACGGCAGCATCCCCGATGGTGAAATCTTCACTATGATAGACGAGTCATATCGGCTCGTAGTGGGCGGCTTGAAGAAAGCGGATCGCGCCCGTCTCTTGTCGCCCCCACCCGACGGAGCACCGGCATGACCAAAACCCCACCTACCACCAGCCCGCCGCCATGCCACCAAAGTAGACCACTGCCACCAGCAGCATCGTGGGCAGGCTCCATTGCAGGCGGATTGCCCGCTTCAGCACGGCGCGGGCTTCGTCGCTCAGGTCGGGGCGCAACAGCAGGTTCGTAGACCACACCCACACGCCCAGCCCCAAACTCAGGGCACCGATAGAGGGGATGCCCCACAGAAAGTTCTCTGCCCACAGGTTGAGGCGCGACGCGACCATGCCCGCCAACAGGAGCGCGAAGCACATAATCAGCGTGCGCGGCGTAGTCTTCGCCAGCGCATAGGCTACCTCGTCGGCGTTGCGATAGTTGGGCGTGAACTTGGCAACGAAGCTATCGAGTTTTGCCCCCGCCCCCTTGACGTTGTCTGCAAGGGTGGTTGCGTCGTCATGTTCCGGCATAGGTACGTCCTTTCCATTGTACGCCCTGCCCACGATAGACGCGCCACAGGCTACGTACTACGATTAAGCCATACATCGTCAGTCCGCATGTCCAGAGGAGCGCATAGCCCGCTGGGAGGCGGTAGAGGCGGTGCAACGATGCCCGCCAGTATGCCAGTGCCACCAGCAGCACGCCCACCGCCCCCGCCAGCACCACCGGCGCGAACGGTGCCGCCTGTGCCCACAGCACCCCTGCCGCGATCAAGAGCCACCACGGGGCATATGCCAACGTGAACTGCCAACAGCCCACCCACACCGACCGTGTGCCGCCACTGGCGAAGCCCGCCGCCGCGTTCTTGGTCAGCCCTTCGAGTACGTCGTGCAGCCCGGTATACATCCGCACGCGCAGGTGGTGGTTGTCATAGGCAACTGCCGTGCGCCAGCCCGCCGCCCGGATAGCGCGTGCCAGCAACACATCTTCGAGCACCGCCGCGCGTACCGCCGTGTGCCCCTCAATGGCACGGTAAGCTACCGTATGCACGAGAATACACTGCCCGTTTGCCAGCACATCACGCGGCAAGCTGTTGGGGGCGTTCGCCCGCCCGAAGGGATAGGTGGCGTAAATCATTGCCCGGAATGGTGGCAGTACCAGCCGCTCGGCAAAACTCCCCAACTCAAGGAACGGGAACACGCTCAACAGGTCGCACGCCTGCCGCTGTGCCTGCTGCATCAGGGCTACCAGCAGGCTTGGCTCTGCCACCGTGTCCGCATCGAGGAACAGCAACCATTCACCGCGTGCCGCCGCCGCTCCCTGCTGACAGGCGTTTGCCTTGCCCGTCCAGCCGGGGGGCACGCCCTGCGTTTGCAGCACGCGCAGGTGCGGGTAGCGGGCGGCATAGTCGGCGAGAATGGCGGGCGTTGCGTCCGTCGAGGCATCGTCAATCACAATCACTTCGTAGTGCGGGTAGTCTTGGGCAACCAGCCCATCGAGGCACCGCGCAATGCAGCGTGCTTCGTTGCGGGCGGGCACCAGCACCGACACGAACGGCGCGGCGCGGTCGGGGAGGGCGGGCGTACCCTCCGGCTGGACGGGCAAGTGTGGCATCCGGCGTAGGCGGCGATATTCGCGCCCGAAGCCAACGAGCACTGCCAGCATGACGAGTAGCAGGCTGAGTTCAAGCATCAATTGGGCTTTCGTTGTGCAATGGTCTGCGTCTCACTTCGTTTGGGGTCACAACTAGGTTGGGGTCACAGCCGACGGTGGGTATGCCTCTGTAGGGATTGTACCCAGCTTTTTTGCTGGCTGTCAATGGCAGTTAGCGGCAACGAGGCGCAACGAGGCGCAACAAGGCGCAACGCGTGGTGCAACCGACGCAAGCGCGGTGTCACAACCGCCCCTGTGCCTTCAGGCGCAGGTAAGTGTTGATGACACTGATCGTCAACTGGTCGGCGGGCACATCCAGCGTGAGGATGCCGCTATGGTGCAACGAGTCGAGGATCGCGCGGCGTTCGTCCAGCAGCATTTCGGCGACGGCACGCTGGTACAGGTGCTCGCTCCCCGCCACTGGCTGGTGCGCGATGCGGTGTACGTCGGGGTCGCTAATCGTCACGATGAGCGGCAGGTGACGACGCGCAAGGCGGCGCAGGCTAGCGATGAGCGGGCTGGCGGCATCCAGCGTCACGAGGTCGGTAAACACAAGGATGAGCGACCGCCGCCCCTGCTTGCGGCTGAGCATGCCAAGGGCACGGGGATAGTCGGACTCGACGGCGTGCATGTCGGTGTTATACAGTGTCTCTAGCATCCGGTAAAACTGGTCGCGCTTGCTACGCGGCGCAAGGTAGCTATGCACCTCGTCTGAAAACGTGAGCATCCCAACATGGTCGCCCTTGAGGAGCGCAACATACGACAGCAACAGCGTGGTGTTGATGACATAATCGAGCTTGGCGAGTTCGCCGACGGGTGGGCGCATCAGCCGCCCAGTATCAAGCACGCTCATCACATATTGGCTACGTTCGGTCTGGTACTCCACGGCAATCGGGCGGCTCCGGCGGGCGGTGGCTTTCCAGTTGATACGGCGGAACTCGTCGTCAGGGGTATAGTCGCGGAGCCGTTCAAACTCGCTCCCCTCCCCATACTGGCGCGTCTGGCGTAGCCCCAGTTCTTGCAGCAGTCCTTTGCGTGCCAGCAGGTCATACTTGCGGACATCGAGAATGTTGGGGTAGACCGGCACCGTGGCGGCGGCGGGGTAGCGTGCCTGCCGGATGAACGTCTTGAAGTGGCTGGAGTAACGTAAGTTGATGTCGCCAAACTGATAATCGCCGCGTCGCACCGGGCGCACATGGTAGCGTGCCTCGTAAATGTCGAACGGTGGCAACGTGCCCGTGAGGTAGGTCGCGTCGGCGTGGAACTGGTACGGGTACTCGTCGCGCAACGTGAACGTAACCGCGCGTCCGCTCGCGTTCGAGAGGAGCACGGTCATCATGTTGTCCGCCCCAATTGAGAGGCGGTCATCGTGCAGCCGCTCAGCTTCGATATGGTGCGGGCGCGTCGTGATGAACACGTCGGCAATGACCAGTGCCAGCACCCCCGCAAAGTAGATGCCCGCCACCCACAGCAGCATCGGCTGAAGCGACGCGGCAGCAATGGGTACCGCACCGAGCAGCAGCAGCAGCAGCAGCCGTAGCGTCGGTATCATTGAGGCGGCACGTTGGGCGGCACGTTGGGCAGGGCAAAGGTGCCATCGGCGGCGGGCGCAAACGGCACAACGTGGCGTACCGCATCTACATTGAGGGCACCGTACAGGTGCGGGAAGCGTTCCGGCGAGGCGGGGTCTTCGGCGGGCGGTTCGTAGCGCACGGGCGCATGCAGGCGGGTAGGGTCAATCGCCAGCAACACCAACCCGCTCTGTCCCCGGTAGAAACGATTGGCTGTGGCGACCACCTGTGCCACCGTCGAGCAGTGGATGAAGCCTTCGGTCGCCAGCGACGGCGCGGTGTATTCGGCGGTTGCCGCCGCCCATTCGTGCTGGCTGGTGATATGGTACAGTAGCGTGTCGGCTGTGGGTGTCATATCCATAGCCACAGTATAGCACCGATACGCCCGCCGCGTGGTGCTGCCCGCTAGCCTGCTGCGTGCGTGTCCAGCCACGCGGTCAGGTCGGCAGCAGTGTCGAACGTGAACAGTGCCTCCAGCAGGGCGGCGTAGGTATCGCTCTCAAGGTGCGTGATGCGACTGCGGGTTGCATCGCCCAGTGCCCCTAGGCGTGTTTCGAGGGCACGCAGGGTCGCCGCCTGTTCTGCGGCGCGTTCTGCCTGCTCGGCGGCGCGTTCTGCCTGCTCGGCGGCGCGTTCTGCCTGCTCGGCGCGCAACTGGGCGGTCACTTCGCGCCACTCGCGTTCGCGCCGCTGCCCGACGGTTTCGGGCATACCACTGTTTGCCATCAACTGTTCTAGCATAATCACCAACTCCTTGTCTTCCGATAGTTCGGTTGTTGCCTCTAGTATACGTATCTGCTCGGTGCGTGGCAACGGTGCCACCATGCTCTGCACCGTCGCGGCAATCTGTGCCCGTTCGCCCGCCATCACGCGCGTCTGCCCAATGAGCGGCAGCAACGTGGGGCGGCGCAAGGCAAAAATGTCGGTGGGGCGCATCTGCCACAGGCGCACCACGCGATACTGCCAGAACAGCGAGAACGCGCCCTGCCCGTCCTCAACGCGATGGATGCCGTTGTCGTCTGCGCCCATGCCCGCGAGGTAGATCACCGCGCTGTAGACCGGTCGCTTGTAGAACGTGGCGATACGCTCGATATAATCGAGCATACGAAGCGGCATCGGTCGCCGCCCGCCGCGCCCCTGAAACTCAATGTGGAACATGAACGGGTCGCCCGTGGCGGGGTATGCCGTGAAAACGTGGTCTACCAACCGCTTTTCACGCTGGTTCGTCAGTTCGGGGGTGGCGTGCTCCACGGTGGTGAACTCGCGGGCACACAGCCACGCGGCAAGGTCGCGGGCGGCATAGGCTGCCATGCGCTTCAACGACGGGTCGGTTTCCATGCTGGCTCCTCGTTGCTCCTCTGGCGGCGTGCCGCAACACGGGGCGGCTACGTATACACGCGTAGTATACCACCAAAGTAGCGCGTTTGAGAACCATCATTCTTCGCGCAAGGCAAGCGCAGGCGGGGTACGGCTCATCTTGAAGGCGGGGTAAATGCCTGCCAACAATGCCGCCACTAGCGATACCAGCAATGCCTGCCCGAACAGCCCGGCATCGAACGCCAGTTGCAGCGTCCAGCCGAACGAACGGCGGTTGATGACGAAGATGAGTACCACCGCCAGCAGCAATCCCACTGGCAACGCCAACACCCCCGCTGTCAGCCCCATCAGGCTGGTCTGCCCCAGCACCAGCCCCCACACTTGGCGCGGGGTCATGCCGGTTGCCCGCAGCAACGCAAGGTCGCGGGCGCGTTCCAGTTGCAGTGCCAGCAACGCCGCCAGTATGCCCATAAACGCCACGATAGTTGCCAGCAGTTGCAGCACCGCCGTAATCGCAAAGGTACGGTCAAAGATGATGAGGGTGCTTTCACGGAGGGCACGGTTCGACTGGATGTTCACGACCTGCTCTGGTGGCACGCGGGCACTGACCGCCGCAACCACCGCTTCTACGTCGGCACTCGGCGTGGTATGGATAGCCGCCGACGACACCGCGTCGTCGTTCCAGTACTGGCGGTAGGTGGCGAGGTCAAGTTGAATCACACCCCGGTCAGAGGCATAGTCATAGTTGACGGCAGCGATGGGGAACGCCCGCTCGCCCGCGTCGGTCCGCAACGTCAGCGTGTCGCCCACAGTCAGCCCGCTCCGGTAGGCGAATGGCTCGGAGATGAAGACCGCCCCCGCCTGTTGCGCGGCAAGCGGGTCGTCCACGGCAGTCACATAGCGGCGCGGCGCGAGGTCGGCGAAGGCAGGGTCACGCCCGATTGCCACCATCGTCACGGGACCCACCGGACTGTCTACCTCAACCGCCCGAAAGCGCGTGATGCCCGCCACCCCCGGCACGTCGGCAAAGCGCGTCAACACATCTGGGTCAAGGAGCGTGTCAATGCGTGTGGCGGTGGTGCCCGGTGGTGAAATGTAAATATCGGCGACCAGCGTTTGCTCCAGCCACTGCACCACCGTTTGGCGAAAACTGCCGACCATGGTGCCTACACCAATCGTCACACTGACTGCAACCATCAACGCCGCCATCGCAACTGCCGTGCGGCTGAGGCTACCGACCACGCCGCCTGCCGCCATGCGCCCCGGCAAGCCGAACAGCCCGCCCAGCACCGGGCGGATGCCGCGCACCAGCAGCAGTGTTGCGGCGGGCACCAGCAATGCACAGCCGATCACAATAGCAAACAGTGCCGCGAACGCCGCGAATAGCCCCGCCGTGCCGTCGTTGCCCTGCCACGCGCCGCCCGTCCACGTCCACGCCTGTTCGCTCGATGCCACAATGATGCCGCCCCCCGCCAGCAGCAGCACAATGCCCGTGCCACTCAGGTAGGGCAACAGCGAGCGGGCACGCTCCTCAAGTGCGCTCCGGCGCTGCACCAGCCGGGGTGCCGCCTGTGCTGCTTCGTAGGCGGGCAACGCAACCGCCAGCAGTGTCGCGCCCGTACCCACCGCCACGCCCTTCAGCAGTACCAGCGGGTCAAGGGCGAGGGCGCGTACCGTCACGACGAAGTACAGGTCGTTGATGGTGCGCGTGACCAGCTGCACCAGCCCCTGCCCCAGCAGCACCCCCAGCAGCAGACCGAGCGGCACGCCCACAGCGGCAATCAGCAGGGCTTCGCTGATGACCAGCGCACCCACCTGCCGTCGTGTCACGCCGAGGCAACGGAGCGTACCGAGCAATTCGCGCCGCTGCACCACACTAAACGTCATTGTGTTGTAAATAAGGAAGATGCCAACAATCAACGCCAGCAGGCTGAGGGCAGTCAGGTTGAGTTCAAAGGCGGCGGTCATCTGGCGCAGTGTGCCCGTGCGGGCTTCGGGTGTCGTGAGCGTCACACCGGGGGGCAGCAGTGCCGCGACTTCGGCGGCGGCAGCAGCGTCGGGCAGCACCATGTCAATGCGCGACAGCCGCCCGGTCAGGCTCAGTAGCTCTTGTGCGGTGGCAATGTCGGTCAGCAGAATACCTTCGGCAACCTGTGCTTCCAGTTCGTTGGCGGGCTGCACCAGCCCCACGACACGTACCGTCTGCGGCTGGCTCCCGTACAATATGTCCAGCGTGTCGCCGGGGGCAATGCCATAGTCGGCGGCAAGCGTCCCCGCCAGCAGCACCGTGTTCGGCTCTGCCAGCAACGTTTGCAGCACGTTCTGGTCGCCCGTGGTGGGCTGCGGGCGTACCTCGCCTTCTGCCAGTGCGTCAATGCCGAGCAGTTGCATACTGCGCCCGTCGAGCGTTGGCACACGCACGTAGCCCGTGACAATGGGCGCGGCAGAGCGGATGCCGTCCTCGACGCGCAGGTCACGGTAGAGCGTTTCGTCCAGCCCGGTTGGTCCGCCGAGTAACTGGTGGGTGGCACTGCCCGCGAGGGCTTCCGTCGAGAGACTGAAGGCACGCTGGGCACTGGCATTGGCAAGGTCAATGGCGACGACCACCGCCACACCGAGCGCAACCCCTAGGACACACAGCACAAATTGCCAGCGATGGCGCAGCAAGTAGCGCAACGACAGGCGGCGTAGCACGGGCGGCAGCACAGGGTTATGCACGCGCTACCCCCACCCTAGGTCGTCGCTACTGCCAGCGGCGGCGGCTTCGTCGGTCTTGCCGCCCAGTTCTTCTTCCAGCATCTGGTCTACCATTTCATCCCAATCGTCGCCCGCGTCGTCGCCCAGTTGCTTACCGAGCTTGCGTGCCCAATTCGCAATGCTGCGCGGGTCTTCGTCGTCCAGTCCGGCGAAGGCGGCGGGGTTGGCAAGGTCTTCAAGGCGAGCTTCATCTGACTTGAGGGTGGCAAAGCGCGACACAATGCGCTGCAACTGGGTGCTCGCGCAGCGTGGGCACTGCAAGCCGGGTGGGTCGCTGAACCCGTGCACCAGCTTCTGGAAGCGTCCGTGGCAGGCTTTACAGCGATATTCATAAATTGGCATAGGGTGTTGTATCCTCCGTAGCAGAGCTTGTTCTTGCATTCCCTTTCTATTGTACTACGGACTGCACAAGCCGGACGGGAGCGGGTTTGTATAGCCTGCCCGTAGGTTTTGTGGCGCGTTCTTGCTATGCTTAAAAGTTATAGATACCTGTTTGTTGCGCTGCGAGGCGTATCCGGTGTGTGTTTCAGTGTCGCAACACCGCCCCCCGGTGGCTGTGAAAGCCCACGAAACAGACTTAAGGAGCAACCTATGTCAGACATTCGGATTGTGCTTGCAGAGCCTGAAGAGGGCACACGTCGGGCATTGCTCGCGTCGCTCGAAAAACAGGGCTATCTGGTTATTGCCAACACCCACCGCTACGAAGATACGCTGACCGCTACGCGCCAGTTGCGCCCCGATGTCGTATTACTGAGCAGTATGCTCGCCGATGCGCCGGGGGTGACTGTGGCGGCAACCATACACACCGAAGACCTTGCCCCGGTTATCTTGCTGGCACACGAATGCACCCGCGAGTTGGTGCAGCACGCACGCACGGCGGGTGTAATTAGCCTGCTGGTCAAGCCGATTAAGGACGGCGAATTGATGCCCGTGCTTGAGGTGACGCGCGTGCGCTGGCAAGAGCGGAGCGCACGCAAGAAGGAACTGGCGCAACTGCACGACAAAATCGAGACGCGCAAGGTGATAGAGCGGGCGAAGGGCTACCTGATGGATAGTCAGGGTCTCCAAGAAGCCGAGGCGTTCCGCAAAATCCAGCGGCTGGCAATGAACAGCCGTCGCACCATGCGCGAGGTGGCACAGGCAATTCTGTTAGCACAGCAAATCCAGCCGTAGCCCGTAGCCCGTAGCCCGACACACGACAAAGCAAAACCCCCGGCACACTGGCGTGTACCGGGGGGCTGTGTCTCACGTTGGTA
>CAZNQP010000039.1:0-29946 GCA_964575355.1 uncultured Chloroflexaceae bacterium
GGCGGCGGCGTGGGGGCGTGGGCGGGGCGGTGGTGCGCTAGTATATCTACCAACCTATGTACCTGAATAGAGGGAATATTTCCTTCAATCCCGTTATGCACCCGCATCTGTGTTGACACCGCCCCTTTACGTAACTATTATATCTGTACGACGGCGACCCTGCAGTGCCAAATAGCGGACTGGCTGCGGGTGCTGGCGCGTGAGGAACTCCGCCGGCTGGGGACCCCGCGGCTCCTCTGCCCGTTTTTGTGTGGGGTGTACTGTGCGTTCACACGCTATTCTTCATGTGGCGCGGCAGACGCAATGGTTTCTCTCCTCGTTCGTGTATACGCAGAAAGGATAGGTGTATGAAGGCGCAAGACCTCAATCTCCGCGAGCTACTCGAGTTTCATCCCGATCAGGGTAAGGTTACGTTCGGGTCGAGCCGCATGGTGCTGGTGGGCGTTGAACTAATGGGTAGTCTGGTGGATGGCATCATTGATGTTGGTGACTTGACCATGGCGCGGGTGCTGTTGCGGCGGTGTGGCGAAGCGTCTGGGCATAAACTTGCTGCACTTTTTGCAAAAGAGTTTGCGCCCGAAAATCAGCAGGAGTGGCTGGCGCTCGGTCCCACGATGCATGCTTGGGAGGGGGCGGGCAAGCCATCACTTGCCCAATTTGAATATGAACCGTCCACTGGGCATTTTCTGCTCGAAGTGCAATTTGCCAACAGTTATTTCGCCGAACAGTATCTTGCGGCGCACGGGACGGCATCCGAGCCTATATGCTGGCTACTAGCAGGCTATATCGGTGGCTACTGTGCAGAGGTGTTTAATATGGATCTTCTGTGTCGTGAAACTTCCTGCAAAGCAGAGGGAAATGAGTTCTGTACGTTTGTCGTGAAGACGCGTGATGCGTGGCTTGGATAGTCGGTTCAATTGACCGATTGGCAGATAGCCCTCGTGGAGATGCTCGCCCTCCACGAGGGTTTTTGGTGCCTCCGGCGACTGCTCTGTCACGCCGACTACGCACACTGTTGTTGAACCGCACCACTGTCTTGCGCGGCGGGGCGGGTAACAGGAGATCATTCTGGAATGCACGAGCGCGTGTCTGAAGGCACTTCCGGCGATACAGAGGGAGACGCTCATGGTGCGCTGGTTTGATTTGCGATGTGGTCATTCGGGTGTGGTCGTGGTCATTCGGAAGAGCTAACCGTGCCGGTCGTCGGGCGGACGACACAGATGCTCGCGCCGCTGTTGCTGCCGTTGGGGTCGGCACGCTCTGCGCCAATGATGACATCGGCGAAGCGTCGCCGTTCATGTCGCCCGCATCGGCAACAGCATTCCGGCTCTGCTCAAACGCACCACCGTTGAAGGTGCTACCTGCGGGCAAGCTCGTGCTGGTCAGGCTGCCGGGATTGAACGACGCGGGGATGTTGCTACCGAGCGTGAACGGGGTGGGAGCGTTGGCGTGCGTGGTGCCCGCACCGCGCGGCGCGGTGGCAAAGCCGACTACCACTATGGCGGCAGCACCCCAGTGCAGCACACGGCGGCGTAACTGGGGGGCAGGCGGCTGCACCCGCCGTGAAGGGGCGCGGCAGGGCAACCCCAACCACGGCGGCGGTCGCGGTGGGGGCGTGGCTGCTGGCGGTGGCGTGGCTGCTGCTGGCGGTGGCGGCGGCGGTGGCGCGGGTGCTCAGCAACAAGCGACAGCACGGCATACAGCATGGCGTACAGATGGTGCGCCGCGCCCGTGGCTATGCCCCACAGCCGCTTGCCCTCGCGCTGTCAGCGGCGCACCCCGTACTCGCGTGCGGTGCCCACCAAAAAAATACCTTCTGCCTGCTGCACGAACGACAGGCATTGCTCAGCCACCACATTGGCGACCTCGAAAACCTCGAAACGCTTACCGCCTACGAGCACGCCATTGCACACTACCGCCATCTGTTCGACATTACCCCGGCAGTCGTAGCCCACGACATGCACCCCGACTATCTCGCAACGGGCTACGCACTGCGCCAACCCCTGCCGCGCATCGCTGTGCAGCACCACCACACCCACATTGCCAGCGTCATGGCAGAGCATCACCTTGCCCAGCACGTCATCGGCATTGCTGCCGACGGCACGGGCTACGGCGACGACGGCGCACTGTGGGGCGGCGAAGTATTGGTGTGCGACCTGCGTGCCTACACGCGGGCGGCGCACCTTGCCTATGTGCCGCTCCCCGGCGGCGAGCACGCGGTACGCGAGCCGTGGCGGATGGCGGCGGTCTATCTGCAACAGGCATACGGCGACGACTGGCACACGCTCGACATCCCCTTCACGCGGGCGATAGACCCAGCACGCTGGCGCACGCTGGCACAGATGATTGCCCGCGGCATCAACAGCCCCCCCACATCAAGCATGGGGCGGCTCTTCGATGCCGTCGCTGCCCTACTGGGTATCCGGCATACCGTCCGCTACGAAGGACAGGCAACCATCGAACTCGAACAAGTCGCCACCCCCGACGGACGCAGCTACCCCTTCGCCCTGACCACCACTGCGCCGGGCACAACCCAGAAGACCTGCGCCCCATGTGGCAGGCACTCGTCGCCGACGTGCAGGCAGGCGTACCCGCTCCCGCCATCAGTGGCGCATTCCATACCACGCTGGCGGTGCTCTTCACGCAGGTGTGCCGCGACCTCGCACAGCAGCACAGCATCGCCACCGTCGCGCTGAGTGGCGGCGTGTTCCAGAATCGGCTCTTGCTGCACCTGCTGCGCGAACGCCTGACTGCGGCGGGCTTTGCCGTCTACACCAACATGCAGGTGCCCCGCAACGATGGCGGGCTTGCGTTGGGGCAAGCCGCGATTGCTGCCGCCCGCACGTAGGCACGTAGCCCTCGACGTGCGCCCGCAAGCCTGTGTATAATACAGAGGAGTACGCAAGAACAGGAGTACCCAGAGCTTGTTACAGTGTGCCCCGTGATACACGCGCGACACCATCTACGTTGCGCTAGCCCAAGCCATACACGAGCATTCAAAGGAGATCATGCCATGACTGTTGCAGACACCACGAGTGAGCTACGACGGATTGTAGCCCCCGCGCAAGTGATTGACGACCCCGCCGAACTAGAACCCTACCGTTCGGACTGGTATACCACCCACCCCGGCAACCCCACATGTGCCATCCTGCCCACCACCACGGCGCAGGTCGCCGCGGCGGTACAGTTCGCCGCCACTGTCGGGGTGCCCATCGTGCCACGCGGCGCAGGCACCGGGCTGGCAGGCGGCGCACGCCCCCTCCGTGGCGGCATTGTGCTCGGCACCAGCCAGATGAACCGGGTCGAGCGCGTGCAGCCGCGCAACCGCATAGCGTGGGTGCAGCCCGGCATCATCAACTATGAACTGTCGCAACAGTTGCTTGCCGACTACGGCTACTACTTCGCCCCCGACCCAGCATCGTGGAAAATGTGTACCCTTGGTGGCAACATCGCCAACAACAGCGGCGGTCCGCACTGCCTCAAGTACGGCGTGACTACGAACCATATTCTCGGTGTCGAGCTGGTACTCCCTGATGGGCGTGTGCTCCAGACCAGCGACGGCACCGCCAATAGTGCCGGGTACGACCTGACCGGGCTAGTCGTCGGTAGCGAGGGTACGCTCGGCATGGTCACACAAGCCATCATCCGCATCACCCGCGCCTCCGAAGCAATCCGGCTGGCAATGGCACTCTTCCCCGATATGGTTGCCGCCAGCGAGTCGGTCAGTCGGATTGTCGCGGCAGGCTACGTCCCCACCTCGCTCGAAGTAATGGATGCCATTACCATCCGCGCCGTCAACGATGCCTACGATTACGGGCTACCCGACCACGCCGGGGCAGCCCTCATCATCGAAGTGGACGGCGTGAGCGATGGCATTGACGACACCATGGAGTCGCTGTTGACCATCTGCCGCGAGCAGGGCGCACTGGATATTCGCACCGCCACCACCGCCGCCGAGCAAGAACACCTGTGGGCGGCTCGCAAGAGTGCCTTCGAGGCATTGCGGAAGGTCTACCCCGACTACTACCTCGTTGATACCGTGGTGCCGCGCACCCTATTGCCCAGCGTGATCGAGCAGGTCGTGGCGATAGGCGAACGCTATGGCTTGCCCATCGCCAACGTGTTCCACGCAGGCGACGGCAACCTGCACCCGCTGGTGCTGCACGACCCGAACAACCCCGACGAGGTAGCACGTACCCACCAGATCATTGATGAGGTGATGCACCTGAGCATTGCCAACGGTGGCGCAATCACGGGCGAGCATGGCATTGGTGCCGACAAACAAGACTTTATGTCGCACCTGTACGCCCGCCACGAACTTGCCGCCATGGCGACCATCTACCGCATTTTCAACCCGAACGAGCAGTTCAACCCCGGCAAGGTCTTCCCATCCAGCATGCCGCCGCTCGCACTCGCCGCCGAACGCACACAGCGCATCGCCGCCACGCAGGGCACCACTCCGCTCGATCATACGGCACCGGCGAATGGGCTGCACGCCATCGTTGGCACAACGCACGTCCTGTCTGGCAATGCCACCCGACCCTTTAGTGTGCAGGGGCGGCAGCCCACCCTTGTCGTTGCGCCCGCCACCGTAGACGAGCTAGCCGCAGTCATGCAGCACTGCCACGCTACGGGGGCAACGGTGGTGCCATGGGGCGGCGGCACGCGCCAAGAACGCGGCATACTAACCGCCACGCCGGACGTAGTCGTGCATACACGGCGCATGGCGGGCGTGTTCAACTACAACCGTGACGACCTGACGATCAGTGTTGCCGCTGGCACCACGCTGAGCGAACTGCGCACTGTGCTCGCCGCCAATGGGCAAATGATCGCCCTCGACGTAGCCCAACCCGACCAGACTACGCTCGGTGGCATCGTTGCCACTGCCGCCACTGGCGCACGCCGCCTGCGCTACGGCACGCTCCGCGATATGGTGCTCGGTCTGACCGTCGTAGAGGTAGACGGCACCATCAGCCGTTTCGGTGGGCAAGTCGTGAAGAATGTTAGCGGCTACGATATGCCCAAGCTGTTTATTGGCAGTCACGGCACGCTCGGCATCATCGCCAGCGTCAACCTCCGCACTATGCCGCTGCCCCAGCACGAAGGCACGCTCCTGATTGGCTTCGCTGACCAAGCCAGCGCAATGGCAACCCTTGACGCTCTCGCGGAGACCCAGCTTACCCCCGCCGCAGTCGAGTTTCTCGGACGGGGGGCATTCCAGCAAATGGGCATGGCAGGCGCGTGTGGGCTGGCAATCTGGCTCGATGGCACCCTCGCGGCGTGCCAACGCCATGTACGCGACATCACCATGCTAGCCCACGCGCACAGCCCGACCAGCGAGCGCGTGCTGCATCACGACGCGCACACCGAACTGTGGCACCGTATCGCAAGCCTGCTCGATAGCCACAACTGGTCAAGCGACGAAGCCCTATTGCGGGTTGCGGTGCCCCCGGCAGACCTCGCCGCCGCCGTGCAAGACCTAGAGCAGCAGTGTGCTACGCGCCAGATGACATGTGTCGTGCGTGCCCACGCCCTCAACGGTGTGCTGTATGCGCGGGTCAGTGGCACCCCCGACCGCCTGCACAGCCTGCAACAACACCTTGTCACGCGCTGGCGGCACAGCCATGTGCTCGCGTGCGACCCCGCCCGCAAAGACGGTCTTGCGGTGTGGGGCGCACCCCACGATGGGTATGACATTATGCAGCAGATCAAGCAGGCATTTGACCCGGCGGGGCGGCTCAATCCGGGGCGGCTCGTCTAGGATGCGGAACGAGTATGCGGAACGCGGCGGCACCGTCGGCACGGCACGCAAAAATGCCAAGGCGGGCAACGGTGAGCGAGGGGGAAGCAGTTCCCACCGTTGCCCGCCCTGACAGGGCAGGAGAAGAGAGAGGTTTCTATTTAGTGTGAGGGGTGCGGGTCAATATTCTCGACCACTTTGCCAATCACGAACCCGGCAACCGCACAGAAAACCGCCAGCACGCCGATGAAAATCGCGTTTCCCATATCCGGGGCATGGCTCCACCACGTAATGCCCAGTGTCAACCCAAGCAGCAACCCCAAAATGGTACCCGTCTTTGCATATACGTTGCTGCTCTGTTCCTGCTGAATGCTCGTCTTCGCCATTGGTTCAACTCCTCATAAAGATACAAGAGAACGACTAGTTGCCACAAGCATAGTAGCAGGTTGTGAATGATGACACAATAGACTTTTGTTGATGTTTCACCACTTTGTGACAGAAAACACATATCTACTCTTTATAGGAATAATAGCGTAAATAGATAAGACGATACCCCCGGATGCGGTCACATCACAGGGGTACAGATTGACACACAAAACTGGGACACACGCCGCGTATGCTATTCGTCCCCTCGTACACGCCGCCGCGCCCGCTCCTTCGCAGCTCGCAACCGTTCGAGCCGATCTTGAACTTGGTCGGCGGGCGGTGGGGTTGTCGGTGGCGGGGATGCCGTTGTCGGTGGTGGGGTCTTCACTGACGGGGTCGCCGGTAATGGGGTCGTCGGGGTTGCCGCAACCGCCGCGCGGGGAGTGCCCCCACTGGGGGCACCTGCCGGGTGCGTGCCACGCCAGAAGGGGAATAGGCGACGCACCGCAATATCAAGCGGCAGCAGGAGCAATGCCAGCAGCAGCAACGGCAGACTTATCTCCTGTGCTTGGGCAACCGCCGCATCGGTGGGCGCAAAGGCAAGGTCGGGTTGATCGGCAATGTCTCCTCCCCCCGTCACATCGCCCAGCTCTGCCAGCAATGCCGGGTTCGACTGGTCGTTGCGGTATTCCGTCGAATACGGCACCACCAACCCGGCGAGGTGCTGCACCACCGGGTTGCCGTCTTGGGTGCCCTGCAACTGCACAAAGTAACTGCCCGGTTCGGGGCTATCGAGTGCGGCGCGGTACTGTCCGGGAGCGACCTGCTCTAGTTCGATAGTCGGCGGGTCTGCGTCTGTCACGTCGTCGCTCGTCGGTCCGCCCGGCAAGAGCGTAGCCGTGAGACGCATATCACTCCCCGCGGGCGTGCCGTCGGTGGTCTGTGCCGTGATAACCGTGCGCCCGCCGTCCACCTCCACCGTCGTGTCGAGCATATCATTCGAGATAGTCGGCAACACCTGATCCACGAGACTCGCGGCAAAGCGCGGGAACTGCTCCCACTGCACCCAGTCGCTGCCCCATCGCCCTGCCATGTCGCTCGTCCACGCAATGCTGCTGCCCAACCCATACTGCCAGCGTGCAAGGAGCGGCGTGCCGTCCTCAGTCAGCAGGTCACTCCGCGCCGCATCCTTCAGCGTGCTGCCGTTGTAGCCATACAGTTGTGGCACACCCCCGCTGGTATCAAGGGCAGGCACATCGCCCACAATCTGCGGCGTGAAGGCACCCTCAACAATATAGTTGCCAGCGGCAAGGATCGTCTCTTGCAAGAAGATTTCCGGTACGCTACCCATGTTTTCGGCAGCATAGTAACGTCCACCGCCCTCCTGCGCCAACGTCTCAAGGTAGCTTGCCGAGCCACTACCCGCCGCCACCACCGACAACGTGATGCCCGCATCGCGCATACGGCGGGCAATTTCCTCGTTGCTGCCGCCATGCCCCCAGCCATCCGTCAGCAGAATGACATGCTTAATACGGGCATCCGTCTCGGCAAGCTGTTCTTCGGCGGCTTGCAGCCCCGCCCGTACATTCGTCTCACCGTTGGGTTCCATCTCGGCAACCGCCGCCGCGACCTCATCGGCGGGCACATTCTGGCTCACCGGAATAATCCACTCGGCGCGGTTATCGAAGGCAACCACGCCCATGGTGTCCTGTTCGGTCAGCACCGCCGATGCCTGCACTATCGCTTCTTTGGCAATATCAATCTTACGCTCGCCCCCCGCCCCGAATGGGTCGCTCTGTGCGCCCGGTCCGGCGCAGTGGCACGAGTCCATGCTGCCCGACTTGTCAATCACAAATAGGATCGCAATATTGGGGCGTTCCTCACGGCTCCGCACATCCATATAGACGGGGAGGGCTTCCTCCACCGGGGTATCGCGGTAGCCGCCCACCCCGAAGCTCTCGTTGCCGCCGATCATCACCAACCCCTTGCCAAGGTCGCGCACATAGCCCGGTATAGCCGCCAGCGTGCTGGGTGGCATGTCACGGACTGGCACGTTGACCAGCGCAATCGCGCCGTATGCACTCAGCCCGGCAAGGTCAGCAGGCATACTCGCGGGGTCGCGCACGTCAGCCGCCACACCCGTCGCTTGCAGGGCGGCGGCAAGGTTGGCAACATCGTCGGTACGGTTGGCAACCAGCAGCACCCGTGGCGGTCCCTGAATATACACCAGTGCCGACGATTCGTTGTTCTGGACACGCGCATCCAAGTCTGGCTCGATCTGCACACGGTAGCGGTGAAAGCCTTGCCCGTTCGCCACGACCCGCACGGGGATTTCATTCACGCCCACGTCCAGCGCAACCTGTTCTTCAAAGACGACATCCTGATCGGCGAAGACACGCAGCGTCACCTGCTGCGGTTGGTTACTTTCGACCACCGCCACCAGCGGCATCTCCTGCCCGTCGCGCACACTATCGGGCACCCGCAAGCCCGCCACCAGAGCCTCGCCCCCAGCTAGCGTCGTGCCAAGGTCTACAAACTCGATGGGAATATCGCGGGTAGCGGCCAGTTGCGCCGCTCGTCGTGCGTCGCCTTCGTTCTCGCCGCCGTCACTGAGCAGCACTAGCCGCTTTTGGGTTTCCGCAGGCAGCAGTGCCATACCCAGCTGGATCGCATCCTCAATGTTGGTGGCAGACGGTAGCGGTTCCGACCAGACCCGCCGCAAGTTCGGCTCGGTGTTGGGCGCACGGTCTACGAGGGCTTGCTCCCCGAATACCACGACCGCCGCCTGATCATCGTCACCTTTCACGTCAAGCGCATCTTGGATGTACGCTTCGGCGAGGCTCCGGGCAGTGGGCGATACCGAGTCGCTACTGTCAATCAGAAAGACCGTCGTGACCTGCTGTACCGGGAACACCAACTGTGCCCCCGCCACACTGAGCACCAGCGCAACCACAAGCACGCTCCGCATGCCCGTCGTGAACCACGTTTGTAGGGTACGCTGCCGCGCCGCAAGCCACATCAGTGCCCAGAGCGGCACCAGCAAGAGCAACAACCATAGCGCGTGCGGGTAGATGAACGAGAGAGAGGGCATAACGTGCCTCGTATTTCTGGCGGCGTAGTGTTGCGAACACCACCCGATGAAAGCCAGTAACTGTCTATATCATTCTACCCTACAGGGTAGCACGGTGCAAATAGTTATGCAGTACAAATGATTACACGGCGAAACGATGGGGGCGTAAAAACAGGACATAGTTTGCCACCACCGCAGCAGCATACAAGCACCCCGTCACGACGAACAGCGGCGCAAAGCCATACGCCGCTTGCACGGTGGTGCTGATCAACGGCATTACGGCATACCCTGCTACCTGTGCCCCATTGATCCCGGCTATCGCAATCGGGCGCATGGACTCCTGCACACGTTCCATTGCAAACACATCGTACAGGGGCGTTGCCGCGTTAAAGAGCGTCTGGCGCACCAGAGCCGCCGCCGCCGCCAACCACAATAATGGCGACAGCCCCAGCAGCACGAGAAATGGCAACGACACCATCTGCACCGCGACAATCGCACGCATACGCCCCGCCCGCGCCGACAACCACGGTCCCAGCAGTGCGCCAATGCCCGCCGCGAACCCTAGCCCCGCAAAGATCGTCCCCAGCACATCGTCGCGCACCTGAAAGCGTTGCTGAAAGTACAGGTTGAGGTATGGAATGAGCAACGCCGCACCACACGAAATAAGGAACGGCGGCAGCATCAGGCGCAAGATGGGCAACGGCTCCCACACAAAGCGATACCAGTCAGGGGGGAGCCGCCGCACCACAGGCACCCGTGCCACCAACCGTTGCCACCCGTTCGTTGCCGCCTCAGCAGGCGCGGTACCAGTGGCGGCTCGCACGTCTGCTGCCGCAGGTGCCAGCAGCACCGCCGCCCGCCCCCGCAACGGGAGCAACGGCACCAGTGCCAGCAGCAGACTGACCGCCCCCGCCACAAATAACATGCGGTAGGCAGCCGCACTGCCCGGTGCCACCCCAAACGCGAACGCAAGCTGGACTGCCAGTACGCCGCCGATCAGCGCGCCGATGCCGCCCATGCCAATATTGGTGGCAAAGCTGGCACTCAGCAGGTGGTCGCGGTTGTTGCTGTCGCTCAGGCGCACCATAAACGGCACCGAACTCGTCTGAAACAGCACGCCGCCCGCCCCCGCCAGCACCCCCGCCAGCAGCAGCACCCCCGCCGTGGGCGACCACGCCATCAGCAGGAGCGACAGTATTTGCAAGATACTATTGGCAAGGATAGACCACCAAAAGCCCACTTTGCCCACCAGCCAGATCAGCGGCATCGCCAGCGTGCCCGTGCCCACTGCTGTCAAGCTGATGAGCACGCCCAGAAATGGTACGGTGAAACCCCCGACTTGCCAACCCGGAATGGCAAACGCCACAATTGCGAGGTTAAACACCAGAAACGTCATCGAGAGGGCGAGCGTCAGCAACCCCGTATGCGCGAGGTACAGCCACCCCGCCACCGGTACCTGTCGCCAATGCAGGGCATATGCCTGCACATGCTGCCAGCCAGCCTTGAGGTTACGCTGTACGGTGGTCATCGTCATCAGCGAGGGGGACGGGAAACGCAACCCACGCCGGGGCTTCGTCGGGCACAGTCGGCAGCACCCAGCTCGATGTGCCGGGGGGGAGCGGCTCCGGCACACCGGGTTGTCGGTTGTGGATCACATCGGCACTGAACATGATAATGGTGATAATCATACATACAATCACCACCACAAAGACCGTCACATATGCCAGCATACCTACCCACATCGCCGGGGCTTGCTTGCGCATCTCTTTGCCCCGGCGCGGGTTGGGGCGGGGTTGCGGCAATGGATCAAGTGGGGTCAGTGTCGGCGCAAGGTCGGGCAACAGCATGTTGCCGTCATAGTCGGGCAAGTTCTCGGTCGCATACTTCAGCGAGTCCCGCAACCATTCCGGGGCACGGTTGCCCATCCGAATAATCGCTTGCTGTCCGGCAGGCGTATCGCGGTTGGCAACTGCCGCCCGCATAAGCAGTTGCTGCCGTTCTGCTGGGTCGTCGCTCATCACAGCCAGCCACAACAACGCGACCTGCTGCTCTGGGTCGTCAGCAACCGCCTGCTGAAAGAGCTGCACAGCCTCGGTGTGCTGGTTGTTCGTGTAGGCTTCAATCCCGGAGCGGGTTAGTTCGTCGGCGGTCAACCTGCAATGCTTTCTATGGCGTAGCCACTAGCGGGGTTACTACCACCATCAGTTGATCAGGGTAATTACAGTCCTGTGTATTCATTGTACTACAGATTGCCCCACGTCCGTGTCGCAGGGTCGCCGCGACGGGCAACGCGCGGCAGGTGGTGGGTCGTGCATACCATACAGCCCACGACACTAAGCCCACGGCACCCACCGTACCGCGCAAGGTGCATCTTGACACGTGCTACAAACATCGCTACAATGCACCAGAGACAACAACTATACGGCTATGAACAGAATGAGTACGCACGGGGCACCACCAGAGAGGGGCGGTCATAGGCTGGAAACCACCCCCGGAACGCCAGTGCCGAACGTGGTCTGTGAGCCGACAGGCTGAAGGGAAGCTGTGTAAGCCTGTCCGGGTGCGCCCGTTACCGCGCCAACGAGGGTATCAGTTGCCCCGCTGCCCCGCCGCCGTGGGCAATGGGCAATGGGTAACGGGCAACAGGCGATACCGAACGAAGGTGGTACCACGAGAGACTTACGTCGCTCGTCCTTCTGCACACAAGCAGGGACGGCGGCGTTTTTTGTGTGGCGTGTGAAGAGACCCTAGCCAAACCAGAGGAAACCGTATGCAAACCGACAGCATTGATTTAACCCGTCCGTATGAACCCCAGCAGGTCGAGCAACCCCTCTACGAATGGTGGGAGCAGTCCGGCTACTTCCAGCCGCGCGACGATGCCCCCCTGCCGCCGTTTGTGATCAGCATCCCGCCGCCCAACGTGACCGGCTCGCTGCACATTGGGCACGCCATGTTTGTCACCATCGAGGACGTGATGATCCGCTGGCGACGTATGCAGGGGCACAAGACGCTGTGGGTGCCGGGGAGCGACCATGCGGGCATTGCGACCCAGCTACAAGTTGAGAAGCTCCTCGCACGCGAAGGCACCGACCGCCATACCATCGGGCGTGAGGCGTTTCTCCGGCGGACATGGGAGTGGAAAGAAAAGTATGGAGGCGAGATCAACCGCCAGTTGCGTCGCCTTGGGGCAAGCTGCGACTGGAGCCGCGAACGCTTCACGATGGACGCAGGGCTGAGTCGTGCCGTCCATACCGCCTTCAAGCGGCTGTACGACGATGGGCTGATCTATCGCGGCACCTACATGATCAACTGGTCGCCGCAACTCGGTACCGCCGTCAGCGACCTTGAGGTGGAATACGAAACGCGCAACGTCCAGATATACTATGTGCGCTACCCGGTGGTGCCCGCCGACAGCCCGCCCCCGGCACACGCATGGGGGAGCGGGCAGTGGAGCGACGGCGTGACCGACTACATCACGGTGGCAACCACCCGCCCCGAAACGATCCTCGGTGACACTGCCATAGCCGTCAACCCCGCCGACGCACGCTACCAGCATATGCTGGGCAAAACCGTCTGCCTGCCCGTGCTAGGGCGGCTGATCCCGATCATTGCCGACGACTACGTTGATCCAGAGTTTGGCACGGGTGCCGTGAAGATGACCCCCGCCCACGACCCCAACGACTACGAGGTGGGGCTACGCCACAACCTGCCCATGATCAACATTATGAACCCAGACGCAACCCTCAACCACGAATCCGGACCCTACGCCGGCATGGATCGCTTCGTGGCACGCAAGGCACTGCTCGCTGACCTCGAACGTGAGGGACTGCTGGCAGACACGCGCCCGCACACCATGAGTGTCGGCATCAGCCAGCGCGGGGGCGAAATCGTCGAGCCGTTGCTGAGTGAGCAGTGGTTCGTCAAGATGCAGCCGCTTGCTGACCTTGCGCTCGCCGCCGTGCGCGAAGGACGTACCCGCATCGTGCCCGACCACTTCGAGAAGGTCTACTTCCACTGGCTCGAAAACATCCGTGACTGGTGCATCAGCCGCCAGTTGTGGTGGGGGCACCGCATCCCCGTGTGGCACATGCCCGACGGCAGCATGGTTGTGCCGCACCCCGACGACGACCCACCCGCCGACGGCGTGCAAGATGCCAACGTCCTTGACACATGGTTCAGTAGCGGGCTGTGGCCTTTCAGCACACTGGGGTGGCCCAACGACACCGACGATATGCGGGTGTTTTACCCCACCAGCGTCATGGAGACGGGCTACGACATCTTGTTCTTCTGGGTGGCACGCATGATGATGATGGGGTGCTACCTGACCGACACCGAGCCATTTCACACCATCTATCTGCACGGGTTGGTGCGCGACGAGCACGGGCGCAAAATGTCGAAGACCTACGGCAACGTGGTTGACCCCCTCACCGTGATGGAACAGTATGGCACCGATGCCCTGCGCTACACACTGGCAACCAGCGCGACCCCCGGTCAAGACGTGAACCTCAACCCGCAACGCATCGAGGCAGCCCGCAACTTTGCCAACAAGCTGTGGAATATCACCCGCTTCGTGCAGAGCAAACTTACCGACCACACCACCGCCGACTACACGGTGCCGCCGCCGGACGAGCTACCGCTCATGTCGCGCTGGGTGATGGCACGCTACCAGCGGCTCACCGACGACGTGAACCGTCTGCTCGCAGGCTATAACTTTGGTGAAGCAGGGCGGCAAATCCACGACTTCATCTGGAGCGAGTTTGCCGACTGGTACGTTGAAATTGCCAAGGTCTACCTCGAAGGCGACCCCGCCCAGCAGCACAGTACCCGCGCCGTGTTGTACACCGTGCTCGAAGGGAGCCTGCGCCTGCTGCACCCATGGATGCCCTATGTGACCGAAGCCGCGTGGCTCAAGCTGACCGAGGGGCGCGAGCGTGAACAGCCCAGTATCTCGCTGGTGCGCTACCCCCAACCCAACAGCACATGGCAGGTGCCCGCCATCGAAGATACGTTCCGCCGCTTCCAAGAGGCGATCACAGGTGTTCGCAACCTCCGCAACGAATACAACGTCGCCCCCGCAAAGATGATCGCGATCACGGTAGTGGCACCCGGAGCCGCCGCCAACCTGCACGAACTTGCGCCACTCATCAGCCGCCTTGCCCGCGCTGACCTCGACCAGCTTGCAATTGTTGACGACCTACCCAAACCGCCTGCCAACGCCGCCACGCTGGTGGTCGGCAATCTCGCCATCTACTCACCACTGGCAGGCTTGGTAGACCTCGCCGCCGAACGTGCCCGCCTACAGAAAGAGCTTGCGGAAGCCCACGCACAGGTGCAACGGCGACAGCAAAAACTCGCCAACGAGCAATTTGTGGGCAAAGCCCCTGCCAACGTGGTGCAGCGTGAACGTGACGGGCTAGCCGAAGCGGAAGCCGCTGTCGCCCGGCTGCAAGAACGGCTGGCAACGCTGCCAGAAGCCTAGCACGTCCAATTGCACCCTGCGTACCCCGCCACCCGACAGTAGCCCATTCCCCGCTGTCGGGTGGTGGTTTCTCCACGCAAGGAATACCATCATTCCGCTAGCCCATACACCCCAGAGTGTGATAGAATACTCAATACAACTGAAGTAACAGGTACAGGCTGTCTGTGTAGTGCTTCGGCACGAGCGTGCCGAGGGAACGGGCAGGAAGTGCACTGAACGTCCACTCCGGTTGCGTGTGCTTCCGTGGTATGCAGTCTCCGATTTGACAAGGGTTCTCGTCGTCATCTGACATTGGGGTCACAAGCGTAGGGGTACTGGATGACATCACCCGGACGAACGACAGGCGAACCACCACGACGTTCGCTGCTGTCTTGGCAAAGCGTCCCGAATCTCGAAGTGCTCAACCACGAGCTTGAGCGTGTCACTCGGCTCGCCGCACAGGTTTACACCACGCGCTATGCGGCGGTGCTCCTGTATCAAGCAGGCATCATCCACATTGTGGCACCCTATGGTCTCGATGCCTCGGATGCGGACGTGCCGACCAGCATACCCACCGCGCCGATCCATATTCGGCTCGGTCAGCCCGTCGTTGCCACCACCGATGACCCCACCAACATCTTGAATAGCTTCGTCAGCGAGGTCTTCCCCAACGCGCTGTTCTTTGCGAGTGTCCCGATCAGCACCGCCGAAACTCCGTTTCTTGGGGCACTGTGCGTGTGCCACGATGCACCCCTGCCCAGCTTCGGCGATGCCCAACTCGCCACACTGGGCGACTTCGCTGCCCTCTGCGTCCAGACCCTCAAGCACAACCAGCGTACCCACGAAGCCGCCCGCGCCCGCGAAGCCAGAGACCAAAGCGATACGCTCCTGCGCCAATCCGAATCGATCATCAGTGCCCTGTTTCACAGCAACTTGCAGGCAATTTTCCTTGTAGATCGGCACGCTACGATACAGGCTTGGAACAAGCAGGCAAGCCGCTTTGCCCGCACCTTTAGCCACCAACCCATTCAGTACGGCGACCCCCTTACCGCATACCTGCCCACCGATGACAGCACCGCACTCCACAAAGCCCTACGCGGCGTGGGTACACGATCCGAGCACTGCTACACCAAGCACAACGGGCACACATGCTGGTATGAAGTAGACTATACCCCTGTCTTCAACCACCACGGCGAGGTCAGCGGCGTAAGCATCAGCTTGATTGATGTCACGGCACGCCACGAGACCCAGACCTTGCTGGAAGAGCGTGAACAGTTCCTCAGCGCACTGCTCGACGCATCGTCTGACATTATTATACTGCTCTCGACCGAAGGGGTCATCCGCTATCAGAACGCCGCGAGTGAGCGCGTGCTCGGCTACTCGCCACACGAACGCCTCGGCTGTAGTGCCTTCGATTATATCCACCCAGAGGACACACAGACGGCGCGTGCCGCCTTCGCCGAAGTGGTACGCACAGGCATCACCCCACCGATCACGCTACGGTATCAGCACGCCAACGGGCAGTGGCTCTACCTTGAGGTTGTGGCGAGCACGAGGTACGACGACCAGAGCCGCGCGGCGGTCATCGTCAATGCCCGCGATGTCAGCCAGTCCCACGCGGTACAGGCGCGGCTCCTGCTGCTTGAGGCGGCGATCCAGCACATCAACGAGTCGATTGTCATTACCGATGCCAACCTCGAACGCCCCGGTCCGCATATCGTCTATGCCAACCGTGGCTTCGAGCAACTGACCGGCTACCGCGCCGACGAGGTGATCGGACAGAATCCGCGCATCTTTCAGGGACCCAAAACCACCCCAGAGAACCGCCGCCGCCTGCGTGAAGCCCTCACACGCAACGAGGTCTTTCACGGTTCGACGACCAACTACCGCAAAGACGGCAGCGAGTACATTGTCGAGTGGTCAGTACGCCCAGTCACTGACCCCAACGGCAGAGTAACCCACTATGTGTCGGTGCAGCGCGATGTGACCGAACGGTACCGTGAAGAACAACTGGGCAACGACCAGCGTGCCGTCCTCGAAATGGTGGTGCAAAACCGCCCGCTTGACGATATTTTACGGCACCTGTTACTTTTAATAGACCGGCAAGATACCGATCTCTGGGCAAGCCTGTTCCACATCGAGCAAGACACCCTCCGCTACGTGGGGCACGCTGGGCATCCACCGTCCGAACTCTTTCAGCAACGCTCAGTCGAGAACCTCCTCGGTTGCATGCTCGTCTCCACGGCAATGGTGCAACGCAACGCTGTCGCCGAAGACACAGAAGAGTGCGGTCGCTGCATCCTCCGCCCCATCTGTACGATCAAACCCGAATGTGTCATCCCGTTGCTGTCGGGCACCAACAACGTGACTGGGCTGTTTATCCTTGGGTACCACGCGCACCGCACGCACACATGGGCAGAACCATCACCTGCAAGCCAGAACCTGATGGCGACCATCAGCCGTTTGGCAACCATCGTGGTCGCGCAACGCCAACTAGTAGAGCGGCTGGAGTTCCAAGCATATCACGACATGCTCACCGGCTTACCCAACCGCCTCTTCTTTGAAGCACACCTCAACCAAGTGATCGAGCGTGCCGCCGCCCAGCAAAAGGTAGTCGCCCTGCTCTACATAGACCTTGACCGCTTCAAGCAGATCAACGACACCCTAGGGCACGACATCGGCGACATGGTGCTCGCGCTGATTGCCGAGCGCATGGAGCAGACCATCCCCGCCGGGGCGACGCTGGTGCGTATGGGGGGCGATGAGTTCGCTGCGATCCTGCCTGACCTGCGCGACACCCGTGAGGCAACCAACACCGCCCAGTCACTCCTCCACATTGTGCAGCAACCCACGCAGGTCGGCGAGCACCAGATTTTCCTAACGGCTAATATTGGGATCAGCGTGTACCCGCTTGACGGCGATGATAGTGCGACGCTCCAGCGCAATGCCGACATCGCCCTCTACCGCTCGAAGCGGCGGAACGTGAACGGCATGCAATACTTCACCGCCGACATGAACCGCACGCTACGGCAATCGCTCCTTGAACTCCGCTCGCTCGAAGCCGACATGCACAGCAGCACCATCTTTGAGCAACTGGTGGTCTACTATCAGCCCCAGATTGATCTACCAACCGGTGCCATCATCGGCTTCGAGGCACTCATACGTTGGAACCACCCCGAACACGGCACCCTTTCTCCTGCTCGCTTCATCCCCATTGCCGAACAGAACGGCATGATCCGCCCCATCGGGAAATGGGTCATTGACCAGACGTGTGAGCTACTAGCTACGTGGCAACAGCAAGGCTTATTCACAAACTTCATTTCGGTGAACGTGTCCGCCGCGCAGTTTGCCGCCCCCGACTTTGTCGCCAGTGTCGAGCAGATGCTGCACGAGTACGGCTTGCCTGCCAATGTCCTCGAAGTCGAACTGACCGAAAGTCTAGTCTTCTCTGACTTCGAGTTGACCGCCCGCCACCTCAACGACCTACAACAACTCGGTGTACGCATTGCACTCGACGACTTTGGCACCACCCCCTCAACGTTGTCCGGGTTGCGCTGGCTCCCCATTGACACGCTCAAGATTGACAAGTCATTCTTGCGCGATAGCGAGCACCCGCCTGAGCGGTCGTTCACATCGTATGACCTGCTTGACACTGTGGTCAAGATGGCACACAATCTCAACATGAAAACCGTGCTCGAAGGAATCGAAACTGACCAACACTATCATGTCGCCAACACACTCGGTTGCACCCGTGGGCAAGGGTATCTCTTTGGCAAACCTGCGCTCCCTGTGCTGTGGGAACCACTCCTGCGCCAGCAGTATCGCTTCGAGCCTTCAGCCTGATCACGTTCCCCCATACACCGTCCACCGGAGCGGCATGTTGGGCAACCGCGCAAACCGATGTATAATAGCAAGGGTGGCACAAGCACACGGGCTGTGCCGCCACCTGCACAGCCACCAACACGCGCCCGACGCGATGGAGTGACCATGAGCACGGCACACGAGCCGATTTTCCACAATGCCGAGACGGAAGCGACCGAACGCGCTGCGCGTGACCGTACCGTTGCAACCATGTTTCGCCCAGACGAAACGATCTGGTTGGTACGCGAAGAACTCGACCCAGAAGGACCCGTCTGGCGGCTCGACTTCCTGCGGCGGGGGGCGCAAGGCGAATGGCTCTACCAACGCTACAGCTACGACATCCCGACACGGGTTGTCTATTTTCGCGGCGCACGCCCAGTCGCCACCGACGAACTGACGCGCTTACGACGGCACGGCACCCGCTTCAACAACATGCATTCGGCGGGTAGCCCTCCCCAGCCATAGCGCACCTGTCCGTAGCGCACCCGGTCATAGCGCACCCACAGGCTGTGTGACCGCAACAGATACCGTAACAAACGACAACAAACGGTAAACGATAGAGGATAGAGGATAACCGTGTCATCATCAACAACCGATCTCAACGAAACCGTGCAACGACCATCGCGCACGCGCTTCTACATTGCTGGCGGCTTGCTACTTGTTGCGTTGCTGCTCGCCCTAACCATTCTCAGCCTTCAGAACGACCAGTCATACCTGACAGGCGGCGGCAGTGTGCTCGTACTCGCGCTCCCCGCGTTCTTTGCCGGGGTACTCAGCTTCTTGTCACCCTGCACCCTCCCCATTCTGCCCGCCTACTTCGCCTTCACCTTCCAATCCAATCGGCAGAACATCGTCCTCATGACCGTTGCGTTCTTCGCCGGGTTGGCTACCACAATGACCCTGCTCGGAGCGATTGCCACGGGCGTGAGCGGCTTTCTCTTCCAGAATCTTGACGGGCTGACCTTCTGGGGGGGAGCAGTCATCATTGTGTTTGGCATTATGAGTGTTCTCGGCAAAGGCTTCTCCGGTCCGCAACTGGCAGACCGCCCCAGCACATCTATCGCTGGCTCCTACGTGTATGGCGCAACCTTCGCACTCGGCTGGACTGCCTGCGTCGGTCCGATCCTTGGTGCGCTCCTCACGTTGCTGGCATCATCGCAGGGGGTAGGCATCATTCAAGGGGGCGTGCTGGCGTTCATCTACGCTATGGGGCTGGGGCTTCCCCTGATCCTACTGGCGAGCTTCTTCAGCACCCTTGGCACAGGCTCGGTATTCTGGAAGATCATGCGCGGCAAGGGCTTCGAGGTTACGCTCTTCGGGAAAACCTTCTACCTGCACAGCACCAGTATCATCAGCGGCTTACTGCTGATCGTAATGGGTGTCCTGCTGATAACGGGACAACTCGAACGCATTACCGCACTCGCCGCCAATAGTCCCCTCTCACAGTGGGTCGTCGAGTTGGAGCACCAGCTTGGCGCGTGGTTTGGCTTGTTCGGCGGCAACTAGGACAACCGAAGGCTACGTCACAGCATGAGTACCGCAGACCCTACCCCGCTCCCCGCAGTCCATGCTGCTGGGGGGGTGGTGTACAGCTACACCCCCGGCGGTGAGTTGGTGCTCGCCATCGTGCTTGACCGGCGCAAAAACTGGGGCTTGCCCAAGGGACACCGCGAGCATGGCGAGAGCGATGTCGAGACCGCCCGCCGCGAAATTGCCGAAGAGGTGGGGGTTGCGTGCGAGATCGGCGACCTGATTGATCGTGTCGAGTACGTTGTCCCCAAACAGAGCGGCTTGCGCCAGAAGATCGTCAGCTATTTTCTTGCGCCGACGACATACCAACCGCTCACCCCTCAGACCGACGAAGGCATCAGCGAAGCCCGGTGGGTTACGCCCACCGAAGCCTTACACACCCTGACGTATCCTAGTGTGCGGCAGGTTGTGCAGCAAGCACTCACCAAGATTGCGCCGCAGTCACCGTCGTCGTCCTCGTCGTCACCCTCAGAATAACCCCGCTACGACTGTGCCCCCTCAATATGCGGCAGAGTGATGCCAACCTGCTGCTGATACTTGCCCTTTTTATCCGCATACGAACGCTCACATGGGTCGTCGCTGGCAAAAAACATCACCTGTGCAATCCCCTCGTTGGCGTAGACACGGGCAGGCAACTGGGTGGTGTTGCTGACCTCAATAGTCACGTAGCCTTCCCACTCCGGCTCAAGCGGCGTAACATTGACAATAATGCCACAGTTCGACGTAAACACCCCCGCCGCCAGCGCAAAGTTGCCCGTCTCTGGCACGGTCAGGCAGTAGACATCATGGTCGCCCGCCAATTCACGGATCGCTGCGATGCGCTGTGCGCCGTGCGTGCGCCGCTGAGCACGCGCCAGTTCCGTTGGCAACACGTAATCACCGACAACCGAGCGCACCCCATGCGCGAACTCCGCAGCGTGCGGGTCGCTCTGGAGGGGCAGCACGGGGAGCGGTGGCTCTTGCAACGTGCAGACCTGTGGGTTGGCGTGGGCACGCTGGGTATCGGCACCACTCAGCCACGCAATCAGGTTTTCGACACTGAAGAGGGCTGAGCGGTTCTGCCCAGTAGCATTGGCTCGCCGCAACCGGGCAAGCGGCGCATCGGCACCGGGGCTGTGCGCGTGGGGGTGGGTGTGCGACGCAGGCTGCACGCGCCGCACTGGTTGCCACGCCGTCACCGCCTGTGCCACATGCGGCAGAGCATGGTGGGCGTGCCACTGATCCGCCAGCCGTTCTGTCGAGATGTAGCGATGGCTACCGGGCTGATAGACCCACTGCTTGCCCCGCCGCCGCGTGCGGTGCAACGACGAGAGCGGCATGCCGGGGCGCAAGTCGTGTGCAGCGAGCATCGTGCCCGTCGCCAGCAAGAACTCGTGGTCAGGGGTGCAGTGAATGACCGCCCCACTGGTCAGCGTAACTTCTAGCAGCGCGTCGCTGCCAATGTAGCGGGGCTGTTCGAGCAGTGCCGCCGTCACCCGTCCGTCGGGGGTCATCGTGTAGCCCCAAAAGCGTTCGCCGTAAAAGCTCCGTTCTGCCATCTCCTCCAGCGTCAGCGTGGTACCATCCAGCAGTGCCACCGCCGTGTCGCCGCGAAAGCAACGGGCATACGTAGACTTGCCCATTACGATGCACAGTACATTCCGCGGAATAGTAAACCGTTCGACCGAACGTGCCAGCGCAAACGAGTTGGGGGGAATATCGCAGTAGTCCGCCGTAATGTCTACGAACGAGCGCGGGTCAAAATGCTTGGGGTCTACCAGCACATTGTACACATTGGTAAAGACCTTGAACTCGTCAGCGACGCGCATATCGTAGCCATAGGACGATACACCATAGGATATTACACCTTCACGCACCTGATCCTCGGCAAAGGGTTCGATCATGCCGTGATCACGCGCCATACGGCGTATCCAGTGGTCAGGGCGAATGCTCATAGCCTCAGTTCCTCTCTCCTGCACACGAACCATGTGTGGCTGCATTATACCACTGCCAGTTGACGAAACGCACAGAACACGGCATGATTACTGCCAATGGCACGAAAGGACATACAATGACTCGACAGCGGCTTACGCCCTACCTCGTGTTGATCGTGGGCGTGCTCTTCGCCTCGACTGCGGCGATTCTGGTACGTTACGCACAAAACGAGGGTGTGCCTTCGCTAACGGTAGCCGCTGGGCGCATGGGCTTCACGGCGATCATGCTGCTGCCCATCGCATTCGCCCGCTCCGGCAGCGAAATACGCCGCCTCAGCCGGGGCGACATGCTCGCTGGGGTGGGGGCGGGCTTTATCCTCAGCCTGCACTTCGTCAGTTGGATTAGCTCACTCGAATACACATCGGTCGCCAGTAGCGTCGCGCTCGTCACGACAAACCCAATCTGGATCGCCATTGCGTCATGGTTGTTCTTCCGCGAACGCCTGACCCGCGGCTTGCTGTTCGGGCTTATCCTGACCCTCACTGGCAGCGGTCTCATCATCTTGAGTGGAGCCGATGCCAGTGCAACCGATGCCTACCCAAACGCACTGCTCGGCAACATGCTCGCGTTGCTCGGTGCCATCACTGTGAGCGGGTACTTTTTGATCGGGCGCGGTCTCCGGCGCAACCTCTCGACGCTCACATACATCTGGCTGGTGTATACGAGTGCCGCCGTCATCCTGCTGGTGGGCATGGCAGTGATGGGGCAGTCGCTCTTCGGGCTGTCGCCGCTGGCATACCTGTTTCTGTTCCTGCTCGCCATCGGTCCGCAACTCTTGGGGCACACCGCGTTTAACTGGGCACTGGGGCACCTGTCGGCAACCTTCATCGCGGTAGCCATCCTTGGTGAGCCTGTGGGGGCAGCCCTGTTCGCCATTGTGCTGTTCGGTGAAACGATAGACCCGACGACAGTCACCGGGGTACTCCAACTCGGCGGCTTTGCGCTCCTCATGGTGGGCATCTACGTGGCGGCACGCGCAGAACGCAGCACACCGCCGCCTGCTCCGCCTGTCATCGCCCGTAACGAGCTAGAACCAGACCTATAGGAAGACCCATGCGCTACACACTTGTACAAATATCTGACATCCATACCGGAGCACCCTACCGCCCTGAAGTCGCCCACGCCTTGATCGAAGCGAGCCACACCCTCCACCCGACCCTCACCATTATCGCGGGCGATCTTGTGCAGCGTGCCGAGTTTCGCAGCCAGTGGCGGGCAGCCCTCGACCTGCTGCACCATCTCCCGCAACCGCAATTGGTCATACCGGGCAATCACGACATCCCATTCTTCAACGGGATTCGGCGGCTCCTCACCCCGCTACGATACTACTACCGTTATGTAGATACCAACCTCAACCCAGTCTTTCAGGTGCCGGGGTTAGCAGTCGTCGGGGGCAATACGGCTCAAGGCTTTTCCCTCTCTGAGGGCTACCTGTACAAACAACAACGGACGGCAATTCAGGCGGTGTGGTCACAGATTACCGACCCATCCGTGTTTCGCGTTATGGTACTGCACCATCCCCTTGTCAACCCGCCCATCTCCCACCGCGCCGACCGCATCCGCAATGCGCGTGCTGTCTTCAGCTTGCTGCGCGACTGTGGCGTAGACATGTATGTATCGGGGCACATGCACTTTGCGTATGTCGCCGCCCTCGACGACCAAGGCGAGATACTGCCCATTGAGCAGAGCGACCGCCGCAGCATGCTCGTCGCTCAAAGTGGCACCGCTACCTCGCGGCGCGGGCGGGCACCCCATCAGGGGCGCAACTCGTTTAACGTGATCGAGCTAGACGACGACTACATCACCATCGTGACGTACTACTATCTGGCGGGGCGGCAGCAGTTTGCCCCCATGGACGAGCACATCTTCCGCCGCCGCGCCCACCCCACCACCGTCTCCCGCTAATCCACCGTCTCCCACTCACCACCGTGCGCCAACCCAGTCACGGGCGGCTGTCTTAGTGGGACATCGGGGGCAAGTCAGATGCGGAGGGATCGGCACCCACCGCATCTGCATGGGGGGCGGTGCTGCCGTTACCGTTGTTCGCGGGTAGGTCGTCGTCGCCCTCATAGCGTTCAGGGAACCGCTCCTTGAAGCGTTCTTGGGCACGTTTTCGCAGGTCTATGTAGGTATCGGTCTCGTCCGTAATTTCGTCTAGCAGCACCTCGACGACATCCTCAAGCGTGACAACCCCCGCCACACCGCCGTGTTCGTCAATCACGACAATCAGGTGTTGCTGCTGCTTGCGGAACATCTCCAGCAGGCTATCGGCTTTGATCATCTCTGGGCAAAACGCCGTTTCTTTCGCCATATCACGCAGGTAACGGTCATGCTCGCCCGCCACCAATGCCGCCAGCATGTCATCTTTCCGTGCCACCCCCAGCAGGTTGTCCAGCGAGTCCTCGACCGTAATCAAGATGCGGGTATGCTCCGAAGCCATAATGCGCGGTGCTGCATCACCCAGCGTCTGGGTACCATGCAGGTAGGTCAATGCTCCGCGTGGGGTCATTAGGTCGCCTGCCGTCACGTCGTTCAAATTGAAGATGCGGTCAATCAGCGCAACCTCGTCGGCTTCGATGCTGCCCTTCTGTTCGCCCATGCGTGCCAACACCCGGATTTCCGCCTCGTTGGTGTCAAGGGCACCACTGCGTATCTGCTGTGCCCACTTGTACACCGGCTGCAACAGCCACTCGATCACGACGACCAACGGATACAGCACCCGCGACAGAACTTCAACCGCGGGTGCCACCACGCGCCCAATCGTCGGGGCGAACAGTTCCCCTAGCGTCTTCGGCAATATCTCGGCAAAGATGATGATCAGAAACGTGAGAATGCCCGACAGCACCCCAAGCCACTCGCTCCCAAGGAGCCGCCCCGCCATATCCCCGATAATGATGCTTCCCACAATATTGAAGATATTGTTGATGATCACGAGCGTGGCAATCGGACGACCCATGTTCGCCTTGATACGCGCCAGCGCAGATGCCCCGAACTGGTGCGCCTCCGCCATCTGCTGCACCCGCGCAGGGGTCACGGCAAACAATGCCGCTTCGGAACCAGAGCACAGCCCTGACCCGACAATCACAATCAGGATGATGGCAATCAGTTCACCCATATCACCCGTGATACTTTTTCGTTGTATATGATGTGTGCATGTTCTTGTTTCCATTGTACTCAGAATTGTTACTTTTAGGCACAGACGTGCCATCGTTGTGGCACAGGCGCGGCGGATAGGGCGCAATGCATGCAGGCAACAAGCAAGCTGGTCGCCTACCCGTTCGCACATTGCATAATATTGGTGCAAATCAACTGGACAGAGTATCAGCGAATGCAGTATCATGCAAGGGTATGAACACATCTTTCCCACAAGCTGGCAGGAGCAGAGGAACCGCACAGCAATGATGACCCACCTAAGACTACGCCGTTTGCAGCGCGGGGCAGGGCGGCAGGCAAGGAGCCGATGTGGTTGGTTAGTATCTGCCGCTCTGCTTCTCGTGATGCTCATCGTCGCTGCGCTGCGTACTGCCCCCCCCGTGAGCGCACAAGAACGCGGACCGATCTATACGACCGAGATAGATGGAGTTGTTACCAGCGTCAAAGCCGACTATTTGCGCCGCGTCCTCCAGACGGCTGAAGCCAGCGACGCAACCGCCCTGATCATCACCCTGAGCAACAACGGTGCAGTCCTCGAAGCCATCCGCCCATTGGCAGCCGAGCTTGCCGATGCAAGCATCCCGATTGTGGTCTATGTTGCCCCCACGGGACAAGAGTCGGGTGCCGCCGGAGCTTTCCTGCTCAGTGCCTCCGACATTGCGGCAATGGCACCCGACAGTAGCTTCGGCACCCCGGTGCCACTGGCAACGGTAGACGACACCCTGTCTGAACAAACCCAGACCCTTGTCCTCGATAGCGTCGTCGAGCAACTGCGCGCTTGGAACGAAGAGCGTGGGCGCAACACAGACTGGATTGACGCGGGCGTGCGCGAAGGGATCGTGCGGACGAGTGGGCAGGCACTCGCCACCGAACCGCCCACGATTGACCTTGTTGCCAACGATCAGGACGAACTCCTCGTGCTGCTCGAAGGGCGCACCGTCGTACTCGCTGACGAGGAGATAACCCTTGAAACACTGGGACGTACCCCAACACCGTTACCGCCTTCGCTGTGGGAGCAGTTTCTCATTCTGCTGACCGACCCCACCGTGACGTTCCTACTCCTGATGCTGGGCTTCATTGCCATCTACGCCGAGTTTGTGTCGCCGGGCGGAGCAGTCGCCGCAAGTATCGGCGTGGTGCTCCTGCTGGGCGCGTTGATTGGGTTGTTGGTGCTGCCCATCAACTACCTGAGCGTCTTCGGCTTGCTGCTGGCGTTCGGGTTGATCTTCGCCGACCTGTATGTTCCGTCGGCGGGGGCTCTCTCGGTGGGCGGGGCGGCTATCCTCCTCGTCAGCGCGCTGACCCTGATTGACGCAGCCCAAGCCCCCAATGTTGTCGTGGCATTGCCCGTCATCCTGATCATTGTGCTGCTCGTCGGCATCTTCTCCGCCCTCGGTCTGTGGCTGGCGGTACGCACGCGCAACACCCCGATAGCCACCGGGCAAGAAGGACTCGTCGGGCGGCTCGCCCGTGTCCGCCAGTCCCTCGACCCACAGGGTGTCGTCTTTGTCGAAGGTGCGCTCTGGCGTGCCGTCAGCGAAAATGGTATGGTTGAGAAAGACGAATACGTCCGTATTGTGTCGGTACACGACTTGTTACTGGTGGTGCGCCCGCTCGACGAGGATGCCCCCACCGATGAAATCACAACGACAGATGAGACAGCTGAAAGGTGATGAGGGGGAGCGCGTACCGCACACCCCTTCAACGCCGATGCAACAAGAACAAACGCGAGAGCATACGAGAAAGGAACCGCAATGGAACTGATACTGGCATGTGCAGGGCTTCTGCTCTTCATCGGGCTGATGGTCGTCCTCTCTTCGATCAAGATTATTCCTGAATACGAGCGCGGCGTTATCTTCCGCCTCGGTCGCTTGCAAGGTGCGCGTGGTCCGGGCTGGACGTTCGTTATCCCGATCCTCGAACGCATGGTGCGGGTTGACCTTCGCACCATTACCATGGACGTTCCCGCACAAGAGGTCATCACCCGCGACAACGTGACGATCAAGGTCAACGCCGTGCTGTACTTCCAAGTCCTCAACCCCGACTGGGCAGTCACCAAAGTGATGGACTTCATCCGCGCCACCATGCAGATTGCCCAGACGACCCTGCGGAGCGTCGTCGGGCAGGTCGAATTGGACGAACTGCTCGCCGACCGCGACAAGATCAACCTGAAGCTCCAGCAGATCATTGATGACCAGACCGAGCCGTGGGGCATTAAAGTTACGATTGTCGAAGTCAAAGACGTTGAGTTGCCCAACAACATGCAACGTGCGATGGCACGGCAAGCCGAAGCCGCCCGCGAAAAGCGTGCCAAGATCATCCACGCCGAGGGTGAGTTCGAAGCCTCGCGCCGCCTTGCCGAAGCCGCCGCTATCATGGGGCGCGAACCGGCATCGCTGCAACTGCGCTACCTGCAAACCCTCACCGAGATTGCCGCCGAGAAGAACAGCACGCTGATCTTCCCGCTCCCGATTGATACGATTGCCCCCTTCGTGGAACTGGCGCAACGCAACCTGAGCCGGAACGGCACGCACGAGCCGACACCCACCGAGACCGCCGAGCCGCCGCTCCCGTCAGACGTGGGCGAGCCATCACTAGGCAGCACGCGCCGCCTCGACCCGGACGGCAGCAGCAACGGACCAATGGGGCAGTAGGGCAGGCAGAAGGACACGCCCCACACCTATCGTATGGGCTAGCCCACCGTGCGGGCTAGCCCACTGTGCAGCGCAACCCGCACGGTAGCAACGTGCTACGCACAAGGAGCACACCCACCCCATGGCACACGCCCACGTTGACGCGATCAGCCTTGAAGTCTTTCATAACCGCTGTGCGGCTATTGCCGAAGAGATGGGCGTTGCCCTAGGGCGGTCGGCGTTCTCTGCCAACATCAAAGAGCGGCGCGACTATTCGTGCGCCGTCTTCGACCCGCACGGGCGCATGCTGGCACAGGCAGCCCATGTGCCGGTACACCTCGGCGCAATGCCGCGCTCAGTCGCGGCAGCCCTCGCCGCGTTCAGCCTGCAACCCGGCGACGTGGTTGCCCTGAACGACCCCTACCTCGGCGGGTCGCACCTGCCCGATATCACGCTTGTATCGCCCGTCTACAGCCCCACCAGCGACAGCCCCACCAGCGACAGCCCCGCCAGCCGCGATGCCACTGCCCCCATGCTGCTCGGCTATGTTGCCAGCCGTGCCCACCATTCGGATGTGGGCGGCATTGTCCCCGGCTCGATGCCCCTCAGCCGCGAAATCTACCAAGAGGGGTTTATCATCCCACCGGTGCGGCTGCAAGCAGCAGGCACCATCAACACCGCGCTCATAGACGTGATCTGCCGTAACTCGCGCACGCCCACCGAGCGGCGCGGCGACCTCGCTGCCCAGCTTGCGTGCCACCAGTTGGGCAGCACACGGCTGGCAGACCTTGCGGCACAACACAGCATCGCGTGGCTGCACGACCATATGGTAGCCCTGCTTGCCTATGGCGCACGCCATATCCGCGCCCTCGTCGCCGACCTCCCCGATGGCACCTACCAGTACACCGACTGGCTCGATGACGACGGTGCCGGTACTGCCCACCTGCCCATTCACGTCACCCTGACGATAGCCGGAGAGCATATGCTGGTGGACTTTGCGGGCACAGCCCCCCAGAGCAACGGTCCCGTCAATGCACCGCTGGCAGTCGTGGAGTCGGCGGTATACTACTGCCTGCGCTGTCTCGGTGGCACCGACCTGCCCACAGCAGTCGTCGGTGCCATGCAAGACCCCAACCTGTCGCCCGTGCAACTCCGTGTGCCACCCGGTAGCCTGCTCAACCCCAACCCCCCCGCCGCTGTCGCAGGTGGCAACGTCGAAACATCGCAGCGCGTGGTAGATGTGGTGTTCGGCGCACTGGCACAGGCAGTGCCCGCCAAGGTGCCCGCCGCCGCAGCCGGCACCATGAATAACTGGACATTCGGCGGAGTGGACGCAACAAGCGGGCACGCCTTTGCCTATTACGAGACAATGGGCGGCGGCACAGGTGCGTGGCAGGGCGGGCATGGTCTCGATGGCGTGCAAGTCCACATGACCAACACCTTGAACACACCTATTGAAGCACTAGAACACGCCTTCCCGCTCCGTATCGAACGCTACAGCCTCCGCCCCGGTAGTGGCGGGGCAGGGCAGTGGCACGGCGGCGATGGGCTGGTACGTGCCATTCGCTTCCTGCAACCCGTCATACTCACGCTATTGACGGAACGCCGCCACACCCCACCGTATGGGTTGGCGGGCGGCGCACCCGGCGCGTGCGGGCACAACACCCTGACCACAACCGATGGCAACACCCACCCGTTGCCGCCCAAGCACAGCCAGCCAGTGCAAGCAGGCGACGTGTTGACCCTCGCTACGCCCGGCGGCGGGGGCTGGGGCACGCCGCCCTCTGCCGACCTGCCCGGCGACAACGCATGACACCCACATGAAAATCAGGTACACTAATATCAGTCCTCACTGGTGAGCCGAAACACTGCACGCTTTGCATTAAAAGTGCAGCATCGGGAAGTTTTTCCTGAAACTGAAAGGGTAATCATTGATGCGTGGTCTGCCGTTTCACTGGCTGGTCATTGGTCTGTTCGCTGCTTATCTCATGGTCTATCCGCAGAGTGTCCTGCTAGTCGCATTTGATGCCGTCCCTGAATGGGGCGCGTGGTTCGGCGGGTTGCTCCTCATCCTGCAAGGCACTGCTATCGGTGCGTGGCTGGTCTACAACTACCGCTGGCGCGGGTTGTTGGGGGCTAGCGCGATCCTCGTGCTGTCGTG
>CAZNQP010000040.1:0-6574 GCA_964575355.1 uncultured Chloroflexaceae bacterium
CACCGGGCGCGGGCGGCGCAGGCTCACCGGGCGCGGGCGGCGCAGGCTCACCGGGCGCGGGCGGCGCAGGCTCACCGGGTACTGCCTCCCGCATGTCAGGAGACGGCTGCCGCTGTGAGTCGGCAGGAGTCGTTTCTTCCGTTTCTTCGGGTGTGGGTGTAGGGGCACTTGTGCGCGCCACCTGTGCCGGCGATTCGGCAGGGCGCGGCGGTCCGCCGGTAGTGCCCGCACGCGGGTCTGCCGGGTTGACCGCATAGACATTGGGCCACGATTGGAAGTTTGTTATAAACTCTTCGCGGCTAACTTCAACTCCGTCCTGCTTGATGATGCGGGTAAACGATACACTGTAGCCACCACGGGCATAGTCCGTCTGCCACGCCGAACCCAGCGGCACGTCGGTATCGGCGACATACGCGGGGCGGGTTGGTGCCGATTGATAGCCGTAATATTCAGGACCTTCGAGTTCAATCGTGCGCCCCGGATTCTTGCCGTAAATGCGAACTTCGGCAAGCGCACGCTCGGTGTCAACATTGGTGTCTATCAACAGCCAGCCACCGGTATCGTTCAGGAAGCGGAAATCTAGTCCACCTTCACCCGTGAAGATCGCCGCATCCATCCCTGAACCATTGCCGTATTCGCCAAAGCCATACAGGTCATACCACGGGATGTAAAACGAATGTTCCCAACGTTCCGTAATCGGGAGACCTGCCCAAAACGCCGCCCGGAACATCGTGGTGGAGTCTTGGCAGATACCGCCGCCCCACTCAAGGTCGGTGCGTAACCCGACAATCGCGTACCCTTCGACAAAGCCGTTCGCGGCATTGATTTCGCCAATCGTATCGTTGAACGAGAACTCGGCACCCGGCGGCACCAACACCCCGTCGAGCGAGTCCATGCCTGCCTGAATGTTGGTGATGCGGTACCCCGCTGACCCGGAAAAGTCCGACTGCCCTAGCCCCAGCAGGTCAACGATGCCCAGTTCTGCGAGGTTGCCCTCGTTGACGGGAGGGACAGCCTCAACGAACGGCAACGTAACATCGGGCGTGCCCGTCTCAATTGCCGTCCTGATCAACTCGACCGCCTGCGGAACGTCAATCCGCATAGCACTGCTGCCCGGCTCGACAATCTGCAAGTTACCGTCGTTCCAATCCACGCGCGGCAACGACCCCCCATAGGTGGTTGCGTCGGCTAATGCTTCGACACGCTTCTGCAAGATGTCGCGCTGCACCACGACGGTAGGGCTATCGCCCTCTGCATCATACACAAGGAAGCCACGTAGCTCGTCTTCGTCCCACGTAATAGGTGTGTCATTGACATTGATAGTAAGCGGACGCGCAAGCATCGCCTGCATCTCATCGCGCACACCAGCCAAGTCGTCTGCCGTGACCGCAGGATCGGTACGCTGCGTGACCACCACCACCGTAGCAGGGCGCAGGTCGCGCAGTGCCGCCACCAGCGCCGCACTCGTCGCGGGGACATCCACAACGCGCCCGTCGCGTCCCTCTACCACCACCAGACCAACTGGCTGCACCACCACCCGCGCATCAGAGGGGGCACGCGCCACCCCGCCCGCCTGCACCTGCTGCTCAATATACGCATGCATCTGGGTTTCGTCTATGCGGAGCGGCAGGGCAATGGCGTTGCCAAACAGAGCGGTTTCTACGAAAACGGGGAGCGTTGCGAGGGGGTTCTGTCCTGCTGTCACTGCCATCGCCTGCTCCACCGCCGTCGCATAATCTAGCTCAGCACCAACCTCTGCCAGCGTGGGGTGCCATGTCTGGTTGTCGTGGGTCAGGGTCAGTGGTGCGGCAGTGAAAGCAGCAAAGCGATCCTGCAACGTCTGGCGAGCTTCGTCGGGGGTAAGACCGCCAACGTCGGTGCCGTTCACCGCTATGCTCGGCGCAATGCGCCCTGCATACTGCTGCTGCACAACCAGCGCACCGACCAGTGTTGCCGCAAGACCGAGGCAGAGAACGAATAGGGCACGCACCATGGGACGGCGCAGCAGCGCACGCGACGGCTCGACCGCCGTTTCATCTACGGGTAACAGTAACGACTGGTCACGTTCAGCTGCTGGAGCTTGGGGAACAGCGTGGTGGGCAGGTTCATGCAAAGACACGAAACCCTCCTAATTGTTGATTTACAGGGGCTTGCAGAGCCGATCCTCCGAGATGGTACAATGCTATCCTGTGATGAGTTCCGCCCTTTACTATAAAGATGTTTTTCCCGGCTGTCAATAGGAGCAGCACACTCGCCAACCAGCTGGCGAGCAACTCTCATCTTACTCGTTGCAATAGCCCAACAGTGGGGCAACCCACCCTTGGCAGGGCACGTGCGAAGCATAGACAACCACGCGACAACACATTGACACACCCCCACTTGTTGGTATAATAATACAAAGGAAACGATAGTTTGAATTGGGGAGAACCTCGTGTTTACGCAAAACATTTCGGCTTTTGAGCGTTTCTTGCGCGTCACAATCGGTCTTGTGACCCTATGGGTCTTTGCCATAGGGTTCGGCGGCATTTTCCTCTGGCTCGGTCTTGCCGCCGGTCTCCTCTTTATAGTAACAGGCATTCTTGGGTATTGCCAACTGTATAGCTTGCTCGGCATCAACACCAAGTCTTCATCGTCAGACTAGCACATCCGCCTGTCCTCGGTGCTCACCCCGATGCCCCCACCGTCACAGCGTCAAGCCCACGGTGGGGGCGCATCGCCCCCTGTCGGTGGCACAGGGCACGTTGCCGCCTAGCCGGAACGCCCGAACAGCCGCCGCACGAGCCGCCGCCCCCGTCCGCCAAGCTGTGCCCCAAAGCGACGCACGCGATGCCACCACGACGGCGCACGCGGCAGTGCCGGCACTGAAGGTACCTCGGTCGTTGGCTCTGGCTCTGCCCGCTCACTGACCACCGCAGGCGCAACCTCGCGCACTGGGGTCGGTTCGCGCTCTACCGCCACGGGCGGCGTGAGGTCAATGCTAATGATAGGCGTGGCGTGCTCTTGCGGGTGGGCGAGGCAAAACCGCGTCATCTCGAAACTGGCATCGGGACCGTCGGCATCCGTGAACGACCCCGCCGGGCTACCACCCGACCACGCATGCCCCAAGCCCGCGATCAAGTAGGCTTCGAGTAGAATGTCCCCATCAGTACCTTCATAGACACGGTGGGTGTAGCTGCGCCCCGACGGGAGCACATAGGACGATACCCCTGCCAGACGCGGCGGCACATACCCCGAACCCGTCGTGAGCAGGCGGCTCGTTGCCAGCCACTGGTTGATGAGAAGTTGGGCATTGATCGGTGAGACGGTGCGGTCGGCTGTACCGTGGAAGAGGATCAGCGGGACAACACGCGGGCTGGCAGGCGTAGCACGATACACCAGTTCGAGCAGGAGCGGGTTGTTGCTGCCAACCTTCATCGCTGCCAGTGCCCCGGCTGTATTCTGGGCAACCCGATAAGGCACCGCCGCCGCCACCCCGATGGCAGCGAACACATCTGGATAGGTCGCCGCCAAGATCACCGCCATTGCGCCACCCGCCGAAATGCCAACCGCGTAGATACGCCCCTCGTCTATGGTGTAGCTCCGTTGGACGTGCTGGATGAGCGCGACGATAGCCGCAGGCTCGCCCCGGCTCCGTTGCTGATGTTCGCGCTGAAACCAGTTCCAGCAACCGCGCGGGTTGTGCTCAGTCGTCTGTTGCGGATAGAGCACCAGAAAGCCGTGTTCTTCAGCGTGCTGGTTGAAGCGCGTGCCCTGCGCGATGTCATCCGGGTTTTGCGAGCACCCATGCAGCACCACAAATAGCGGGGTAGCCACACCGTGCTGATAGCCCTGTGGGACATACAGCTTGTAGGGACGACCTTGGTATGCAGTAGCCTGAAACGCACCATGTTGTACAAATGAAGGAACCATCAAGTGTCTTTCGTTCTGCTTTACCACGCCACACCCTCCCTGAGACAGACCCCTGCCACTGCCACCTACGACGCACCCGCAAGTTGCCCATCCACCACCGACGGGCGGCTCACATGCACCTGCCACAATGCCTTCAACGTGGCAAGTGACTCGCGTACACTATAGAAGGTCATAGTTACGGGCGAGTAACTCCCCCAGTCGGCTGTCCCCACCCCATAGACAGCGATGCCCTGTTGCCGACAGAGGTACACCGCACGCGGCACATGAAACGCCTGCGAAACCACCACCGCACGCGCTATCTTATAGATAGCGGCAGCACGGTGACAACTCGCGTAGGTACTCACCCCGTAACGGTCGAGCGTGAGGGCGGCACGCGGCACACCCTGCTGCACCAGAAAGGTCTGCATCCCGGCAACTTCGTTGTAGGTCGGGTGTACCCCGTCGCCCGTCAGCAACAGTGACGACACCTGCCCAGTGCGGTAGAGATGCGCCGCCACCCGTAGGCGGTCCGCCAGCATGCGCGACGGCGTGCCATCAGCACGCACCCCCGCCCCAAGCACGATCCCGACGGGAGCCGCGGGCACCTGCTCCGGGTTGGTGCGGGTGTAGGGCTGGGTCTGCTGGGCAACATACCAGCTTGCCACCGGGGGAAGAACCAGCACCAGCAGCAGACCAGTCAGGGCACGACGGAGCCACACCCGCGCAGCACGATACCAATAGTGGTTAGCCCTTTGCACGCAACTCCCGCTTAATCTCATACTCGAAGAACTCTTCGTCAGGCTTAGCCTCCCAATAGTACAGCACGAGCGTCCGAGCAATCTTATCGTGCAACGTTTGATGGCGTGCGTCTATCAGTGCCAACCCATAGCCCAGAAACAACGTCAAGATGCCCGAAAACGCACTCGCTGCCGTCCGCACCACCGCCCGCCGAAAACCGAGCCGCTTGCCCGTGATCGAGACCACCCGTAGCCCCATCAACGATTTGCCGGGCGAGCGACCCGCCGCCACGAGCCAGAACACATTGTAGGCAAACGCAAACGTCACCAGCGCAACCCCCGCAACCGCATTGCTCAACGCCGTCAACAGTCTTTGCATATCTTGTGGTAGCACATCGCGGGGGTCAACCAGCGTGACAATACGAATGAAATCGGGCAGCAGTGCTATAAACAGGATTGTCAGCGCACCAATAGACAGAATAATGATTGCATCTACTACCACCGCAATGGCACGGCTTACCACCCCAGCATACCGCCCATACAGGCTCGTCTCCGCGTGGCGTTGGGCAACAGTCCGCGCGAGGTTTGAGACAGGTCGCTGTGCCATGTCAGCCCGCTTCCTCCTCACTCACCCCAGCATCGCGGTCTACCCGCCGGATTACCCGATTATGATCGGAGGCTTTGCGAACCATTTCGAGCTTGCGGAGGTTCTCGCGCACATAGTCGGGCGGCATCGCCATGTCCTCGACTGCCACCGGCGCACGCCCCACCAACCGCCCGAAGAAGCGGCGGAGCAGAATATCAAGCGCAACAACCCGCTCGCGGAACTCCTCCAGCACCTCGGTCAAAATACCAACGCTCTGCGCCTGCACCAACTCGACGACCTGCGGGTTGCGGGTCACTTCCGTAACCGTACTTTCCACCGTCGTCACAACAGCGGTGCGGGTCATCAAGCGGCTGTACTGCTCTTCGCGGCGACCCAATGCCTCCCAGTAGCGTACCTGCTCCTCGCCCCGCTCGACATACGCATCGAACTGTTGGCGGGCAGGCGCGAGCAATTCACTCTGCTCAAGCGCGTGAACCACTGCCGCCGTCGCATCTTCGACCGGCTTGGGTATCTGCACCCACGGGCGACCATCGCCCTGCAATCGCCGCCGGGTATCCACCAGCGCGCCCAACGCAACATGCCGCACCGCAACCAGCGGATCAGACGGTATGAGCGGGGCAGAGTCACGTTGGGCGTACTGTCCAAACCGACGGGCGTTTTCGGCATGTTCGCGTATCTGCTCTTGGCGGGCTTCGTAGGCACGCTCATCCCACTCACGGAGCCGCCGCTCAAAGTCTTCGTTGGCAACCAGCACGCTCCCCAGTGCGAGGCGGGCAAGCGTTGTGAGCGGATCAGACGGTTTCTGTTGCGGTGACACGCTCCCTCCCTCCCTTAGCTCTCTGGCTTCTGTCTCGCTTTTGTGCAGCTTCTGTGCAGGTACATCACTTCCCATAGCATTGTAACACGGCTAGCGTGCCAAACACGGCGATTACGCACGGGGCATTGACCGCACCGGCACCGCCCCCCACAACGACACCCCATCGTCGCTGTGCAAGTCGGGCGGGATGACCTGCTGCACGTCGCGGATATAGGCAAGGAGTGCGGTCACGTCCAGACCAGCCGTGGTCGGGGCATACGGTGCCAAGAGTTCATACGCCGTGCCCAGTGTCCGGCGGGGCGCACTGACCCGCCCGATCCGCAACTGGAGGAGCGCATTGCACAACTGTATCAACCCCCGCAAAAAATCGTTCCGCTGCTCAAACCAGACCGTTTCAAATGCCAGCAACGCATCGCGGTACGCGCCCGCGTCCCAGTGTTGCACCGCCACGGCAAACCGTGGGTCATCACGCAAGGTCATAGATGATTGCACGAACCTGTCCCCCCTTGTTGCATGAACCTGCCC
>CAZNQP010000040.1:6674-29185 GCA_964575355.1 uncultured Chloroflexaceae bacterium
ACATATCGCACAAGAAATACGGGTAAACCTATTCACATCATAGCCAATTCATGGTATGCTACAGTGTAATATACAGAGCACAAAAAATACCGCAAGACCCACGGATTGTTCTAGTTTAACCTGTCTGGCAAGCATTTCGCCTACAGTATACACGAGCTTTTTTGTACGAGAGTTCAAAGGGGTGCGAAACATGTTTCACGAGGCAAAGGTGTACATCAGTGTCCGCAACACCCGTGCATATGTCATCCGGCAATTGTCGCACGACGACGGCAGCGAACACTGGCAACTTGCCGCGAATGTCCCCGACCTTGAGCGTGCCGCGCTCGAAGAGGTCGTGGCACAGGGGGGCTATATCATTCGTAACGCCGACTACCCCTGCCCCGCTGACCTTGCGGCGCGTGCCCACTGGCAACCAGAAGACGAGTTTCTCGTCGAGCGCGTCTAAGGGGCATTGCTCGCAACATAACCCTCTCTGCATCGAAGCGGAATCATACCGAAACGGGATCATGACGAGGTGCCGCCGCACACTCCCACAGCGCAACGCTGTAGGGCGTGACGTTGTGCGCTACCCGGCATAGCACTAATAGCTAATGGCTATGTAACTTTTGTGTAACTGCCCCTGCTATCATCAAATATAATGTGAAGTCTGCTTCGCACAGGCACGGTAATGCAATTTGGCAACGGTCAGAGAGGACACGTTTTGGTGCCGCTTGATACCTCTTGTTGTTCCACTCTGTCTTAAAAAGCATGTGATAGGGAGGCAAACTCCCTTACCGTTTGCGTGCCGTGACCTGCACACTGCCTGCTGGTCGCGGCGGTCGTGCTATGCCCACCTCCGACCCGGTACGTCGGAGCCGTGCCCGCTATGGAGCGGATACTCTAGTTTTTTTCAATGAAGAGAGGACACACCATGCTTCAAGATCAGGTCGCTACCCAGCTTACCGAAAGCTGGAGTACTGATGCCCGCTGGAACGGTATCACTCGCCCCTACACCGCCGAAGACGTGCTACGCCTCCGTGGCAGCGTTCAGGTCGAATATACCCTCGCCCGCCTCGGTGCCGAACGCCTCTGGGACCTCATGCACACCGAAGATTATGTCAATGCACTAGGGGCACTCACCGGCAATCAAGCCATGCAGATGGTCAAAGCGGGGCTGAAGGCGATTTACCTGAGCGGGTGGCAAGTTGCCGCCGATGCCAACCTCGCCGGACAGATGTACCCCGACCAGAGCCTCTACCCGGCAAACAGCGTCCCCGCCGTCGTCAAGCGCATCAACCAGACATTGCAGCGTGCCGACCAGATCGCCCACCAAGAAGGCGACGACAGCACCTACTGGTTCGCCCCGATTGTCGCCGATGCCGAAGCCGGGTTTGGTGGTCCGCTCAACGTGTTCGAACTCACCAAAGCAATGCTCGAAGCAGGCGCGGCGGGGGTTCACCTCGAAGACCAGCTTGCATCGGAGAAAAAGTGTGGGCACATGGGCGGCAAGGTGCTCATCCCGACGCAGAACGCCATCCGTAACCTCGTGTCGGCACGGCTCGCCGCCGACGTGCTGGGCGTGCCCACCGTCGTCATTGCCCGCACCGATGCCAACGGTGCCAACCTGCTGATGAGCGATGTAGACGAGCGCGACCACGCCTTCTTAACCGGCGAGCGCACCGTCGAAGGCTTCTACCGCGTCAAGCCGGGGCTGGAGCAAGCCATTGCCCGTGGGCTGTCGTATGCCCCCTATGCCGACCTGATCTGGTGCGAAACTTCGACCCCCGACCTCGACGAAGCCCGCACCTTCGCCGAAGCCATTCACGCCGAGTTCCCCGGCAAAATGCTGGCATACAACTGCTCGCCGTCGTTCAACTGGAAGAAGAAACTCGACGACGACACCATCGCCCGCTTCCAGCAAGAACTAGGCGCGATGGGCTACAAGTTCCAATTCATCACGCTGGCAGGCTTCCACAGCCTCAACTACAGCATGTTCGAGTTGGCACGCGGCTACCGCGAACAGGGCATGACGGCATACGCCGCCCTGCAAGAAGCCGAGTTTGCAGCCGAAGCCGCTGGCTATACCGCCACCCGCCACCAGCACGAAGTCGGCACTGGCTACTTCGACGACGTGGCACAGGTGGTTGCAGGCGGCGCATCGTCCACTACCGCCCTTAGCGGCTCGACCGAAGAAGAACAGTTCCACTAGGCACCCGTGCCCACGCCCGCGCCCTGCACAGGTTGCCGGGCAACAGGTTGCCGGGCACAGGGCGACACGTTCTCACACGCACCCGCCCCCTACCAGCGGGTGCGTTCTGTCGGGTACAATAGCATCATACATGGCACCATACTTGTTCATTGGCGAACAATGCCTACTCAGTCTGTAGTGCTCCGTGTAGTGCAGAAAGGACATAACCCTAATGACCAGCCTTGCAACGCCTGCTGGCATGGAAATTACTGCGCCCATCAATGACACCTACGCCACGATTCTCACCCCCGAAGCCCTCGACCTGATCGCCAAACTGCACCGCAGTTTTAATGCGCGGCGGCTCGAGCTGCTGCACGCCCGCACACAGCGGCAAGCCGACCTCGACGCGGGCAAGCTGTACGATTTCTTGCCCGAAACCGCCGCTATTCGCAACGACCCGTCATGGAGTGGTCCACCCATCCCCGCCGACATCCAAGATCGCCGCACCGAAATTACAGGACCGTGCGACCGCAAGATGATCATTAACGCCCTTAACTCTGGGGCAAAAGTCTTCATGGCAGACCTCGAAGACTCAAGCACCCCGACGTGGGCAAACACAATCGAGGGGCAGATCAACCTGCGCGATGCCGTCAACCGCACGATTGACTTTACCAGCCCAGAAGGCAAAGAATACCGCCTGAACAACGAAACTGCCGTGCTGTTCGTGCGCCCGCGTGGCTGGCACCTCAATGAAAAGCATATCCTGATTGACGGGCAACCCGCCTCCGGCTCCATGGTAGACTTCGCCCTATACTTCTACCACAACGCCCGTACCCTGCTCGCCAACGGCAGCGGTCCCTACTTCTACCTACCCAAGATGGAAAGCCACCTCGAAGCTCGCCTGTGGAACGACATCTTCGTGCTGGCACAGCAAGAGGTCGGCATCCCCCATGGCAGCATTCGCGCCACCGTCCTAATCGAAACATTGCCCGCCGCCTTCGAGCAAGAGGAAATCTTGTACGAACTGCGTGACCACTCGGCGGGGCTAAACTGCGGTCGCTGGGACTATATCTTTAGCTGCATCAAGAAGTTTGCCAAGAATCCTGACTTTGTGCTGGCAGACCGTGCCCTTGTCACCATGACCACCCACTTTATGCGCTCGTACTCACTCCTGACGATCAAGACCTGCCACCGGCGCGGTGTCCACGCTATGGGCGGGATGGCAGCCCAGATTCCGATCAAGAATGACCCGCAGGCGAACGAGCAAGCCCTCGCCAAAGTACTGGCAGACAAAGAGCGCGAAGCCTCAGACGGGCACGACGGCACATGGGTCGCGCACCCCGGTCTGGTACCGGTTGCGCTCGAAGCCTTCAACAAGCACATGCCCACCCCCAACCAGATTGACCGCCAGCGCGACGACGTAACCGTGACCGCCGCCGACCTGCTCACGTTTGAGCCAGAAGCACCGATCACCGAGGCGGGGCTACGTGCCAACATCAACATTGGCATACAGTACCTTGGCTCGTGGCTGGCGGGCACCGGCTGTGTGCCCATCTTCAACCTGATGGAAGATGCCGCCACCGCCGAAATCTCGCGGGCGCAGGTGTGGCAATGGATACGTAGCCCGCAGGGTAAACTGGAGGATGGGCGCAAGGTCACTGTCGAGATGTTCCGCGCCATGGTGCCCGAAGAACTCGCCCGCATCAAGCAACTGCTTGGCGATGCCTACCAGCACGGCAAGTACGAAGAAGCCGCCGAGCTGTTCGATCAACTGACTACCAGCGATGATTTCGTAGACTTCCTGACGCTACCGGGCTACCAACGCATCGCCTAGTAGCGCACGCCGTGCTCGACGCAGCACCCCACACGCCCCCCCCGCACAGATGCGGTGCGGGGGGGGCGTGCCCAGTATGCCTATGCCACGCCTCGACCCTAACCTGCTGCTGAGTGGCTACTGCCAAGGGGTCTTCCCGATGGCAGACCCTGACGGTACCATCTACTGGTACGACCCCGACCCACGGGCGATCATCCCACTGGATGACCGCTTCCATGTGCCGCGTCGCCTTGGGCGCACCGTCCGCCGGGGCACCTACACCATTCGTTACAACACAGTCTTTCGGCAGGTGATGGAAGCCTGTGCTACACCCGCCGCCGACCGCGACGAGACATGGATTTCGCCCGAACTGGTTCACGTCTACACCCTCCTGCACGAGGCAGGCTTCGCGCACAGTGTCGAGACGTGGTATGACGGTCAACTGGTAGGGGGGTTGTACGGTGTCGCGGTGCGGGGGCTGTTCGCGGGCGAAAGCATGTTTAGCCGCGCCACCGATGCCAGCAAGGTGGCACTCGTGCATCTTGTCGAGCGGCTACGGCAGGGCGGCTTTGTGCTGCTCGATACACAGTTTATGACCGAGCACCTTGCCCGCTTTGGTGCCTACGACATACCGCGCAACCAGTACCAACGCCTGCTTGCCCACGCCCTGACCGTTGACGCACGCTTCTAGCGTGTCTTGCGCTTGCGCCGTGCCCGCGACTCGCGCCGCCCGCCTTTCGTCACCGACTCTGCCGCGCTCGCCTCGTCCGCGAGAGCACTGCCCCCACCACTGCCACCGCGCGGAGCGGCGGCGGCTTCGGCTTTGCGCGGGGCACGCTTGGTGCTGCGGGTCTGCTCGCGCTGGGCGGCTTTCTCTCGCGCATACACCGCCGTGAAGTAGTAGGTCGCCACCCCACCAACGATCAGCAGCATCACCGTGGCAAGCACCATCCACACAGGCTGGTTGAGCGGCGCAACGCCTACCAACCACAGCAACCCTGCCAGCGTGCCTAGCCCGCCCGTCAGTGCCAACCCATAGCCCAGTTGCCGGAGCCGTTGCTGAAGCAGTGGGTTGCCACCCACGCCGCCCAACGCGAGGTATACCCCGGCACCCAGTGCCGCCAGTAGCACGCCAAACAGTAGCCACTCGGCGGTCTCGAAGCCATCCCGTGCAGTCAGCAAATAGTTTGGATCGAAGGGATTCATATAGTTGTGTTCTCCTCTATGGGCATTATGGGCGACGGTTTCCTACCCGGCAGATTATAGCAACCCGTTTTCGGCACGTCAACCATGGTATAATGCAATGAGTTAACCAGCAATAGCAAACCCATAACCCGGAGCCATGACCAAGCTAGATTACGCAACAATTCAGCAACTCCCCGACAGCTACCAGATTGACCATATCACGGTACGCCCCAACATTATTCTTGCGCCGATGGCAGGCGTGACCGACAGCATCTTTCGCCGCACGATCCTCGCGCTCGGCGGGTGCGGGCTAGTCAGCAGCGAAATGACCAATGCCGCCAGCGTCAGCCCTAAAGCCCTCAAGCGGCATAAGTTGCTCGACTATATGCCCGAAGAACGCCCCCTGACCATGCAACTGAGCGGCAACGACCCCGAACTAGTGGCGCACGCCGCACATCTGGTCGAGCAGTTGGGTGCTGACGTGATTGACATTAACTGCGGCTGCCCCTCGCCCAAAGTGACCGGCGGCGGGCACGGTGCGTCGTTGTTGCGCGACCTGCCCAAACTGAGCACCGTACTCGCCGCAGTACGCGCCGCCGTGTCGGTTCCGGTCACACTCAAGTACCGCGCCGGGTGGGACGAGGCGAACCTCAACTATATCGAGACCGCCCAGCGTGCCGAAGCTGCCGGGATAGCAGCCATTGCGCTGCACCCACGCACCCGCGAACAACGCTACACCGGCAACGCTGACTGGGAGCGCGTCGCTGCCGTCAAGCGTGCCGTCCGCATCCCGGTCATCGGGAGTGGTGACATACAGGATGCCCACGACGCGCTGTACCGCCTGCACACCAGTGGTGCCGACGGCGCAATGATCGGGCGCACCGCCATTGCCAACCCATGGGTCTTTCTCCAGATCGCGCAACTGCGGGCAAACGAACCAGTCTTTCAGCCCACCCCCACCGACAAGTACCAGTTTCTGGTGCGCTACTTCGAAATGTGCCTGACCGAGCTACCCGAACGGCTCGCCCTCAACCGTATGAAACAACTGATCGGGCAATTCCACATCCATCTCTCCGGCAGTAGTGTGCTCCGAACCGAGGTGCAACGCTGTACCACCGCCGCGCCCGCCCGTGACTTGCTCGACCGTTTCTTCGCGCAGCACGGCGTTGCCACTGCCGCCGCCACCCACCCCGCCGCCAGCGCACCCGAAGCATACGCCCTCTCTGCCTAACTGGATCGCGGGGGCGTGCTATAATAACGCGCAAGGAAACGAAAGGAACGCCCGCTGTGCATATTTTGCGTGCCATCATGCTGGCAGTCACGTTGCTGGCAGTGTTCACCGCCGGGGTGGGTGCCTTGCTGCTGCGCGAACTGCAAGCCGCGAACGTCGCCGCCGAACAAGCCCCCACCGAGCCAGTGCTGATCGAGATTGTCGAGGGCGACACCACCAGCGATATTGCCACCAAACTCGCCGCCGCCGGGCTAATCCGCCAGCCCATCCTGTTCACGTCGCTGGTGCGTGCCAACGGCTACGACGAACAACTGCGTACCGGGCTATACGTTTTTGCCCCCGGCACCAGCATGAGCGAAATGCTTGCCATCTTGCGGCAGGGCAGCACCGCCGAAGTCGAGGTCACGATCCCCGAAGGGCTACGCCTCGAAGAGATTGCCGAACGCTTCAGCCTCGCCAGCGGCTACACCGCCGAGGAGTTTCTTGCCGTTGCCCGCAACGGTGCCGCCTTCAAGGACGATTACTTCTTGCTGGCAAGCCTGCCCGACGGCGCGTCGCTCGAAGGCTACCTCTTCCCCGATACCTACAACATCTCGGTGACCGCCACACCCGAAGAAACTGTGCGGATGCTGCTCGACAACTTCAACCGCCGCTACAGCTCGCTGGAACGTGAGGTGTTGGTGCCCAATGCTAGCGTCCACGATATTGTGACGATGGCATCCATTGTGCAGCGCGAAGCCGCCCGCACCGACGAAATGCCCCTGATCGCAGCGGTATTCTGGAACCGCCTCGACCCCGCCAACGCCGCCGAGACAGGCGGCGGCAAGCTACAAGCCGACCCCACTGTCCAGTATGCACTGGGCTACAGCCAAGTCGAAGAAACGTGGTGGCGCAAAAACCTGAGCGTGGGCGACCTGACCATGGACAACCCCTACAACACGCGCGTCAACAACGGCTTGCCGCCGGGTCCGATCAGCAACCCCGGTCTGGACGCGCTCCGTGGGGCGGCACGCCCCGCCGCAGAGGACTACCTCTACTTCGTTGCCAGTTGCGCGGGTGACGGCACCCACAATTTTGCCCGCACGCTTGCCGAGTTTCAAGATTACGAAGCCGAGTATCTCTTATGTAGTAGCGAGTAGGCACGCGCCTGCCGCCCCGGTAGTTCACCTATGACAACAGCACCCAGTAGCCCGCCTGCCCCACCACCCACACAACGGCTGGGTCTGATCGGCGACCCCGTCGCGCACAGCCGCTCGCCCGCGATGCAGAACGCCGCCCTGCAACACCTCGCGCTACCCTATCACTACGAACTGTGGCACACCCTAGCGGACGACCTCCCCGCCCGCATCGAGAGCCTGCGTGCTGCCGATATTGGCGGGGCAAACGTGACCCTGCCGCACAAAGCCGCCGTTGCCGCGCTCGTGGACGAGTGCGACCCCACCGCTCAGATGATTGGTGCCGTCAATACGGTGTACAAAGATGCCGACGGACGGCTACGCGGTGCCAACACCGACGCACCCGGCTTGCTTGCCGACCTCGCCGAGCGAGCCGACTTTGACCCAGCAGGGCAGCGCGTCGTGCTGCTCGGTGCCAGTGGCGCAGCCCGCGGCGCGGCGTTCGCGCTCCTCTTCGCCAACGTGCGCCAACTGGTGATTGCCAACCGTACCCCCGCCCGCGCCGAAGACCTGCTGGCGGACATGCTCATCGCCCTGACTGATGCCGAGGACACCGCCAGCAACCCAACCACGGTGCCCGACCCACGCCTGTATGCCCTCAGTCTGGACGACCCCGACCTCCCCGCCCTGATCGCAGACTGTGACCTGCTGCTCAACGCCACGGCAGTGGGCTGGCACGACGATGCCACACCCCTACCTGCCCCGCCCGTCACGGCACGCACGCTGGTATACGACATGGTTTACCGCGAAACGCGCCTGCTGCGCGAAGCCGCCACACACGGCGCACGCACGCTTGACGGCATAGGCATGCTGGTACATCAGGGGGCGCGAGCGTTCGAACTATGGACAGGGCACCCCGCCCCACTCGCGGTGATGTGGCAGGCGGTACGCCAGCCATGACCGCCGCCATGTTGCTCGTGCTGGGGGTACTGACTGTCGTTGGGCTAGTGCTCGGCGGCTTGCTCAACGTGGTGGTTATCCGCGTACCGCGTGAGCAGCTGGCAACGGGCGTACCCAAATGCACGCGCACAGGCGAAACGCTGCACTGGTGGCAACTGCTCCCTGTGCTCGGCTGGCTACTCCAGCGTGGACGTGCCCGCAATGGCAAGCCGCTGCACTGGGTATTCCCCGTCGTCGAGTTGCTGACGGCATTGGTGCTGGTGCTGCTCTATCTGCGGCACGGCTTCAGTACCACCTTCTTCTACCTCGTTGCCGTGACCTGTGTGCTGGTGGTCGTTGCCGCCATTGACTGGCTGCACCGCTCGATCTACACCCTGATGGTACTGGGGGGGGCACTGCTCGCCCTCGCCGCCAGCTTCGTCATCCCCTACAACTCGTTCGTGTCGAGCCTCCTCGGAGCGGTGGCAGGGGGTATCGTGTTTCTGCTGCTGTTTGTGCTGGCACAATTCCTGTTCCCTGCCAAAGCCGCGCCCTTCGGGCTGGGCGATGTGTACCTCGCTATCTGCCTCGGTGCTGCGCTCGGCATGCCGCGCCTGCCTATGGCGTTGCTCTACGGCATCCTGATGGCGGGGGCATTGTCGGCGGTGATCGTGTTTGGCAAGTACGCCCTCAAGATGCGCCACCTGCCCGAATACATCGCCTATGGCACATTCCTCTGTCTGGGGGCACTCGTGTATATCGTGACGCAGAACTGACCATATGGCACCGCGACGCATCGCCCAACTGTGGCATACCATCCGTGCGCTTGGTGTCCTCGCGCTCCTGTCACTCGGCGCGATCACCCTCGTTGCAGTGCTGACTATCGTGCAGGGGCAAGAGGACGAAGCCCGCCCAGTCGAGGCAATTGTGGTGCTCTACCCCCCCACCAACCCCGGTGCGTTTGTAGACCACGGCGTAGACCTCTATCGGCAGGGGTTGGCACCGCGCCTCGTGTTAGTCGGCACCGCCACCGCAGAGCAACGCATCAGTCTGATTGGGCAGGGCATCCCCGAACCCGCCCTGCTCGTCATCGAGCACGAGCACGGGGGACAGACCCGCCTGACCGCCGTGCGCGACACGTTGTATGCCCGCGGGACGCGGCAAGTGCTGCTTGTTCAGGAAGCCGACGACCTGCTGCTCACGCTCAAAATCGCGGGCGACCTTGGGCTGGAAGCATACGGCTCACCGGTGCCCGCGACCGAACGCCCCTTTGACCTGCAAGCCCTGCTGCAAACGAGCCTTGCGTACTGGCGGTATGTGCTACTGGGGCGCGACTAGCCACCACACAAGCACGGCGACCGCCCCACCGACGAGCGAGCTAGCAAGATTCACCGCGTCGTTATTCAACCACGCCACCCCACGCACCAACTGCGTCGGCGTACCATCAGGGGTGCTGGTACGTTCGGTGGCGCGTCCGTCTGGGTAGCGGTACATCGCCTGCACCGTCGCCCCCAGCAGGCTGTCGGTCAATGAGCCAGCCAGCCCACCTGCCAGCCCCGCTAGCACCAACCACCCCGCCAACACATATGCCCCGCCCGTCACCAGCCACGTTTCGAGGGGGTAGCCCACCGCCAGCACCACCCCGATCAAGGTGCCACCAGCCAGCGATGCCACCGTGCCCACCACCGTGATACCACCCGACGTACCGGGAGCCACCCGCTTGCCCGTGGTGATCAGGCGGGGCGGGCGCGTACTCAGTACGCCCAGCTCGGTTGCCCACGTATCGGCGGTGACGGTTGCCAGCACGCCCGTGGCAGCCGCCAGCAGCACGGGTGGTTGCCCTGTTGCACCGAATGCCACCGCCACAAGCGTGACCACACCACCATTCGCCAAGACCTGCGTAAAGTCACGCTCGCCCCCCTTAGCAAAGGTTGCGCCGAAGCGTTGCTCTTTGATGCGTGCTTTGTAGCGTGACAGCACGGTACTGGTGGCGAAGAACACCACCACCGCCGTCGCCAACGCCCAACCGCCCGCCACCAGCGTGAGCGTGCCCACCAGCACCGCCCCTGCCCAGCCGCCCGCCGTGAGCGAGCCACGCCAGTAGGCAAGCCCACCAATGCCACCACTCAAGAGAAGCCCGATGACGAGCCGTACACCATCCATAGGGTTGCTACTTTCGCTGCGACAACAAACAAACAAAATACGGGGATACTGTAACACAGTACCCCCGCACCAAATACATTTTATTTCACACCGGTCAGATTGAACGGAAACTCAAGTGGAACCTATCTGTGCTGTTTACCCTATGCTGCTACTGCGGTATTCCCAACCATACGTTCTTTGACGCGCTTCCCTACCTGTTTCAATGCAAACTTCATTTCATTGACCATCAGGTCTTCGACAAGATTTCGCGGGACAAATGCCGCCATCGGACCAAGCATCGGGAACAAGTCCAACTTCATGCTCACGTCGAGAGCGGTACCTTCTGGCGTTTCATTGAACTGCCATTCGGTGCTCACTGGCAGCGGGGTCTTCACGTTGAAGCGGAGTGCGTCGCCGTCGTCCCATTCGAGCCTGCCTTCACAGCGAATGGTACCGTAGCCGCCGCCGATGCCAACGTGCATAACAACGTCTTGGCTGTGCAACCCCGGCTGACCAAACTCGATCTTGCGGAGACGTGGCATCAGTTCGATCAGACGGTCACGGTTCGATAGCTCATCAAACACTTCATCCGGCGTGACTCCGGGGTATTTACTACGAAGTTTAACTTCAAACATTGGTTTTGTTTCCTCTCGCCTGTACGCTACATCTGCCGCACTGCACAGGTTTTTATTTCTCTTGTCAACCCATTGCACAGTTTTAGTATACAACCTGTGCAAAGAGATGTCAATACCCAATTGGTGGAATATTCAATAATTGAAACCATTGAGTATTGAAATTGTCCACAATGGCGCAGCATCGCCCCTCACATCTACAGTAGGTGTAGCAGGAACAGTGCCCGCACCACCACACCCCCCGCCCGGTTGAGCCGCACGCCGCCGCGTGCTACAATACAGTATGGAAATTGCCGATGGAGATAACCCACAGCTATGAGCGAACTCAAAGACAAACTGGTGCTCGTGGTAGACGACGAACCACGCCTGATCAACTTTATGCGTATGAACCTTGAATTGGAAGGTGCCCGCGTTGCCAGTGCCACCAACGGACGCGAAGCCCTTGAGCGTGCCCGCCAAGACATGCCCGACGTGGTACTGCTCGATATTATGATGCCAGAACTGGACGGCTTCGAGACCCTGCGCCGCCTGCGCCAGTTCTCATCGGTGCCCGTCCTGATCTTGACTGCCCGCGACGACGAGGACGACCGTGTACGGGGGTTAGAGCTGGGTGCCGATGACTACATCAGCAAGCCCTTTAGCCACCGCGAACTGGTCAGCCGTATTCGGGCGGTGCTGCGCCGCCACTATGCCGCCCCGCCCGTCGCCCAGACAATGGTGCAGATTGACGACCGCCTGCACATTGACTTTGCCCGCCGCGAGGTGCTGGTGAATGGCGAGCGCGTCAACCTGCGCCCCACCGAATACCGCCTGCTGTACCATCTGGTGCAAAACGCGGGCTACGTGCAGACCCACCAGCAGTTGCTTACGCGCGTGTGGGGACCGGAGTACCGCGACGAAAGCCACTACCTCCGGCTGTATGTAACCTATCTCCGACAGAAAATTGAGGAAGACCCGTCGCACCCGCAGTATATCTTGACCGAGCGCGGAGTCGGCTATCGCTTCGTAGACTTCCAACAACGGCACGCCGTGCCCGCCGAACCGCCAGTCTAGCGGCTACAGCCCCTCGTCCTCGATCAGGCTAAGCATGTTCTGGCGCAATTGGCGTAGTGCTACGTCGCTTCCTTCGGGGCGCACGCGCAGGTCGCCGTAGATGGTCGCCACCGTCGTGCGGAACGTGCTCAGCGGTCCCTTGTACTGCTCGGCACTACGGGCATACGCCTGATCCAACGACGCACCAACCGTGACAAGGGTTTGCTCGACGGCGGTAAGGTCGTTGGCACGGAGCGCGTCTTCTGCGTCGGCAAGCTGGCTGGCAGCGCGGGCGAGGTAGTACGCGCCCCACAGCCGTTGCACATCGCCCCGCACCGTCGCCAGTTCCTCAGCCAGCGTTGCCGCATCGGGCGGCGTAGCCGTCGGAGTACCCACTTCTGTTGGAATAACCGGGGCATCCGGGTCGGCGGGCACTGGGGCATCCGGGTCGGCGGGCACTGGGGCATCCGGGGCATCCGGGTCAGCAGGGTCGGGAGTAGCCGGGTCGGCAGGCACCGGGGGCGAAACGTCGTCTTGGGCAGCAACGAGGCTCACGGTCAAGCCTGCCGCGCCTACTGCCAGCACGCCAATGAGCAGCAGTATATGAACGAGCCGCCGCATGCGCCCTCTCTTCGTTCCGCGCCCACCGCCCTTAAATCTCGTGGGCAAGCAAGATTGCCTGCGCGATCTCTTTCATCGGCTTGCGCGTGTTCATCGAAAGTTGCTGGATTTTGCGGAAGGCATCAGCTTCTTTCAAACCCTGCGCGTCCATCAGCACACCTTTGGCACGCTCAACCAGTTTGCGCGTATCCAGCGTTTCTTTCAGGTCGTTAATCTCGTTGTCCATTTCGAGAAACTCTTGGTAGCGTGCCAACGCAATTTCAATCGCTGGTAGCAACTCTGCCTCACGAAATGGCTTGATGATGTAATTGACGACCCCGGCTTCTTTCGCACGGTCTACCAGTTCACGGTCAGAATATGCCGTGAGCAGGAGCACCGGCGCAATCTTCTCTTGGGTCAACACCTTGGCTGCTTGGATACCGTCGAGCTTGGGCATCTTAATATCCATCAGCACCAACTCTGGGCGCAGTTCGCGCGCCAAATTGATTACGCTCACCCCATCGCCTGCTTCACCCACCACGAGATATCCCAGACTCACCAGAGTCTCTTTCAGGTTCATGCGAATAATCGCTTCGTCGTCGGCAATCACAAGCCGTATTTGCTGCGTCATAACGTTATCCTTTTTGCACGTCCCCTGTGTTACCGTGCATTGCGTTCCTTACCCGTTACGTTGCACCTTGGAGCGGTTGCTCACTGGCTTTCAGCACGGGCTTCGAGCGCGGCTTCGCGGTTCGGGTAAATCTTCAACAGGGTATCAAAGCGACTCTTGCGGAAAATCTCGGCAATCTGCGATTGCAGCCCCACCAGCCACCAGTCACCGCCCGATGCAACCAAGTCCTTGTGGTTAGTGAGCAGCATCCGCAAGGCAAGGCTGGCAACAAAGTTCGTCTTGCTCATGTCTACCAGCATGAACTTCCCTCGGTTGTTGGCGACAATCTCACCAAGCTGATTCTCAATCGCAGCCACAACAACGGCATCAAGACGAGCAGGCATCAAGATGACAAGTGTGTCTCCCTCATATTCGGTCTTCAAGACGACATCGGATTTATTGCGATCCTGTTCAGTATTCATGCTGCTCGCAGACCCCCTTCTGTATCTGTATCCGTGTTACACCGAATGGTTGCACCTGATGGTTGCACCTGATGAACGCCCGTGCGTCGCACCCGCTCACCCTACCAGCGGCGTATAGACTGTACGTTTTGATTGGCTCATTATAGCATACCGTTGCGATACTTCAACTCAAAGCCTTGCCGTAACCTGCTGGCATGCAGCCACCCCGCCGTCACGTCACCCCGCCGTCACGCCATCAATCATTCTCAATCATTCATTCGTCGAAGCGAGCCGTTGCACCACCAACAACGTCATGTCGTCCGCTTGGGGCGCACTCCCCGCGAAGCCGTCTACGGCTTCCACCACCGTGTCCACAAGCTGCTGCGCCGTGACGTGGCGATGGGCTTGCACGACTGCTAGCAACCGCTCATCGTCGAACGCCTCACCCGCCGCGTTCATCGCCTCAGTTATGCCGTCACTGAAGGCAACTAGCATATCGCCGGGGTCAAACCGTGTCTGCATAGGGGAATACGTTTCCGTCTCAATAATGCCAATCGGCAGGTTGAAACTCTCCAACTCTTCGATACTACTGTCGGCACGCCGCAGCATCAACGGGGGGTTGTGCCCCGCATTGACATAGCTCATCACACACTGCTGCGGGTCAAGGATACCGTAGAACAAGGTGATAAACATATTGCTTTCGCCATGGACACGGGCAATGTATTCATTCGAAAACAGCAATGCCCCCACCAGAATATTGTGCAACAACGTGTCATCGCCTGCCTGTATCATCCACGGAGCCTGCGAAGCCGCCCGCACAAGGCTACGGGTCAGGGCGACAAACAGGGCAGCCGGTACCCCCTTGCCACACACGTCGGCGACAATCAGCCCCAACGCCCCACCGGGCAACTCGATACAGTCGTAGAAGTCCCCCCCCACCGCCTGTGCGCCCCGGTTGAAGGCTGCCATATCCCACCCTGCCACCAATGGCAGTTCGTGGGGCAGAAACTGGCGTTGGATACGGCGCGCAACGTTCATCTCTTCTTGCACACGGTTGAGGAAGATCAGCTCTTCTTGGGCTGACTTCAGGTCTTCGTATGCCTGTGCCAGTTCGTTGTTTTTCGCCTCCAGCCGGGCGATCATGGTGGTACTGGTTTCGCGCAGGTTGCGCGTGCCGCGCCGGAGCATCTCAACGGCGAGCGAAGCGTTATTGTTGAGCAACTGGAAAAAAGCGGCTTCATCAAGGACTGCCACCCGCGATGCCTTGCCTGCCCGTACCGTCGCCGAACGCGGCTGCTGGTCAATCAGTGCCATCTCACCCACGATCTCGCCCACCCGCTTAATTGACAGCGGAATCGTCGTTGTCGCGTCTATATGGCTGACCACTTCGAGTTCACCCGCTAGCACCAGAAAGCTCTCGTGCCCCGCATCGCCCTGCAAGAACAAAACCTGTCCCGCTGCAAGGTCGCGGAGCACGAGCAAACTAGCAAGGTCGGCAATTTGCTGCGCCGAAAACCCTGCAAACAACGGCATCGTGCTCAGGTCACGCTGAAGCTGATCCATCGGCGGTATCGGCGCGGTGTTTTCGCAGCCTAAGCTCATTCCAGCCACTTTCTTCGTCATGAGAGTAGATCAGGTCATCGGCAAGTTCCCGGACGAGAAACAACCCCAACCCGCCGACCTGCCGCGTCTGCACATCGCCGGAAAAGTCCGGGGGCGGGCAGTCGTTGGGGTCATAGGGCACGCCCTTGTCACGGATAACAATCACCAGCGTGGTCGCGGCATCATCACAGATACACGCGAGGTGAATACTGCCCCGATCACCATCGGGGTAGCCATACTTGATAATATTCGTCGCCACCTCTTCAACCGCAAGGTGGAGGTAATAGCGTTGCTCATCGCACAGCGGCATTTCATCGCCTGCCGCCATTGCAAACGCCAGCAGCGCATCTAGGTTCGTCCAGTCGCCAATAACCTCTATCTCGCGTTGCATAGCCATATGCTTGTTAGCCCATGTGGTGACGAAGGGTTATAATCGTTGCTTCCGGCGGACAGTTCAGGCGTACCGGCAACCCGCCCAACCCGCGCGATACGTACACCGGCAACTCACCGGCGTACAGGAGTCCGTCAATGTAGCGCACCCCGTGGTGCGGCACGCAACCCGCGCCCAGCAACGGCAAATGCACATGCCCGCCGTGGGTGTGCCCCGACAGTTGCAGGTCTACCGGGCGCAGGGCGGCGATGTCGGCAAAGTCGGGTTCGTGCGCCAGCAGTAGCGTGAAGGCATCCGCCGGAATACCAGCCAGTGCCGCGCTCAGGTCGGGCGCACCATACCACATATCGTCAATGCCCGCGAGCCATAGTTCGCCACCACGCCACCGGATACAGCAGTTATCGTTGATAAGAAAGCGGATGCCCTGCGGCTCCAGTTGCGCGTAGATTTCCTGCACGCCTTCCCAGTGGTCGTGGTTGCCCGTAATGGCATACACACCAAGCGGCGCATGCAACGGGGCAAACAACCCGGCAAGTTCACGGATTGCCCACTCGAAGCTCACAAAGTCGCCGGTAATCACGATCAGGTCGGGTTGCTCGCGTAGCATCTGCTGCACCGCCCAGCGTGTGTTTTCGCGGGCATGCGGCATGCCGAGGTGCATATCGCTCAACTGCCCGATGCGAAGCCCATCGCAGGCGGGCGGCAGGGTGGGTACACTAACCGTGACGCGCTCAAGGACGGGCGAGCGTGGCTCGATCAGGGTGGTGTAGATGAAGCCCGCCGCCCCTAGGGTGCCCAGCGTCGCCGCGACGGGCAAGCCGCCCCACGCCACCGCCACGCCAGACGCGACCAGCGTGCCAACCCCGGCAGCCAGCCAGCGTGACGAACACTGGATTTCAACCATTTCGCGGAAGTCACGTTGCCGTTGCTGGTGTTTGGCGGCTCCGGTCAGTTCGAGCGTAGTCATGGTCTACGTCTGTTTACCTTTCTGTCGTGGCTTACTCGTTGCAGTTGCGCGGCGGGCACGCACATCCACGTACCGCCTGCGCTTGATAGTATACCCCATTCCGCAGGAATTGGTGGGGTGCCAGCGCACGTCACGTCTCTTCGAGGGGGGCTGCATATTGTTTTGCACCGAAAGCACTTGTATTCAGTGCGTGTTTTTTGTATAATTTGAACACGCTGTAGCCAACGCCACCCTACACCGTTCCATGTGTGCCTGTACCGTGGCTGCAACGCGAGGAGACGACAGCATGCCAAAACTGATATTTTACGGGCTGGCAGGAATGCTAGGCTTGCTTGGCATTATCTTTGTGGCTGGCTCGCAGGGGCAAATCCTCCGCATCGTGGTGGGGGTCATTCTGTTTGCAGCGGCAGGCGGGCTGATCTATCTGGCACAGCAGCAGCCCCAACAAACCGAGGTGGTGCAGCGCATCGAACTAGGCGGCGACGTAAGCCTGCAAGAACTACGCTGCACATCGTGCGGCGGCGTGCTCACCGACAAAGACCTGCGCGTCGAAGCTGGGGCAGTGTTCGTCAACTGCTCATACTGCGGCGCAACCTACCAACTTGAGGAAGAGGTGAAGTGGTGAACAGTTCCTCCCTGCTCACGCAATGCTGGCACACCGTCCGCGCCGACCTATCGCGTCTACGTGCGAGCTACCGCCGCCTGCCGCAACCCGCACCGGGGCTGCACACATGGCGCACCACCACCCGCGATGGGCACGAGCGGCGGCTCCATCTGCGCGTTGACCCACCCGGTAGTGGCACGCTCTTCGTAGATGTCACCGACGTGATCCACCTGAACGCCACCGCCCTACCAATCGCCGTACTCGCCCTCGACGGGGTACCACGCGCCGACGCTCGTGCCATGGTACACCGCACCTTTCACGGCGCACCCGCATCGCAGGTAACGCACGATGTCGCCCACGTCTACGCCCTAATCGAGCATGCCCGCGCGGGCGACGGCGGCTGTGTGTGTGGCATTGGCACGGTACAACAAACGCCCCTCTTCAGCACACGGGCGGGCGCACCCTACAAAGCCGACCTTGCCCTCACCTACGGCTGCAACAATGGCTGCGCCCACTGCTACAACGAACCCGACCGCCTCGCCATGCCATCACTATCGCTAGCAGCGTGGCAGCAGGTCATTGATACGCTGCACCGCGTCGGCGTGCCGCACCTCATCTTCACGGGCGGCGAAGCCACCCTCCACCCCGACCTGCTCGCCCTCATCGCGTATGCCGACCAGCGCGGGCATATCGTCGGGCTAAACACCAACGGGCGACGCATGGCACAACCCGCCTTCGTGCAACAGCTTGCCGCCGCTGGGCTAAATCATGTGCAGGTCACGCTCGGCTCGTCGCGCCCGGCAGTCCACGATGAGATTATGCAGGCGCAGTCATTCGACCAAACCGTGCGCGGCATAGAAAACGCCGTTGCCAGCCGCATGCACGTCATCACCAACACCACCCTGATGCGCCGCACCATGGATCACGTCGAGGAAATTATCAGCTTCATACACCGCCTCGGCATCCGCACCTTTGCGATGAACGGTATGATCTATTCGGGCGGCGGCTTTGCCGACCCGCAAGCCATCCCCGAAGACCAGCTTGCCCCACTACTGGTGCGGGTGCGCAACCACGCCGCCCAGCTCGGCATGCGCTTCTTGTGGTACACCCCCACCGAATATTGCCGCATGTCGCCCATCGAGTTAGAACTGGGCGCGAAACGCTGCAACGCGGGCGAATACTCGATCTGTGTCGAGCCGGACGGGAGCGTACTGCCCTGCCAGTCCTACTATGTGGCGGCAGGCAATATCCTGAGCGACCCGTGGGAACGCATCTGGCGCAGCGACCTGTTCCGTAGCTTCCGTGAGCGCGAGGACGACCCGGCGTGGGCGGGCTTGCCGCCGAAGTGCCACGCCTGCCCCGACCTCCCGTTGTGTGGTGGCGGCTGCCGCATCGAGCGCGAAGCCCGCGACGGCAACCGCGTGGCAACCGATGGTTACAGCTCCGGCGGCTGTAGCTCCGGCGGCTGCAACAGCCCACCCACCGCCGTAGAGGGCACCGGCTTCATCCCGGTGGACGGCATGACCCGTGCCGCCCTGCGTGGACGCGGCAACAGTGCCGCCAACCCCGCCGCGCCAGTTATCCCGCTTACCGCCGTTGGGCACGCTGCACCTCCGGCTGCATCCGCGCTACCCGCTCCGCCCACGTCATCCGCTCCGCCCACGTCATCCGCTCCGCCCGCAGCATCACACGCAAAGGAACCCCGCCTATGACTTCTGAACGCTCATTCTGGCGACGCTTGTTTGTACTGGAACGCCCCCGCGCCCCCGCCCTGACCAAGCCGGGGCTATACCACGCCATGCGCGAACGTGACGGAACCTACGCCCGCTATCACCTGCGCGTGGACAACGACGGCAGCAGCACGCTCGTCGCCAATGCCACCGCAACAGTACGCCTCACGCCGACGGGCACGGTGATCGCGCACGGGTTGCTGCACGGACAAGACGAAGCCAGCCTGCTCAAGACCATGCAACGTACCTTCCCCGCCGCAGACCCCGCCACCATACGCGCCGACATCGGGCGTGTGCGCGACTTGCTCGACCAGCTGGCGCAACCTAGCGACAACTACCCAGTGCTCATTTACCACGACAACCAGTTTTCGCCCCACACCGCGCAACTTGTCGCGCCACTACAAGCCACCCTACAACCCGCCCCCCTTGCCCGCACCCGCGAACTGCTTCAACAACTATGGGAGATCGGCATCCCACACATCACGCTACTGGTCACGCCCCGTGACGACATGCCCAACGTCATCCGCTGCATCGAAGCCGCCGAAGACATTGGCATGATCGCAGGCATGCGGGCACTGGCACAAAGCATAGACCATGCCGACACCCTGCACGACCTTGCTATGGCAGGCGTTGACTATGTGTTGCTACCCTGCCACGGCAACGACCCTGCCGCCCACGATGCCCTGTACGGCGACGGCGACTACACCGCCATGCTGCATACCACCCAGACCTTGCACGAGTATGAGGTCTGCCCCGTTGCCGAAGTGCCCCTGATTGACACGTCTGCCGCCAATTTTGCCCCAACCCTCACCGCGCTACCCGGCATGGGCTTCGCAACGGCTGCCCTATTCGCCCTGAGCGAGAGCAGCACCAATCGCGCCAGCGACGATAGCGGCGGCATCAGCCCCGGCGCACTACTGCTGCTCGCCAGCTACCTTGACGAGCACTCGTATGCGTTGCCCCTGCAAACAATGTGGCAACCCGTCACCCTACGTGATCCAGCCCTACCACTTGCCACCCAACTGCAACGCGGTCCGCGCTGCACCGCCGATGTAAGCATCCACATCTTGCCCGACGGCGGCGTGATCCCACACAACGGCGCGTGGCACGTCGTGGGCAACGTGCTCACCACCGCATGGGCAACCATCTGGCAGCACCCAGCATTCCGCGTCTACCGCGAGAGCGTCGCGGTACCTGAAGAGATGATCGGTGCCTTCGAGGTCCAGCAGGTTGTGGTCAATGACCGTGACCGCCCCGCCCCCAACGCGCACCACCCACAGGAGGACACCGTATGATACAGACTACCCGCTACCGCCTGAGCGGGGTGGCACTCGCGCTACTCGTCGCGCTCGTCGCCGTGGGGGGGTTGGTTGCCCGCCCCGCCCACGCCCAGACCTACCGCTTCGGTGTGCCGCTCACACGCATGCAGGTCTTCATTGACACCAACTCGCAGGCACAGATTATCTATGACATTACCTTTGCCAACGATGACACAGCCTCACCGATTGACATCGTAGACATTGGCATGCCCAACGAAGACTACGACATCAGCACGATCACTGCCGCCATAGACGGCACGCCACTCACCACCATTCGCCCGTCCGAGTTTGTTTCACCGGGGGTTGAAATACCGCTCGGTGCCAACGCCATTGCACCGGGCGCAACCAGTACGCTGCACGTCGAGTTCACCATGGACAATCTGGTATTCGAAGATACCACCAACAACCAGCTAGCGTCGTTACAAATTACGCCGACATGGTTTGACAGCGAACTGGTGCAGGGCAACGGCGAACTCGAAGTCCTGATCTTCCTGCCGACGACCGTGCCCGCCGAGCAAGTCTTCTGGCAAGACCGCCCCTACAACGAGCAAGCCCTGTTTGAAGGGCGGCAGGTTGTGGCGTGGCAGGTGCCCGACTGGGGCGCAGACGCACCCTACCGCGTGGGGGTCTCGTTCGCCGCCGCAGGCATGACGGGCATTATTCGCCTGAATGCCTTCCAGTTGCTTGTGAAGTTCGTCGAAGATAACCCGCTGGTATGGGGCGGTCTCCTGATAACACTGGTCGGGCTGGCAGGGGCGGCATTCCTGCGCTTCTCCGGCTACACGGGCATCACAGTACTGGTCATCCTCGCTGGTGCGCTGGGCTACTTCGGGCTGAACTCGGCAGCGTTTTTGCTGCTGGCATTACCGGTTGTGGTGGTGCTATTCGGTGTAAACGAATGGCAACTGCGGCGGCGTGGCAACGACTACCTGCCACCCATCGCGCAGATGGAAGGCGGCGGTATCAAGCGCGGGCTGACTGCCGCCGAGGCTGCCATCATTCTCGAACTGCCGCTCAATCGTGTGTTACTGTTGGTCATCTTCGGCATGCTCAAAAAGGGCATCCTCACACAGACAGGCACCGAGCCACTCCAAGTAGCCCTTGCCGAACCCTATCGCACGGACGACCCAACCCAACGCACCCAACACCGCCGCCGGGTTGCCGCCAATCAGGGGGTCATCCTACACGACTACGAGCAGGGCTTCCTCGATGTCATCGAGCAGGAGCACGCTACTGCACCCAGCACACCCGTCAGCAAGCTAGACTTTGGCACCGCGATGAAACAACTCATCGAGCATACCGTACAGCGCATTAGTGGCTTCGACCTGTCCGACACCCAAGACTACTACCGCAGCATCATCCAGCGTGCCCTGACCGAAGCCAGCAGCATCGGTGATATAGAGCAACGCGAACAGTTCACCGACCGCAACCTCGAATGGCTCTTGATGGGCGACAATGACCGCTACGGTGAGGTCTTTGATGCCCCCATAGCGACAGGCAGGCGGCGCGGCTACACCTACCGCCCGATCTGGATGCGTCCCCCCGTCATCATGAGCGGGCAGGCGTGGGGCGGCTTCGGCGCGGGTGGCGGCGGGGGCGCACCCGACATTGGTGGCTCTACCAGCTTTGGCGATGTCGCGGCATCGTTTGCCGGCTGGACCGAAAACACGTTGGGGGGGCTGGCTGGCAGCATCAGCCCCGGCAGCCTCAACCTCGACACGCCACGCGGCATCATAGACCTGACTGGCGTGGACGTAGCCACGGGCGAGCTACTCGCCGAAATGGCGAAAGGAAGCGGCGACGGCGGTGGCGGTGGCGGATGCGCTTGTGCCGGGTGTGCCTGTGCCTGTGCCTGCGCGGGCGGCGGGCGTTAAGTCATGCCACGCGTCGTCGCACAGCTACTGCTCACGTTGCCCGCGTTGCCCGCGTGAACAGCGAGCACGGCTATCACCCAAGGTTGCCCGCGTGAGC
>CAZNQP010000041.1:0-18756 GCA_964575355.1 uncultured Chloroflexaceae bacterium
GCCACACCCGATGCGCCGCACGCCCCCGCCACACCCGATGCGCCGCACGCCCCCGCCACACCCGATGCGCCGCACGCCCCCGATGCGCCGCATGCATGGACGGACGATGCCGAGGCAATGCTGAAGAAAATACCGTTTTTTGTACGCGGACGTGTGCGCCGCAACGTCGAACAATATGCAGCCGAGCACGGCTATGCCCCGATTACGGTAGCCATATTGCGTGAAGCGAGGGAGGCTCTTGGTGGCTAGCAAAGGACAGACCACCGCCGATACAGAACGCCGCAAGGCAATGCTGCGCGATTACTTCAACGGCGAGGGCTTCGACCGTTGGCGCACGATCTACGGCGCAGGCGAAGTCACTGGCGTGCGCCGCTCGGTGCGCGAAGGGCACACCCTGATGCTCGAAACGTTACTCGGGTGGCTCGCGGCACGCACCCTGCCCGATAACCCCACCGCCCTTGATGCTGGCTGCGGGACGGGCTTGCTCACCGTCGCACTCGCACAGCGCGGCTACCACCTCACCGCCGCCGACATCGCCCCGCAGATGGTACAGGCGACCCACCGCGCCGCGATGCAAGCCGCCGTGCAATCACGGGTCAACCTGCTGGTATCCGACCTAGAGGGCATCCCCGGCGAACACGACGTGGTCGCGTGCCTCGATGTACTCATCCACTACCCGCAGCCGTCGTTCGCACAACTGGTGCGCCACCTGACGCTCCGTAGCCGCCACCTGTTGTACCTCACATATGCGCCGCACAACCCGGCACTAGCGATGCTGCACCACATCGGTGGCATGTTCCCGCGGAGCCAACGCCGCACCGACATCCAAATGGTGCCGGAGCGTTTTGTGCTCGACACACTGGCAGACGCAGGCTTCACCGTCACACAGCACACCCGCATCAGCCGGGGCTTCTACCACATCGCGCTCCTCGAAGCCGAACGCGCACCACCGCCTGCCAGCCCCACCGCGCTCCCCTAGGCGGGGATAAACTCAATGGCAGCACCCGCTAGCCCACCGAGCACCACCACCAGCCATGGTGGTGTTTTCCAGAACATCAGCAGCAGGAACGCCACCAGTGCCAGCGCAAAGTCCACGCCATCGAAGATGGCAGCCGTCCACACGGGGTTGTACAGGGCAGCCAGCAGAATACCCACCACCGCCGCATTGATGCCGCGCAGGGCTGCCTGCACACCGGGGGTGGAGCGGAGCGTGTCCCAAAAGGGCAGCACCGCAAACAGCATGAAGAACGACGGCAGAAAGATGCCGACCAGCGCAATGAAACTGCCCAGCACACCGTTGGGCGGTACCGTGCTGACCGCGCCAAGAAATGCCGAAAAGGTGAAGAGCGGACCGGGCATTGCCTGTGCCGCGCCGTAGCCCGCCAGAAATGCCTCGTTCGTGACCCACCCCGTATCTACCACCGAGGCTTGCAACAACGGCAGCACAACATGCCCACCGCCGAACACGAGCGACCCCGCCCGGTAGAACGCCTCGAACAGGGCAAGTGCCTGACTGGGGAAGAACTGAAGCACGAGCGGCATACCGAACAGCAACCCGAAGAAGAGCGCAATACTGACATAGGTCAGCGGGCGCGGGATGCCCATGTTCATCGCAAAGGGGCGATAGTCGCGGTCGTCGGGCAAGATACGCCAGCCCACCAACCCGGCAATCACAATCACGGCAATCTGGGCGAGCGGCGTGGACACCAGCAGCATTGCCACCGCCGCCACAATCGCAAACGTAATGCGCGTGCGGTCCGGGCACAGACGCGTCGCCAGCCCCCACACCGCCTGTGCCACCACGGCCACCGCCACCACCTTCAAGCCGTGCAGCACGTCCACGCCCTGCGACAGGTCGCCGAGCGATGCCACGCCCAGCCCGATCAGCAGCATCAGTAGCGCAGACGGCATCGTGAAGCCGAGCCACGCCAGCAAGCCGCCAAGCACGCCCGCCCGCGCCATGCCCAGCGAAATACCGAGCTGGCTACTGGCAGGACCGGGCAAAAACTGGCACAGTGCCAGCAGATCGGCAAAGCTGGCATCGTCAATCCATTTGCGCCGCACCACAATCTCTTCGCGGAAATAGCCGAGGTGGGCAATCGGTCCGCCGAACGACGTTAAGCCCAGCCGTAGAAAAACCGGGAAGACCTCTAGCGGCGACCCCTGTGGCGTAGCCGCCACCACCACCCCGCTACCATCATCTGCACCGCTACCATCATTGCTGCCTGCGTCTGCCACCAGCATGTCCGTCCCCTGTTCGCCTGATGTCATCAGTTCGATTCCTTTCTGGGAGCCTTACAGTTGGTTCATGTGCATGTGAGACCTATGGGTGCTACGACAGAAAGCACGGCACTGTGCCCTAGCAACAGTGCCTTGTCAGCAGTATAGCGGAAAAATAAGCGGGCACCAAACGCGCTGCTGCCCTGCCCCAACGCTGCAACGCCCGTGGCAACATCTGCTATACTTGGGGGCGGTTATACCAAACCTTTTGATTGCTACTAGTTTGGTGCTAGCAAGGAGAGATGCACACCATGAGCCGGGTTTACAACTTCAACCCAGGACCGGGCACCTTGCCCCTCGCCGTGCTCGAACAGGCACAGGCAGAACTACTCGACTATCAGGGCACCGGCATGTCGGTCATGGAATTGAGCCACCGCTCGAAAGAGTTTGAAGCGATTATCACCGAAGCGGAGGAACGCTTCAAGCGACTGGCAGGCGTGGGCGATGACTACCGCGTACTGTTTGTGCAGGGCGGGGCAAGTCAGCAGTTTGTCAATGTGCCACTGAACCTGCTGGCGGACGGCAAGGTCGGCAACTACATTCTCACTGGCTCGTGGTCAGAGAAAGCCCTCAAGGAAGCCGCCCTGCTAGGAGCGACGCACGTCGCCGCCAGCGTGAAGGAGAGCGGCTACACCCGCATCCCGCGTGCTGATGAAATTGACCTGAGCGACAACGCCGCCTATGTCCACATCACCACCAACAACACGATTAAGGGGACGCAGTGGCACACCCTGCCCGACTTCGGCGACGTGCCACTGATCGCCGACGCGAGCAGTGACATCCTCTCACGCCCCTTCCCTGCCGAGAAGTTCGCATTGTTGTATGGCGGTGCCCAGAAGAACCTCGGACCATCGGGTGTGACTGCCGTGCTAATCCGCACGAGCCTGCTCGAAGCCATGCGGAGCGACATCTCAATTTACCTGCGCTACAGCACGCACCTTGAAGGCAACTCGCTCTACAACACACCGCCGACGCTCGCCATCTACTTCGTCAACCTTGTGCTCGGCTGGATCGAAAGCCAAGGCGGACTAGCAGGCGTGGAAGCAGTCAACCAGCAGAAAGCCCACATGGTATACGAAGCAATTGACAACAGCAACGGCTTCTACACATGCCCCATCGCCGCCGACAGTCGCTCGCTGATGAACGTCGTGTTCCGGTTGCCAAGCGAAGAACTCGAAGCCGCGTTCCTCACCGCCGCCAAGCGTGAGCATCTGGTGGGGCTGAAGGGGCACCGCTCGGTCGGCGGGATGCGGGCTTCGCTCTACAATGCCATGACCGTCGAGGGGGTGCAGACGCTGGTAGACGTTATGCAGCAGTTTGCTGCCCAGCACGCCTGAGCCACCCGATGAAGGTGGTGATGCTGTCGAAAGCCCTCGTATCGGGTGCCTACCAGAAGAAACTTGAGGCACTCGCCGCCCTGCCCGACGCTGACCTACTGGCACTCGTGCCGCCGTCGTGGTACGAGCCGGGGGTCGGCGAACTCACGCTCGAACAGCAATTCACCGCTGGCTATCGCATGGAGGTGCTGCCGATGTGGTTCAATGGGCAGCACCACCTGCATTTCTACCCCCGGCTCGGCGCAGTGCTGCGCCGCGAACGCCCGGACGTGTTCCACATTGATGAAGAAGCCTTCAACCCAGCGACCTACCACGCCATGCGCCACGGGGTCGCGGTGGGGGCGCGGTGCTGCTTCTACAACTGGGCAAACAACGCCCGCCGCTACCCGCCGCCCTTCGCGTGGTTCGAACAGTACACCTTTCGCCACGCCGCCCACGCTATCTGTGGCAACCACGAAGCCGCCGCCCTCATCCGCGACCACGGCTACACGGGAGCCGTCACGGTGCTGCCCCAGTTTGGCGTAGACCCCGACCTGTTTAGCCTGCGCCCGCCCCGCCCACCCATCAGCGACGCGGCACCGTTTGTGGTGGGCTATCTGGGGCGTGTGCTCGCCGCCAAGGGGCTGCATGACCTGATAGCCGCCGTTGCCGCGCTACCGCCGGTCGTGCATCTCCGCATCGTCGGTGATGGTGAGCTACGCCCCGCCCTCGAGCAAACCGTGCAGCAGCGTGGGCTGGCATCGCGTGTCACGTTCCACGCTGCCGTACCCAGCACCGCCGTACCACAGGTGCTGCACGAACTCGACGCACTGGTGCTGCCGTCGCGCACGATGCCCAACTGGAAGGAACAGTTTGGGCGCGTCCTCGTCGAGGCAATGAGTTGCGGCGTGCCCGTGGTTGGCTCGTCGTCGGGCGAAATCCCCAACGTGATCGGCGACGCGGGCATCGTCTTCCCAGAACGCAACGTTGCTGCCCTGCGGAACGCGCTACGCCTGCTGCTGGAACAGCCCCGCCTACGGCACGCGCTCGCCGAACGCGGGCGGGCACGCGCCCTGACCCACTATACACAGGTGGCTCTAGCCGCACAGTACCACGCCGTCTATCGCCAGATGCTCGCCACCTGACGACATTGCAGAAACCAACTACACGGCGTACAATGCGCCGCAACGGAAACAAACAGCATAGACAAGTAAGGAAGCAACCATGCGTGTGTTGATTACCGGCGGGGCAGGCTTTTTCGGGCTGCACACCGCCACCAAGCTCGCCGCCGCTGGGCATCAGGTCGAACTGCTCGACATCGCCCCCTACGAAACAAGCGACTACCCACCGGGCACCGTCTTCCATACGGGCGACGTGCGCGACGTAAAGTTGGTGCATAGCCTGCTCGACGGCATTGACGGCATCGTGCATGCCGCCGCCGCGCTCCCGCTCTGGAAAGCCGCCGACATCCACAGCACCAACGAAGACGGCACCTTGCACGTCCTCGAAGCCGCCCGCCAGCGCGGGGGGGCACGCTTCGTGCATATCTCGTCTACGGCGGTGTACGGGGTGCCCGAAAAACACCCGATAGAAGAAACTGACCCGATGGTGGGGGTGGGACCCTACGGCAAGAGCAAGATTGTAGCCGAGCAGATCGCTATGCGCTACCGCGCGATGGGGCAGCACGTCTGCATCATTCGCCCCAAAACGTTCATCGGCATCGCCCGTCTCGGCGTATTCCAGATTTTGTTCGACTGGGTACACAACGGCAACCGCATCCCGATTATCGGGAACGGTAAGAACCGCTACCAGTTGCTTGAAGTGGAAGACCTTGTAGACGCGGTGCTCCTAGCCCTAACCAGCGACTATGCCGCCTCGAACGATACCTTCAATGTAGGGGCAAAACGCTTTAACACCGTCTACGAAGACGTGCAGGCATTGTGCGACTTTGCGAACAGTGGCGCACGAGTACTGCCCACACCAGCCACCCCCACCAAAACCGCCCTTGAACTGTTCAACAAGATGGGGCTGTCACCGCTCTACCCGTGGGTGTACGCCACCGCCGACAAAGACTCGTTTGTCTCCACCGCGAAGATCGAGCACGTGCTAGGCTGGGCACCGCGCTACAGCAACGCCGAAGCCCTCATCCGCTCGTATCAGTGGTACCTCGAACACTATCAAGAAGTGGAAGGCGAAAGCGGGGTTACGCACCGCGTCGCGTGGGATCAGGGCATCCTGCGCGTGTTCCGGCGCGTGCTGGCATAGCCCGCGCACGCAACGCGCAAAGCACACAAAACAACGCGCAAAGCACACAAAGAAAGAGAGGATGGCGGCTCCCCTCGCCATCCTCCCGAAGTGCCTGCCCTAGGGACCCAGAGCCGAGAGATTTCTCCTAATGGTGTTCCGTGCTGCCTACAAGGTAAATCTACTTTGCAGCTTTTGATTTCGTCTGTGTTGCCCTCACGTATGTACTCACTCTTTACTATACAAAATATACCAGCAGAGGCGTGTGGTTCCAAGGGAAAGACTTCCCCAACGTAACGGCGACGCTTCCCGGTTGGTGGTAGGGAAACGCTACAGGAGCGGCGGCTGTTCGACCGGCGGCGGCTGTTCGACCGGCGGCGGCGGCAAGCACCGAAAGCCGTGGGCAGTTGCCCATGCTTCGTCGGGACCGCGCCAGCGATAGACCGCCATGTCGAGGGTGTCGTCGGCGTGGAACGGAATGCCTTCTGCCTGCAACAGGTCACGCTGGAGCGTACCGCGCGTACTGATGCCGCCCTGCTTGTTGACCACGCGCTGCCACGGCACCGCGGCGTGCGCCTGCTTCGGTATCGTGTTGAGGGCTTGCCCCACCGTGCGGGCATCGCAGCCGCCGCCCACCACCGCCGCTATGTCACCGTAGCTTGCCACCTTCCCGGCGGGTATCTGTTGCACCACCTGATAGATGCGCTGGTAGAGCGTATACTCGGCGGGCTGGCTCATACGGGCAACACCTCGTCGGGGCGTTGCCACTCACCACTGACGCTGACCGGGCGCGTCAGCGTTTGCAGCACTGGGCACAGCCGCTCAACATCGTGGCGCACGGCATCAAGCTGTTCGTCGCTCGCCGACGAGCCAAGCGTGGCGCGGTACTGGAGGTCATACATATTGACTGGCGCGTCGTCCAGCTCCAACATGCCACGGTAGTCGAGCGTGCCCGTCACCTCAACGGCAACGTGGTCGTAGCTGATGCCATGTGCCACCCCGACAATCAGGAAGGTATGCGCCAGACAACTTGCCAGCGCACCCAGCAGCAGTTCGGGCGACGACGGACCAAGATCGTGCCCTGCCAGTGCCGGACCCGAATCGCTGACCACGGTAAACTCGCGGATCGAGATGGGGCGCACCCCCGAACTGCCCGCAATGCGGGCGGTCGCACTCAGCGCAACCGGCGGGGCTTGCGGGTCGCTGAGGTGTTCGCGCATGTCGCGCAGGCGGGCGGCTTTGCCCTGCAAAAAATCGTCCATCGTTAGCATTGCTGTGCTCCTTGTGGCTGGGCAGGTGACAGGCAGCAGCGAGTGCAAACTAGATCATGTACCCAATATGTTTTCCCTTGGTGTGCAGTATACTATAGAAGCGAATGTCTTATGCTTGCACTTCACGTTCGGTGCGGTTGCCCGCTCGTCGGTGCGGTTGCCCGCTCGTCGGTGCGGTTGCCCGCTCGTCGGTGCGGTTGCTCGATAGAAAGGATTATGCTATGTGTCCGCCGCGTTTGCTCAAGCAGGTGCCCACCGCTGCACTTGACCGCCGTGCCTTCCTCAAGTTGGGGCTAGGTGCCACTGCCGCTGCTGCCACGGCTACCGTGGCAACACGAGCCACCCCAACCCAAGCCCAAGGTACCCCCTTTTTGCCGGGGGGGTTCAGCAACGTGCAAGACCTCACGCATGTGTTTGGCACCGCCATGCCACTGTTCCCCGGCTCACCGCCCGTTCGCATCGAGCCGTTCGTCACGATTGACGAAAATGGCTACTATGGCAACGTCATTACCTACTGGGAACACAGCGGCACCCACATGGACGCACCCGCCCACTTTGCGGCGGGGGGCTTGTTCGTTGACCAGTTGCCGTCAGAGCAGTTGGTGGTGCCCGCTGTCGTCATTGACATCAGTGCCCGCGCCGCCGTGGATGCCGACAGCGAGGTGCTGGTAGATGACCTGCTGGCGTGGGAGCAGCAGTACGGGCGCATCCCCGACAATGCGGGCGTACTCATGAACTCTGGGTGGGCGGAGAAGTTTAGTGCGCCCGAAGCCTTTGGCAATGCGGATGCCAACGGCTTGCTGCACTTCCCCGGCTTCAGCAAAGCCGCCACCGATTTCCTGCTCGCAGAGCGGAGCATCGCCGGGATCGGCGTAGACACCCTGAGCCTTGACTATGGACGCTCAGTGGACTTTGCGGTCCACAACAGCTTTCTGCCGACGAATCGCTGGGGCATCGAAAATCTCGCCAACCTCAACCTCATCCCACCAGCAGGGGCATTCCTGTTTGTGGGTGCGCCCAAGGTGGCAGCAGGTTCCGGCGGTCCGTGCCGCATCCTCGCCGTCTGGTAGGCAGCACCAACGACCTACAGGCACTACCGATAGGCACTACCACGCCAACCCATGCCAACGGCACCCATCACCCGCAGGGGCGGGGACAGGTGCCGTTGGTATTGCCCTTGTCGGGGCGGGGCTGGTGGGGCGGGGCTGCGCTAGCCGAGGCTTCCAGTCTGGAAGGTATGCTCCGCACCCTTCTGCCCGTCACCGATGGCACGGAGTGCCTCCTTCAAGTCTTGCTGCTCTGGTGGCGACAGTTCGGAAACTGGCACGAGGTTGTTAGGGGGTAGCCCCGCCTGCAATTGCCGCGCCTGATGGCGCAGGCGGAACATGCTAATCAGGTCAAAAGCTGCAAGTAGCTGCTCGCCGCCCACACTACTAAGATTGCCGTGCGCGACTGCCGCCCGCAGGCGGGCTGCGGTGTTGGTTTCGGCACTGCCCGCCTCGATGCCGTAGACCCGCGCAAGGTCAACCACCAAGGCAATCGCACGGTGCTTCAGATCAATCAGGTCTTTATGTTCACCATCGCGCTCAAGGACAAAGTTGCGGAAGAAACCGAGCGGCGGGCGATTCTTGACGGCATTGCGTGCCAGCCGCGCCAAGAAGATACGTTGTCCGCGCCCCTTTTCGATGATGGGACGCAGTGCCGCCTCAACGTCCAGTTCGCCGTACACCGGGCGATAGTCGAAGAAAATGGTGGAGCGTAAGAGCGACTCCTCATCGGGGCGGGCAATCCACGTCTCGAAGTACGACTGCCAGACACGCAGGGGTTGCCGCCACAGTTTGTTCGTCGCCATGATGTCGCCGGGGCATTCTGGGAAACCACACGCAACCAGTTGTTGCACCACATGGTCTGCCAGCCGTGTAAAGTATTCCGCAGCTTCAGGCGGGGCATTGTCGGCATACACTAGCGCGTTGTCTTGATCGGTACGGAGGGTCTGCTCATACCGCCCCTCACTGCCCATCACGAGCCACGCATAGGGGCACGGTGGCGCACCTAGTGTGTCCTCGGCACCGTGCAAGATACGCCGGAGCAGGTCATCGTGCGACACAGCTACCATGCGCCCAATGTCGCGCACCCGCGCACCCGCTTTGAGCATCCCGACTGCCGTGTCTTCGACCTGCTGCGCGTAGTAGGCGAGTTCATCGGTGGCATAGGCGCGTTCAAGCAACCGTGGCAGCAACAGCGGGCTACGGCTCTGCTGGCGCAGCAGGTCAGTGTGCGTCACCATACCAACCAACTCGCCATCGCGGGTTACGGGAATGTGGTGGATACGCTTCTCAACCATCAGCATCAGGCTCTCGAAGGCAAGGCTCTCAATCGGGAGCGTGATAATGGGCGAGGTCATGACCTGCTCGACGGGCGTAGTATCGGGCAACCCAGCGGCGAGCACCCGGTTACGGAGGTCGCGGTCACTCAGCAAGCCAAGCGGCGCACCTGTCACGACAACCGATGTCGCATCGTGGCGTTGCATCACCCGCGCCACATCACGGATCGCCATATCGGGCGGCACCGTGACTACGTCGGTATGCAAGTCTTTCAAGGTCAAGCGAAACAGTTCGCTGGTAAATTCGTCTTGGGGTTGGTGCAGTTGCAGCGCATTGTCCAGCCGCTCTACCGTCGAGAAGGTAAAAAACTGGTTGACCGTGCTGTGGTCTTCGTACAACCGATGGAAAGCCTCGGTGGGCAACAGATAGGCGAGCACTTCCTCGCGCGTCCGAATGGTCACAATCGGGGGTTGGCGGTTGATCAGGGACGGGTAGCCAAAGACCTCCCCTTCACTCAAGGTATCGAAGACCCGGAGACCTTGTGCATTCTCGCGCAGCAGGTCTACGCTCCCCCGCCGGATCACATACAGAAAATGGCTTGGATCGCCGTTGTGGGTCAAGATGTCGGTGTTGGTGGCAAAATACTCGATCTGCATCTTCGCCGCGATTGCCAGCACTTCATCATACGTCAATAAGTTGAACGGTGGATGTTGGTGGAGAAAACGGGCAATTTCTTCCATGATGGGTCTCGGTAGTGCTTCCTAGTACGCTTACCCAAAAAAAGCGTGACCGGGGCTAGCCCGATCACGCTCACCCGGTCGCTCTACGGTTGGCGGCATTCGATCAACATCCGAATAGCAGTGCGCTCTTCTTCATCAATCGAAACATCAATGAACGAGGGCGTACACGTAATATCCACCCCTTCTTCATTGAGATAGCTCCGCGCAATCGCAATCGCTTTGACGGCTTGGTTCGTTGCGCCTGCGCCAATTGACTGGACCTCAGCGACTCCGCTCTCCCGGATGACACCGGCGATGGCACCGGCGACAGCACTGGGACGCGAGCGTGTGGATACCTTCAGGACTTCAGCCACCATCCCCTCCTTGGTGTCTACCCGTTCAGTAACAGGTTGTGGTTGCTGATGCAGACCATTGACTGGGGACGGGATCGAAGTTTGCAGTTCCTCGCTCATAATGCGCTCCTCCTCTGGCTACTGATTTGTTCATCTGGCATGTACCGATGTCACCCCACGCGGGGTATGTGGTGCTCTGTCCGGGCACGTCACCTCTGCCCGATTACATTGCAGACATACTACCACATTTGCACAGAAATTGCACGTATGTGTGCGACGTTGCGTACCCCGTTCACCACGATTGCCATGGACCCACGCCCATGGCACCAACCGTGCCACCCCTGACACGCACCCTGCCTCAGCGGGCATAATCCACTGAACGGGTTTCACGAATGACCGTGACCTTGATCTGACCGGGGTATTGCAGGTTTTCTTCAATTTTGCGGGCAACGTCCCGTGCAAGGTGAATGCTGCTCAGGTCGTCAATGTTATCTGGCTGCACCATCACCCGCACCTCGCGCCCCGCCTGAATGGCAAAGGCACGCTGCACCCCGTTGAACGACGACGCAATGGTTTCAAGGGCTTCAAGCCGCTTGATGTACAAGTCGAGTGTTTCGCGCCGTGCGCCCGGTCGTCCCCCCGACACAGCATCGGCGGCTTGCACCAGAAACGCCTCGACGGTACTTGGCTCTTCCTCGTTGTGGTGCGCGGCAATCGCATGGACAATCGCCGCTGAACGACCGAGCCGCCGCACAATGTCTGCCCCGATCAGTGCGTGCGGACCGGGTACCTCGTGGTCAACCGCCTTCCCGATGTCGTGCAACAGTGCGGCGGTCTTCGCAATATGGACATTCGCGCCCAGTTCGGTTGCCATGTGTGCTGCTAAAATGGAACACTCAAGCGAATGATGCAACACATTCTGCCCATAACTGGTGCGATATTTGAGTCGCCCAAGCAGGCGGATGAGTTCCGGGTGCAACCCCTGCACGTTGGCTTCGTAGGCAACCCGTTCGCCCTCGTCGCGCATCACCTGATCAATCTCCGCTTGCGTTTTTTGCACGACTTCTTCGATGCGGGTGGGGTGGATGCGTCCGTCTTTCAGCAAGCGCGTCAGGGCAACCCGCGCAATTTCGCGCCGTACCGGGTCGTGGCACGACAGCGTGACGGCATCGGGGGTGTCATCCACAATGATATCCACACCGGTGATTTGCTCGAACGCTCGGATGTTACGTCCTTCGCGCCCGATGATACGCCCTTTGAGTTCTTCGCCGGGCAACGTGACGGTAGAAACAGTGATTTCGGCGACGTATTCCGACGCGCACCGTTGAATAGCTAACCCCACAATCTTGCGGGCGGTCTTGTCGGCTTCTTCGCGGGCTGCCTGCTCGATCTGGCGAATGCGGCGTGCCATATCGTCGCGGGCAGTCGTTTCGGCTTGCTGCAACACCACGGCGCGGGCTTCGTCGTGTGACAGGTTGGCAATGCGTTCGAGTTCCGTCTGCTGGCTCGCTCGGAGTTGCTCAGCTTCTTGCAGCGTCCGTTCCGTCTGCTGCTCCCGCTTTTGGACACCACGCTCGCGCCGCTCAAGCGTTTCGATCTTGCGGTCAAGATTCTCTTCTTTGCGTTGCAGCCGTTCTTCGACCTTCTGAACGTTCTGGCGGGCTTCCCGCAGTTCGTGTTCGGCTTCCTCGCGGATACGCAGAGCATCGTCTTTTGCCTGCAACAGCAACTCTTTCTGCTGCGACCGCGCCTCCTCGACCATCAGGCGCACTTTGGCTTCCTGCTCTTGCGCGTGTGCATCGAACTCGTCGCGCGCACGGCGCATCTTGACCATATACCCACCGACGGCACCAAGGACGATGCCGATTGTGACATAGAGCAACTCTATCACGGAGACTCTCCTCTATATAGATCAACCGTATACACTTGTTAAAGTACCACCGTCGCCGATACACCGAAGCCGCCGTTCGCCAATGCGAACGGTAGCCGTGCAGCGTTACGGCAACGTGTTGCGGTGCGCTTATCATACCGAAGGATAGCGCGAATGTCAAGATATGAACCATTGTCACGAAAAGCAACACGCATGACAAGGGGGAAAATCTGCCCCATGCAACAAGGATGGTTGTCCTACCTTTCGGCAGGGAACCATCCTCGCGCATCTGACATATGGGCGGCACACCACGCGCCGCTGCACCTGCAACACCCACCACGCAGCAATCGGGGGTATCGGCGGTGGGGCGTGCGCGGTGGCAAGCAGACATGGTACTATTCCTATTGTATGTTGCGTTTGTATGGGTGGTGGAGCCAACGATGGGACTCGAACCCATGACCTGCTGTTTACGAAACAGCTGCTCTACCGACTGAGCTACGTTGGCACGCCACCCTTTTCCGCCTCATTATTGTATGCGAAGGGTTTCACCCTGTCAAGCATGCCTCGTACCCACACACGCCCTGTGCCGACACAACACATTGCAGGTCTCCTCTGGGGTCGGGGGTGGGGTGTGCCCATCCCAGTGTACCCCAAGAGCATGACATCGGTGGTATCATGAGTGGCGGTTCCCGCTAGCCGGGGTACCAGTGGGCGCACACCACACAGGCAGCAACCGACCAGACAACTACCCGCAGGACTGCGACCGGCAAGACGACTACCAGCAGATGGAGGGCGGCAGTGGACGAGACACTTCAACCCGTAGCCGAAACCAACCGTGACACACACCCGAACCGCACCACCATTACGCCATTTCCCGACGATGTTAACCACCCCATACTCATCCTCAGCTACACCACCGACACGATGGACGTACACGAGACAACCGACCTCGATGTCGTCGTGGCGGCAGTGAAAGACCCCCGCGTGACATGGGTTATGCTGCGCTACGGCGCAGGAGCCGGGGCGTTGCGCTATCTCATTGACCAACTCGGCTTACCGCATGACCTCGTGAACGATATGCTCGACAGCACCTTCCGCGAGTTCGAAAGCGAATACGACGAGTGCTTCTACCTCGAATATGACATCCTGCACCTCAACAAAGAAACCCGCTCGCTCCGCTCGGTCAATGGCAGCATGATCCTCGGCGAACGCTACCTAATACTCTACGAAGCCGTACCTAGCCCGCTGTTCGAGCGTATGCGGCGGCAGATCGAAACCGGCAAAACACGCGCCCAACGCTACGGTCCCGACTACCTTGTGTACCTGCTGATGCGCGGGGCTATCGTCGAGAACTACAAGCAAGTCTTGCGCCATATCCACACCTACCTCGAAGACATTGAAGAGTCCATGATCGAGTCACCGAGCAGCGACGAACCCTACCACCGCCTGCTTGCGGCTCGCCAGCGCGTCAAGCCGTTCTACCCCTACATTCTTGACCTGCGCGAGTTTCTGCTCAAGCTGCGTGATGCGGAGATGCGCTACGTTTCACCGCCCGTCCGCAAGCTCATGGTCAAAAACCTGACGCATGAAATTGAAGACCTGACCCTTTCGTATGTGCGCCTACGCGAATGGGTTCACGAGTTGGTCGAGTTGTACCGTGCCAACACGAACGACAGCACCAACAACGTGATGAAGCTGTTGACTATCATCTCAACCATCTTCCTGCCGTTGTCATTCATTGCCGGGGTCTATGGCATGAACTTCGAGTACATGCCAGAACTCAGCCAACCGTGGGGCTACCCGATCACGTTGCTGGTTATGGCGACCATTGGCGGCGGAATCGTGTACTATGCGTGGCGGCACAAATGGTTCGATTAGGGCGATGCCGCACACCGCGCCAGCATGGGCACAGGCGAGCATGGTACACTGCTAGTGTTGAACAGTCTCCGGGGCACATCCCCGCCTGACGAAATATCAACGGATAGGAGCGTGCATGGGTTTAGGAATTGCAGCAGATATTGCGATCATTCTGGTGGCAGCCCTTGGGGGAGGTCTCGTTGCCCGTATGCTGGGGCAACCATTATTGCTGGGCTATATCCTCGCCGGGGTACTCGTTGGTCCCTCAGTCGGCGGGCTAGTCAACGATCCCCACGATATTGAATTGCTGGCAGAAATCGGCGTAGCACTGCTGCTCTTCGCCGTCGGGCTTGAGTTCTCGCTCAAAGAGTTAACGCCCGTGCGCCGTGTCGCGTTACTTGGCACCCCCATCCAGATGCTACTGACAATTGGGGCAGGCTATCTGATCGGGATCGAGTTGCTCGGTTTAGGGTGGGAAGAAGCGGTTTGGTTTGGGGCGTTGCTGTCGGTGTCGAGCACGATGGTTGTGCTGAAGACGCTGGCGGCACAGGGGGTGATGGGCACGATGGCAAGCCGGGTGATGATCGGCATGTTGATCGTGCAAGACCTCGCGTTCATCCCCCTGATGATTATGCTGCCCACGCTTGGCGACCTCCAAGGTGGGCTGATTGACGTTGGCTGGTCACTGTTGCAGGCTATGGGCTTCATCGTCGTAATGATCTTCGCAGGGACACGCGCCATACCGTGGCTCCTGCGCCGCGTTGCCCTGCTCAATTCGCGCGAACTGTTCCTCGTGACAGTGACCGCGCTCGGCATCGGCATCGGCTATGGCACCTACCTCTTCGGGCTATCGTTCGCCTTCGGCGCGTTCGTCGCCGGCATGGTGCTAAGCGAGTCCGACTACAGCCATCAAGCCCTCTCCGACATCTTGCCGTTGCGTGATTTATTCGGCATGCTCTTCTTCGCGTCGGTGGGCATGCTCATCTCACCCATGTTTGTCGCCGCCAACTTCGGCACGATCCTTCTGCTCGTGCTGCTGGTACTGGTCACAAAGGCGATCATCTTTGCCGGGGTGACACGGGCGGCGGGCTATGGCAACGCCGCCCCCCTGATTGTAGGCTTTGGGCTATTCCAAATTGGTGAGTTCTCGTTTGTGCTGGCACGGCAAGGCGTGAGCACCGGTGCGGTAAGCGACAGCCTCTACAATCTGGTGTTGTCCACAGCCGTGATTACGATGTTTCTTACGCCGTTTATGGCACGGGCGGCGGTGCCCATCTATACAATGTGGCGACGCTACGTACCCCGCGATGACCTCAGCACGTACAACCTGCCATCTGTCACCAGTATGCGTGACCATGTGGTCGTGCTTGGCTACGGACGGGTGGGCACCGCCGCCGCGCAGGTCATGCAGCGGGTCAACCTGCCCTACATTGCCGTAGACCTTGACCAGCGCGTGGTTGAGCGAGCGCACAACGACGGCGTGCCAATCATTTATGGCGACGCATCTAGCCCCATTGTGCTAGATGCCACCCACATCCACCAAGCCCGCATGGTGTTGCTGCTAGTGCCGTGCCCGCTCACCGCACGCCTGATCGCCGAGCGCATCCGCCAGTTTGCCCCCGACCTACCCATTGTGGCGCGTGCCGATAGCTTGCAGCAGGTCTACGACCTGAAAGAGATCGGCGTACACGAAATTGTGCAACCTGAAATGGAAGCCGGGCTAGAAATGATGCGGCAGGTACTGATGCATTTCAATGTGGCATCCAGCGACATCCAACGCTTCAGCGAAGAAGTCCATCAGGCGTTGTACGCGCCGCTGTACGACAGCGATGTGCAGACCATCGCCAAAGAGACCCACGACACCAACGGGCAGCACATTCTGCGGCGGCTGGTGCGCCGCTCGCTCGAAATTGAATGGCTGTCTATTCCAGACGAACACCCGATGGTGGGCTATGGGCTGGGCGAGTTGGACATCCGGCGACAGACCGGGGCGAGCATCGTTGCGGTGCTACACCCCAACGACGAACTTGTCATCAACCCCGGACCAGACTATGTGTTCCGTGCCAACGACACGCTCGCTATCCTAGGTACCGCCGAGCAACGCAGCAATATGCTCGAAGCCTTTGAGGTGGGGTGTCGCCGCCTGCCCGAACTCTGTACAACCGATGATGACACCCCGCACTATGTCGCGGTGCCAGTGGGCGAGCACGCCCCACCGCTGTCGTCAGCGATCCAGCGCGACTAGGCAGGCTCGCCAGTAAGCTGGCGCACGTAGCTATCGTAGCGGGCAGCACTGACCCTGCCCGCATCCACGGCAGCACGCACGGCACACCCCGGCTCGTGGGTGTGGCTACAGTCGTTGAAGTCACAGTCGCCGAGGTACGGGCGCAATTCTGGGAAGCACCACGCGAGGTCTGACGCAGGGATTTGCCACCCCGCCAGTTCACGGATACCGGGGGTATCGGCAACGTAGCCGCCGCCCACGCCGTGCAGGTCATGCAGTTCGGCAACCACGGTGGTGTGCCGCCCCTTGTTGACCGCCGCGCTGACGGTGCCCGTCTGTAGCCCCAGCCCCGGCTGGAGCGCGTTGAGCAGGCTACTCTTGCCCACGCCCGACGGTCCGGTAAAGACGCTGACCTGCCCCGCGAGCGCAACCCGTAGCTCATCAATGCCCGCCCCAGTGACGGTGCTGGTCAGCAGCACACGATAGCCCGCCGCCGGGTAGTCCGCAAACAGCGCGACGGCTTCGGCGGGCGGCAGCAGGTCGGCTTTATTAGCGATAATCAACGGCGTGACCTCGTTGTATTCGGCAACCACCAGAAAGCGGTCGAGCATCCGCAGACGCGGCGACGGGTGGGCACAGGCAAACACTGTACAAACCAGATCGAGATTGGCAACCAGTACGTCTTCTTTCCACTGCCCACGTGGTCCGGGCTGTTGCCGCGAAAAGCGCGAGTGGCGCGGCAGTATCTCCTCGATAGCACCTTCGCCGGGGAGCACCTGCCGCACGCGCACCGCATCGCCAATCACGGCAATGTCGCTCTGCTGCCGCTCTTTTTTCAGCCGCCCGCGCAGGCGGCACGTCAGCACGCCCGCGTCGGTCTGCACCTGAAAAAAGCCACTCTGTGCCCGCAGCACGCGCCCGTGCAACAGGTCAGCCGGTTCGCTCACGAGCCGTCCCCTTCCAGCCCAAGCACGTCATCCAGCACGTCATCATCGAGGCTCCGCCCAGTCAGGGCAAGGAAGACCTCCTCCAACGTCACACTATCGCGCCCCTGCTGCCGCGCGATGGTCGCCTTCAGTCCGGCGGGCGTGTCCAGTGCAACAATTGTGCCGCTGTCAATCACGGCAATACGATCACACAGGCGGTCGGCTTCGTCCATGTCGTGTGTCGTCAGAAACACCGTGGTGTCGTGCTGCTGGCGCATCGCCTGCACAAAGCGTTGCACATCGTGTTTCGAGCGCGGGTCAAGCCCGGTCGTCGGTTCATCGAGCAGCAACAGCGTGGGCGTGGTCAGCAAGCCACGCGCAATAGCAACCTTCTGCTGCATCCCACGTGACATATGCTCAAGTGGTTCATCCAACCGTTTCACACTCAACCCCAGTTGCATCAATATCTCGGCGGCGCGGCTCCGGGCAGCCCGCGGCGGCAGGTCATACAGGCGGGCGGCGTACATCAGGTTTTCGCGTGCCGACAGCTTCTTGAAGAACGATGCCTCCACGCTCACCCGGTTGATGATGCGCTGCACCTGTCGTTCGTGTTGCTGTACATCATAGCCGAAAACGTGCATACTGCCAGCATCGGGCGTGAGCAACGTCGAGATCAGCCGGATCAGCGTGGACTTGCCCGACCCGTTCGCGCCCAGCAAGCCGAAGATTTCGCCGCGCGGCACCTGCAAGCTCACATAGTCCACCGCCACCGTCAGCCCAGCGGGGCGCGTGGTCGGGTCATGCATGTATTGTTTGCGCAAGGCTTCTTTGCCGAACAGCTTGAGCACCCGCTCAAGGTGCAGGGCAACAGTCGCCGGGGGGTGCCCGTTGCCCGCCGCTAATGATACATCCAGTGTCATTGGTTGTGGTCTCCTATTTCAAGGCGGGGCAACAAGCAACACCAGCCCCACCAGTTATAGCGTTTCTCGAGTCATCGGAACGCGACGCATACCAACCAGCCCAAGCACACCGCACCCGGCAACGCACGCGCACGCACGCACGCACGCCGCGCACAGGCAGGGCTGTCCACGATGCCGAAGGAGTATCAGGTATAGGTGAAGGTGAAAGTCAGTAGGGTGGAGACTTCGGGCAGGTGGAGCACACACCATCAGCGGTAGTGCCGGGCACAAACACCCGCACGTGCTGCTGCTGTATGATGAGCATTGGTATCATCTCCACCTCCGTACAGGGCACAGCTTGCCCTGCGGTTACGCTATTCGCAACAAGCATAGCACGCGGGGGGGCGCATGTCAATGAGCCGCAGCACTCCAGTGGACGCTTGCCAGTGGACGCTTGCCAGTGGACGCTTGCC
>CAZNQP010000041.1:18856-27940 GCA_964575355.1 uncultured Chloroflexaceae bacterium
GCCGCAGCACTCCAGTGGACGCTTGCCAGTGGACGCTTGCCAGTGGACGCTTGCCGTCGCGTGTGGTATATTTGTTCTCATAACAACAGCACACAGCATTGCCCAACACAGGAGGAATAGGCAGCAATGGAACGCATCCGCACCAAGCAACTCGGTGTCGTGACGAGCGGCTCACTCAACGGCGGCTTGACCGCCCGGCTCAATGCCACCGTCAGCACCGAAGACATCCGCGTCGGCAACTTTGTGGTGGTACAGGGGCAGCAAAATGCCTACCTTTGCATGATCGGCGACGTGATGCTCGACGCGGTCAGTAGCGAGGTACTGGCAAACCCGCCGCTCGGCGACCCGTTCACGCAGCAGATATTGGCAGGCACCACCACCTATGCCAAGCTCGCACTGTCGCCGCGCCTGATGCTGCCCGCCGGGGGCGGCACCGAACCACTGCCGCCCAAGACCATCCCCCCGCACTTTACCCCCGTGTACGAAGCCGATGAAGCCGACTTCGTGCGCGTCTTTGGCGACGAGGCACCCTACCGCTTCGAGATTGGGAAGCCGCTTGATATGGACGTACCGATCCGGCTTGACCTGCGGAAGTTTGTCGAGCGCAGCAACGGCGTGTTCGGCAAGAGCGGCACCGGCAAGAGCTTTCTCACCCGGCTACTCCTGTGCGGCACCATCGTCGCCGACGTGTGCAGCAACCTGATTTTCGACATGCACAGCGAATATGGCTGGGATAGCAAGACCGAATCCAATGGGCATACCGTCAAGGGGCTACGGCAACTGTTCGGGAGCCGCGTGGCGGTGTACATGCTGGGCGACGCACGCGGGCGCAAGGTGGATGGCAGCATTGTGATCGGGCTGAACCAGATCGAAGTCGCCGACGTGGAGACGCTGCACGAGCAACTGGGGCTGTCGCAGGCAATGATTGACTCGTGTTACCTGCTGTACGAACGCTACAACGAGCGGTGGTTGCTTGAGTTGCGAAACATGGACAGCGATGGCATCGAGGATTTTGCCCGCAGCAGTGGGGCACACGGCGGCTCGATCAGTGCGCTACGCCGCAAACTCGCCCAACTCAGCCGCTTCTCGTTTGTGCAAGACCGTGCCGACTTTTCGGTGGTAGACCAGATGGTACAGGCGTTGCAGCGGCAGCAGCACGTCGTGCTCGACTTTAGCGGCTACGATGACCTGACCGCCTACATGCTCGTCACCAACCTGCTGACGCGGCGCATCTATCGGACGTGGCGCGAACAGACCGAGCGTGCCCTTGCGGCGGGCAATAATGCTGCCCTACCGCCGCCGCTCATGCTGACACTGGAAGAGGCACACCGCTTCCTCACGCCGTCGGTGGCGCGGCAGACTATCTTTGGCACGATTGCCCGCGAGATGCGAAAGTACAGTGTGACGCTACTGGTGGTAGACCAACGTCCGTCGTCCATTGACCCCGAAGTGATGAGCCAGCTCGGCACGCGCATTACGGCACTGCTCAACGACGAACGCGACATTGATGCCGTGTTTTCGGGCGTGAGCGGCGAACGCGCCTTGAAGACCGTACTGTCAACCCTAGAGAGCCGCCAGCAGGCGATGCTGCTGGGGCACGCGGTGCCCATGCCCGTTGTCGTACGAACCCGTAGCTACGATGCCGACCTGTACCGCGCGTTGCAGGTGCAGGGTGGTCACTCGCGTGCTGGCGCGGCTGGCGCGGCTGGCGCGGCTGGCGCGGCTGGCGCGGCTGGCGCGACTGGCGCGGCTGGCTCGATTGATGAACTGTTTCCCGAATAGCTGAGAAATGGCGTGGACTGTGCTACAATAAGGCTAAATACGAGCGTGTGAGCAGGGAACAAGTAGGAGGCTATGCATGGCAGGTAATAGAGAATCTGGACCAGTGGCGAATGTGCAACGGCAGGTCTGGAAGTATCTCGAACCATATGCTACACCGCTTGACGTGCGGCGGCAGGACATTCTCTATTCTCCCGACCAACCCGCCCAATGGTTTTATCTGTTGCAGGCGGGGCAGGTCAGCCTGCAACTGCTCGCCCCCACCGGGCGCGCCCTCACGTTGCAGGTCGTGGATGCGGGGCAAGTGTTTGGGCACAGTGCCCTGATGGGCAACGGCACCTACGACACCTTTGCCGAAGTAGTACGGCATGCCCGCGTGCTGCGCGTGCCCGCCGTGCGCGTCCGCGAACTGGTCTATACCCTGCCCGAACTCGGCATTCTGCTGCTCGATATTGTGGGACAGTATCGCCACATCGTCAGCCGCCGCCTCGACGAAGTTGCCTTCAAGAATGTACCCGCCCGGCTTGCATCGCTGCTGCTCGAAATGGCGGGCACCATCTCGGACAATGTCGCGGGGGCTGCCGAAGCGATCCACGACGTGCCGTTGGAATTGCCCCACCGCACCCACCAGCAGCTTGCCGAAATGATCAACGCCTACCGCGAGACAGTGACGAAGGTCATCAACCAGTTTCAAGATGCCCGCCTGCTCGATATTGACCGTTCGGGCATCACGCTCCTCAACGTGAACGGGCTAGAAGAGCTAGCCCGCTCGTAGCCTGTTCGTAGCCCGCACACCCGCCCTGCCCACACCCATACCCATACACAACACATACCTCACAGCGCACGCAAAACGGACAGGCTTGCTGCCTGTCCGTCTCATGTATCGTGGGGCTACGTCACATGGGGCGATTATTCGCGGACGAACTGGTTTCGCATAATCAGGTAAATACCCGCGCCAATCAGAGCCAGCGGTACGAGGAAGGGCGCGATGAAGGGCAACACCGACTTCACGATCAGGAGCCCCCCGACAAGCACCAGCGCACCGCCCAGTATCCAGTTGCGGCGCATCTGATCGCGTTCTACGTCTGCTGCGCTCCGCTCGTTGCTCAGGTTCTCCACAGGGATTTCCTCATCCTCGCCGAAGCCCCCGTTGCCCCCGTTCCCGTTGCTGCCGTTCCCGTCATTACGTTCTTCCGGGTCAAGCGGCGCACCCGTCATCGGGTCAAAGCGCACCTGCTGCCCGCCAACAGGCGCAGCACCACGCGCACCGCCCACCGGCAAGGGTGCTGGCGTGGTCGCCTTGGGGGTGATAGCCCACAGCACCAGATACATCAGCAACCCCATGCCATTCAGAATGGTCAGCAGCACAAACGCAATCCGCACGATCACCGGGTCTATCTGAAAGTAGTCTGCCAGCCCTGCCGCTACCCCGGCAATCATTTTGTTATCGAGGTCGCGCTCCAACCGATTATTGTTCATAGGTGTGTACTCCCTGCATCCACTATGGTCTTGTGCAGAATGGACGCAGGGCACCGGGCGAAGGTTGCAGCCGCCTACCAATAGTAGGCGCGGTTTTCGTGATAGAACGCCAGCGTGCGGGCAAGCCCTTCGCGCAGGCGGACTTGGGGCAACCAGCCCAGTTTCCCTTGAATGCGGCGGTAGTCGGCGTAATAGTCGCCAATGTCAATCGCTTTGCGGTCGGGCGGGAAAGGGATACACGTATAGCTCCCGCTCCCGTGCAACTCGACGAGCAACGCAGCGAGCGTCTGGAGGTTGACCGTTTCGTCGCTACCAAGGTTGAAGACCTGCCCGTTGGCACCGTCCGACAGGGCAGCCCGCAGCAACGCATCCACACCGTCATCCACATAGGTAAAGTCGCGCAACTGCTGCCCGTCGCCATAGACGAGGAGCGGCTCGCCATCCAACAGCCGCTTAATCCAGATACCGAGAAACGTCTGCCGCGCATCCTTGACACGCATCCGCGGTCCGTAGGTATTCGTCAGGCGTAGCGCGGTGGCACGAACCTGATACACATTGTTGTAGACGATGTGATACCATTCGCCCGCCATCTTGTTGATGCCGTTGACATCGGTGGGGTGCAACAGGTGGCGTTCGTCCACCGGCAGATAGTCGGGCTTGCCATATATCTGGCGCGTACTCGCGTACACCACCTTGATCGCCGGGTTGTGACGGCGGCAGGCTTCAAGGATCGAAAGCTGGGCGCGGCAGTTGATTTCAAGGTCACTGTACGGGTCAATCATTGAGTCGAGGTGGCTCGTTTGTCCAGCGAGGTTGAATAGGTAGTCTTTGCCCTGCACCAGATAGTTCATCGAGTACTGGTCGCGCACGTCGGCAATATTGACCTGCACCCGGTCGGCGATATGAGCGATGTTCCGCAGGTTGCCGCCATATTCGGGCACCAGCGAGTCAACCAGCAGGACGTGCGCCCCAGCGTCCACCAACGCGGTAGCAAGGTTGCTCCCGATGAAGCCTAGCCCACCCGTAATCAGGACGTGCGTATCGGCGAACTGGTCAAGCGCAAGCGGCTGCATAGCGGCTTACTGTTCGCTGGCGGCTTGCGCCAGCACACGCCGCCGTGCTTCAATCTCGCGCAGGTGTTGCCGCTGAACGTTCAGCTTCCACCACAGCCCCAGCAGTTGCACACCCGTGCGCCACAAGCGCGGGAAGTTGAAGAACTGACTCTTCCCATACGAGCGGTGATAGTGATGGACGGGCGTTTCGGCGTAGCGGAAGCCGGCATCTTCGGTCTTCTTGACAAACTCAAGGCAGATAGTGCCACTGTCCGAGTCGAGGTCTACCACGTCGAAGACACGACGGCGGATGAGCCGAAAATCGCAGTCTACGTCTTTCAGGCGCAACCCAAAGAGTGTTTTCACCCCCCGATTGTAGAGCCGCCCAATGACGATACGAATGATCGGATCGCTCCGGTCGAGCTTCCACCCATTCACAATGTCAACGTCATCGGTCATTAGTGGCAGCAACAGCCGGATTTCGCGCGGGTCATACTGGGCATCGCCGTCGGTGTAAAAAATCAGGTCTTTGGTGGCACTGGCAAAGCCCACCCGCAACGCACCACCATAGCCGAGCGGCTGGCGATACGTCAGAACCCGCAGGCGTTCGTAGCGCGTTTCCAACTCACGCAGCACGTCAACCGTATAGTCGGTGCTGCCATTTTCAACCACAATAACTTCAAAGTCATCGGTCAGTTCTTCCAGCGTGGTATACACGCCAACAACCATGCTAGCAATGGTGCCGCCATCGTTGTATGCCGGGAAAAATGCGCTGATCGAGGGTGCCTGTGCCATACCTATCCGTTCCTTCGCTGAACCGTCCTTCTGCGCGGGGATTATAGCACGTTCTGCGTATGCTGCAAACCAAAGCCCCCCGTCAAAACAAAGCCCCCCGTGTGCCAGCAACAACACACGGGGAGCACGCGCCAGTTCGCGCTACTGCACGTCAACGGTTGCGCCCGCATCAGTGAGCTTAGCTTTGGCGGCTTCGGCTTCGTCCTTGGTCACGCCTTCCTTGACTGGCTTTGGCGCACCCTCCACCAAGTCCTTGGCTTCCTTCAGCCCAAGGCTGGTCAGTTCGCGCACCGCCTTAATCACGGCAATCTTGTTGGCACCAAACTCCTTGAGAATGACATCGAAGCTGTCCTTCTCTTCTTCGGCAGCCGGGGCAGCCCCTTCACCGTCACCGCCCGCAGCCGGGGCAACCCCCGGCATTGCCATCGGCATCCCCATCGCCATCGGCGCAGCTGCCGTCACGCCCCAGCGTTCTTCCATTTCCTTCTTCAGCTCGACCAGTTCCAGCACGTTGAGGGCTTCAATCGCCGTCATAACCGTTTCGACTTTTTCGCTTGCCATCGTGTGATGTCTCCTTATAGTTGTCGCGTTATTCTCTCATACTCGTTCCGTACACAGTGCGCTGCACGGCACATAGCGAGCCGTTACGCTCCGCTCCGTGTCTGCCAATTCCGAACTGGGCGGGCAGCATCGCCACCCATGCCCCAGCGACGTTAGGCAGCCGCCGCGCCTTCGCCGCCTTCCCCGCCTTCAAGTTGCTGGATGCGTGCCTGAATGACTGCGGGAATATCCGATGCAATGGTGTTGACAATATTGAAAATATCGTTGACAGGTGCCCCGACTACACTGACCAGTCCGGTCAGCGGCGCAACAGTTGCGCCGAGGATTTCGCCCAGCATTTGCTGGCGCGTCGGCAACTTCGCCACATCCTTCAAGCCATCAGGCTGAATCAGGCTGGTGCCAAGGATGCCACCACGCACACTGATCTTGGGCATTGCCTTGGCATACTCGTCCATTGCCTTTGCCACATCCGAGATGTTGTCGTAGGCAAAGGTGATTGCCGTCGGTCCCGCCAGCAGTTCATCCAGTGCGCTCTTGTTACTGTTGGCTGCCGCGATCTTGAGCAACGTATTCTTCGCCACAACCACCTCGGCACCGTGTTCGCGCAGTTTAGCCCGCAGGTCGGCAATTTCCGCGACGGTCAGCCCGCGATAGTCGGTAATGACCCCGAACTGCATGCGCTCCATCTTGTCGGTTAGTTCGGCTACCTTGTCTCTTTTTGCTTGGGTTGGCATTGTGTTCTCACCTCCTCCAGCTGGTTTTCATGTCGGCGTTGCTGCGCCGGTGAATCAAAAGTGCCGTGCCTCACCTGAGACACGGCAACCAGTTCCAAACCACTGTTGCGTACCGCCCCGCTAGGGCGCACACAACGTGCGTAGTTTCGCTTTACTGGACACCGCCTCGGCTGGCTGCGCGGGGCATTTCAGCAGAACGTCGAGCGTTCTGACACCGGCTGTCTCAGGCAGGTTGATCTGTTGATCTATGGCGAATGGGTCTATGCGGCTACGGGTGCCTCCTCAGGCTTCATTGCCTGTGCTTCACTTGGGTTGACCGGCACACCCGGTCCCATCGTGCTCGTAAACGTAACCGACCGGACGTAGGTCCCCTTTGAAGCCGACGGCTTCACCAACCGTACTGCTTCCATCAAGGACGCGCTATTCTGATACAGTTGCTCAGTCGAAAAACTAACCCGCCCCACCGCGATGTGCAGCAGACCGGTCTTGTCGTTACGAAACTCGACGCGCCCGCCGCGCACCTCGCCGATGGTACGGGCAAGGTCTTCGACGGCTACGACAGTGCCGCTCTTCGGGTTGGGCATCAAGCCCCGTGGACCGAGCTTCCGCCCGATGCGCCCAACTTTGCCCATCATGTCAGGCGTAGCGATAGCAATGTCGAAGTCGAAGAAATCTTCCTTATCAATGCGGGCTACCAGTTCATCACTGCCGACGAAATCGGCACCCGCTTCTTCAGCGAGCCGTGCGCCATCTGCCTGTGCAAACACCAACACCCGTACCGTCTTGCCAGTGCCGTGCGGCAAAGCGACTGTGGTACGGATATTCTGGTCGGCATGGCGCGGGTCAATGCCAAGCCGCAGATGCACCTCGAAGGTCGCATCAAACTTGACGAACGAAGTTGCTTTCACCAACTCGATTGCCTCAAGGGGCGTGTACAACCGATCTTGGTCTACCTTGGCAAAGGCTTCGCGGTACTTTTTGCCGTGTTGTGGCATATCTTCCTCCCAGTGGTACCAGCGGGCGTGTGCCCTCCCACTTGTCTACGCTATCTACTCTGTTTACGCTACCTACGCTACCTGTAATGGTTCATCAGCTAATCAGCCAATTGGATGCCCATGCTGCGAGCCGTCCCCAAAATGATCTGTTCTGCGCTCTCGATGTTGAGCGCGTTCAGGTCAGGCTGCTTGACCTGCGCGATCTCACGCAACTGTGCCCGTGTGATTGAGCCGGCGGTCTGCCGGGCGGGCGCAGTTGCCCCCTTCGGAATACCAGCCGCCTTTCGCAGCAGGTCAGATGCGGGCGGCGTACCGAGCTTCACCGTAAACGAACGGTCGCTGAAAACCGAGATTTCCGCGGGCACAACGCTTCCAGCCAGCGATGCCGTCCGTTCGTTATATTCCTTCACAAACCCCATGATGTTCACGCCGTGCTGCCCAAGCGCAGGACCGACGGGCGGAGCCGGGGTCGCTTTGCCTGCCTGCAATTGGATTTTGACGACGGCAACAAGTTTCTTTGCCACGTTTCCTGCTCTCCTTGCAATTCTCCTTGCAATCGTAATGTGTCCACCCGCACCGGGTACCGTCGCGGTGGCACACAACAGAACGCCGGGGCACGGTCGCCCCCGCGCTGTGTTCCTTCTCGTCGCTGGCTACGCGGGCTAGTCTACCAGCCGCGTTACCTGCAAAAAGTCCAGTTCAATCGGGGCTTCACGCCCGAAGAACGACACCAGCACCCGCACACGTCCGCGCTCTTGGTCTATGGCATCAACCACACCCTCAAAGTCCGTGAACGGTCCGTCGGTAATCTTGATGGCTTGCCCCACCTGATAGCTGACTTTGACCCGTGGTGCTTCCGCTTCCATCTGGCGCAGAATAGACTTCACTTCCTCTTCACCAAGTGGGATAGGGCGGTTGCCATTGCCGACAAAGCTCGTGACCCCCGGCGTGTTCCGCACGACATACCACGAGTCGTCAGTCAGGTGCATCTGCACCAGCACATAGCCGGGATAGATTTTCTTTTTCACGGTGCGCCGCTGCCCGTTCTTAATCTCGATCTCTTCTTCGGTGGGCACGATCACACGAAAAATCTGGTGCCCCATCTCCATCGACTCAATGCGATGTTCGAGGTTCTGGCACACCTTGTTTTCATAGCCCGAATACGTATGCAGCACGTACCACTGCGGTTCGTCCGACGCATCCGGGGCGGCATACATTGCTTCTTCTTTATCGGTCACGATACTACTCTATGCTCTCTGTTTGGCTTGTAGCAGTGGCGTGCTACAGCGTTTGTACAAAGCTCACCAGTGCCGTGTAGAGGGCAAGGAAGAACGAGTCAGCTACAAAGAGAATGCTCCCAATGACCGTAGAGACTGCCAGCACCACCATGGTCAGGCGCACGGCTTCTTCGCGGGTCGGCCACACAACTTTTTTCAGCTCAGCCCGTGTGTCGCGGATGAACTGTCCGACCGAGTTTTGCTGTTGGTCCTTCTTTGCGACGGTCATAGTGTTACCCTACTGCTTCCCATGTTTCGTTCGTGTCCCGACAACGGTGTGACTCGTCAACGCCCACAAACACGGTATTATACGGAAGGGCGACGGCAAGGCAGGTGCCTCCCGCCGCCCAACATCATCGGGGCTACTTAATAATCTTGCTGACGACCCCGGCACCCACGGTGCGCCCCCCTT
>CAZNQP010000042.1:0-27867 GCA_964575355.1 uncultured Chloroflexaceae bacterium
CCAGCACCGCCTGTGCAGTTGCCCGAAACGGGTACACCTGACAGCCAGAACGCTACTACAACACCGCTCTTGCTAGGGCTGGCATGTGCGCTGCTGATAGCCGGTAGCGTGTTGCTGCTGCGCCGCCGCGCCCGTTAGATTCTTGCATCGTTCGCGCACCACCTGACGCACACACGAACGAGGCACCCACTATGGGTGCCTCTTCAGCTTCAGTGGGCACACGTTTGTATGCCTGCCACCCGCCACATACCCAGCATGTATTCTTCCCGTCTGTTCCCGTGCTTGTCACCACATCATCACGCCATGCAACTTTTCTGCTGCTCTTTCCGTAGAGAGAAGAAAGGTTGTATATGTGAAGCAGTGACTGTAAGATAATCGTGTACTTGAAACGAGAGGAACAGCCAATGCCAGCCCGCACACAACGCTTCCCGTGTGGACATCGAAGCAAGGGGCGATACTGCCACGCCTGCGCCCAGCAGCAGCAGAGCCACCGCCAGCAGCAGGCAGAACGACACGCCGCCAAAGTAGCTTGGAGTGCCACCTTCGCGCACGACCCGGTAGACCTACGGGCTATTCAGCACCGCCCCGACCTTGTGCGGCGTGCGCGGGATGCTATCGGAGCCGTTGCAGAGGGCACGCACCCGATCAAGCTCGGTGCCCAGCAACTCAACTATGACCGCAACCTGTACAGCTATCCTGTCGGACGCGACTACCGTCTGCTGTTTCGGAAGAGCGGCAGCAGCGTGGTGCCCGAATGCCTGCTCTCACACGAGAGCTACAACAATTACCTGAAGTAACGTCGTGCGGGCGTGGCAGAGCGCGTGCTACCACGCATCCCTGCGCGTGTCGCGTGTGGACGGTGTGTTGCCCAGAGCACCGATACACGCCGAACGTGTCAGAGCACGAAGAGCCGGGTACCAGTGAGGTACCCGGCTCTTGCTACGGCTGTGCGGCTGGAGCTAGCGCGACGGCTTCACTGGCTCGACATTCCAGATTGTGGTGCAGTAATCGCGGATTGAGCGGTCGGACGAGAAATAGCCACAACGCGCCGCATTGAGGAGCGACATGCGCGTCCACCGCTCACGGTCACGGTAGGCGGCAAGTACCGTGTCCTCGCACTCAATGTAGGCTTGATAGTCTGCCAGCGACATATATTCGTCGTGATACAGGAGCGACTCGACAATTGGGCGGAAGATTTCACGGTCACCGCCCGAAAACTCGCCGGTGGCGATGCTGTTGATCACCCGCTTCAGTTGTGGGTTGCTTTCGTAATAGTCGGTGGGGTTATAGCCCGTATCCTTGAGCGCGTAGACCTGTTCCGTCGTCAGCCCGAAGAGGAAGAAGTTGTCAGCTCCTACCAGATCACGGATTTCGACATTCGCCCCGTCGAGTGTGCCAATCGTGATCGCGCCGTTGAGGGCAAACTTCATGTTGCCCGTGCCCGATGCTTCCTTGCCTGCCAGCGAAATCTGCTGCGATAGGTTTGCAGCGGGGTACATCTGCTGCGCCAATGACACATTGAAGTTGGGCAAGAACGACACCTTCAGCAGGTCGCGCACACCGGGGTCGTTATTGACCACCGCACCAACGTTGTTGATCAGCTTAATGATCAGCTTTGCCATCCAATAGCCGGGAGCCGCCTTTGCCCCAAAGATGAAGGTCTGCGGCACCAACCCCTCTGCGTGCCCGTCCTTGATCCGATGATAAAGCGTGATAATGTGCAGTACCTTCAGCAGTTGCCGCTTATATTCGTGCAACCGTTTTGCCATCACCACAAAGAGCGAGTCCGGGTCTACGGTGACACCCTGCTGCGCGATGATCGCCGCCAGTGCCTGCTTGTTCTGCTGCTTGACAGCGTGCCACTGCTGACGCACGGTGGCATCGTCGGCATACGGTTCGAGACCGCGCAGATCATCGAGGTTCGTGAGCCACCCATCGCCGATCAGGTCAGTGATGAGGCGTGCCAGCGGCGGGTTTGCCAACTGGATAAACCGCCGTGGGGTCACACCATTGGTCACGTTGGTGAACTTCTCCGGGTACATCTCGGCAAAGTCGGAGAGCACCCGCTCGCGCAGCAGTTGCGACTGAAGCGGCGCAACCCCGTTGACTGCATAGCTTGCCACGCAGGCAAGGTTCGCCATCCGCACCATCTTTTCGTGCCCTTCTTTGATGATGGACAGCCGCCGGACACGCTCATCGTCGCCGGGGAAACGCTCTTCCACATCTTGCAAGAAGCGGAAGTTAATCTCGTAGATGATTTCGAGGTGGCGCGGCACCAACCGACTCAGGAGGCTGACGGGCCACACCTCAAGAGCCTCTGGCAAGAGCGTGTGGTTGGTGTAGGCAAATGTACGGGTGGTAATCTGCCACGCACGCTCCCACGTCAAGCCCTGCTCGTCGAGCAGAATACGCATCAGTTCGGCAATACCAATCGTGGGGTGCGTGTCATTCAGTTGGATAGTTACGCGGTCGCTGAAGGTATCCCAATCGCTTTCGTGGTACAGGAATTGGCGCACAATATCACGCAGCGAGCACGCGACGAAAAAGTATTGCTGTTCGAGGCGCAGCTGTCGCCCCTGCGGGGTGTTGTCGTTGGGGTACAGCACTTTGCTGATATTCTCCGAGCGCGTCTTCTGGTGAACAGCCTGCACAAAGTCGCCCGTATTGAACAGTTGCAGGTCAAACTCGTCACTCGCACGCGCCGCCCACAACCGTAGCGTGTTGACCGTTTCGGTGCCATAGCCGGGCACCAGCACATGATAGGGGATACCCAACACCGTATACGACGGCACCCACCGCACATCAAAGGTGCCGTCGGCGTTCGGCACCGTCTCCGTATGACCGCCGAAGCCCACTTCGACCATATCATCTGGCTGGATAAACTCCCACGGGTTGCCGAAGAAGAGCCAGTTGTCAGGTTGCTCAACTTGCCAGCCATCTTGGAAGGTCTGGCGAAAGATGCCAAACTCGTAGCGGATGCCGTAGCCCACCGCCGGAATATCGAGCGTTGCCAGCGAGTCAAGATAGCATGCAGCCAGCCGCCCCAACCCACCGTTCCCCAATCCGGGTTCGGCTTCGCAGGCGAGGACCGCATCTATATCAATGCCCAGCTCAGTGAGTGCCTCTTGGGCGACACCAGCCAGACCCGTGACCAACAGATTGTTGGCAAGTTGCCGCCCCGGCAGATACTCCGCCGAGAGATAATAGACAGTGCGCGGATTCGCGCTGTTCACAGCTTCGCGTGAGACACGCCAGCGATCTACGAGCGCATCACGGACAGTATAGGCAAGGGTTGCGTAGTAGTCTTGAGGTGTGGCAAACGGACGATCTTGCCCCTGTTTGTAGTAGAGGTTATCAAGAAACGCCTTCTTAAAGGCGGCGACAGTCATGCCATGGGTTGCCGGGGTTGGCTCATTCCGGTTCATACGTGGCACTGCTCCTTACTAGTTAGGCGGACCAGAGATGTACTACGGCTCAGTTCTTGCGTGCCTCCTATTGTACCGCAAGAGCATCGCCAATACAACACGCTCAATACCACCAACCCCGCCCGCCGCCGCCGGAAAGTGGTATACTGCAAGCATATTGCCCTCTCCATAGGCTTAGGACGGCAATTTTGTTACGCCAACGACACACGATAGGAGCATCAATGCCTGCCCTCATTATGTACCCCGGCATTATCTACGGTCCCGTGCAATCGCGCCGCTTGGGGCTTTCGCTCGGCATCAACCTGCTACCGGTTGGGCGCAAGGTGTGTTCGTTCAACTGCGTCTATTGCGAGTGTGGCGATACCACCGAATTGATCAGCATGGCACGCGACGAGCAGGGACGACGCACCACCTTCCCCACCGTTGACGAGACGGCACGGGCGGTGCGGACGGCGTTGCACGAGCACCCCGGTCTCGGTGCGATCACATTTGCGGGGCACGGCGAGCCGACCCTACACCCCCAATTTCCCGAAGTGGTGGCAGCAGTGCGGGCACTGCGCGACGAACTGCAACCCCACGCGAAAGTCGGCGTGCTTTCGTCAGCTACGCTAATCATGCGTCCCCGCCCGCGTGCTGGCATTGATGCATGCGACCTGCGGATGATGAAACTAGATGCAGGCGACGAAGCGACGTTTCAGGCGATTGACCGCCCGGCGGCGAATGTCCACCTTGCCCCCCTGATAGACGAACTGGCACGCATGCCCAACATTATCATCCAGACATGCCTCATTGATGGTGAGCACGCCCAGAATGTGCGCGGTGAGCCATGGGATGCGCTGGTAGATGCCATCGGGCGTATCCAACCCGCGTGTGTCCACCTCTACCCAGTAGACCGCCCAACCCCGGAACCGTGGGTGCAAAAGGTAGATTACGATACGGTGATGCAACGCGCCGCCGAATTGCACCACCGCACCGGCGTGCCCGTCGAGCCATACGCCTAAACGCGGAAAGCGACTGCCGCAACGCCGCAGAATATGGTATCATCAATGGAAAGAAGAAATGGAAAGAAGAACAATTCGTTACGTTCTATTGCACAGAAAAAGGAAAATGCAACGATGCAAGAGTTTCGCGCACTGGTGCTAGAACAGCACGATAAACAAACGACAGCTGGCATTCGCACGCTCACCGTGGATGACCTGCCAGCAGGTGATGTTCTTGTCGCGGTTGAGTACTCGGCTCTGAACTACAAGGACGGTCTTGCGGTCACGGGCAAGGGCAAGATCGTGCGTACGTTCCCGATGGTGCCGGGCATTGACTTTGCCGGGCGCGTCGTCGAGTCACAGCACCCCAACTTTGCGGCGGGTGACTGGGTCATTCTCACGGGCTGGGGGGTGGGCGAAACCCACTGGGGCGGCTACGGTGAAATGGCACGGGTGAAGGGCGACTGGCTCGTGCATCTCCCTAGCGGCATGACAACCCATCAGGCAATGGCAATCGGGACGGCGGGCTTCACCGCGATGCTGGCGGTGATGGCACTGCAAGACCAAGGAGTACCCGCAACTGAGGCACGCGAAGTCGCTGTGACAGGCGCGGCGGGCGGGGTTGGCAGCGTTGCAGTCGCGCTCCTCGCACGGCTCGGCTACCGCGTCGTTGCCTCGACGGGGCGTGCAGAGACACACGCGTACCTGCACGGGTTAGGTGCTGCCGAATGCATAGACCGGAGCGTCCTTGCCGCCGAGTCCAAGCGTCCGCTTGAGTCGAGCCGATGGGCGGGTGCCGTAGACACAGTCGGCGGCACGACGCTGGCAAGCCTGCTACGTACTATGCAACTCAATGGTGTCGTGGCGGCATGCGGGCTGGCAGGTGGTGCCGAACTCAATACCACGGTCATGCCGTTTATTCTGCGCGGGGTACACCTGATCGGTATTGACTCGGTGATGTGCCCACAACCACGCCGCCAACAGGCGTGGCAACGGCTGGCAACTGAATTGCCGCCTGCTACACTAGAGCAACTCACAACGACCATTGCGCTTGCCGACGTACCCGCGTGGAGCGAAACCATTTTGCAGGGGCAGGTACGGGGGCGTGTGGTGGTAGCAATGCAGCCGCAGCAGTAGGCGCATCGTAGCTTACGGGGTCACCGGGGCGAGGCGAAAGCGCAGCACCGAGCAAGATAGGATGGCAGATCGTGGCAATTGACGGTACGCCGCCGATGATCAACATGGAACAGCACATACTGGGGCAACTTCCTCACGGTGTGATAGCAATTGATCACGAGCACGTCGTTGCCTACTGCAACCGACAAGCTAGCGTCATTTGCCATCTTGATGTACAAGAAGCTCTCGGTCAGCCGCTGGCAAGCATCTTCAATCCGCGCTGGCAATCGCGGCAGGACGAGGAACAGGCACTCGAAGCCCTCAGTAGCGGCACCCCGTGGAAGGGTAACGCTTTCTATCGGTTGCCGGGCGGGGCTGACCGCACCCTGAGCGTTGCTATCAGCCCGCTCTGGAACGAAGCACGCCAACCAATTGGGCACACCTTTACCCTACAAGACATCACCGAAGATATGCGCCAAGTTGCCGACCAGAACACCCGCATCACCACCCTGCAACAGCAATATGACGAACTCCGCATTTTCAAGCGCATCGTGGATAACACACCGGATGGGTTGCTGCTTACCGATATGGACGGGCAGGCATTCTTTGCGAACAGCCGCTACCTCGCCATGCACGGTATCTACGACGAGACCTTCACGCCGTTCGGCATCGGACGCTTCCTGTCGGACGAAGCGAGCCTTGTGCCGATCTTCAATGGCTTGAAAGAACAGGGCGTGTGGGAGGGCACGCTCACCCTGCGCCGCTATGACACCACCACCTTCCCGGCACACGTCACGGCTATCTTGATGCGCGACTCATACCATCGCCCGCAAGCCATCGCCGTGATCGAGCAAGACATCAGCGAGCGTATGAGCCGCGAAAACGACCTCAACGCATTCAAGCTGATGGCAGACTACGCCCCCGACCTGATCGGTATGCTCGACGTACAGACGCACGAGCTAACGTATGTCAACCGGGCATACACCCACCAGCTAGGCTACGCGGAGTCGCTCATGGGGGTGCCCCTGTTGCGCCTGCTCGACCAAGCCGATGGTCTGGTAGAAGCTATGTTTCAGCAGTGCAGTGTAAGCGGGGGGTGGCAAGGCACCGTGCATTTCCGCCGTGCCGATGGCACTATGCTACCTACGCTTATGTCAAGTTTTGTACTCTACAATGCCCAGCACCAGCCGATGTCTATCGTGACCATCGCGCACGACCTGACCGAACAGCAGCGACACGAAGCCGAGCAGCGCGAGATGCAAGAGCGGGTCATCCGGGCACAGCATGCCACCCTACGCGAACTCTCGACCCCGCTCATCCCCATCAGCGACAAAGCTGTTATCATGCCGTTGATCGGTGCCATTGACAGCATACGTGCCAGCCAAATTATGGATACCCTCCTTGACGGCATCGCCGCCCAACGCGCCACGCTAGCAATCATTGACATTACCGGGGTGCGGACGGTTGACACGCACGTCGCCGATGTCATTTTGCAGGCAGCGCGTGCCGTGCGTCTGCTCGGTGCCGAGGTGGTTATCACCGGGATACAGCCCGATATTGCCTCGACGCTGGTCACGCTCCAAGTAGACCTGCGCCAGATTACCACCCGCCGCACCCTGCAAGACGGCATTGTGTACGCCCTGCGCCGCCACTAAACCGTATGGGTATCCTTCAGTCGGTCAGCGATGCCCTGCTAGGCATCCTCTTTCCCGACCGTTGCGTGGGGTGCGCCGCCGCTGATACGTTGCTCTGCCCCACCTGCGCCGCCGCAATGCCTGCCCACCCCCAGCCGCCCCGCCGCGTGGCACGGGGCACTGCCCAGCCACACCACACCCTCGATAGCCTTGCTATCGCGTATACATACGGCGGCGTGATGCGGACAGCTATCCAAACCTTGAAGTACCGCCGCGTGCGCCGCATGGCGCAGCCACTCGCAGAGCTACTGTATGCGTATGTCCAGCGGCACCCGCTCGCTGCCGACATGCTGTTACCAGTGCCGATCCACGCTCAACGCAAGGCAGCACGCGGTTTCAACCAGAGCGACCTGCTGGCACACCACCTTGCCGCACGGCTCCGCGTCCCTGTGGCAACCACGGCACTGGTGAAGGTGCGCGACACGCGCCCACAGGTGGGACTCGACCGCGCCGCCCGCCAGTCAAATATTGCAGCCGCGTTTCTGTGGCAGGCTCCCCACGTGCCGCCCGCCCGTGTGCTGCTGGTAGATGATGTGGTGACGACTGGGGCAACGCTCTTGGAGTGTGCGAGTGTGCTACGGGCGGCGGGGTGCCGCGAGGTGCATGCGCTGGTGTTGGCGCAAAGCCAGCCCGCTACTGACCGTGTGCCTGCGTGATCCGCGCAGCAACACCCGGCGCGTCGAGGTGGGTGGTGTCAATGATGAGATCGGCGACCTGCTGATAGAGCGCGAGCCGTTCATCCCACAAGGCTGACAGGCGGGCACGCGGGTCATCGCCCGCCAGCAGGGGGCGGTCTTCGTCGTGTGCCCGAAGCCGTGCCAGCAGCACATCCACCGGGGCATCGAGCCAGACGGTGTAGGCTCGCTGTTGCAGCACCATCCGGTTAACCGCCTTCACGACAATGCCCCCCCCCGTCGCAACCACCGTCCGGGGTGTCGCGGCGGCAAGTGCTGTTTCGAGCATGGTTGTTTCCATCGTGCGAAACACCACTTCGCCCTGTGTGCGAAACACCTCGGCAACGGGCATGCCCTGCTGCGCGATGATCATACCGTCCGTGTCGTAGCTCTGCCAGCCGTGCAGCGTCGCCAGTGCGCGTGCCACACTCGACTTGCCCGACCCACTCAGCCCAACCAGTGCGACGGGCAACACCAGCCGATCCATCAGTGCCCCGCCACAAGCCGCCGCGCAATGCGGTTGTGCTCGGCAACCAGCCACGGCAGGTCTACGGTGAGCAACTCGCCACCGCGCACCACCACGCGCCCGTTGATCACCGACAGTGCCACCCGGTCAACGAGGCACAGCAGCAGTGCCGCCAGCGGGTCATGCACGGCAGCCCCCGCCATGTTGAGCCGGTCGAGCGGCACGCCGATCAGGTCTGCCATCTGTCCGGGGTACAGGTTACCCAGTTCAGGGCGACCCAGCACCGCCGCGCTTCCCGCCGTTGCCAGTTGCAGACCGTCCGCGACACTGAACGCCGCCGCCCCGTGCGCGACGCGTTGCAACAACACCGCCATGCGTGCTTCGGTCAGCAGGTGGCTACTGTCGTTGCTCGCCGAACCGTCCACCCCTAGCCCCACCTTCACGCCTGCATCACGCATCGCACGGATCGGCGCGATGCCCGAACCAAGCCGCATGTTGGATGACGGGCAGTGGGCTACGCCAGTGCCCGTAGCGGCGAGCATGGCGATCTCGTCGTCGTTCAGAAAGATCGCATGTGCCCACCACACATCAGCACCCACCCAGCCCAACGACTGCATGTAGGCGGCGGGGCGCATCCCAAACTGCTGCATGCAGTAGTCTTCTTCGTCGCGTGTTTCGGCGACATGGGTGTGCAGCAGCACCTGCGGGTAACTGCGGGCTAGTTGCGCGGTCTCGCGCATCAGGTCGGCAGAGACCGAGAAGGGCGAGCACGGAGCCAGCCCCACGCGTAGCATCGCCCCCGGTTGCGCGTCGTGGTAGGTCTCGATCACGCGCTGGCAGTCGCGCAGGATAGCATCTTCGGCTTGCACCACATGGTCGGGGGGTAGCCCGCCGCTACTCGTGCCCACCGACATCGCACCGCGCGTGACGTGGAAGCGTAGCCCAATCTGACGGGCGGCGCGTACCTGAGCATCAAGCGTGCTGTCGTTGGGGAACAGGTACAGGTGGTCGCTACTGGTGGTGCAACCCGACAGTATCAGCTCTGCCATGGCGGTCAACGAACTGATGTACACTGCCTCTTCCGTCAGACCGCCCCAGATAGGGTAGAGCTTCACCAGCCAATCGAACAGTTCGGCATCCTGCGTGCCGGGTACCGCCCGTGTAAGCGTCTGGTAGAAGTGGTGGTGGGTGTTGATCAGACCCGGCAGCACCGCCAACCCCCGCGCATCAATGACCGTAGCGGCGGCGGCACGTTGCGCGGCGGTCACGGCGGCGGCGGCACCCAGCCACACAATACGGTCATCTTCGATCAGGATACTGCCGTCGTCAATGCGGGCAGGCAACGCTGGGTGCAACGGCAGCACCGTCGCCGCGTGGTCTATCAAGAGAGTTGCCACGGCGGTTACTCCCAGCCTTCGCGCGTGGCGATCTCGCGTAACGAGCGCGAGAGTGTGTCTAGTTGGCGCAGCAGGAGCCGCACCTTGAACGACGGGTTTTCATCTTTTTGCAGCCACTTCTGCACGTCACCCTCAGCGAGCGCACGCGACAGGCGGTCAGTCTCTTGTACCATCTGTTCGAGTGAACGGATGCGAAAAACCTTCGCTTTGTTGGCGGGCTGGTTCTCAAGCGTCTCATCGAAGAGCGGGTCGGGGAGCGGGTCATCGTCGCTACCTGCGTCCTCGTCGCCCCAGATGTCGGCATCGCTCTCGCCCACGTCCACCGACGTGACACTCGTCTTGCCCATCAAGCCGCCACCAGCAATGGATATTTCGGGCACGGCGCGGTCACGCGGCACGTCGCCCTGCAAGATCGCCTGCAACGCCGTCTCGATAGTGTGGTTGGGGTTGGCGACGAAATAGGCAGCAAGGCGGCTCAGTTCGGCTGCCGACATGCCCTCGGCGGCGGCTTCCTGTGCCAGTTCGAGCTGGGTGCGCTTGTTGGTGATGCGCCGCAGGTGTTGCGCCTGCGTCACGGTCAGGTCGCCGCGCCGGATCATCTGCTGGATTTCGTCGGGCAGGTCGAGCAACCCCAGATAGCGGCGCACGGTGCGCCCGGTCAAGCCCACCTCGCGCCCCACAGCTTCGTCAAGGTCTTGCTCGCCCGTGATACCGCGTTGCTCGGCGAGACGGGCACGGAGCCGCACAAACGCCCGCGCCTGTTCCATATCGTTGAGTTCTTGCCGCTGGACGTTCTCGGTCAACTGGCGGAGCAACAGGTTTGGGTCGCTGGGGTCAAGCAGGATGCACGGTACCCGCTCTAGCCCTAGCTCAATCGCCGCTTGCCGTCGGCGGTTGCCATACACCACCTGATAGGTGCCCGCCGCCCGTTCGATCACACCGATTGGTTGGAGCAAGCCCTGCTCAGCGATGGTACGTGCCAGCCCAGACACATCGCCGGGGGACTCACGCACACCATCGGGGTCGGGTTCCAGCATACGCGGGTCAAGATACAACAATTGCATGGTTTCCTCGCTAGCCCTAAAACATCTGTTTCTTTGGCAGGGAGTATACCAGAAGCCCCCCGGATGTGCAAGCCGCTGGCATGCGATGCCAAAGTGACACCAAGCAACCAATTTTGCCAAGCACCCAATTCAGGCTACCAATGAAGGCGATTAAAAGGCGTTTGTCTGCTAGATTTATAGTGCAACAGTGTACCATACAATCACAGGCATAGCCCGTGTGCATTGGCAGGTACAGCAAGCGTTCTCCGGGCTATGTCCAGTTTTTGGGCAAACGACGAGGCGCACGCCGGTACCCTGCTCGTGATCGCTCACCCATAATCACCCACAAATAGATGGGGGGAGCACCCCTACACATGCACCGCAATAGCAGCGAGCAACTGTGCCTTGAGCGACACAAACGCCGCGCCTGTCACCAACTCGTAGCTACGCGGGCGCGGTAGCGGTATGTCTACGACGCGCACAACCTGCGCCGGACGTGACGACAGCACATACACCCGGTCAGACAACAGGATTGCCTCTTCGATGTCGTGCGTGACGAGCACAACGGTACGCTCCAGCGTGTGCCACAAGTCAAGCAACCAGCGGTGCAACGCCGCACGGGTCAGGGCATCAAGCGCACCGAACGGCTCATCGAGGAGCATGACGGCACGTTGCCACATGACAGTACGCAGCAACGCGGCACGCTGGCGCATGCCCCCCGATAGCACGGCGGGCAACTGGTCGCCATACCCCTCTAGCCCGAACACGGGCAGTAGCCGCGCCGCCGCCACCCGTGCCGCTGGCACATCGCCGCGCTGCACTGTTGCGGCAAGCACGGCATTGTCCAGCACGGTGCGCCATGGCAACAGCGCGTCGCGCTGCGGCATGTAGGCAACTAGCCCACGTTGCCCGGTCACGTCGTCGCCTGCCAACCACACCCGCCCACTGTCGGGCGGCTCTAGTCCGGCAATGAGGTTGAAGAGCGTGGTCTTGCCACTGCCGCTTGGTCCGATGATGCTGATGAACGCCCCAGCAGGGGCAGTCAGGCTGACCTGCTGCAACACTGGTGCGCCCGCAAAGCGTTTGCTCACCTGCTCGACGCGCAACTCGGCGGGCGCAAGCGACATGCCATAGCCGATGTTCGCGGCGGGGGCAGTCACGGCGTGGCACCCGGCAGCAGTGCCGTGGTAAACAGATCAGTCGCGTGCAGGGCATCACGCGCAATGGGGTGCCCGTCCGTGTCCAGCAAGACCCCCTGCTCACTCAGCCAGTCAAGAAACGTTGCCCAGCGGTCGGTGTGCATCACGCCCCACTGCCCCGCTGCCGTACAATATGCTGGCGCGATCACGCGCTGGCTGTGTTGCACCAACGCACTATCGCTGAGGGCGGGGTGCTGCGCCGCCGCCATCAGTAGCTCGGCTGCATGCGCTGGCTCGCGGGCGGCGTGCTGGTAGCCTGCTGCTGTCGCTGCCATAAATGCCCGTAATGCATCGGGGTGCTGCGCGATACTGTCGGGGTGCGCCAGCAGAATGGGGGTGTAGCCATACGGAATGCCGTAGTCGTCCATGCGGAAAGCGTTCAACGGTATGCCCTTGCGCTCCGCCTCTACGCCTTCCCACGGCATAAACACCCATGTTGCGTCAGCCTCGCCCTGTAGCAGCGTTTCCCAGATGCCGAGCTTGGGCGGGAAGATTTCCTCGAACGTGCCCGCGCCGCCGTCATTCTGGATCATGCGCCGCACGATGGTGCCCTCGAAACGCGCTTTGTACGAGGCATAACGTGTACCGTCGAGCATGGCGGGGCGTGTGATGCCACTGCCCCCCAGCGTTACAATCGCGCTGGTATCGTGCTGCAAGAGTGCCGCCACTGCCACCAGTCGTGGATGATCGGGCAGGGTGTGGTAGCTGATCACACTTTCCGACGGAGCGATCCCGAATGTCGCCGCGCCCGTCGCCACCTTCTTCGCCGGGGTGACGGCATAGTTGTCCTCGTCCGCCGACACAAGCCGCACGTTCAGCCCGGCGGCGGCATACCAACCCTGTGCCTGCGCCACATAGAAACCAGTGTGGTTGGTGTTGGGTGTCCAGTCCAGTGCTACCGTTATGTCAAACATCATTGTTTGTGCTCCTCTCGTTGCGTACACTTTTCCGCATCGTCTCTCGTCCTCTCGTTCTCATCCTATCTCGTCTAGCGGTGCGAGCTGTATCGCTGACCAACTCGCTAGCCCTCTCGCAGCCATACCCCTGCCCTCCCGTAGCCCTCTCGACGCTAATCGGCGGCGGGCAGAAACTCGTTGGTGAACGCCGCCTCCGGCTCGATCATTTCGGGCACAAGGTCGCGCTCACTCATCCACGCGGCATAGGTCTGCCAACGCTCGGTGGTCTGCTCGCCCCAGCGCGGGGCATCTGCCTGATACTGGGCGGCGAGGTACTGCTGGCTCTGCTGCACAAGGTCAGCATCCAGTTCGGGGGCGGCATCCAGCAGGATCGTCGCCGCCTGCTCCGGGTTCTCCATGGCGTACTGATAGCCCGCGCTGGTGGCGGCAAGGAAGCGGCGCACCTTTTCCGGCTCGTTGGCTATCGTGTCTTCGCTGGCGATGATCACCGGGGTGTAGTAGTCGGGCACGCAGTCGGGCACGTCGTTCACCATCACCATATTGACGGGAACATCGCGGATGTCTGCCTCAATGCCTGTCCAGCCGGCAAACACCCATACGAAGTCTACGTCGCCGCGTTCGCTGGCAGTGAAGAAGTCAGTCGTGCCAATCTCGACAAACTCGACGCGCTCGAAATCTGCCCCTACACATTCCATCAAGCCGCGAATGACCGCCGCCTCGGTGGGAGAGCCGAACGCGCCATACTTCTTGCCCGCGAAATCGGCGGGCGCGGTAATCCCCGCGTCGGCGCGGCTGAGGAAGCCGCTCGTGTTGTGCTGGATGATCGCCGCCACTGACACAACAGGCACGCCCTCAGCGCGTGCCTGCGTCACCCCCTCTTGATAGGAGATGCCGAAGTCGAGTTGCCCCGCCGCCACAAGTTGCTCGACGCTGCCCGACTCCCACGCCTGCACCATCTCAACCTCCAGTTGCTCATCGGCATAGTAGCCTTCGTGCTGCGCGACATACAACCCAGTGTGGTTGGTGTTGGGTGTCCAGTCCAGCCCAAACTGCACCGCCATCGGGGTCGCGTCATCCCCCGCCGTAGCGGGGCTATCGGGCGCGGCAGCCGAGGGTGCGCCACCACACGCCGCCAGCACGACTACCATCGTCAAGCAACCTATCCATCGTTTCATAGTTCGTCACTCCTGCGCCAGCGTGTCAGCCAGCGTTCTACGCCTAACACCAGCAAAAAAAGGGCAATGGTTATCAGCGAAGCAACCAATGCCCCAACGAAAACCTGATCGGTGCGGAACGCCCGCAACGAACGCGATATGTACACGCCCAGCCCGCTACTCGCGCCGATCCATTCGGCGATGACTGCCCCGATCACGCTGTAGGTCACGGCAATCTTTAGCCCGCTCAGGAGCGACGGGAGCGCGGCGGGCGCACGTACCAGCCATAGTGCCCGCCAGTAGCCCGCGCCCATCGCCCGCACGAGCCGCACCATGTCACGGTCGGCACTCTGCAAGCCATCGGCAGTGCTGACGACCAGCGGGAAAAAGGTAATCAGTGCCACCACGATGATCTTGGGCAACAGCCCGAAGCCGAGACCGATCACGAGGAGCGGCGCAATGGCGACAATGGGGATCGTCTGCGAGGCAACCAGCAACGGGTAGAGTGTGCGCCGTAACAACGGCGACGCATCGAGCAGGAGGGCAAGGCTTACGCCCACGCCGAAGCCCACAGTCAGTCCGGTGAGGGCTTCGGCGAGCGTGGTGGTGACGTGCCCTTGCAACACAGGCACGCTTGTGAAGAGCGTTGTCAGCACCTGCGACGGCGGCGGCAGCAACCAGTCGGGTACGGCAAGCCAACGTACAACGATCTCCCACAGCAGCACCAGCCCACCCAGCACCAATGCAGGCGGCAACACCACTGTTGCGGCGTGGCGCATACGTAGCCACAACAACCCGCTTGGCGGCAACGGCACCGTGCGCGATGGCGACGACTCAGAGGCTGGGTGCTGGCTCATCGGCGGCATTGCCCCTCTCGTGCTGATACTGTCGCCACTGGTGTGACCCCTGATCAAAGTAATGCATGACCAGCAAGCTCCCCTCGCCCACGCGGATGTGTCCTGTCGGCTGCGTTAGTATGTTCGAGACCCCGCGTGCGTGGCTGGCGTACAGGGTCGCATCGTGTAACGGGTAGTAAAATCCCTCCAGCGTGATCCCATGCGCCGCAGGCGGCAACGGCAACAACGACACCGTATCGTGGGGTTGCCCGTGCAACGTGTAGTGCTCACCACCGCGCACCACACGCACCTCTTGCGTCACACCGAGCAGGCGCACGCACCGCCCGCGTAGCTCTTCCATCAGCAGCATCGTGATGTTGGCAAGCGTGTGGTCTAGTCTGCCACCAATCGCCCCGATAATATCAATCGGGTCGGCACCCCGTGCCACTGCCAGCAATAGGGCGGCTTCGAGGTCGGTTTCGTCCTTCTGCTGGGGTAGGTGGTGCATCTCGACAGGCGGATCGGCTTTCTTCAGCCAGCGGCGGGTGACTGCGTGCAGCGAGTCGAAGTCGCCCACAACACAGTGCGGCACCACCTTGACTTTGCGGAGGGCGTTCGCGCCACTGTCGGCGGCAATCATCAGTTGGGCACGTTGCAAACGTGGGAGGAACGGGGTCAGTTGCGTATCTGGGGCACCAGCCACAATAACCGTATCAATCGTCATATGTTACTCTCAATCTTACTCTCAATCTTGCTCGTCCCTTGGGCACGAGCGCGGGGTACTGTGCGTACCGCCACCTCGCCCGCCCGGTGTACCCGGAACCCGTAGGCACAACAAAAAAGCCATCCTTCGCATAGGGAAGGATGGCACAGGCACGGCTGTGCAGGCTTCCCTACGCCGGTATAATCCGGGTCAGGTTCGAAGGGTCAGTGACATCGCGCGGGTCACAATCTCAGCCAGCCTTATCTGGCTCCCCTAGCAATATTGGCACTGCTTGCGAGCAGCACATATTCCTCATACCATAGCACAGCTCCAGTGTTCCGTCAACGCGATCATTTGCCCTCGCTGGTGTGTGGTGGGCGGGTGGGCAACCGGCAACACCCCCTAGACCATTGTTTCAGCCGCCATGAGCGAGCGCGTCACGTTGACAATTTTCTCCGGCGACGGCAGGTAGGCATCCTCCAGTGCCGGGCTGAAGGGCACCGGCGTGTGCGGCGCGGTGATCATCCGCACGGGGGCGTTCAGGTATTCGAGTGCCTGCGACGCTGCCAGTGCCGCAATGTCGGATGCCACGCTACAGCGCGGGGTGTCCTCGTCTATGATGACCAGCCGCCCCGTCTTGCGAACCGACTCAAGCACGGTGTTTTCGTCAAGCGGCGAGAGCGAACGCAGGTCAACCACCTCGGCACTGATGCCGTCATTGGCAAGCTGATCGGCGGCATTCTCGGCGAAGTGAACCATGCGCGAAATCGCCACCAGTGTCACGTCGCTACCTTCACGGGCAACCCGCGCTTCCCCGATTGGCACAACATACTCACCTTCGGGCACCGGTCCGCGCGTGGCATACAACAGTTTGTTCTCAACGAAAATGACCGGGTCGTCGTCGCGGATGGCTGCGGTCAGCAAGCCCTTCGCATCGGCAGGGGTCGCTGGTGCCACGACCTTCAGACCGGGGAAGTGAACGAACGTCGAATAGATCGCGTCCGAATGCTGGGCAGCAGCACGGAAGCCTGCGCCAATCGTCGTGCGGATGACGAGCGGGATAGAAGCCTTGCCGCCAAACATGTAGCGCATCTTGGCAGCTTGGTTCACAATTTGGTCGAGAGTCACGCCCACAAAGCTAATAAACATCAATTCGACGACCGGACGCAACCCAGTGGCGGCGGCACCCACGCCCGCCCCAATGAAGCCCGACTCGGAGATGGGCGTGTCGCGCACGCGCTCCGGTCCGAAGGTGCCGACCAACCCCTTCGTCACACCAAACACACCGCCCCATGCGTCGGTCATTTCGTCGTTTGCGCCGTGGTGCTGTGCGCCCCCCGCGATGTCCTCACCCATCATAATGACATTCGGGTCGCGTTCCATTTCCAGCCGTAGGGCTTCGTTTATCGCATCCTGATAGGAAAGCATTCGTTCTGTCATAGTCGCTGTACTCCTCTCCAATACACCTACAATACACCCTGATAAAACTGCATATGTGTCGGGTAGCTCACGTAGACATCGGTAAAAACCTCCGCAACATCGGGCATGGGGCTACGGTCGGCAAAGGCGACGGCTTCGGCAATTGCTGCCTGAACACGTGCATCAACCGCATCGAAATCAGCCTCGGTCAGGAGTCCACGTTCCGTCACGGCTGCCCGGAAGCGCAACAGGCAGTCGCGGTCTTTCGCTAGTTGTTCTTCTTCGCGGCTACGGTAGGTGATGCCGTCACCCTCAAAGTGCCCAAAGTAACGGTACGTCTTGCATTCTAGCAACGTCGGACCCTCGCCCGCCTTCGCCCGTCGCAGGGCTTCGCTGGCGGCTTCGTAGACGGCGAACACGTCCTGCCCGTCCACGACTACCCCCGGCATGCCATAGGCGTGTGCCCGGTCGGCGATGTCGCGCCCACCCATCGAGTATTCAGTCGAGGTCGTTTCGGCATAGCCGTTATTTTCCGCCACAAAGAGCACGGGCAAGTTCCAGATTGACGCGAGGTTCAGGGCTTCGTGAAAGGTACCCTGATTCGATGCCCCATCGCCGAAGAAGCACACACTAACCTGATCGGTACCCTTAACTTTGGCGGTCAGGGCAGCCCCCGCCGCAAGCGGCGGACCGCCGCCGACAATGCCATTTGCGCCGAGCATCCCCTTCGATACGTCAGCGATGTGCATACTGCCGCCTTTGCCTTTGCACGCACCAGTTGCCTTACCATAGATTTCCGCCATCATTGCGTTGATGTCCACGCCCTTGGCAATGCAGTGCCCGTGCCCACGGTGGGTACTGGTGATGAAGTCATTGTCGCGCAACTGAGAACAAATGCCTACCGCAATTGCTTCTTCACCGGCATAGAGATGGACAAAACCGGGGATTTTGCCTGCTGCGAAGTCTTGATGCAGGCGGGTTTCGAACTCGCGGATGAGCCGCATACGCTCGTAGAGGTGTAAGAGTTCGTCTCGTGACAGTTCCATACTGTACTCTCCTTGCATACTACCTACTCTGGTCGTTTGCTGGATGTCTGCTGGTACGGAGTGACAAGCAGGCATCATCACCCGCTTAATTCTCTTGAGGTATCCAGCAATATATTCCTAGGAAATATAGGAATTAGTATATATTATATCTAGGTAATTCCCTATTTGTCAACTGTTGTTTTTCGTGGTATGCTCGATCTTGAGCACAAAACCCACTAAATGGGGATCAACAGAGGCAACACACACGACTGACCAGACCGTGCAACCGGGCAGCACAGTCGCTCCCGCTCTGAACCTGTCACGGTTGGTGGGTCGCTGTTGTGAAGAAGCGAACAATTAAATCGGTAACGCATGTTCAGTGAAGCACAGGAGAGGTGGTCTATGCCGACCAGAATTATCATGCCAAAGTGGGGCATGGCGATGCAAGAAGGCAAGGTGAGCCGTTGGTTCAAGGAACCCGGCGATCCCGTCAATGAGGGCGAGGAGATTGCCGAGATCGAGTCGGAGAAGATAACCAACGTCATCGAGGCACCCGCCAGCGGCACCCTCGCCGCCGTGCTGGTGAGCGAAGGGCACACTGCCCCCATCCAGTCGGTTCTCGCTTACATCACCGCCCCCGACGAAACCTTCGACCCTGCCGACCTGCACGGTAGCCCCGCCACACCTCACGCACCCGATCTCGATCCCGATCTCGATCCCGATCAGGCGACAGAAAACGACGTACCCGCACCCGGTAGCGCACCCAGCAGCACCGGCAACGGCAATGCACCCACCGCTACGGCTCCGGCGGCACCCGCCCAGCGCGGGGGTGCTGTGCGTGCCGCGCCCGTTGCCCGCCGCATTGCCCGCGAACTAGGCGTAGACCTTGCCACCGTGCAGGGGAGCGGACCACGCGGCATGATTGTCGCGGACGACGTGCGCCGTGCCGCCGCGCACGCTCCTGCGAAGAAGCCGCCCATCGTCGCACCCAGCAACGGACAGGCAGCCCCCACAATGCCGCCTGCCACCCACAACGGCGAGCGTGCCGGAGCGGTGCGGCGCGTTGGCTTTTACAGCGACGTGTCGCGCATCGCCGCAATGATCTACATTCCGCAGGACATTCAGCCTGCCGAACGCCGCCCCGGTATCGTCTTCTGTGTGGGCTATACCTACCTGAAAGAGATGGTGGTGTCGGAGATGGCACGCGCTATGCAACGCGAGGGCTTCGTAGGCGTAATCTTCGATTATCGCGGCTTCGGCGAAAGTGAGGGCATGCGTGGGCGACTGTACCCACACGAGCAAGTCGCCGACGTGCAAGCCGCCGTCACCTTCTTGCAGCAGCAGCCCGAAGTAGACCCACAGCGGATCAGTATCGTGGGCTTGAGCCTTGGCGGTGCCAACGCGGTAGCCGCCACCGCCACCGACCCACGGGTACGGGCAGCAGTCGCCATCGAAAGCCCCGCCGACGGTCGCCGCTGGCTCCGGAGCCTGCGCCGCCACAGCGAATGGGTGGAGTTCACGCGCCAGATCGAGCAGAACCACATCACACGCACCCTGACGGGGCGCGGCACCGCCGTGGACGCACTCGAAATTATGCTGCCCGACCCAGACTCGGCGCAATTCCTCGCACAGGTCTACGAAAACTTCCCCCAGATGCGCGTCGAACTGAGCCTCGACTCTGCCGCCGCCCTGCTTGCTTTCAGCCCGCAACAACTGGCGGGCGGGCTGGGCACCCGTCCCCTGCTCATTATCCACGGCGACGATGACCGCCTCGTACCCGTTGAGGAGGCACGCGTCCTACACGCTGCCGTGCCCCACAGCACGCTTGACGTAGTACCGGGCATGGGGCACTTCGACTGGGTGATGCCCGATCATCCTACCTTTCAGCAGGTCATGGCGCGTATTGCCGCATGGTGCCGGGAGCAGCTATGACGACTGTGGGTATCATTGCAAATCCGGCATCAGGGAAGGACATTCGCCGCCTCATCGCGCACGGCTCAGTCTTCGACAATGAGGAGAAGGTCAACGTCGTGCGCCGCGTACTGCTCGGCTTGCAGGCAATAGGAGTCGAACGGGTACTGTACATGCCCGACTCATACACCATCGGCGAACGCGCGGCACGTCGCCTTGGCAACCTGTCGTGTAGCTTCGACGCAGTGGCAATGCAACCGCGCTTCAAACAGACTGACTCGACACAGGCAGCCGCCCTGATGGTAGCCGCCGGCGCGCGCTGCATCGTCACGCTGGGCGGCGACGGTACCAACCGCGCCGTTAGCAAGCAGAGTAGCGATGTACCGCTTGTCGCTATCTCGACGGGCACCAACAACGTCTTTCCAACGATGATCGAAGGCACACTAGCAGGCATTGCTGCCGGGTTAGTCGCCAGTGGGCAGGTACACGGGGTACCTGCTATCCAGCGCACCCCCCAACTAGAGATTATCCGCAATGGTGAGATCGTAGACAGTGCCCTGATTGACGCGGCGGTGTATGCCGACCTGTTCGTGGGCGCACGCGCCATCTGGGATATGGAGCGCGTGCAGTGCATCGCCTTGAGCAGTGTGCGGCGCGGCGTGATCGGGCTAGCAGCGGTGGCGGCGGCATTGCCCGACGTAGACGAACACCACGGCGTGCTGATACGCATCGGGGCGGGGGGCACACCGATCATGGCACCGATAGCCCCCGGCATCATCCGCGCGGTGCCCGTGCTCGACACACAACCGCTCGTTGCCGGGCAACCGGTCGCGCTCGAATATGCGCCCGCCATGATCGCACTAGACGGGGAACGCGAAGTGACTGTCACCCCCGGCGATCAAGTGGCAGTACAGGTAGCCGCAAGCGGACCATACGTGGTGGATGTCGTGGCAACGCTAGCGGCGGCAGGGCGGGCAGACCTCTTCCGGGTCGCCTAGCCCACCCTACGGCTAGCCCACTCTATGGCTGGCTCGTCCTGACTTGCAGCACGAGGTAGCCGCCACCGTTGGTGCTAGCGGCGACGTTATCGTTGCGGACGAAAACCAGCGTGACCGTCTGGTTGCCCCGAAACCACGCAACTGCGGGGTGGCGCGTCGGGTCTGCCTGTGCCTCACGGTTGCGCTGCGGCGGCGACCAGTTGCGCCGCGCAAGAAAGTCATCGTAGTGCTGTAGCAAGTCATCGAACGTCACGCTGGGCGACATCACAAAGACCTGTGCCTCGATATACTCGCCCGGTCTACTGAGGGTACGCACCTGCGTATTGGTAGACTCGACGAAGACGTCATCATTCGGTGCAGGCTGTGTGTCGGGGTGCGGCGGGAGCTGAACCAGCACAAGCAGAGCAGAATCGCCGGGCGGCGTAGGCACAACCGGCACCGTATCGGCGGCAGCCCCCACAGGCACAGTCGGGAGCGGTACGAGGGGCGGCAACGGCGGCAGCGTGGGCAAGGGGCGTAGCGTGGGCAGTGGCAACGGCGTGAGCGTCGGGAGTGGCGTGCTACTCGGTTCGGGTACATCGGTTGGCGGCAGGGTTGCGGTTGGCATCTGTGCAATGCTGTCAGCATACGCCGTGGAAGCGAGCGCATTGCTCGTGCGTGTGGCGGCGGCAACCGTGCGCTGGGTCATCGCCGTACTGGTGATCGCCTCGAAGCTGGCAATGCGTGTCGAAATAGCCCCCGCAGCAGTAGTCGCCGTGGCACCCTGTGCATAGCGTGTCGCAGTGACTGCCTGCGCGGTAGCACCTGCGGTCTGGTACTGTGCCAGCGTATGCTGCACCTGAGTGCTAATCGCTACCCCTGCCACCACCAGTACCACCAGCACGAACAGGGTTGCCACGAGACGCACCAACCGCCAGTTCGTAGCCGTGCGCCGCCGTGCGCGGGGCGCGGCGCGACGGGGAGCAGGCGTAGGCGCGGGGTCATACGGCGACCCTTGTTGCTGAAACTCGTTGGGGAGCGAGCCGCGCCCGCCAGCCCCCCCGCCTGCAAGGTGCTGCCCACACGACGCACAGAAGCGACGTTGGTCACGGTTGGGGGTACCACAGCGGGGGCAGGTTGTTTGCAGGTCAGCCATTGTCCTCGTGCAGCAGCAGCGTCAACGCACCGTTAAAAGTCGGACGTATCCGCATTGTGGGTCTGGGAGAGCAACACCAGCGACCGCCCCTGCAATGCATAGGCGTGCCCACACGGGAACGGGGCTACCGTATTGTAGTCATCATCGGGAGTTGTGGTATCTAGCAGCAGCAACCACGGCTTTTCGTCGCCCGTGTCTGTGGGCGGCAGCAGAAACTCGATAGTCTCGTGGTAGGCATTGAGCAGCACCAGCAACACGTCGTCGCGCACGCGGTTGCCATAGCGGTCCCACTCGTTCATTGCCTGCCCATTCAGCAGCATGCCAAGGCACCGCACAAAGCCGTCGCTCCACTCCTCTGCGCTCATCTCATCCCCATCGGGGCGTAGCCAAACAATGTCGCGGATGTCGCGCCCGTAGATACGCCGCCCTTGAAAGAACCGCCGTCGGCGCAACACCGGGTGCTCACGCCGTATCCGGATCAGGCGGCGCGTGAAGGCGAGCATGTCGCGGGCTTCCTCGTCAAGGTGCCAGTTCACCCAGCTAATTTCGTTATCCTGACAGTAGGCGTTGTTGTTGCCATGCTGGGTGCGACCAATCTCATCCCCGGCAAGAATCATCGGGACACCTTGCGACAACAGGAGCGTAGACATCAGGTTACGCATCTGGCGTGCCCGCAGCTCATTCACCTCTGGGTTGTCCGTCGGACCCTCCGCGCCACAGTTCCAGCTATTGTTATGAGACTCACCGTCGTGGTTGTCTTCGCCATTCGCCTCATTGTGCTTGTCGTTATAGCTCACAAGGTCGCGCATGGTGAAGCCATCGTGCGCTGTCACAAAGTTGATACTCGCATAGGGTCGCCGCCCGTTATGCTGGTACAGGTCGCTTGAGCCAGCCAGCCGATAGGCAAGCTCGCCCACCTGCGACTCGTCCCCCTTCCAGAAGCGGCGCACGGTGTCGCGGTACTTGCCGTTCCACTCGGACCACAGGATCGGGAAGTTGCCAACCTGATAGCCGCCCGGTCCCACATCCCACGGCTCGGCAATCAGCTTGACGCGCGAGATGACCGGGTCTTGGTGGATGATGTCGAAGAAGGCAGACAGGCGATCCGTGTCGTGCAACCCGCGTGCGAGCGTCGCCGCGAGGTCGAAGCGGAAGCCATCCACATGCATTTCCGTCACCCAGTAGCGCAGGCTATCGGTGATGAGTTGCAGGGTACGTGGGTGCAGCATATTGAGCGAGTTGCCAGTACCGGTATAGTCCATATGGTAACGCGGGTCACCCGGCACCAAGCGGTAGTAGGCGGCATTGTCAATGCCGCGCCACGACAGCGTAGGACCCAAGTGGTTGCCCTCGGCGGTATGGTTGTACACCACGTCAAGAATAACCTCGATCCCGGCGGCGTGCATTGCCTTGACCATAGACTTGAACTCGCGCACGACATCGCCAACCTGCCCACCGCTCTGCCCGTAGCGCGTGTCGGGGGCGAAGAACGAGAGCGTGTTGTAGCCCCAGTAGTTGGTCAGCCCGCGCTGTGCCAGAAAGTGGTCATCTACGTGGTGGTGAACAGGCATTAGCTCAATTCCCGTTACCCCCAGTCCCTTCAAGTAGTCAATCACGGCGGGGGTGGCAAGCCCAGCATAGGTGCCGCGCAAGTGCTCTGGCACGTCGGGGTGCAGTTGCGTGAAGCCCTTGACGTGCATTTCGTAGATCACCGAGTCGTGCAGCGGCGTTTCGGGGTGGCGGTCATTCCCCCACGGAAACGACTCGTCCACGACAACCGCACGCGGCATGTAGGGTCCGCTATCGCGCTCATCGAACGACAAGTCGCCGTCGGGGTGCCCGATCTTGTAACCGAAGATACGATCATCCCAACGAATGGTACCCGTCACGGCACGGGCATAGGGGTCAATCAAGAGTTTGTTGGGGTTGAAGCGCAAGCCCTGCGCCGGGTTGTACGGACCATAGACGCGATAGGCATACACCTGCCCCGGCTTGAGGTTGGGGAGGTAGACGTGCCATACATTGTCGGTCTGCTCCGGCATCGTGATACGGACTGACGGGTGCTCGTCGTGGGGCGAGTTGAAGAGGCATAGGTCAATACGGGCAGCCCGTTCGGCAAACAGGGCAAAGTTCACGCCCTCGCCGTCCCATGTTGCGCCCAGTGGGTGCGGCTTGCCCGACCAGATCGAGGTGAGTGCCGTAGAGGGGTGCGTCTCTTGCATAAAGATCAAGCCCATGTTGACCAGATCAAGCCCGTCACTCCAGCGCGTCTGGGCATTGTAGCTGGCACCGCGCAGGTCGGCTTGGAACAAATCCGCGTCGCGCAGGTCTGCACCGCGCAGGTCTGCGCCCTGCATATCAGCATCGGCAAGGATCGCACCGCGCAGGTCGGCTTGCTCGAAGCTGGCGTAGCTAGCGATAGTGTTGCTCAAGTCGGCACGGAACAGGCGTGCCCGCTCGAAGTCTACGCCGCGCAGGTCTGCGCCCTGAAAGTTGGCTTCGTTCGCATCAGTCTGGTTCATGCGGGCATCGGTGAGCACCGCATCCGACAGATCGGCTTCGTGCAGGTCTGCCTGCGTAATGTCGGCATCGTTGAGGGTAGCACCGTTAAGTTTTGCCTGATCGAGCGTCGCGCTCCGAAGTACCGCCCCCCGCAAGTCTGCGCTGGTAAGATTGGCACGGTAGAGCAACGCCAGCGACAGATCAGCCCAGCGCAGGGTTGCATCGCTGAGGTTGACCCCGGTCAGGTTGGCACCCGACAGGTTGGTGTTTGTCAGATTCGCGCCACTCAGGTCGCTATAGAGCAGGTAACACTCTTGAAGGGTCGCTTGACTTAGGTTGCTACCGGGCATCTCAAGCCGCGACAGGTCTGCTTTGATCAACTGTTGACCAGACAGATCAAGTGGTACGGCTTTGCTCAGGAGCCGCTCTATGTCTTTGCGATTCTTGGGTTTCATGGAATATCCTATCGCTTGTGACGCGACGCTGCGTGGCTAATATCTCTCTGTATTTTACCACCATTTTCCCGCGCAACGCCGCGTGCTCTTGGCGCACGTCGTGCCACGGCGGCGACAAGCCTGCTTGGGAAGGGAACGAAACGAGGAAACGTCACCGGGAGATAATCGCAGGCAACGACGAGCGATGCACGCGGTGTGGCATTGGCAAGGCAAGTGCCTCAATGATTGACCGCAACGCCGAGCAACAGCGCACTAATCGCAAGCGCGATCACGATGGGGCAGATACTTGGATCGGGCAGATGCAGCAGGTCATGCACTACTGCGTGGGTCTGGTCTTCGTGTTGCATTTCATCTCCCCCTTCGTCTCACTCACGTAGCAGATAGCACCTACACGGTTCTTACGTGGGCAGTTGCGTATGCATATATTGATACGCCCACAACACCATCACGAAAAACATCAACACGGCAACGCCCAGCAGTGCAATGCCAAGCCGAATGTTGTTTGCTGTCGTTCAGTCACAGCTCTATCCGCCCCAGTTGTGTCGTCATACCAGTAACAACCGGTCTACCGCCATTGCAACAAACAGGAGCGCAAGGTAGAGCAATGAATATTTGTACAGCCCCCAGATCGCCGGCTGATCGCCGACCCGCCACACCCGCCACGCATAGTACAGAAAGTAGCCGTTGAGCACGGTGGCAAGCAACAGATAGACCCATCCCATAGCTTGGAGGGGCACAAGCAGCAACGTCAACGCGACCATCAGCCACGAATACAACCAGATTTGCCAGCGCGTTTCCGCGACACCCGCCACCACGGGCAGCATGGGCACCCCAGCGCGGGCATAGTCCTTCTCTTTGACCAGTGCCAGTGCCCAGAAGTGCGGCGGAGTCCAGTAAAAGATGATCAGGAAGAGCAGCACGGCAGGCAGCGTCAGCGTGCCAGTCACAGCCGCCCAACCTACCAACGGCGGGATAGACCCAGCACCGCCCCCAATAACAATGTTTTGCCACGTGTGCCGCTTGAGCATGCGCGTATAGAACAGCGCATAGTACACAATGCCGATGGTGGATAAGAGCGTGGCGAGCGGGGTTGTAAACGTGTACAGCACCACCACCGACAGCCCACTCAGCATCAGCCCGAACACTAGCGCGTGCAACGGTGGAATGCGCCCGCTCGGTACGGGGCGGCGGGCAGTGCGCCCCATGTTCACATCCACATCTTTCTCGACCGCACAGTTGATTGCCCCTGCACCCCCAGCAGCCAGATAGCCGCCCAGCAGTGTCCAAAAAACCAGTGCCAGCGAGGGCAACCCTGCCCCCGTAATGAACATTCCACCAAGCGTCGTAACGAGCAGCAGCGAAATAACCTTGGGCTTGGTCAGGCTAATATAGTCTGCCAGTAGTGATGGCTCGCTTGTGGTCGCGCCTGTTTTGGGTGCGGCGACAGGCACGGGGCGGCGTAGTGTAAGTACCACCAGTACCACCAACGCGAGCCACAGCGCAATCGAGAGTGGTAGCCCCCAGTTCACAGGCAGCATCGGCAAGGCAAACAGGCTTGCCGTCACAAGGGTAATGCTCTGTGCCAGCGACAACCCGGCGGCAGTCGCGGCACTGTAGACCATCGCACGGTCGTGCGGGCGGGTGCGCCACGTCAGCCACACCGTTACCGTCAGCACCGCCGAAAGCAACGCGTTGGCGGCGGGCAGCACGGCTGGCGCAACCGGTACCCCATTTGCTACCAATGCCCCCAACGCCAGCCACAGCCACGCGGCACCCAGTGCCACCCACACCAGTACATCGTAGCGGCGGGCTTGCTTTGCAGTGCGCCCACCTATCTGCCGACGGCTCCGTTCGTCGGGCACCCCAAGCGCGACGGCGGGCACCACCAGCGCTCCAATGATCAGGGCTGCGAGGCTAGCGTTTGCCAGCGTGCCCAGCACTGGGAGCGCGAGCCACGCCGCCCCGAAGCCCAACCCAACATGCAGAATGAGCAGTGCCATCGCCAGCAACGGCGGGCGGCGCACCAGTGTGTCGGTGTCGGGCTGGAACAGCGCGAGCACCGCACAAGCAGCAACCAGAATGCCCGCCACCATATGGAGGATGACGCTGCTGCCGATAAACAGATGCAGTGACGTGGCGGCGGCACTGACCACCAGCAACCGCTGATGAGCGGTGGTGCTCAGGGTACGTGTGTGGCTGTAGCTATACATATGTCATACCTCGTGTGCTCTCACGCACGGGCTACGAGCTGGTTGCGTGTCAGCCATAGCCCGTGCCACAGCGAATGGCTACGGGCGTAGCCTACTCGTGGACGACTTCCGGCTTTCAACCCCTGCCGTTCGACGCGCAAGTCCCACAACAGACGGTCACTGCGGATCGGCGGCAGCGGGTCGAAGTTGTACGGCGGCGGTGGCGACGAGGTCGCCCATTCCAATGTGTGAGCGTGTCATGAAATCCCCCTCGTGATCATATGGGGCACTCGATGTACGCCACGGAAAAACCATAACTTGTTGAGCTATAGACTATTGGATGCTACAGGTTTATCGGCATAACCGGTTATTGTATCAACAATCTGTAACAGTTTGTGACTGTACCGCCTGAAAAACCGCACCTATTGTATCACAGAAATATTGGTACTATTCCAAACAAGCGTAGACAATGGTTGTGCATACAATGTGCAAAGGAAACACAGGTTTTATGACCTATTATTTTACCGCTCCATTGTTTGTATTGTACCATATAATGCAGCAAAAACCGCAGAAAACCCCAGCATACACAAGAATGAAACCCATAACCTGTGCGGCAAAGCCGTGCTATA
>CAZNQP010000043.1:0-3137 GCA_964575355.1 uncultured Chloroflexaceae bacterium
TACCACCTCGCCGATTGCCTCTTGTTCTCGTCTGGTATGCGGTTGTTAAGGTGCAGTTGCCGTGTCGTTGTAGTAGGTCGTTTTCAGCAACTTCAACATCATAGCACCCGGTCTGCGGTTTGTCAATAGGCATGTTCGCGGCAAAATGAAGGCAATCGCCGCCAACCCCCGCCCCGCCCACACAGATGCCAGCCGCAGCGTACCCACCACACAAACAGCGCACGCGCACGCACTGCACCCACCGCCATGTTGCGCTTGACACAGCCCCATCACCATGCTATCGTAACGCTGTTAGAAATGCCGGGGTAGCTCAGGGGTTAGAGCGAACGACTCATAATCGTTAGGTCGAGGGTTCAAATCCCTCCCTCGGCACCACGCACCCCCGTGCCAAGCCCACCTGTCACATCTCGCCGTGTCGGTCTACTCAAAGAGATATAGTCTGCCGCATACCTGCGGCTGGCAAGGCATCTGCTACCATGCCAGACGACCCGCAACTGCGCGTGATTAGTGAGCTTTTGCAGCGCGTGCTCGATATTACGCACGACACCCTGCTCGTTGTCGCAGTCTCTGGCGGTCCCGACTCACTTGCCCTGCTCCACATGCTCTGGCGGTGGCAACGTAGCGGCGGTCCTGCCCTGCACGTCGCGCACCTCGACCACGGCATCCGCGGTGCCGAAAGTGCCGCCGACGCGCAATTCGTCGCCGACACCACCGCCGCATGGAACATCCCCGCTACCATCGAGCACCGCGATGTGCGTACCTATGCCCAACGCTCTAAGCTCAACCAGCAAGCCGCCGCCCGCGCCGTGCGCTATGCGTTCCTCGCACGGGTTGCCACCGCCACCGGCGCGGCAGCAGTCGTGACGGCGCACCATGCCAACGATCAGGCAGAAACCGTTTTGATGCACCTGCTGCGTGGCGCGGGCGCAGGTGGCTTGCGCGGTATGCGGCTGGCAGTGCCGTGGCACGAGTGGGCACCCCACACCCTTGCCCGCCCCGCCGCCCAGCACGGTCCGCTCCTCGTGCGTCCCCTGCTGACCACCCGCCGCGACACGGTGCTTGCCTATTGCCGCGAACACGACCTGCACCCGCGCCACGACACCAGCAACGACAACCCCGCCTACACGCGCAACCGCCTGCGCCAAGACCTCCTGCCCCTGCTCGAAACCTACAACCCCAATATTGTCGCCACACTGGGGCGCAACGCCCAGATCAGCAACGACGACTACGATGCCCTGCAACAGCAACTCGACCAGCAGTGGCACACGCTCGTCAGCGCACGCCGCGGGGGGGTGCATTTCAACCACGCCGCGTGGCACGCCCTGCCGCCGTCGCTGCAACGCTACGCGCTACGCCGTGCCGTGATGCAACTACTCGGCGGTAGCGAAGCCTCCTTCGATGAGCTAGAGACCGTCCGCAACATTGTGCGGCGCGGCGTGGGCAACAGTGCCACCCTTAGCGGGTTGGGCGTGCAGGTGCAGCATAGCGGTATTCTGATCTACAACCCGTCAACCTACGTACCCGCCTCTGCCATCGAAGCCCTGCCCGACCTCCCGCTCTTGCCCGAACCCGTCATCCCGTTGAATATACCGGGCATCACCCCCATCTCCTCTACGTGGGATGCCGCCGTGTTTCCCGGCGACACGCGCATCTCTGGCGGACGTTGGCACCTGTTACTTGACCGGAGCTTGCTGGACGGCGACCTCGTGCTGCGTGTGCGTCGCCCCGGCGACATGATCCGCATTCAGAGCGGCAGCAAAAAGATACAAGACCTCTTCGTCGAGGCACGTATCCCCCGCGAAGTCCGTGCCTTCTGGTGTTTGCTCGCCACCCCCACCACCGTGCTGTGGGTCGCGGGCTTGCGTGCCGATGCCCGTTTTCAAGCCACCGCAGCCACCCCCGAACGGCTGCATATCCGTTTGCAAAGGAGAACAACCTATGCATCCTGACATTGACCGTATCCTGCTCACCGCCACCCAAATCCAGACACGCATTGACGAACTGGGCACCCAAATCAGCGACGACTACCGCACCACGCCCGACCTGCTGCTGGTGGGCGTGCTCAAGGGTAGTGTGTTCTTTATGACCGACCTGCTGCGTGCCCTCGACCCGCTCTTGCCCGTCGCCATGGACTTCATCGCCACCTCTAGCTATGGCAGCAGCACCGAAAGTAGCGGCGTGGTGCGCGTGCTCAAAGACCTTGAAGCCGACATCGGCGGCAAGCACGTCCTGATTGTCGAAGACATCATTGATAGTGGGCTAACGCTTGCCTACCTGCACGAAATGCTCGAACGGCGCAACCCCGCAAGCCTGCGTATCTGCTCACTGCTCAGCAAGCCCGAACGCCGCAGTACCGACGTGCCGGTTGAATATATCGGCTTTGACATCCCGAACGAGTTTGTGGTGGGCTACGGGCTAGACTTCGCCGAACGCTACCGCCAGTTGCCCTACATCGGCGTGCTCAAGCCCGAACGGTACGGCTAGTCGCCCCCGCTTAGCTCGGCTATGCACCGCCTGAGCGACACCGCCGCCGCCGCTATCATGCAGGCGTGGCTACCGCCCGAACGCCCCGGACCGCTCGTCGGGGAGCACTACCGCCAGACGGGTGTAGGGGCGTGCTACGTTGACCGTATGCCCGCGCCGCGCGTGGTGGTACTCCAGACTGCCGACAATGTGCGGCTGCTCGGCGATGCCGCCGCCGTGCCGCCCGCCACGCTCGCACCGCTGGTGCGCGGCTACGTCGAGGCTGCCCCCGTGTGGGTGCCCGTCCTGCGTGCCGCCCTGCAACCCGTCACGACGTGGCAACGCATCATCGCCGTGCAAGCCGCCCCGCCGCCTGATGCCCCGCCCCCTCCCGGCACAACAGTGCGCCGCCTCGCCGCCGCCGACCGCCCGCACCTGCACACCCTCGCCAGCGACCTACAATGGATCAGCAAGACGTGGGGCGGCGCGGACGGTCTGGCACGCAATGCGGGCGCGTGGGGCGTATGGCACGCCGCCCAACTGGTGGCGGTGGCGTGCCCGTTCTATCTCGGCAACCGCTATGCCGACATCGGGGTTGTAACCGCCGCCGCCGTGCGCGGCAGGGGCTACAGCACGGCGTGCGCTGCCGCCCTGTGCCGCGCACTGTGGCAGCA
>CAZNQP010000043.1:3147-17502 GCA_964575355.1 uncultured Chloroflexaceae bacterium
GCAGGGGCGGCACCCCACTTGGACGACCGCCCCCGATAACCCTGCCAGCCAGCGTGTCGCCGCCAAGCTGGGGTTTGTACCGTACCGCCGCGATGTGCTCTACGTGACGGGCATTGCTCTGCCCGACTAGCCGCCGCCCACCACAACGCGGGCGGCATACGGTAGCATCACGGGCACATTGCTGCTATACTGGAAGCAGTCCACCCGCCGTTGACCCGCCGTTGGAAGGTTTGGATCGTTCGACAAAGCCGTGTGCTAGCCGTGCGCTAGCCATGTGCTAGAGGAGGTACCGATGACCGCACAGTTTACGCAGGGGCACGCCCTCATTATCGGTGTCAGCGAATACGCCCACGTCTCCCACTGGCGCGTTCCCCAAACCGCCGCCGACGCGCAAGCCGTCGCGAACGTGTTGCAAGACGCGCAGTATTGCGGCTACCCCGCCGCGCAGGTGCAGGTACTAGCAGGTACCGCCGCTACCACCGCCGCCATCCGCGACGGGCTACGGAAGCTGCAACAGACCCAACCCAGCGATACCGTCTTCATCTTCTATAGCGGGCACGGGCATACCAGCGACGACAAGACCTACTTCCTGACGGGGAGTGACACACACCTGAACGAACGCGGCAACGTCGTGCCCGACACCGGCATCAGCGCGGGCGAACTCGCAACGCTCCTCAAAGACGTGCAAGCCGAGCGTGTGCTGCTCATCTTCAATGCCTGCCACGCGGGCAACATTGGCGTGCTGGGCGGCAGCGACAACGACGCGGCGGCACCTGTCACGCTGGGGCAGGCGGTGCCGCGCCCCGTTGCACTCGGCTTGCTCGGCACAGGGAGCGGTCGCTTCGTTATCACGGCGTGCCGCCCCACCCAGTTCTCGTTCATCGGCACTGGCGAGCACACGCTCTTCGGCGACGTGCTGCTGCGCGGCTTGCAGGGCGACGACCTCTTCGCCAATCGCGGGTATATCAGTGTCTTCGACCTGTACACCTTCGTCCACGACGAGGTGAAGAGTACCGTTGAGCGCACCATCCCCGCCGCCACCCGCCAGCAGTACGGCGGCACGCAAGAGCCAATGTTCACCGTCACCGAGGCGGTGGGCGCGTTTGCCGTGGCACTCTATCAGGGCGCACAGGCAAGCGACGACGGGCGCACACTGGGCGGCGACATCGCGGACGATGGCGTGGAGAAGGTCAGCCCGCAGCAGAGCCAGCGCTCCTTCGCGCAACTGCAACAGCAGTGGCAGGGGTCGCAGCAACAGCAGCAGCAGTCTGCCGGGCGCGATGCGTACCAAGTGCAGGGCAACATGACGGTGGGCAACAGCACCAACATTGACGGCGACCAGTTCAACATTGGCAAGGTAGGCAACATGGTCAACCGTCCGTCGGGCAACGTAGACATCAAGGGCAACAACTACGGTCCAGCTGTCGGCAACATGAGCGGCGGCAAAATCAACTACGACTACCGCGACAACAGCGTCCGCACGGGCAACGTGAGCGGCGCCGGCATCGCCATTGGCGCGGGTGCCAGTGCCCAGCAGCAGACGTACCACGGCGGCGGGCAACCCAACGTGCAGCAGCACTTCGTGACCGTGTATGCCCAGATTAACGCGGGCAACTACTCGCAGCGCAAGCAAGACTACCTGACTGGTACCATCCGCGAACTCGAGCAGCAGGTCGCGCAGCGTGCCCAACTATCCGACATCCAGCGCACGCTTGCCGACATTGACGACCCGTCCGTCGCGCAGGCGGCACGGGCGGCACTGGCAGCGGCAGGCATCATCGTGTAGCCCTGCAACCCTGTGGCGGGGCGCAGCGTCTCAGCAGCAGATAACCCACCAGCAATGGTGACAACCTGCACCAACTGAACGAACCAGAGACACAACGAGAGGACGTGCGCGATGAACCTATACCGCAATCGGAGCCGCCGCATCTTTGGCGGGGTCGCCGCTGGCATCGGCGGCTATGTCGGGCTAGACCCGGTGGTTGTTCGCCTGCTGTTTGTCGTGTTGACGCTCGTCAACGGCATCGGCATCATCATCTATCTGACGCTGTGGCTACTGCTGCCGCTCGAACATACACTCGCCCCCGACATGCGCTACCGCCTGAGCGAGAACGTAGACGACATGCAAGCCACCTTCGCCCGCCTATTCGCGAGCCTGCGGGCATTTGTGGGGCGGGTGTTGAGCGAACACAACCGCGCCTGACCCCCACCGCCGACTGCACACCACGGGGGCAGTGCCACCACTCCCCCCGTGCCGCTCCCCTGTTCGGTTGCTCATCCTTCCCGCCTCCGGGGTAGGAAAATCTTCCCGCCGAATGAGTACGATATTTGACAATCTTTTTAGCCTGCTATATACTACGCGCTATTGCAATGCTACCATACAGCAATTGCACGCCGTCTTCCAAGTGATGGATAGGCAAACACGCGGCACCGCAGGTTGACGCTAAACACTGCTGCCGCACCTTTTCTCTGCGCTGTATGCTTCTGACGTTTTGGTCAGAGGCGTAGCTATAAATGTGCAAAAAACTTGTTTCTCAGGAGGTTGCAGAAGACATGACCATTCGCCCCGATGAAGATCACCGTGATGATGTAATGGAGGATGAAGCCAACTGGGCTACTCTGCTCGATGAGTACGACTATGCCACCCCACAGCGCGGCGAACTGCGCGAAGGGCTGATAATGCAGGTCGAAGACCACGGCGTACTGGTGTCTATCGGCACCAAACGTGAGGGGGTCATCCCCATGCAAGACGCACGGCAAATGGGTGAAGAAGTCACGAGTGGGTTGCGCCCCGGCGAGACGATTCAGGTATACGTCCAAGACCCGGAAAACCGCGAAGGCGACCTGATCTTGTCACTGACCATGGTGCAGGTTGCGCGTGACTGGGAAGAAGCCGCCCGCATGCAGACCGAAGGCGGCATTACGCGCTGCAAAGTCATCGGCTTCAACAAGGGCGGGCTACTGGTACAGTTTGGGCGCATCCGCGGCTTCGTGCCCGCCTCGCAGGTCGCACAGTTGCACGGGCGCACCGCCGCCGAAGAACGGCAGCAAGCCCTGCAACGCATGATCAACCAAGAAATCCCGCTCAAGGTGATCGAGGTAGACCGCGACCGTAACCGCCTCGTCTTCTCCGAACGGAGCGCAACGCAAGAATGGCGCAAAGCCCAGAAGCAACGCCTGCTCACCGAATTGCAAGAGGGCGACATCCTCAACGGGCGTGTCAACCAACTGACCAACTTTGGTGCCTTCATTGACCTTGGCGGTGCCGACGGGCTGGCACACATCAGTGAACTATCGTGGCAACGCGTCAACCACCCGCGCGAAGTGCTGACCGTGGGCGACGAAGTGCGCGTGCTGGTCGTCGAAATTGACCGCGACCGCGAGCGCATCGGGCTGTCGCTGCGCCAGTTGCAAGACAACCCATGGGAAACCATAGACCAGCGGTACAGTCTGGGGCAACTCATCACCGGACCAGTCACCAACGTCACGCCATTCGGGGCATTCGTGCAAGTCGAAGAAGCCGTGGAAGGGCTGATCCATGCCAGCGAACTGGATGCCGACCCGCAGGTGCAGCCGCGTGATATTCTGCACGCGGGGCAAGCAGTAACCGCCAAGGTTATCAGCCTCGACCGCCAGCGGCAACGCATGGGGCTGTCGTTGCGCCGCGTCAATGAAGAGTCCGGCGACGAGAGCAGCACCGCGACCGCGACCGCGCCCGCCCCCGCAGGACACGCCGTTGCCGTCGCCCCTGCCGACGCGCCCGCCCCCGAAACCGTAGCCGAAGCCGAAGCCCTAGCCACCAGCGACAACTAGCGCGTGTGGCTCTCAGCACCCCAAATGGTCGCCCCCTGCACCACCTCGTTGCTGCCCCCGGCGGCACGGGGTGGTTGTTGTTGCGGCGCACCCCACCCACCGCACGTCGCCGCTCAGTTTGAGCAACAGGGTGCGTATGGTACAATCTACGGTGCAATAAGCGGGGGGCTTCGACCTTCCACCACCGTACACGACAAACAGGCATCAAGACACTGTGGCACGACGTTCCGTTGAAAGGAGACTTGACGTGAAGAACATCTGTGTAATCGGTACCGGCTATGTCGGGCTGGTGACAGGAGTCTGCTTTGCAGACCTCGGCAACCGCGTAACCTGTATTGATATTGACACCGCCAAGATCGAGCAGTTGCAGGCAGGGCGTTCACCAATCTATGAGCCGGGACTCGAAGAGCTGATGGAACGCAACATCCGCGCTGGGCGGCTCCTCTTCACCACCGACTATACCGTCGGGCTACGCGATGCGCGGTTTGTGTTTATCACCGTCGGTACGCCCATGGGCGAAGACGGCTCGGCAGACCTGCGCTTCGTCGAAGCAGCCGCCCACGGCATCGGCGAAAACGCCACCAACTCGATCATCATCATTGACAAGAGCACCGTACCGGTCGGGACAGGCGATGTGGTCAGTAAGATCGTCACCAGCTACACCGACGACAAGTTCAGTGTGGATATTGTCTCGAACCCTGAGTTTCTGCGCGAGGGCAGTGCCGTCACCGACTTCTTCAACCCCGACCGCATCGTGCTGGGTGCCAAAAACCGCGCCTCCGCTGAACAAGTCGCCGAGTTGCACGCGCCGCTCAACTCGCGCATCATCATCACCGACCTGCGGACCGCCGAAATGATCAAGTATGCCTCGAATGCCTTCCTCGCCACACGCATCTCGTTCATCAACGAGATTGCCCAGATGTGCGAGCGGCTCGGTGCCGACGTGCGCGAGGTTGCGCGGGGCATGGGTGCCGACAAGCGTATCGGTCCCTACTTCCTCGAAGCGGGTGTTGGCTATGGTGGCTCGTGCTTCCCCAAAGACGTACTTGCGCTCTACCACATGGCGGAGAAAGCCGGCTGCCACCCGCAACTGCTGCAAGCCGTCATGGACATCAACCGCGACGCGCGGCAACGCTTCGTTGATAAAGTCCACAAGCTAGTCGGACCACTCGAACGGAAGACAATTGGCGTGCTCGGACTATCGTTCAAGCCCAACACCGACGACATGCGCGAAGCCCCGTCAATTGACATTATCAATGCGTTGCAAGTGGCAGGTGCCAACGTCAAAGCCTACGACCCCGTTGCCATGGAAAGTGCCGACGAATACCTGCCCACCGTCACCTTCTGCGCCACCGCCTACGATGCCGCCAAAGATGCCGATGCCCTGCTCATCATCACCGAATGGAACGAGTTCAAGCAGATTGACTGGGATCGCATCATCCAGTATATGAAAGAACCCATCGTGATTGATGGGCGCAACGTGTACGACCCAGAAGAAATGCGAAGCCGCGGCATCACCTATTGGGGCGTGGGGCGCGGCACCCAGCAACCCGCCATCCTCGATACGCCCGCGCCATCGTCGCCGCTCGCCGCCAACAACGGCACGCTTGCCTAGCACGGCACGCTTCGTTCACATCCCCACCCCCCCACGGTCGGGCAGGCGAGCGGTCAAGCTGGGGGGGCTACCGGTGAGGGGCGACGGGGGGCACACCGCGCAACGTGTCCCCCCGCCCGTCATAGGCGTTGTGCCACGCCCACCCCGCGCCCCCACCGCACACGCCCCCCCGCCCGATAATCCCTGCTATAATGGTCGTAGCGCACAAGCCGTGCTGCCCGCCCGCCGTGTGGCAACCGGGTAGCATACCCGCGAGAGTAAGCCCATGATCGTGCGGAAGCACCCCGGCGAGCGGCGGCAACTGCCGCAGCCCCACGCCGAGTGGAACCAGTTTGAACACAACAATGTACGCTGGGTGGACATTACGCGCCCCTCGACGGCGCAGGTTGCCCACCTGCGCGAGGCGTATGCCTTCCACCCGCTCCACATTGACGACGTACTCTCGCACCTGCAACGCCCGAAGATTGACGACAACCCCGACGTGGGCTACGTCTTTCTTGTGCTCAACCTGCCCGTCTTCGACAAGAAAGACCGCGTTTCGATGCCGAGCGAAGTAGATATTTTCGCAGGCAGCAACTTTGTGATAACCCTGCACGACGGCTCGCTCAAGCAGATGAACCGCCTTGTGCAGCACGCCAACGACGAAGAACTGCGCCGCCGCCTCATGGGGCGCGGCTCTGGCTACCTGCTCTATCGTATCATCGAGACCCTGATTGTCGCGTGCTTCCCCATGGTACACCGCATAGACCAGCACCTCGAACGCATCGAGCTTGCCATCTTCGACCGCAGTGCTCAGCAGCGCGTCGTGGAAGAAATGTCTATCGTGCGGCGCGACATCATCGGGATGCGCCGCATCATCAAGCCCAACCTCAGCGTCGTGCGCTCGCTCGAAGTGCGCGACCGCGCATTCTTGCGCGTGGACGAAGAAGCCTACTTCGGCGACCTGACCGACGCGCTCAACAAGCTGTGGGACATGCTCGAAGAACAAAAAGAGATTGTCGAAGGGCTAAACGATACCCTCAACAGCCTTGCATCCTACCGCCTCAACCGTGAGATGCGAACCTTTACCCTGATTTCGCTCTTCTTCATGCCCATGACCCTCGTCGCCAGCATCATGGGCATGAACGTCGTGATCCCCTTTGCCAACAGCGAGTACTCGCTCTTCCTATCGCTCGCGTTCATGCTGCTGGTTGGGTTGGGTATGTATCTCTATTTCCGCCTCAAACACTGGATATGAGAGGAGACCCCCTGTGACGCACGAAGACCTTGCCGCAACCATTCGCACCATTCCCGATTTCCCCGTCCCCGGCGTGCAGTTCAAAGACATTACCACCCTGCTGCGCGACGGTCCGGCATTCCGCCGCAGCATTGACCTGCTGCGCGAACGCTACAGCACGCGCCCCATTGATGTCATCGTCGGCGTAGAGTCGCGCGGCTTCATCTTCAGTGCGCCGCTTGCCTACGCGCTCGGCGTGGGGTTGGTGCCCGTCCGCAAACCGGGCAAGCTCCCCACCGCCACCTACCAAGTCAGCTACGAACTCGAGTATGGCAGCAACACGCTCGAAATCCACACCGACTCCCTGACCGCCGGGGCACGTGTACTCATCGTAGACGACCTGCTTGCCACTGGCGGCACCATGCGGGCTGCCTGCCAACTCGTCGAGCAGGTTGGCGGCGTAGTCGAAGAACTCGCGTTCCTCATCGAACTGACCTTTCTGGGCGGGCGCGACACGTTGCAACAATACCCCATCTTCTCGTTGATCCAGTATTAGCCTGCCCGGAGGACGCAAGGCGTGAGCGATATGGCAGACACAGCACTGGTGCGCGGCTTGAACGCCGAACAACGCGCCGCCGTCACTGCGCCGCTCGGCGCGACGCTGGTGCGAGCTGGGGCGGGCACGGGCAAGACGCGCGTGCTGACGCTCCGGATTGCCTACCTGCTGAGTGCGCTACAGATACCTGCCAGCCGCGTGCTTGCGCTCACCTTCACCAACAAAGCCGCCGCCGAACTGCGTGCCCGCGTGGGCAACCTGCCGGGGCAACGTACCCGTGGGCTGACGACGGGCACCTTCCACGCGGTCTGTGCGCGGCTCCTCCGTGCCGAGATTGGCGGGCGGTTGGGCAACTACACCGCCGACTTTTCGATTTACGCGACCGACGAGCAACTCCAACTTGCCACCGCCGCCCTTGAGGGCGTGACCGAACGCCCCCCCGCCATGCTAGAGCCACCCGACCTGCTACGCCTCATTTCGCGTGCCAAAAGCCGCCTCCACACGCCGCGCCTGCTGGCACGCCGCACCGACGACCCGCTCGCGCCCTTTGTGGCGGCATGCTACCGTCGCTACCAGCGTAGCCTCGAACGGGCGAACGCGCTCGACTTCGACGACCTGATCATGCTGACCCACCGCCTGCTCAGTGAGCACCCCGACGTGCTCGAACACTACCAGCAGCAGTGGCAGCACATCCTCGTAGACGAATATCAAGACACCGACCCCGCCCAGTATGGCGTGCTGGCACTGCTGGCAAGCCCGCTGCACCACGCCCCTGTCGCGCCGCGCTCGCTGTTTGTGGTGGGCGACAGTATGCAGGCAATCTACGGCTTTCGCAACGCCGACCATACCATCATCACGCGCTTTACCAGCGACTTTCCCGCCGCCCACGAATACAACTTGCAGACCAATTATCGCAGCCGCCAGCCCATCCTTGATGCCGCCTATGCCGTCATCCGCCACAGCCAGACGGTGCAGCCGATGACCCTGCACGCCGCCGCTAGCCCGCCGCCCGAAAGCTGCCTGTTTCTGCAAGCGTGCAGCACCGCCCGCGACGAAGCCGAGCAAATCGCCCGCCAGATTGACGACCTGCTGCGGAGTGGGCGCACCCCCGGCGAGTTCGCCATTCTCTACCGTGCCCGCCACCTCAGCCGCCCGCTCGAAACGGCACTCCGTCACGCCCGCATTCCCTACCGCGTGCGCGGCAGCACCGGCTTCTACGACCGCGCCGTCATCCGTGACGCGCTGGCATACCTGCGGTGCATCACCAACCCCGCCGACAGCCTTAGCCTCTCGCGCATCGCCAACCGCCCCGCCCGTGGGCTGGGGGCACAAGCCCTGACGCGGCTGGCAACCTACGCCGCCGAGCACGGCAGCACATTGCACGACGCGCTGGCGCAACCCGCCGCCCACGCTACCCTCAGTAGCCGCGCCGCCGCCGGTGCCGCCACGCTGGCGGGCTTGCTCAAACGCTGGCAGACGCGCCACACGCAGGGCTACCCGCCCGAAAACCTGCTGACCGACGTGCTTGAGCAGAGTGGCTACATGGCAGACCTCGCCGAACGCCTGCCCGCCGAAGAGCTTGCCGAAGCCCGCGAGCACCTGAGCGAACTGCTGAACGCCGCCGCCGAGCATACCAACCTGCGCGACCTGCTGCAAGAGATTGCCCTGCTCACCAGCACCGACGACGACGACGACCCCACCCGCCAAAAGGTAGACCTGCTGACCATCCACGCCGCGAAGGGGCTAGAGTGGCACAACGTCTTTGTGGCGGGCATGGAAGAAGGCACGCTCCCCCACGAACGCAGCCTCACCACGGCGGCGGGCATCGAAGAAGAACGACGGCTGTGCTACGTCGCGCTGACGCGGGCGGGCGAGCGGCTGTTTCTGTCGTGGGCAACGCGCCGCAACCGGGGGAAAACGGCTACTCCCTCACGTTTTATTGAAGAGATAACCGCCTACGGGCGGCAACGGGCGCAGCAGGCTACCGCCGGGGGGCGTGCCTAATGCACCCGAAGATGTTGCAGCAAGTAGACCCTGCCAACCCGTTCGGCAGCATTGACCCGACCCTGTTCTGGGTGGCGTTCGTGCTGTTTGGTGCGCTCGGCTTCGGCTTCTATGCCTACGATAGCTACCGCACGCGCAACGGCGGCGGCGGTGCCAGTCTTGGCAAAGACGGCAGCATTTCGGGCGGCAGCGACCTGCGCGTGATCGAACGCAGTGCAACACGGCTGGTGCTGCACGAAACGCTGCCCGTTGAGATGAGCGCGGGGATTACGCTGGTGGGTATCATCTGTCTGGGGTTAGGGATGCTGGGGTTGCCATTGATGGTCTTTATCGGGTTAGGGTTTCTCTTGCCGGGGCTGTTCTTTACCGCATTCAGCACACGCCGTATCACGCTCGACCGCACCGCGGGCACCCTGCACACCGAATACGTCAACTTCACGGGGGTGGGGCGCGGGCTACGGTCGCTCATCAGCAGCATCTATCAGCCGTCCGTGCTTGGCACCTACAGTTTCAATGAATTGACCGACGTACTGCTCGAAACGACCCCCGGTTCGGCGCAACGTAGTCCACACTACCACCTCTACCTTGTGCCGCAGCAGGGCGAACGGTTGCGCCTGACGCGCCTGCAACTGAATGACCGTGAGCACGCACAAGAGATTGTCGCCTTGATGCGCCCCTTTGTGCGCCAAACAGACCCCCCCCTGCTGTGAGCACGCCCATGCCGCCCCCCCCCAACCCCCTGCCCGCGCCCGCACCGCCGCCCTTGCCTGCCAGTGCCGACCTGCTGGTGCTGCTGGCACGCGCCACCGAGACGCTGCACAGCCTCGCACCCTTCGCCGAACGCATCACGCAACTTGTCGCGCTCTTGCAGCAGGCGGGCTGCCGCGATGGTCGTCTGACGTGCTGGCTGCAATCGGCGCAACCGGGGGCGCAACGGCTGCAACTGCATGTGCCGCCCAACTGGGCGCACCCATGGGACGACGCGCTCATGCGCGAAGCTGCCCTCCGCAGTGCGCCGCAGGTGCGCGTGCTCCCCACCAACCCCCCCGCGATGCAAGCCTACCTCGGCTTGCCCATTGTGTGGGGCGGGCGGCTGTGGGGCGTGTTTGAATTGCGTGCCGCCGACAGCACATGGCTGCATACCACCGTGCGCGAAACCCTCACCGCGCTCCTGCCCCAACTGGCACTAGCGATTGCCCGCGAGGGTGCCACCGCCCGCCAGCGTGCCAACCTGCCCGCCCCCGACCTCGTGCCCGCCGCGCTGGTGGCACCACCGTCCTTAACTGACCAGCACGAACGCCTACTCACCGAGGTACAGCACGAACTCGAAGAACTGCAACCCCTCAACACACTGCTGACACTCCTGCTGCGCTGGTCAATTGACATTGCCAACGCCGAGGCGGGGGCGGTCTGTCTGGTAGACCACGCGGCGGGCGAACTGGTGCTACACCTCTACGAAGGCTACCGCCCCCCACACAACCAGCCGCCGGGGCACATGCGCTGGAACTGGCACGAAGGGCTGGCGGGGCAGGTGGCACGCAGTGGGCGGGCATTGCTGCTGCGCGACGTGAGCGATGGTGCCCTGCTGCCGTTGCCGCACGATGGGCACCGCGCCGAACTTGCGCTCCCCATTGCCGACCGGCGTACCGTGTTGGCGGTGCTGGTACTCGACACAACGCGCCACGATGCCTTCGGCAAGCACGAGCTAGACTTCTTGACCACGCTGGCGGTGCGCGTGGCGGCACCATTGCGGCGGGCGATGCGCTACCAGCATATCATCGAGCGCAGCACCCAGCTTGGGCAGGTCTTCAGTAGCCTGCCCACCGGGTTAGCTCTGCTCGACCTGAACGGGCGCGTGCTGCGTACCAACGCGATGTGGCAGCAAGTATGGGGCTTACCGCCCGTCCTCAGCGACCCCGCCAGCGAGCCATTCCAGATACCGCTCGACCTGACGGCTACCCTGCTGCCGCGCCTGCGCGACCCCCTCCAGATAGACCGCTTCTGTGCTGCCGAACAAGCGACCCCCGACCGTGAGCAGACCTTGACCCTGCACCTCACCAACCCCGACCGTGACCTGCGCGTGCTGTCGGTGCCCACCCGCGACACGTTGCAGCGCATCACCGGGCGGCTGTGGGCGGTCAGCGACATTACCCGCGAACGCGAAGCAGACCGCGTGAAGAACGAGTTTATCTCGATTGTGTCGCACGAACTACGAACCCCGCTTACTTCCATTTTGGGCTACAGCGAACTGCTGCTCTCGCGGGACTTTAGCCGCGCCGACCAGCAGCAATTCTTACAGACCATCTTCGACCAAGCCGAAGACCTCGCGCAACTGGTAGACGACATGCTGCAAGCCTCGCGGCTAGAGATGGGGCACATCGAAATCCACCGCTGGGTCATTAGTGTGCAGCAGTTGCTCAACGACTTGACCGAGCGCATTGGCACCCTCGACAGGCACACCCTCATCATCAACGTATCGCCACGCCTGCCGCCCATCGCAGTAGACCGCGACAAAATCCGGTTGGTGCTGTACAACCTCGTGCAGAATGCCATTAAGTACAGCCCCGACGGGGGCGAGGTCACGCTCGAAATCGAGCTACCCCTGCGCCTGCCGCGTGAGCACCCGGCGGGTCGCTGGCTGCTGGTGCGCGTGCGCGACGAGGGCATTGGCATTGCCCCCGAAGACCTGCCGCGTATCTGGGAACGCTTCTACCGCGTGGACAACAGCAGCACCCGCCGCATTGGTGGCACCGGGCTAGGGCTGCATATTGCGCGTGCCCTCGTCGAATTGCACGGCGGGCGCATTGGCGCAGAAAGCACCCCCGGCAAGGGGAGCACCTTCTGGTTTACGCTACCCATCGCCAGCGACATCCTGCCGGGTGCTGCCCTGCTAACGGCATAGCCAGAGTAGCCGGAGTAGCCCGAACGCCCCGCGCCCCCGCGAGCACGGGTGAGATCGGGCGGTGCTGCTGACGGCGGTGGTGTGGGTGGTTGCCCTGAGCAGGCGGTGCTGCTGGGGTGGGCAGGGGCGGCGGGGCGGCGGGTACACGCTCCCGTATCGTGGGGGCTGAGTGCGTGCTACCGCCCGTCGCTGACGGGTGCTGCCTCGCCCTGCTTCAGGGCACTTGCCCGCTCGATAATTTCCCGTGCGCTGGCGCGGCTTGCGTCGCTGACGGGCGTGCCATCTAGCATAGCCGCCAGTTCGTCGGTCCGCTCGTCAGGGTCGAGGAAATGCACACGGGTGCGTGTGTACAATTGCCCCGTCTCGCCCGACTCGACCACCTCTTTTGCAATGGCGAAGTGGCTATCGGCGAACGCCGCCACCTGCGGCAGGTGCGTGATACACAACACCTGATGCCCGTCGCTGATACCCCACAGCTTATGCCCGACCACCTGCCCAGCACGCCCACCCACGCCCACGTCAATTTCATCGAAGACCATGGTGGGCACTTCGTCTACCTTCGACAGAATAGACTTCAGTGCCAGCAACAGCCGCGCACTCTCGCCGCCCGATGCAATCTTCGCCAGCGGCTTGAGCGGTTCGCCGGGGTTGGGCGACAGCATAAACTCGACCGTATCAATGCCCGTGCGGTCGCACGCCACCAACAGCGGCGCGGCAGCGGTGCCGGTGCCGTTCTTGGTTGCCACGTCGGGCGGCACGGGCACCCCGTCGGTCACCGTCTCGTGCGTGACGCTAACGGCGAAGCGCACATTCTTCATCGCAAGGTCGCGCATGGCAACCTCGATGCGCTGCGCGAGGTCGTCGCCTACGGCACGGCGACGCAGCGAGAGGCTAGCCGCGACATGCCCTAGCTCCTGCTTCAGCGTGGCTTCGTGGGCTTCGAGATCGGCAATATGCGCGTCGCTATGCGTCAGTCGGTCAAGCTCTGCCTCAGCGTTCGCCGCCTGCTCCACAATCGTGGCAATGTCGCTGTTATACTTGCGTTGCAGGGCTTTCAGCACGGCTAGGCGGTCTTCAATCTCATCGAGGCGACGCGGGTCAAAGTCGAGGCGGTCGCGGTAGTCGCGCAACACATCGGCGAGGTCTTGCAGGCGCACATGCAGTTCTTCGGCGTGCTCGGCATAGTCGGCTGCTGCCGTGTCGTAGCGTGCCAGTTCGGTCAGGTCGCCCGTCACCCGCGCCATCAGGTCTACCACTGCCTTGAACGGCACCGCCGCATGTTCGTCGCCCTCGTAGAGCGTCGTATAGGCGTTCGCCACCAGTTCGGTGATGCGTACCGCGTGCTGCATCACCTGTCGCTCTTGCAGCAGTTCGGCTTCTTCATCGGGGCGCAGGTTTGCCTGTTGCACGTCCTCCACCAACACATGCAACTCTTCGATGCGTTGCTGGCGGCGGTCTTCGTTGGCACGCAATGCGGCAAGCTCGCGGTGGAGCGTGCCCAGTTGCTCGACGAGGGCGGCAATCTGGTTGCGTTGCTCGTACAGCCCGCCGAAGCGGTCGAGCATATCGAGGTGGGTGCGCGGGTCGTAGAGTGCCAGCCCCTCGTGCTGCCCGTGAATGTCTATCAGGCGCGTGCCTACCTCGCGCAGAATGGTACTATTGACCGCCCGCCGATTGATACGGGCGGTGCTGCGCCCACTGTCGGCGTTCACCTCGCGCGTAATGATGAGCAGGTCATCGCCATCGTCGTCGCTGGGCAAGTCATACTCGCGCAGGAGCGCGTGCAGGTCATCGCGCCCCGCAATATGAAATACCCCCTCGATGCGGGCACGCGGGCTACCGGCACGAACCATCGCCGGGTCGGGGCGGTCGCCGCGCAGCACGCCCAACGCATCAATAATGATGGACTTGCCCGCGCCGGTCTCGCCCGTCAGCACGTTAAAGCCGGGCGTAAAGTGCAGTTCAAGCTGCTCAATAATCGCAAAATCGGTGATATGCAATTCGAGAAGCATGGGTCTCCTGCAATGCACACAGTAGCCCCGTTGCAGGCACCCATGCGCTTCAACGGGGGATAACAATAACCATGGGGATTGTACCACATTCTGCACACATGGGCGGCTCGTGCGTTGCCTGTTACACGCGGCGGTATACTACCTATGCACAGCACTTCGCGCCTCCTTCATAGCTCTTGCACGTAGGCATATCTTCTAGGTGGCAACGGGCAGGTGGCAACGGGCAGGTGGCAACGG
>CAZNQP010000043.1:17602-27828 GCA_964575355.1 uncultured Chloroflexaceae bacterium
GTAGGCATATCTTCTAGGTGGCAACGGGCAGGTGGCAACGGGCAGGTGGCAACGGTCGGACACAGGACAGATACAACAAAGGAGGATGATATGCCATTGGGTATACGCATTATTGCGATTCTCTCGTTGATTGGTGGTATCTTCGGTATTCTGTGGAGTATGGCGGTGATGGGGTTGGGCGGGTTGTCGTGGTTCACCGGGTTGGTCATCTTCGAGCCAACCATCCGGATGTGGGGTGGCGCAAACTTCTGGGGCGGCATGTTCGGCATCCTCACCGGCTTCGCCCAGATTATCGTAGCAATCGGGATGTTTATGCGCCAGAGTTGGGCATGGTTGCTCGCGGCGATCAGTGCTGGGCTGTCGCTCATTCACCCCATCATCGGGCTGTTTAGTGGCAACTTCTGGAGTATCTTCGGGCTGATTATCCCCGGCGTTATCTTCTGGTACCTCACCCGCCCGGACGTGCGCGGCTATTTTCAGGGTGCCTAACACGAGACACCGGGGACGGGCAGGCAACCCACTTCCCGCCGGGGCGCGGTCGCACCGCTTGACGCTCAGTGGGTTCTCCCGTACTATACGCATGGGGTGCGCCACTGTATACTACTGTAGTACTGCTTGCCGTGGCAGCGGCGTTGTACTCCGACGCTGGTACACAACAGCTACGGAAAACACTGTTGGGTGTTTGTCGCCGGGTTAGCGTACTAATGCACAAGGAGGAACACATGGACCTGTTCGGATTCGGCAAGAAGGACGACAAGGACAAGAAAGACGAGCCGACGAAGAAAGCCCCTGCCAAGCCTGAAAAGAAGGACGACGATAAGGACGACGATAAGGACGCGGCGAAGGGCGGCATGACGGCAGCGCAAACCAAGCAGGCGCAGCAAGCCATGAAGCAGATGCAAGAGCAGGTGGCAGACAAGTCGAAGGAAGCCGCCGAGTTGAAGAAGGAACTGGAAGAAGCCAAGCAGGAAGCGGAGGAAGCCAAGAAAGCCGCCGAAGCGGCAAAGGCGGCTCCAACTCCGGCGGCGGCTCCGGCTCCGGCGGCGGCTCCGGCAGCGGGCGGTATGCAGGTCAATAGCAAGGCGTGGGTACGCAAGGAGGGCGGTATGCCGCTCAACCGCCGCGACAACCCCGGCACTGGCTCGAACGTGCTTGACGCGCTCGATATTGGCACCGAAGTGACCTTGATGGCAGGTCCCGTCGAGCGCGACGGCTACCACTGGTGGCAGGTGCGTGCCGCCGATGGGCGCGAAGGCTGGGTGGCAGGCGAAGAATTGGTGACGCAACCCCAGTAAGCCCCGCTCCTGTGTGTCATCTCACCCGCTACCAGATACACTGGTGGCGGGTTGTGCTATTGCCCGCGTTTCACAGGCTGTGCTATACTCGTTGCAGAAGGGCGGGTTGCGGTATGCGTCGCCCATCGCCCGCTAGCGTGTGCTAGCGGCTTGCAACGAGTTGTATGGGTTGCGCGTGCGGTCATACCCTGCGCCCACCCACAACACAACCATGACACATCAGGGAGAGATAAGCCCATGAAACGCCTGTTTGCGGCATGGATATTGCCACTGTTTGCGCTGTTGGTGGCGTGCGGCACGGCAACCCCGGCGACCACCGCATCGCTTGCGCCAGTGGCGGCGGCTGCCCCCGCCGAAGCTGCCCCCGCCGAAGCCGCCGCCCCCGCCGACGCGCCTGTTGCCGACACTACCACCCGTGAGCGTGTGCCCGTTGCGGACGTAGCCGCTCCCGCCGAACCCGCCGCCCCGCTGGACGCAGCCGCCCCTGCCACGCAGCCTGTCGCGGACGCAGCCGCCCCGCTGGACGGAGCCGCCCCTGCTAGGCAGCCCGTAACTGCACCAGTACAGGACACCCCGCCACCCCCACCGCCCCCGCCGCCCCCGGCAGAGCCTGCCCCGCAAACCCCTGACAGCAATCCACCCGGCGTACTGTCGCCTGCCGAACCGGTATGGATTACCGCCGATGCAATTGGCATGAGCCAGCCGCTCGTAGCGGTTGGCACCGATCCCAACGGCATCCCGATTGTGCCCAACCACGACGCGGCGTGGTTCAACCAGAGTGCCGTCCCCGGTAGCGGCGGCAACACCGTGTTGTGGGGGCACGTCCTGCGCTTCCAATATGCCCCGGATATTCCGGCACCGTTCGGGCGCGTGAAAGAACTGCAACCCGGCGACATCATCTATATCTCCGATGCAAACAACACGGTATACACCTACGCAGTCAGCGAACTTGTGTGGGTATTGCCCAACCAAGTTGAGTATATTCTGCCGACAGGCGACGAACGGCTCACGCTCGTGTCGTGTATTGGTGATTACGTCATCGTGGATGGCTCGGTCGTCAACATGTCACACCGCCTGATTGTGATCGCCCGCCCCGCCTGACGCACACCGCGCACTGCACCGTGGCTAGTACCCCACCCGTTCAGACATACACGGGTGGGGTTTCTTGGTGTCACGGGTGATCCCACTCTGAGGCATAGCAGTGACACATTGTTGTGCCACACAAAACCCCGGTTTTTTCTATGCAAATAGGTTGCCGTACCCATAGTTTTTCGTTATAATGAGCAAGTCACAGAAAAGCGTTTGCCCGTTCTGCAAACGAAACAAATACCCAAAGGAGAGTAAACAGATGGAACGACGTGAGTTTCTTCGCGGCGTGGCGGCAGGCGTGCTTGGTGGTACCGCGTTGTACCTCGGTGCGTGTGCAGCTAGTGCCCCGACAGTCGAAGAAGACGCAGACCCCGCAGCCCCCGCGGAAGGTGAAGGCGCAGGCGAAGAGTCGGCACAGGCTCCCGCCGTCGGACAAGAGACCGTTGAATGGCAGATGACCACCAGTTGGCCTGACTCACTCGACACTATTCAGGGCGGTGCCGTGGATGTTGCCGAACGTGTGTCGGCAATGACCGGCGGACTATTCCAGATTGAAGTGTTCCAAGCGGGCGAAATCGTGCCCGGTCTCGAAGTGATGGACGCAGTGCAGCAGAACACCGTACAGGCGGGACACACAGCATCATACTACTATGTCGGCAAGAACCCCACCTTTGCGATTGCCACCTCGGTGCCCTTTGGTCTGAACGCCCAGCAGCAGAACGCATGGCTCTACCATGGCGGTGGCATCGAAGCCATGCGCCCAGTCTTTGAAGAAGTTGGGATTATTGCCTTCCCCGCAGGCAACACTGGCACGCAGATGGGCGGCTGGTTCAAGCGCGAAGTCAACAGCGTGAGCGACCTGCAAGGGTTGACCTTCCGCATCCCCGGTCTTGGCGGGCAGGTGATGGAGCGGCTCGGTGTCAACACGCAGACGCTGCCCGGTGGGGAAATCTTCCTCGCCCTTGACCGTGGCGCAATTGACGCAGCCGAATGGATTGGACCCTACGACGACCAGAAACTTGGGTTGCAAGATGCTGCCGACTTCTACTATGCACCGGGTTGGTGGGAGCCGGGTCCTACGCTCGATGCTTACGTGAACATTGAAGAGTGGGAACGCCTCAGCGACGAGTACAAAGAAATCTTTGCCACCGCCTGCTACATGGCAAACATCAACATGCTTTCGAAGTATGATGCTCGCAACCAAGTAGCCCTCGAAGAAATCGTGGCGGGCGGCACCCAGCTACGAACCTACAGCGACGAAATCCTTGCTGCTGCCCAAGAAGCCGCGTTCGAGCTGTACGCTGAGTTCGCCGCTGATAACCCGTCATTTGGTACCGTCTACGAAGGCTGGCAGCCGTTCCGCGAAAACGTCTACCGCTGGAACGCCACCAACCAGCTTGTCTTCGACAACTTCGTGCGCCCCACCGAAGCCTAAGTCGTACTACGACGACAATGCCTACACCCGCGACACCGCGTCGGGAAGCCCCCAACGCGGTGTCGCTGTCTCCACACCCCACGGGGTTGCAGGCACGCCGCGTTGCCCCTCTGCACGCCGCGTTGCTCCTATGGTAGAAGACCGTAGCACACGAGAACTGACGAGAACTGACGAGAACTGACGCGGCGTGTAACCCGTGACAACGCAACCATCGGTACTACCCACCTTGCCCGCCGCGTAAAGCACACGGCAAGCGCACGGCAAGCACACGGCAAGCACACGGCAAGCGCACGGCAAGCGCACGGCAAGCGCACGGTAAAGGAAAGGAACAGCAGATGCAACGGCACCGCATACTTGGTATGCTTCTGATGGTGGTGTGTGTGGTGGGCGGCGTGCTTGCGCTACTGGGCATCGGTGGCGTGTGGTGGGCACAGGCGTGGCTCACAGGTGAGGCTGAGCGCACCCTCACGCTGCTTGATGGCAACTTAGCGACAATTGAGACCCGCCTCGGTGACGCAGCCGCCGTGACAGGCACGCTTCAGGAGAGCGTAGACCGCCTCGACAGCCGCCTGCAAGCCGCCGTCGCTACTGGGGGCGAACTGGAAGCCGCCGTGACCGCACGGGTAAATGCGACGCTCGACGCAGAAGTACGCCCCCAGTACAACGAGCTACGCACCACCTACAGCGACCTGCGCGAAGTGGTCGGGGCTGCGGTCGGCGTGTACGAAGGTACCAGCCGCCTACTGTTCTTTGCGCCCGTCCCCGAACTGCCCACCGCGCAACTCCGTGCCATTGACAACAACCTCGTCGCGCTTGATGCCCGGCTCACCGAGCTAAACGACACCCTCGCCGCACCGGGCGCACTCCCAGTCACTGCGGTGGCAAGCGAACTGGCGAATCTGAGCGGGCAAGCCAGCACCCGCATCACTGCCATTGATGGGCAGGTGGCGGGCTACCGTCAGCAGGTCAGCGACCTGCGCGAGCAGGTGGCGCGTGTGCAAGGGCAGGCGAGTGGCACGCTTCTCACGCTGGCACTGCTGCTCACCGTCTTTTTGTTGTGGGTGGCGGTGCTGCACGCAGGCATGTACCTGCACGCGCTCCACCTGTACCGCACGGGGATGCTCCGCCCCGCCACCCCTGCCGCCGTCCTTGGCGCACCCGATGCACCGGCTGCCCCTGATGCACTGGCTGCCCCTGATGCACCGGCTGCCCCTGATGCACCCAATACCGCGCCGCCGGAAGACGTAGCCCGCTAGCTCGTCGGCTCGATGCCAAGGGCGGTAGCAAGCTCATCGAGGGCTTGCTGCTCGGCTTCGCTCACACGCTCGCCGCCCATGCCCATGAAGCCGCCTTCCTTCACCGCCTCCGCAACGTTTTGTGCTACCAGCATCAGCGTGTCGCGGTACGTCGTGCCGTCCTCGGTGCCGACACGCGCGGCAAGCTGGTTGGCTTCAGCGCACAGGCTCACGAACGCATCGTGAACCTCGCCCACCCCCATTGACTGCAACGAGGTCTTGATTTCGGCAATCTCTGCTTCACTCAGCCCGTCGTCGCCGTACAGGTTGGCAACCAGACTGGTCACGGGCAACGTCTCGGTTTGCTCCAGCAACGTCGCACGCAGGGCTTCGGTTTCCTTCTTCAAGCCGCCCTTGTTCGATAGGTCGGCAGCCATCACCAGTGCGCCCGCCGCAATCGGGGCGCGGGTCAGCTTTCGCCGCTCATCGGCGGTATACTGTGCCAGCTTGCCCTGCACCGTGTCGGCATCGGCATAAGCCTGCTGCAACACGGCACCCGTGCCGCCGTTCGCCAGCAGAGCATCCGCATCACTTTTGAGCGCACGCGCAATGTCGTCCATGTTCAGCCCGTCCTTCTGCATCCGGTTTGCCACCAAGCCCACCATCAAGGGGGCTGCCAGTTCGAGCAACGGCGTGATGTCCGTGCCAACTGCCCGCGAGACGCTGCGCTGCAACACCAGCGAGTGCTCACCGAGCAATTGGTCTACCAGCACGCGCCCGCTCCCCGGCACAAACTTGTCGGCATAGCTTTGCATCTGTGCCAGTAGGTTGGGGTCAGCCTTGGTGATAATTTCGCGCAACGTGTGGGCACCCTCCAGACTCGTGGTCTGGTTTGCCATGCCCGTCGTCAGCAGGGCGCGGGCGGTGCCCAATCCGTCCTGTGCCTGTTGTTGCTCCACATCCAGCTTCTTTGCCAGCGTTGCCACCAACTCTGGCGTGACCATCTGCGCGAGGGGTTCAAACAGCGAACTCATGAGCACTCCTTTCGACCTCTGTGACTACAACATCTTCCCCTACCACAACACCTTCCCTGCAACGGCGTTTCCCAGTGCGTCCCCGGTCTGCCCCGCCGGTGCCCCCGACAGTGTGCAGACAACCCGCGCAACGCGCGCGCAAGCGGGGGCACCGAGGGTCTACGCCCACATTATACCGCGAACGCGACAGCCTACGGTGCGCTGCCCCCGACGATGGGCGCGAAAAACTGACCGGCGACGGGGAGCGTGTGCTGCGTGGCGGCTCGTGGCATTCTGACTATACCACCGTGCGTTGCGCCAAACGCTTCTGGCACTTCCCCGACTTTTACGGGCTATACTACAATTTCGGGGTGCGCGTGCTGCTGGTGCCCCGCGACGAGTAGCTCGCGGGTGCCTGTCCGTCGCCCCGCCAACCCGTGCTACAATAGCTGCGCGGCTTCGATGACGCAGCCTCGTGGTCGTGTTCTGGGGCTGCACCAGTATCGGCAAGGCAGAAAGGGCAGTCCATGGAACTCACCCACCCCCGCGCGGCACGCTACGGGCGGTTGCTGCTGACCGCGCTGTTGCTAGCGATTGCCGGGGCAACCCCCGCGCCGCTTGCAGCCGCCAACGGCACCCCCACGCTCGTTACAGACATTTTCAACGAAGGCAACAGTACACCGTTTGGCGAACTCGTAGACGTGAACGGCACGCTCTTCTTCGTCGCCAGCACCCCCGCCACCGGGCGCGAACTGTGGCGCAGCGACGGCACCGCCGACGGCACCACGCTCGTCCGCGACTTTAGCGGCGATAGCGCGGACAGCGTGATCGAGCAGTTGACCAACGTCAACGGTACGCTCTTCTTTGTCGCCAGCACCGTAGACAACGGCACCGAACTGTGGCGCAGCGACGGCACCGCGGCGGGTACCACACTCGTCAAGGACATCAACCCCGGCGCGGAAAGCTCGTTCCCGTCCAACCTGACCGCCGTGGGCGATACGCTCTACTTCCGTGCCGACGACGGCATCACCGAGGTGGAACTGTGGCGCAGCGACGGCACCGCGGCGGGTACCACACTCGTCAAGGACATCAACCCCGGCGCGGAAAGCTCGTTCCCGTCCAACCTGACCGCCGTGGGCGATACGCTCTACTTTGCTGCCACCACCCCCGCCGAGGGTGACGAACTGTGGCGCAGCGACGGTACCACCGACGGCACCACACGCGTCAAGGACATCAACCCCGGCACCGCCGACTCGTTTCCCGACAACCTCACGCCCTTCAGTGGCGGCATCATCTTTGAAGCCGAAGATGCCACCAACGGCGGCGAACTGTGGGTGAGCGACGGCACCGCCGACGGTACCACGCTCGTCAAAGACATCAACCCCGGCGCGGCTTCATCCATCCCCAACGGCTTCGTCGTCCTTGACGGCATCGCCTACTTTAATGCCGACGACGGCAGCACAGGCTTCGAGTTATGGCGTAGCGACGGCACCGCCGACGGCACCACGCTCGTCAAAGACATCAACCCCGGCGCAGCCAGCGCGTTTCCGCTCGACCTCGTTGTCTTCGACGGTGCCTTCTACTTCACTGCCGACGACGGGAGCACGGGCTTCGAGTTGTGGCGCAGCGACGGTACCGAGGCGGGCACCACGCTCGTCAAGGACATCAACGTGGGCGCACCATCCAGCCTACCGCTCGACCTGATTGTACAGGGGAGCCAACTTGTGTTTGCCGCTACCACCAGCGACACTGGGCGCGAACTGTGGCGCAGCGATGGCACCACCGACGGCACCACCCTGCTCCGTGACATCTACCCCGGCACGCCCGCTTCTAGCCCCACCAGCCTCACCGCAGCGGGGGGGCGGGTTGTGCTGACGGCGAACGATGGCGTAGACGGGCGCGAACTGTGGGCAAGCGACGGCACCACCGACGGTACCGCCCTTGTGCGCGACCTGACCCCCGGCGCGGGCAGTTCGGACCCGGCAGCGATGACCACCCTCACGACGCAGACACTGTTTGCCGCCACCTCGCCCAACAACGGGCGCGAACTGTGGGCAAGCGACGGCACCGCCGATGGTACCACGCAGGTCAAGGACATCAACCCGTTCGGCGACAGTAGCCCCGACGAACTCATCGAGTTTCAGGGTCGCCTCTACTTTGTCGCCGACGATGGCGTGAACGGGCGCGAACTGTGGGTGAGCGACGGCACCGCCGACGGCACCACACTTGTCAAGGACATCAACCCCGGTAGTGCCGAAAGCGACCCCTTCAACCTGACCGTCTGGAATAACCGCCTGTACTTTAATGCCGACGACGGCACGAGTGGGCGCGAACTGTGGGTGAGCGACGGCACCGCCGACGGTACCACGCTCGTCAAAGACATCAACCCCGGCGACAGTGGGAGCTTTGCCTTTCTGTTCACCCCCTTCGGCAATCGGCTCCTCTTCACTGCCGACGACGGCACCACGGGCTTCGAGTTGTGGCAGACCGACGGTACCAGCGACGGCACCACGCTCGTCAAGGACATCAACCCCGGCGGCGAAAGCTCGTTGCCCTTCTGGTTGACTGTGCTAGGCGACCGCGTGCTCTTCAGTGCCACCGACCCCACCCACGGTGACGAACTGTGGGTGACGGACGGCACCAGCGACGGCACCGCCCTTGTGCGCGACATCTTGCCCGGTGGCGAGGGCAGCACCCCCTACAACCTCACCCGGCTGAATGGCGGTGTTTACTTTGGCGCGGACGACGGCAACGTGGGTGACGAACTGTGGGTGACAGACGGCACCGCCGCAGGCACCACGCTCGTCGCCGACATCCAGCCGGGGCAGGTGGGGGCGTTCCCGCTAGCGTTGACCGTCTGGAATGATGCCCTGTACTTCAGTGCCGATGACGGCACCACCGGGCGCGAACTGTGGCGGAGCGACGGCACCCGCGACGGTACCACCCTGCTCGATAACATCCATGCTGGGGCAACTGGGTCAAACCCGGCGGGGTTGACGGCTACGCCCGCCGCCCTGTACTTTAGTGCCGACGACGGCAACGACGGCAGGCAACTATGGACAACCGACGGCACGCAGGCAGGCACGCGCAACACTGGCGTGCTCAACTCGCCCACCGGCTTCGACCCGACCGACCTTGCGTATACCGGGGGGCGGGTGTGGTTGGCGGGCACCAATGCCGCGACGGGTACCGAGCTATGGCAGGTGGGGGTGCAGGGGTCAGTCTACTTGCCCATCACTGCCCGCTAAACAGGACTACCAGAGGAGACCACACAATGAAGCGACTAGGACTAGTATATGCGCTGGTGGCGATGCTGGTTGCCCTGCTGCCCACGGGTAGCCCGCAGCCCACCCACGCCCTCACGCAAACACCCAGCCACACGCCCGTGCCCACCGTCACGCCTCCTACCACCGCCACGCCCACCGCCACGTTCGCGGCAGATACGCCGCCCGTTGGCACCACGCAGGCGTTCTGTGGCGGGCAGGTGCAGGCAGATGATCCCGCCTTCGCCCGCCCCGACACCACCGCCGCCCTGAACGAAGTGCAGCAGGTGCAGGCGGTACATACCGCCCTCTGGCGACCCGACGCAGCCGCCCGCGATGTCGTGGCAACGGCGGCACGGGTGGCAAACACCTTGCAGAGCTACCTGCCGCTCATCGGCAACTTCCCCACGCTCACGCCCACTGCCACCCCCATTGACCTAAGCGTGAGTGTGGTGCCCACCGACGGCATTGCCGCCCGCAGCACACCGCCGGGTAGCCAGACCACCTATACGCTACGGATTGTCAACACTGGGGGTAGCCCGCTCAGCGTCGAACTCCGGTTTACTGCCCTGTGTGGCGCGGGCATGCCCGGCTGCATCGAGTCGTTTGAAGGCTCGTCGCGCCTCGACAACATCACCTCCGGCGAGGGGCGCAACTTCAACGTGCTGGTACAGGTACCCGCCGACGCGCAGCCGGGGCAGCAGGGCGTGAGTGCCGTCACCGTCAACGCGGTGCAACCTATTGTGCAAGACAACCTCGCCACCGTCGAGTTGACGACCAGCGTGCAAGCACCCACCCCCACCAACACACCCGTGCCCACCGCCACCCCGCGCCCGCCCGACCCCGACCCGGCAGACGTGAAGATTGACATGAACGGTTCGCGCACGACGGTGGGG
>CAZNQP010000044.1:0-27602 GCA_964575355.1 uncultured Chloroflexaceae bacterium
CCGTTGTCGCTTATCCGTTGTCGCTTATCCGTTGTCGCTTACCCGTTGTCGCTTATCCGTTGATAGATCGCCACCGTTTCACGCGCCACCCGCTCCCAATGGAAGCGGGCAGCGCGTGCCAACCCGCGCTCGCGCAGGTCGGCGGCGTGGCGGTCGTCGTGCAGCACGCGGTCGAGGGCTGCCGCCCAGCCGTCCACATCGTCGGGCGGCAGCATGACCGCCGCATCGCCCACGACTTCGGGCAGGCTACTGGTGCTGCTGCACACCACGGGCGCACCGCACGCCATCGCCTCAAGCGGCGGCAACCCGAACCCTTCGTAGCGGCTGGGAAATGCAAACACGCGGCACAGTTGATAGAAAAGCACGCCGTCGGCATAGGGCACGTCCACGCGCCGCACATGCCCTGTCAGGCGCAGGTCGGCAATCGTGGCTTCGATGTCGGGGAACAGGCGACGGTCTGCGCCAAGCGGCTTGCCCGCAATGATAACGGGGACGTGCAGCTTGCCCGCGTCGCGCAGGCGTGCCGCCGCCCAGAGCAGCAGCAGCACGTTCTTGCGTTCGTCCAGCCCACCCACATAGTAGATGAAGGGCGTGGTGATGCCGTAGCGTGCTGCCAGTGCCGCCCGTGCGGCGGGCACAGCGGCGGGGGCAAGGGGCTGGTAGCGTTCTTCGGCAGCCAGCAACGTTACGCTGATGCGGGCGGGGGGCAGGCGAAGCCGCGCCGCAATATCGTTTTTGCTGTGCTGGGAAAACGTGATGGTATGGGTGCTGCGATGTGCGCTTCTACTCACCAGCCCCATATATGCTTGAACGGAACGTCCACCTTGATAGGCGGGTAACAAGAGCGGAATAACATCCGGAATCGTGGTGATTAGTGGTACTATATTACTACGTAGAAGCGGCGGGGCAAAATAGGGTACATGTGCGACAACCTGCCGTGACGTATTTTTTGCCACCTGTGCCACAAAGCGCGGGAACGCGACCTGTTCGAACCACACCTTTGCCATGTTGCGCCGTTGCCCATCGAAGGGCGTAGCGAGTGGCAACCACGCAACCCCGGCGGTTGGCGGTGGCAGGCTTGCCCCCGTCGTGGGGGCGAGCACCGTGTAGCGATAGGATGGCGCAACCTGCGGGAGCCAGCGGAGTAGCCCATGCAGATACTGCCCACTGCCGACCGTCGGTTGTGTGAGGAACTGACCATTGAGCAGGATATGCATAGTACTGTGTCCTGTGGCTACGCTCTAGTTGCCCTGTGGTTGCGCTACGGCGCAGCTATAGCTGAAGGAGAAACCCCATGACTGACTTTTCTGCCGTTGCCATTATAGCACTGCAACAACGTCTACTTGCGCTCAAGCTCTTGCCCCGCACGGGCTGGCTGCAACGCGGCGTTGCCCAGCCCGAGTCCATCGCCGAGCACACCTTTGGCGTGGCGACCCTCGCGCTACTGGTGGGCGACCGTGTGCCCTGCATTCGGCGCGAGCGGCTCCTCGTGATGGCACTGCTCCACGACATGGCAGAAGCAGTTATCGGTGACTTGCCGCACACGGCACGCAACTACCTTGGCAAAGCCACCAAAGACGATGCCGAGCGGCGGGCACTGGCTGACCTGCTGGCACCGTTGCCCGCCTGCGACGACTACATGCAATTGTGGGATGAATATACGCAGCGCACTAGCCGCGAAGCCCGCCTGCTCAAGCAACTTGACCGCCTCGAAATGCTCATTCAGGCGGTGGCTTATGCACAGGCAGGCAACCGCCTGATGAACGAGTTTTGGAGCGACATTACCGAGGGCTGGGACAACGATTTCCCCATTCTGCACGAGCTAGTACACGAGCTTGTCGCCCAGATTGGCGACCACGCCCACGTGCCGCCGGCGCCAGCCGCCCTGCCCGCGCCATTGCCACCGTTGCTTGCCAGCTATGCCACCAATGGGCACGCCCCCTCGCCCGCGAAAGCACCCCCACACGAGCGCGGCGACGAGCACAATCTCGCCTAGCAGTGCGACACGTTGCCGCTGCTCTGCCGCCTCAGGTGGTGGGCTTGCGGGCTAGTACCTGCACCACCGCCGACAAGCCGTGGTGCCCGCGCCCTTCGTACACCTCGCGCTCGATCTCGTGCCCAATCTCGAAGGTGAGCGGCGCAAGTAGCCCCGCTAGTTCGGCAAGCGTCGGCATCAGGTCAGCATCGGGCGGACCGCCCGTGCGATAGCGCAACTGCTGCGGCGTATATGATTCGAGCAGCAACACGCCACCGGGAGCCAGCCCCGCCACCACCCGCTTGCATACTGTGGAACGCAACGCCGACGGCAGGTGACAGAAGATGGCGGTAATGCCCTGCCACTGTTCCGTGCCCAGCCCATAGTCGTGCAAATCGGCAACGGTGGTGGTGAGCGGCACCCCCTGCGCGGCAGCAAGCTGCTGCGCCTTCGCCAGCCCCACCGCCGAGCTATCCACGGCGGTCACATCATAGCCCTGCGCGGCGAGGTACACGGCGTTGCGTCCTTCGCCCGCCGCGAGGTCGAGCACGCGCCCCGGCGGGATTGCCGCCGCCTGCTGCCGCACAAAGTCGTTGGGGGCGGTGCCATACACATAGTCGTCGCCGCCGTAGCGTGTGTCCCAGATAGTCACAGGGTTGCTGTTCCTTTCCTTCCAGTCCAGTCGTTCCAGTCGCGCCAGTCGCGCCAGTCGCGCCAGTCGCGCCAGTCGCGCCAGTCACGCCAATCGCGCCAGTTCTGCCTGCTCGCAGCAGGCACGCCCCACGCGGGCAACGGGCTTCAGGCAACGGGCTTCAGGCTTCGGTCAACGGGCAACAGGCTTCGGTCAACGGGCTTCAATCGCCGCATAGCGCACATCGGCGGGCGTATCGAGAAACGCGCCCAGCGACGCGACTTCGGCGGCGATAGCATCGCGCACATGCCCGCTGGTTGGGGCAAACATATCTACCGTGACGTGCAGCATCTTCCGTTCTTTCTTTGCCACCCACACCCCTTCAATTCGTCCATCTACGAGCACCACCGGGGCAATCACCGCCGCCGAGCGGTACACCCGCCTGCGCTGCTCGCCATCCATAATATAGTCGGCGTGCAAGCCCACCGCGACGGTGTAGGGATCGTAGTAGGGCAGCAGGCGCACCACCGACGGCGCAGACGTTGCCCGCACGGCATCGAGCGTGGCAGGCAACACAAACGCCCGCCAGTCATCTACCTGTACGGGCGCAAGGTCAAGCGTGGCAAACAGGCTCCGGGCAGTTGTCTTGTTGCAGCCAAACCAACGGGCAAAGTCGGCGTAGGTAGCGGGGGCATAGGTTGCAAGGTAGCGTTCGGCAACCGCGAGCAGGGCGGCGTGTTGCTCGACAGGTTGCCACGGCGCAATCCAGCGGTCGGGGCGAGCGAAGGCGGTCTCTACGCCCTGCGATGGCGCAAAGCACGCCTGCCCGCGATAGGTCGCCGTCTTGAGCGGGGCTTCCCACGCGGCACGCGGCAGGGTGGCATAGTCGGGTTGCCCCAGCAACGCGGCAACGGTGGGGGCAATTGCGCTGCGCGTTTTGCCACTGCCATCGAGCACGGCGGGCACGGCGTTCAGCAGGGCATCGAGGGCGGCACCACTGATACCATAGCTCCGCTGCCACGCACGCGGCGGCGTGTAGTTGTAGTTGCCAAACGCTGCCAGATACACCGGGTAGTCGGCGGTGGCGACAATGTGCAGGGTGCCCCGCATCGCCCAGAGTTTCAGCAGGCTCCGTTGCTCCCACAGCGCATGCGCGAGGTCAGCGGCTGTGCTGCCCGCCACCCGCGCCCACACCTGCTGCTCCGCCGATTGCATCACCTGCGCGTGCAGCCCGCAGAGCTGGCTGGTGACAGTGGGCAGGTCGGCAGTGGCGCGAGCGGTCAGCATGTGGCGTGTCAGCCGCCAGCCGTTCACCTGCTCCCATGTCAATCTGGTCATCGTCCCCCTCGTTTCGTGCGTGCGCTACCAGTATACACCACACCGGGGCACCCGCCGCGATGCCCCCCCGCCCAACAACGCATTGCACCGCCGCACCATGCAGGCACCCTGACTGTGCTATACTCGTGCTACACACGAAGCGTTCAAACAGTAAGCAATGGTGCATCTTATGGAACTCAAACCTTTTTACACGCAAGAAACAACGGGCATTCGCATTACAGTCCGCCCGCTCTACATTTTCGACTACTCGCTGCCCCACCTTGGGCACTTTATGTTCGCCTACTTCGTTCGCATCGAAAACACCAGCCGCCGCACGGTACAACTGCTCACGCGCCACTGGTACATCGTGGACAGTAACGGCGAAAGCCAAGAGGTAGACGGCGAGGGTGTCGTCGGCGAACAGCCCGTCTTGCCACCGGGTGGCGTGCATGAGTATAATAGTTACTGTGTGCTCAAATCGCCACGGGGCTACATGGAGGGGAGCTATACATTTATCGGGCGCGATGACGTACTGACCGAAGCCGCCATTCCACGCTTCGAACTCGTCGCGGACGAGCTGTAACCACAACCACCCCCGCCCCCACCCACGGCGACTGACTGGGCACGACGACTGACCCTGCCCCACGGCAGGACAAACGGGAACGAACGCTATGCCTGCATTTAGTGAACGCTACGAGGCGGCACTGTATGTTGCCGCCCGTGCCCACCACAACCAGACCCGCAAAGGAAGCGAAGCACCCTACCTCACGCACGTTGTGCATGTGGCGACTATTCTGCAACGCTACGGCTACAGCGACGACGTGGTGATTGCCGGGTTGCTGCACGACACCGTCGAAGACAGCGACCTCACGCTCGACGAGGTACAGGCGCAGTTCGGCGACGAAGTTGCCCGGTTGGTGGCAGGGGTGACGCAACCCGCCGATGCCGCAACGTGGAAAGAACGCCGTGCCGCGCAGGTCTATCAGGTAGACGTGGGCGGTCCGTTGGTGGCAGCCGTGAAAGCCGCCGACCTGCTGCACAATACCCGCTCCTTCGCCCTTGACCACAGCACGTATGGCGTGAAGATGTGGGACATCTTTGCCCAGCCACCACGCGATATGCTCGACTATTATCAGGCGATGCTTGCCAGCATTCGCAGCTGGATCAGCAACCACCCGCTCTGCGATGAAGCAACCGCCTCGGTCAACGACCTTGAACGCCGCTACCGTGCCGACATGGGCACACCCACCGACCCCGCCCCCCCTGAAACCCCACGAGAGGAGTAACCGCGCCGTGAGTACCCCAGTTGTGCGTGTAATGTTTGTGTGTTTGGGCAACATCTGCCGTTCGCCCATGGCAGAAGCCATCTTCCGTCATCAGGTGCAAGCCGCCGGGTTGAGCGACCAGGTACACGTTGCGTCGTCGGGCACGGGCACGTGGCATATCGGCGAGCCGCCCCACGCGGGCACACAGGCAATCCTCGCCCAGCACGGCATTGACTGGGGCACGAAGGTCGCGCAAGCCTTCACCGTAGATGACCTCCGCACCTACGACTATGTGCTGGTTGCCGACGCGAGCAACATGGAGACGGTGCGGGCACGGGCAGACAACACACCCACCGACAACCTCCATTACATCCTCGACTTTGCGCCCGACACGCCCGGACGCGACGTGCCCGACCCCTACTATACCGGCGACTTCGCTGCCGTGTACGCGATGCTCGCGCGTGCGTCGGCAGGCTTGTTGCAGCACATTCAGCACGGGCAGCACGGGCAGCACGCGAAAGGGCGAGCGGGGTGACAACGGGCTTGCTGCCAACTGCGCTGCGCCGTGCGGTACAGCACGCACTCCGCCACGCCAACGACATGGCACCGATTCAGCGCGTGAGCGTCGTGGGCGGCGGGTCTATCAGCCGTGTGTTGCGCGTAGACACCGACCAGCACGCATACCTGCTGAAGTGGCACACCGACGCGCCACCCGCCATGTTTACCAGCGAAGCGCACGGGCTACGCCTGCTTGCCGACAGCCGCACGTTGCGCGTGCCCACGGTGATAGCCGCCTACGACACCATGCCCGAACACCCCGCCTTCCTGCTGATCGAATGGATTGAGAGTGTGGGCGACACCACTAGCCGCCACATTCAGGCGGCACTGGGCGAAAAGCTGGCGCGGATGCACATGCACAGTGCCACCGCCTTCGGGCTAGACCATAACAACTATATCGGGCGCACGCCCCAGTACAACGGCTGGTATGACGACTGGGTTGCCTTCTTCCGCGAACGCCGCCTGCAACCGCAGATCGAGCTAGCCCTTGCCGAGGGCAACCTCTCGTTCCAGCGTGCCCGCCGCCTCGACCGCATTCAAGCCGACCTCGACACACTCCTTGCCCACGTGCCGCGGCACCCCGCGCTCTTGCACGGCGACCTGTGGTCGGGCAATGTCGTGGCAGATGCCCGCAAGCACCCCGTGTTGGTAGACCCCGCCGTGTACTATGGCGACCGCGAAGCCGAGCTTGCCTTCACCGAACTGTTTGGCGGCTTCACCGCGGACTTCTACCGTGCGTATCAGGCAACCTATCCGCTCGACGCGGGCTATGCAGACCGCCGCGACCTGTACAACATCTACCACCTGCTCAACCACGTCAACCTGTTTGGCGAGAGCTACGGCGAGATGCTCGACCGTGCGATAGCCAAGTATGCCTAGCCCGCCCACGCTACTGCCCGTCTATCGGGTTGCCCGTGCCACCGCCCACGATGACCTCACGCTCTTGGTTGCCTGCACCGATGCTGCCGCCGCGTACGCGGGTGACAACCCAACGCACTTTCTTGCATTGCTCAACGAACTGATACTGGGGGCGGGCAACCCGTTGGTAGCCCTCTTCGTTGCGCCCCTGTCGCGGGCACACCAGGTGCTCCACAAAAAGGTACGTGCCGTCCCACGCTCACGCATTGTCAACCGCTTTGGCAGCACGGGCTTCGCCGCCGACGATGGCGGCAATCAGGTGCAGCACTTCTGGTTTTCGGTGCTGGTCGCCTACCACTACGGCACCACGCTGGCGGTGCTGCTGGCGTGGTACCACGAATGGAACCCGCCGCCCGCCCTCAACTGGTTGCCGCTCTCTGGGCACGGCTACGGCACCCCCGCAGACCTGCACCTATCCCATCAGGGGATTGCACTGGGGCAGCTCCTCGCACGCCGCCGCATCGCCCCCGCCGCCGTGGGCGCGTGGCTTGCCCGCGAACTGGCACCGCCGCCCGCCGCGCCTGCCTAGCCGTTGCCCCTGCCCCTGCCATTCGTGGTACAATAGCGCGAGATTGAACGCGGCTTGAAGCAGATAGAGGCACCCCCACATGGCGCAGATAGATGTAACCACCCTGACCCTAACCGATGCCCGCGCTGCCCTCGCAGCCGGCGACTATTCCGCCGTGGAACTGACCGAGGCACTGCTCGCCCGCATCGCCGCCGTCGAGCCACAGGTGGACGCATTCCTCACCGTGACCGCCGAACACGCCCGCGCTCAGGCACAGGCAGCCGACGCACGCCGCGCCGCCGGGGGTGCGGTACCGCTCCTCAACGGGCTACCGGTTGCCATCAAAGATATTATTAGCACGGCAGGCATTGCCACCACCGCCGGGTCGCGCATCCTCGAAGGCTTCGTGCCGCCCTACGATGCCACCGTGACCGCCCGCCTGAATGACGCAGGCGCGGTGATGCTCGGCAAGCTCAACTGCGACGAGTTCGCCATGGGGTCGAGCAACGAAGCCAGTGGCTACAAGCCCACACGCAACCCGTGGGACACCACGCGCGTCCCCGGCGGCAGCAGTGGCGGCAGTGGCGCAGCCATCGCCGCGTGCGAAGCCCTTGGTACGCTCGGCACCGACACCGGGGGCAGTGTGCGCCTGCCTGCCGCCCTGTGTGGCGTGACGGGTCTCAAGCCAACCTATGGGCGGATCAGCCGCTATGGGGTGATTGCCTTTGCGTCGTCGCTGGAGCAGGTCGGACCGATGGCATGGAGTACCGCCGACGTAGCCCTGCTGCTGCAAGTGCTGGCGGGCGTTGACCCGCTCGACAGCACCACCGCCGACGAGCCAGTGCCCAACTACCTTGCCGCCCTGACGGGTGACATTCGCGGGTTACGCATTGGCATTCCGCGCGAATATCGCGGGGCAGGTATCGAAGCGGGGGTGCAGGCGGCGATCAATGCGGCTGCCAACGTGCTGAGCGACATGGGCGCGGAACTGGTGGAGGTGTCGTTGCCGCACACCAACTATGCCCTCCCCGCCTACTACATCATTGCCCCCGCCGAAGCCAGCGCAAACCTTGCCCGCTACGATGGGGTGCGCTACGGGCAACGCGCCCCCGGCGAAACCATGTGGGAACAGATCGAACTGACCCGTGGGCAGTTGTTCGGACCAGAGGTGCGCCGCCGCGTGATGCTGGGCACCTACGCGCTGTCGGCGGGCTACTACGATGCCTACTACCGCCGCGCCCAGCAGGTTCGCACGCTCATCCGGCGAGACTTCGCGCACGCCTTCGCGCACGTAGACATGCTGCTCGCGCCCACCTCGCCCACCATCGCCTTTAAGCTGGGCGAAAAGGTGGACGACCCAGTGACCATGTACCTGACCGACGTGTACACCATCAGCGCAAACATGGCGGGCATCCCCGGTATCTCGCTGCCGTGCGGCTTCAGCGAAGGTATGCCAGTGGGCTTGCAGTTACTCGGTCAGCCCTTCGACGAAGCCAGCCTGCTGCGCGTCGCCGATGCCTACCAGCGTGTGACCGACTGGCACCGCCAACGCCCCGCCCTGCACCGCTAGCCCGCGTCGGGGATACCCGGCGGGGTGCCCGCGTCGGGTTGCTCGGCGGTCAACTCTAAGAAGACCTCTTCCAGCGTCGCCGCATCGCCGCGTGTCTGCAACTGGCGCAGTTCGGGCAAGGTGCCCTCGGCGCGTTTGCGTCCACGTTGCAACACCAACAGGCGGTCGCACAGCCGCTCAGCCGTATCAAGCAGGTGCGTCGAGACCAGCAAGCCACAGCCCGCGTCGCGTGCCTCAAAGACCAGTTCTTTCAATTGCCGGATGCCCACCGGGTCAATGCCAATCAGTGGCTCGTCGAGCAAGATAAGCTGTGCGCCATGCAAGAACGCCGCAACCACGGCGGTCTTCTGGCGCATCCCCTTCGAGAGGTTGCTGGTGAGTTTGTGGCGTTTGTCCCACAGGTCGAAGCGGCGGAGCATCGTGGCGCGTTGCGCGGCAAAGTCGGCGGGCAAGGCACCATACGTCCGCACAATAAACTCGATCTGCTCTTCAATCGTCAGCAGGGGGTAGAGGGCGGGCAGTTCCGGCACGAATGCCATCTGGCGACGCGCCTCAACGCTGTGCTGCACAGTGTCGTAGCCATTGACCACCACCCGCCCGCTACTGGGGCGCAGAATGCCCACGCAGCACCGCAGCACGGTGGTCTTGCCCGCGCCATTAGGACCGAGCAAGCCGACTATCTCGCCATGCCGCACGGCGAACGAGAGGTCGTCTACGGCGGTTGCCCGCCCATAGCAGCGCGTGAGGTGCTCGACATGCAGGAGCGGTGGCGGAACGGTAGAAGGCAACGGCGTGGGGGCAATGGGGGTGGTCATTGCAACAGCCGTTGCGCCAGCCCGCGCCACTGCTGGCTCACCGGGTGGTCGGGGTAGCGCAGCACAAACACCTCGCCGCTCCCCAGTGCCATCAGTTCGTCTGAATGCAGGATCACCCCCGCAACCTCGCACTGGTAGGTATCGCGCACCCGTGCTTCTACGTCGGCGGCATCATACACCGCTGGTACCTTGTTGACGAGCAGCAACATACGCGGCACGTTCAAGGCACGCGCCACCTGCACCGTCACGCCGGTGCCCTCATAGTCCTGCTGGTCGGGGCGCATCACAATGACGAGCGCGTGCGACAGTGCCATCGAGAGGAGCGTTTCTTCGTTCAAGCCGGGGTGGGTGTCAATCAGCAGCACATCAAGGTTGTACGCCGCCGTCAGCCGCCGTAGCCCGTTGGCAAGGATTTCCGGCTCGTAGCCCTCGCGCAGCACCCGCGCAATTTCGCCTGCCTTCATACTAGAGGGGATGAGGAACACGCGCCCACTGAGCGGCACGCTCAAGTTCTCCGTCACATCAATAGCGGTGGCTTCGATGTCGCAACGGTTCCAGAGGAAGTCGTTCAGGCTATATTCGACACTACTGCTGTCTTGCCCAAAGAGGATGTGAATACCGGGCGACTGAATATCGGTATCTACCACACCGACCCGTAGCCCGTCGCTGGCAAGCAGTGCCGCGAGGTTTGCCGTCGTATTCGATTTGCCGGTGCCGCCGCGAAACGAGTGGATTGAGATAATACGCGCCATGCTTTAGTTTCCTGCCGGGGGTTGCCCCCATTCCCTGTGCAGTCTCATTCACATTATACCGCACAGGGCAAAGCGTCGCCATCTGCGCCAACACACGGGTATCAGCCGGGCACGTACAGCACCGCTAGCCGCCGTGCCGCGAGCGCATCCACCAATAGACGACCATGCCCAGCAGCAACCCCGTCAGCACCGCCGCCACGTTGAGTACCCCATCGGGCACCGGCACCGCCTGCAACAGCACCACCGCCAGCACCAGCAATGCCCCAGCGAGCATACCGCCATGCACCCATGTATCGCCATCAAAATCAAACATTGCGCGTGTGCCTCGCTTCGTGGCTGACATTGCCGTGCCATCGGGGGCACGCCACCTATGCTTACGCTTCTGCTTGCGCTTGCGCTTGCGCTTGCGCTTGCGCTTGCGCTTGCGCTTGCGCTTCTGCTAACGATACCACACCACGCCCAACCTGCCAACCGCCCCGGCTCCCCGCACGTTCACCGTTTGATTACGGTAGCAACCCATGCCCCACCCGTGGTAACATGCAAGCAAGACACCTCGATACCCTAGCTACCAAGAGGAGCAACCACGATGCCCGAAAACGTCCTCGGTGGCGAACTGCAAACATGCAGCACCGCCCCCATGACTGGCTTTTACCGCGACGGCTGCTGCGCGACCGGTCCCGAAGACCTTGGCACACACGTCGTCTGTGCCCAAGTGACTGCTGAGTTTCTGGCGTTCACGGCGAGCCGGGGCAACGACCTGTCTACGCCCCGCCCGCACTACGACTTTCCGGGGCTGAAGCCCGGCGACCGCTGGTGCCTGTGTGCGCTACGCTGGCGCGAAGCCCTCGCAGCGGGCGTTGCGCCGCCCGTGGTGCTAGCCGCCACCAATGCCATCGCGTTGCACTATGTGGCACGCGCCGACCTGATGGCACACGCCCTCGACGCGCCCGCGCCGCCTGCCAGCTAACGGGCGAAGTACGGGCGTAGCCGCTCGTAGGTGCGCGGCAGGTCTTCGGGGATCAGCTTGGTGCCCGCCACAATCGGCAGAAAGTTAGTATCGCCGTTCCAGCGCGGCACAATATGCATATGCAGGTGGTCGTTGATCGAGCCACCACTGACCTGCCCGATATTCATCCCAAGATTGACCCCGGCAGGCTGATACTCGGCGGTCAGTGCGCCCACCACCCGTTGCGTCAGGGCAAACAGGTTGGCGGCAATCGGCGCGGCAAGCGTGGGCAGGTCGGCTACGTGCGCGTAGGGCACCACCATGGCGTGGGCAGTGTTGTAGGGGTACAGGTTGAGCACGACGAAGCAATGCTCGTCGCGGTGCAGCAGCAGGTTCGCCGTGTCCTCGCTCGCGGGCGCAGTGTGCAGCCCGCATAGCACACACCCCGGTGCTGCCGTGCCTGTGTCGCCACGTTCCGCCCGTTTGATGTAGTGCATCCGCCACGGTGCAAACAAGATTTCCATGCCGTGTATCCGTCCTCTGTGCGCTCGTGTGTCGCGTGCAATATGCGCCCGCGTCGGGGCTGGCGTGCGCCCGCGTCGGGCTGGCGTGCTATCGCTGGTGCCAGTAGCGGGCGAGCCGCACCACCACCACCACCGTCACCACCGACACAATGACCATGCCACTGATCGCCGCCCCCACCAGCAACGCGAGCGGGCGCACCGGGTAGGCGAAGCCTGCCACGTTGGGCGGGCTGGCGGGCAGCATCCGGGGTGCCGCGTCAGCAATGGCACCCTGCGCGAGCACACCGCCACCGTGCCCGCCACCATGCCCCCGGTTGCGGGGTGCGGCACTGCTCTGCGGCAGCACGGCAGGCTCACTGAAGCGGTCGGCGGGCGCAACCGACGGGCTACCCTCTAGGGGGCGGCTTCGTTCGGCAGCGGGCAACGTGGCACGCCACGCCGCGTCGAGTTCATCTACGGTCACGCCGAGCGTCGCTTCGAGGGCGGCATTGGTGGGCATTGCCAGCGCGAACGCATCGGCGAGGGCTGCCAGCCGTTCTGCGCCATAGTCGGCAAGGATATATTCCACCACACTGTGGCTCTGGGCATACGAAAGCAGGGCACGGTCGGGGTCGGCGGGGAAGCTGGCAGACAAGGCTTCGAGCGGAATAAGCTGGTCGTTCAGGGCGGCTTCTTCCAGCATCACCGGGAAGATGTAGTCGGGCGTTTCTTGGTTATGCACCGCCAGCCCCTCATCGAACCACAGCGGCACACCGCCATAGGGGTTGTCGGTGGCTTGATGCAACAACTGATGCGACAGTTCGTGCGGAATGATGCGGGCGGCTTCGGCGGTGTCGCCCGCCTCGACTGCGCCGATGATCAGCCCCAACGACGGCACCGCCTGCCCACCGACCCACTCCACCGAGTTGCTTTGCAGGGCGGCACGCATGTCGTCGGTGTCGGCGTAGATGAAAATAGACACGGGTTCATTCAGCTTCGCCCCAATGTCCTTCTGAAGCCGTTCGAGCGCACGGGCGGTCAGGTCGCCCAGTTCGTTGCCCCACCGCTGGTTGCCGTCGTACCAATAGATGGTCACATCGCCCACCTGTACCTGCTGCCAGTCGAAGCGCAGATCTTCGTAGACAAAGCTCTGCACGGGCGTTTCGTATTCATTGCCCGCCGCGTCGCGCAACAGCCAGCTATAGCCAACCTCTACGCCGACGGGCAAGTGAAAGATGCGGGTATCGAGGACGTGTGCAAGGCTCAGATCGGTGCCGGGCGACAGGTCTTGCGGCACCAGCGTGCGCCCGTCGCTACGGGTTGCGCCATACAGCAACGACGCGCCAACTATTTCGACCTCGCTCGTGGCTTCGAGCGTAAAGGTCACATCGCTGCCAAACGTGACCGCCGCGCTATCGTCCTCCACCCGCACGGGCGATGCCGTGCCCTGCGCCGCCGCCGGTGCCACCAGCAGCAGTGCTAGCAGTCCCAGCCCCACGAGTATCGCCGTTGCCTTGCGTGCCCACTTCATAGCGTGTGTTTCTCCTACGTTGTTGGTTGCATACTCCAGCGCAGGTATGCCTCAATAAAGGGGTCGAGTGCGCCATTCAGCACCGCCTGTACATCGCCGGTTTCGGTGTCGGTGCGGTGGTCTTTGACCAGTGTATACGGGTGCAGGTAGTAGGTTCGCATCTGGTTGCCAAAATCGGCTTGCCGATATTCGCCCCGGAGCTTCAGCCGTTCTTCGTGCTGCCGTTGCAGTTCGCGCTCAAGGAGCCGCCCGCGCAGCACGCGCAGTGCCGTTTCGCGGTTTTGCAACTGCGAGCGTTCGTTCTGGCAGATCACGACTAAGCCACTGGGCAGGTGCGTCAGGCGCACCGCCGAGTCGGTGGTGTTCACGCCCTGCCCGCCGTGCCCGCCTGCCCGGAATACGTCAATCCGCAGGTCTTCGGGGTCAATCGCAATTTCGGGCGCGTCGTCCACTTCGGGCATCACCTCGACGCGGGCAAACGAGGTCTGGCGCGTGTGTGCCGAATTGAAGGGCGACAGCCGGATGAGCCGATGCACGCCGCTCTCGGCTTTGGCGTTGCCATAGGCGTAGGCACCGCGCAACTCAAGCGTGGCACTCTTGATACCCGCCTCGTCGCCCTCGCTCACGTCTACCACATTGACGGTGTAGCCACGCGCTTCGCCCCAGCGCGTGTACATACGCAGCAGCATCTCTGCCCAGTCTTGCGCGTCGGTGCCGCCCATGCCCGCCTGAATAGACAGAAAGGCATCGCGGTCGTCATAGTCGCCACTCATCAGCATGCGTAGTTCGAGCGCGTCAATCTCGTGCAGCAGCGCGTCCAGTTCGCGGGCACTGTCGGCAAGCAAACTCGCGTCCTCTTCCGCCGCCGCCAACTCGATGAACTCGCCCAGCGTCGCCAGCCGCCCGCTCAGGTCGTCCCACTGCGTCACCTGCTGCTTGAGGTGCGTCAGGCGTTGCAGCACCGTCTGCGCGTTGCGTGGGTCATTCCACAGGTCGGGGTCGGCACTGCGCGTCGCTAGTGTATCCAGTTCGGTCTGTATGGCAGGCAGGTCAAAGACCCCCCCTGAGCGTATCAAAGCGGCTACGAAGCGTTTGCAGTTCAGTTGACAGGTCGCGCATAGTTCCGACTCCTTACCACGTTGCCCTCTCCACAGTGCCCCCGCCACGGTGCCCCCGCCACGGTGCCCCCGCCCGGAGCGGCAGGTCACAGCCACACACTATACGGGTGCATGCAGGCACTGTACGATACTATAGCATTATACCATTGTCGCGGCACCGTGGCAGGCGAATTGGTGGGCTAACTAGGCTCGTTGGGGGGGCTATGCTGCCAGCGCGGGCAACGTGCATGGGCGAGGGGCAGATGTGGCGGGGGTGGGGCGGCAGGTGTGCCCGGTGTCACTGGGCGAGCACCGCCACCAGCCCACCGCTAGGCGAACAGCGACACCGCCCCCCCGAACACAAACATGGCGGTGCCCACGACATACAGCCAGCGCACCGCCCGCGGTGCCCATGCCCGTTCAACCGACTTGAGCATGACGCTCAGGCTAAACAACAGTAGCCCGCTCCCTGCAAGGATGCCCCATGTATCTTGCTGCGCGACTGCGACCCACACCCATGCCATCCCCAGCAGCGCAACCACCGTGCCCACCAGCATATCTTTTTCATAGAGTTTTTTCATTGGTGTACCACCCCTTCCGTCGTGACCAGTAGCCGTACATACCCGGCAGTACTGTGTTCCAGTGTAAAGTCAGCGGCGCGTTGTTGCAACAGGGCGGCGGGCGGCGGCGCGTCGAGGGTGGCGACAATGGCGGCGGCAAGTGCAGCAGGCTGGGCAAGTGGCACCAGCCGCCCATAGCGTCCGTCTGCCAGCACCTCACGCGCCCCTTCGCAGCGCGTCGCTACCACGGGCGTGCCCACCGCCATTGCCTCGACCAGCACCATGCCCAGCCCTTCGGTCAGCGACGGCAGCACGAGCACCGCCGCGCGTGCCATCGCCGGGAGGGGGTCGGGCACGAAACCGGGCAGTGCCACCGCATCGGCAATGCCCAACTCGGTTGCCAGTGCGGTCAGGCGGGCGCGTTCGTCGCCCTCGCCCAGCAGCAGCAGGCGTACCGGGCGTTCGGCACGCAGCAGAGCCACCGCCCGCAGTAGCGTCGCAAAATCTTTGCGCGGGTGCAGCCGCCCCACCCCCAGCAGCACGGGCACATTGGTGTCGCCCGTGGTGGGGTGTAGCCACGGGTGCGGCGGCGCGGCGGCGGCGCGGGCGGGCATGTCGGGCGTGACAATCGGGTGAGGCAGCACGGTGATCCGTGCGCGGGGCAGGTGGGCAGTGGCGGCAACGTCGCGGGCAATGCTGTGCGACACCGCGACAATCGCGTCGGCGTGGGGGTAGGCACGCCCCACCAGCGCGGGCATCAGCAGGCGATACTGCAACTGGCTACGCGGGTGCAGCGTGCTCCAGTTGTGCTGCTCCCACGACAGGTGGTTGTGGCAACTGACGACCAGCCGCCCGCGCCAGCCCGCCAGCCGCCGCGCCAGCAGTGCCAGCAGGTTGGTGCCGTCTATCGCGCTCAGCAGTGCCGCCGGACGTTGCCGCCGCAGGTAGCGCACCAGCCCCGGCAACCGTGCCAGCGTGTAGGGGCGCGGTACACCAAGGTTGTGCAGGGTGGTGGTGGGTGGCACGCTGCCCGCCAGTGCGCCCGCCGCGTGCCCTGCCACCACGTCCACGCGATAGCCGCGTGCCGCGAAGCCACCCGCCAGCGCGAGCATGGCACGCTCCATGCCGCCCCCCTCAAGCGTGGGCAGCAGCACCGCCAGCCGTTGGGTCATGCGCCTGTCTGCCGCCCCCGTTGCGCCAGCATCCGGAGTATCCCCTGCATGGTCGCGTCGGCGGTGCGCTCCCACGTAAACCGGGCGGCACGCGCAATGCCCCGCGCCCGCAGCGTCGCGGCGTGCGTGTCGTCGCACAATACCTGCTGCACCCCGGCGGCAATCGTGCTGCTGTGGTACGGGTTGACGAGTACCGCCGCGTCGCCTGCCGTTTCGGGCAGGGCGGCAACATCCGCCGTGACCACCGGGCAGCCGCACGCCATCGCCTCAAGCACGGGCAAGCCGAAGCCTTCGTACAGCGACGGAAACAGCAGCAGGTCGGCGGCACTATACAGCGCGGGCATCGCGTCGTCGGGCACGAAGCCCACCGCCTGCACCCGTGCGGCGGCGGGGTGCCCCGCCAAGAGGGGCGCAAGCGTCGCGGCATCGCTGCCCACCACCACCAACCGTTGCGGCAAGTCGGTCTGCTGCCACACCTGCGCCATTGCCGCCACAATGCGGGCACGGTTCTTGTTGGGGCGATTGACACCCACCGCCAGCACATACGGCGGCACGATACCATAGCGTTGCAGCACCGCCTGCTGCTGTGCGGGCGGCACCGGGCGAAACGCCGCCCCCACCCCCGGCGGTGCCACACTGAGGTGCGCGGGGCTAACCCCGGCGTAGCGCATGGCTTCGTGGCGCGTCTGGTGCGCGATAGCCAGCAGGTGGTCGGTATTGCGTTCGGCGTGGCGCAGGAAGTAGCCCAGTTGGACACGCTGTTGCCACGGTAAAAACTGCGGGAACAGGATCGGCATCAGGTCATACAACGGCGCAACCAGCGGCACTCCCCCCGGCACGGGCAGGCGGGCTTCGCTATAGATAACGGTTGCGCCCACCGCCCGCGCACGGGCGGGCAGCAGCACCCGCCGATAGTACACGTCCCACGCCAGCACGCGCCCCCGATGCAGCCCGCCGCGCCTGCCGTCGGGGTGCATCCATGCGGGCAGGGCTGCGGTGCTGACGCGCCAACCATAGCGTGCCGCCACCGCGGGCAGAGCAGTAGCCAACGCACGGGTATGGCGGGCAACGCCGCCCACGCCAAACGCCGCGACCGAGGTGTCGAAGAGCAGGTGCATCAGGCGGTGGGGTGCCCGTTGGTCACGCGCCGCTCTAGCAGGCGGTCGCTGAAATGGGTATGCAGCAGGCGGTCGAGGAGCCGCAGTGCCACAAAGCCCGCCCGTGGACGCACCGGGGCGCACCGCACGGCAGCCACCGCATAGGCAAGCAGGCGTGCCCATTCGCCGCGCTCGACTGCCAGCCCCGCACCCAGCCAGCACCAGTCGCTGACGACGGGTTGCCACGGCACACCGCGCCGCTGGCTGGCACGGAGCGCGAGGAACAATGCCTGCTTGACCTGTTGCCCATTGCTCGCCACACTCTTGCTGGTGTCGTGCAGGCGATAGGTGGCGAGCGGCTGCGGCGTGTAGGCAAAGTCCGTCACCTCGCTGAGGCGCAGCAGATACTCATAATCGAGCGACTGGTGCAAGTCGAGCGCGAGCGGTGCCGCCTGCATTGCTACCTCGCGCCGCACAAACATGGTCGGCTGGGGAATAAACGGCAGGTGCAGCAGGCGCGTGCGGTCGTGAGGGCGGGCGGCGTAGCTCCCCAATGGCGTGCCATCGGCGGCAGTGTAGACCGCATTGCCATACACCACGCCCGCCGCCGGGTGTGCCAGCAGCGCGGCTACCTGCGTGCGGATGGCACCGGGCAGGTACGTATCGTCCGAGTTGAGCCAGCCGAAGATGGTACCCTGACTGCGCCGCCAGCCTTTGTTGACGGCATCAGCTTGCCCGCGGTCGGGTTCGCTGACCCAGTGCAGGCGCGGGTCGTCGGCAAACTGCTGCAACACCGCGAGCGTATCGTCCGTCGAGCCGCCATCTATCACCCATACCTCAAGGTTGGGATAATTCTGGTGCAAAATACTGGTTAAGGTACTGGCGAGAAATTGCCCTTGATTGTATGATGGAACTACAACACTGACGAGCGGTAGGCGGGGGTCGTTCATACGCGGTGCAGGCAGAGATACAGGGACGGCGTACCGTTGCCAGCCGGGGTGCAGCCCACCATGCGGCTGCGTCCGAGCAGGAGCCGTAGGTACGGGCTTCGGTTTCGTACTCGTCGGTGCTACCATCGGGGCTATCGTTTCCGGTCTGAGAGCATAGGCACCCGGTTCTTGCTGGGCACGGGTGCGATTATAGCATAGAATGGTGTGCCCTTTGCAATTCGATTGGAGCATTGTCGCTACCGCCACCGACCTGCACCGCCGCCTTGCCACCGCCGCAAGCCCCCCCCCCGTGAAGAGCGCAGGGCAGGCATTGGCGGATGCCCGCCAACGCCGCTGGCAACACCTGCTCGGCGGTGCCGCCCCCTATCAGCGGCGCATCGCGTGGGCAGGCTGGAAACCGCCCCACGTCGCGGCGGTGCTGGCAGAAGCCACGCCCCCGCCCACAGAGCCGCCGCCGCATCTTGATCCCCTGCTCCGGCTTGCGACCCGTACCCATGCCCGCGCATGGCAAGCAAGCTGGCAACGACTTGCCTACCAGCAACTTGCTGCGACCACCCGTGTGCCCGTACCGCCGCTCCTGCTGACTAGCCTCGTACACCTAGCGAGCGCACCCCTGCGAGCACTGGTGCTGCCCGTGCTGCATGTCTCCCCGCAGGCAAACAGCTTTGCGGCGGTGCTGTACACCTACCCCGTGCTGGCACGCCTGCTAGCGATACGCCTGCATACCACCATCACCAATGGGAGCCGCCTGCTGCACCGCCTCACCCGTGACCTGCCCACCCTCCAGCGCACGTTCGGCGTGCGTGGGTTGCCCCGCCACGCTACACCCACCGCCAGCGACCCGCACGACGGCGGGCAGCAGGTGGTCTTGCTGCACTGGGCAGACGGGCAACGCCTGCTGTACAAGCCGCGCAGTGTTGCCCCCGACGCGGCGTGGGCAACCTTGCTCCGGTGGTGCAACCGACGTAGCGGGCTACCGCCCTTTGCCCCGCCTACCGTGCTGCCCTGCCACGATGCCGATGGCGCGTATGGCTGGCACGCGTACGTTGCCGCCGCCCCCGCCGCCGATGAGCCTGCCGCGCAACGCTACTACACACGCGCCGGCGGGATGCTGGCACTGCTGTGGCTGCTGGGTGCCAGCGACGGACACGCGACCAACCTGCTTGCCGCCGCCGACCACCCCGTGTTGGTAGATGCCGAGACCATTCTTGCGCCGCGCCTGCCGCCGCTCAGTGGCGACCAGCCCGAACGCCCCGCCACGGTGCTTTCCACCGGGATGCTACCCCACTGGCGCGGCACCCCGCCGCGCGACACATCGGGCTTGGGCAGCGCGTTCGCGCAACCCAACTACCCGGTAACAAACCCGGCAGCACACGCGGCGGTACTGGCGGGCTTTCACACCATGGGGCGTATGCTGCTGCGCGAACGCGCTGCCCTGCTCGCCAGTGACAGCCCCCTGACCGCCTTTGCCCGCGTGCCCGTGCGCGTGCTGTTGCGCTCGACCAACGTCTACACGACCCTGTGGCAACAGGCAACCACACCGGGGCGACTGCGGGCGGGCATAGACTTCAGCTTGACCTTCGAGCGGCTGGCACGCCCCCTGCTGCAAACGTCTGCGCCGCCGCCCATTTTGCCTGCCCTCGCCGCCGAACTTGCCGCCCTCAACGACGGCGACATCCCGCGCTTCGTCGTTGCTGCCAATGCCCGCCTTCTGTCGCTGCACGCCATTGCCCAGCCGGTACCGCTCCTCAACAGCGCGATTGGGATGCTCTACCGGCGTGTGCGCCAACTCACCCCCGCCACCATCACGTGCCACGCCCACCTCCTCGACCAGAGCATTGCGCTGGCAGCACCACCGCCACCCGCCGCGCCGCTATCCGCCGCGCCACCGCCGCCAAACACATATGCCCCGCTCACGCCACGGCAGGCAGTTGCCGCCGCCCGCGTCATCGCTGATCGCCTGCTGGAAAGTGCCCTACACGACGACCACGGCGGGCTGTGGTGGATAACGCCGCGTCCCACCGCAACGGCAGGCTACTACACGCTGGCACCGCTCGATAGCACGCTCTACGACGGACAGACTGGCATCGCGGTGTTTCTGGCGGCACTCGCGCACGTCACCGGGATAGCCAGCTATGCCACCGCCAGCACCGCCGCCCTGCTGCCCGTCCAGCAGCACATCGCGGGGGGCGCACCACCCATGCCCACAGGCTACACCGACGGCTGGGGCGGCATCATGCAGGGGCTGTGCTGGCTGGCAGACTGGCAGCAGTCGCCGGTGCTGGTGTCGCTTGCCGCCGATGCGACCCGCTTCCTCACGCCTGCCGCGCTGAGCACCGCCCCCCCCGATCTAGCGGGCGGTGCGGCGGGCGCACTGGCGGGCGTGCTGGCACTGGCGGGGGCGGGTGCCGCCCCTACCATCACTGACGAGTACCGCGCCGCCTGCATTGCAGCATTGCAGGCTACCCAGCGTCCCAGCGGCGACTGGGATACTGCCCGCCACCCCGCCAGCGTTGCCCACGGCACACTCGGCATTGCCACGCCGTTGCTGCTGGCAGGCGACACCGAGCACGGGCAACGCGGCATCGCGTTGGTGCTTGCGCACCTGCAACAGCACCTGCCCCCCACGGCACGCTGGTGCGACGGTGCCGCCGGGACGCTCCTGTGGCTACTGGCAAGCCTGCCCTACCTGTCGCCCGCCCTGCACGCCACCGCCCGCGCCGCCTGCACACGGCTGGCAGCCACGTTGCCCACCGCCACGCCCCCCGTTGATCACCTGTGTTGTGGGCAGGCAGGCGTAGCCGATGCGCTCCTTGTATGGTCTGTCCATCGCAATAGCCCTGCCGCCTACCATGCCGCCACTGCCCACGTTGCGGGCATCCTCGCCCACGCCACGGCGGGCGGCGGCTATCAGTGGCTCCCCGACAGAACGCGGGCAGTGTGGGTGCCGGGGCTGTGGGCGGGGGCGGCAGGGCTGGGCTACACGCTCCTGCGGGTGGCAGCCCCGCAACAGGTACCGTCGTTGCTGCTGCCGCCCGCCCTGCCCGGCGCACCCGGCGCACCCGGCGCACCCAAAAGATTCAGTCGCCCCTGAGCCGTTGGGGGTAGGGCACACGCAGCGTCGTGTTGATCGCAGGCGCGTCAATCGTCACAATGTTGCCGTCTGTCCACGTGATGGTCACGCGCTCCACCTCATCGAGTAGCCCCAAGCCGAAGTGTGCGTAGGGTTCCATCTGGCACAAGAACGCGCTGCCGCCGTCAATCACGCGCCACTGCCGCCGCCCACCTGCCCGCAGCATCACTAGTGCGCCGCGTGCGGGGGCACCGTGGGGCGTGAGCGGCTGCACGCGCACCCAGTTGTGGGGCTGGCGGGTTGTCCGCAGCAGCATGAGCGGCGACGGCTCGCCGCCCCCACTCAATAGCATCTCTAGCCAGCCGTCGTCGTCAATATCGGCGACCGCCGCCCCCATGCCGGGGTGGTTCGCTGCCGCCACCCCCGCTGACAGCGGTACCTCGTGCCAGCCGCCCATCGTCTGCCGAAACAGCCGGTTGGGGGCGTTGAAGTTGTTGAAGAACACTTCCTCATAGCCATCGTTGTCGAAGTCGGCGGCGACCACATTCGAGACGGGCGACGGTGCCGCCAGCGCGGGGGGGGCTTCGTCACGGTACTGCCCGTTGCTCTGCGGTACCAGCAGGCGGTGCCGCCCATTGACGTTGCCAATCACCAGTGAAAACAGCCCGTTGGTGCCCGCCGATACCCGCGTTGCACCACGCCCTGCCTCGCCCCTATCGCGTAGCCCCGCCGTGCGTGCAACATCGCGGTATACACCGTCGCCCCGGTGCTGATACAACAGGTTGCCGCCGCCCTCCACCGTGACCAGCACCATAGTGGTGTGGCTATAGCCCATTGGCGTGGCAAACGCCAGCACACCGCGCCCCGCCACCACCCGTGACAGGTGGGCAACGGGGGCACTGTCGCGCAGCACGCCGCGTTGGTTGAGTTCGTAGAGCCGCAACGGTCCGCCGCTCGTTGCCAGCAGAAAGCCCGTCCGCCCAGTGCCAAGTCGGTCGAGTGCCAGCACCGAATGGGCGGCATACATATTGCGGACGGGGGTATACTGTTCCATGCTCAGCATATCGAGCCATCGCCCGCCTTTCTGCACATACAGGCGGTCGCGCTGTTCCTTGTATCCGCGGGTTTTCTCACTGTTTACGATGTAGATTTCTTCGCTGCCGTCGCCGTCAATGTCGCCCGCAGCGATGCCCCGCGCTAGCCCGTCGCTGTCGTGCATACTCAGGGGGGTGGTATCTTGCAGGGCAGCGTATTGCCACTTGAGCACGCGATTGGCGGTGCCGTGACCGGCAACCACAAACTCGGACATGCCGTCGTTGTCAACATCGGTGGCAACGATACCATAATACACACCAGCTGTAGCTTGTGGAATGAGAAACGTGGAGTCGGTTAACAAAGCTCACGACCTCAGTGGAGTGCGAAGACTTTTTACAGGGGCTTTTCCCAACGACAGGTTGACTTGTATCAGACGAATGAAGACGGACTGTTTTCTGTGGCATCCATAAGTATAGCACACCCCCCAAGAAACACCATAACAAATACGCCTATCTCGGTTGAGTATCTTGTTATTTCTTGCCCTAAAGTTTCACTCTTCCGTGAGCCATCCGTCTATTATCGTCTTTTGCCACCCGTTGCCACCAGCTACCACCCGCCGTGCAGCGCAGCCGCCCCGCGTGCCCGCCGTCGCCCGTGCTACTACGAAAAGTCGCATGGCGCACGTTCTTTCTGACGAGTGGCAGCAAATGCGGCAACGAAACAAGCCCGCCCCTATCAGCGTCATGCCGATAGCGGCACGGCGAGCACAGTCGCCGCAGGCACGCCGCCGCAGGCACGCCGCCGCAGGCACGCCGCCGTAGGCACATGGTAATGGTAGGGACGATATGGTATGATACAACGCAGCAATCAACAGCACAGACAGGAGAGCCAGCCCCGGTGACAGACCAGCTACTCGGCGCACGCCTCGGTCGCTATGAAATCCAGAGCGTCGTTGGGAGCGGCGGGATGGCGCGGGTCTACCAAGCGTATGACCACCAGTTGCAACGGTCGGTTGCGCTCAAGGTGATGAGTGACCGCATCGGGCACGACCCGTCGTATGTGCGCCGCTTTCAGCGCGAGGCTGTGCTCGCAGCCAACCTGAACCACCCGGCTATCGTGACCATCTACGATGTTGGGCAGCAAGACGGCTACTACTACATCGCTATGGAATACATCCGGGGGCGATCACTCTACGCGCTCTTGCGCCAGCACGGTGCGCTATCGCCCGCCGAGGTTGCGGCGGTCATCACCCCGCTGGCGGCTGCCCTCGACTATGCCCACAGCCACGGTGCCGTTCACCGCGACATCAAGCCGCATAACGTGCTGCTCGACACCACCGGGCGCGTGCTGCTGACCGACTTTGGCATTGCCCAGCCCCCCGACGCAGACCGCGAAGCCCTGACGCGCACGGGGACGTTCATGGGCACGCCCGAATATATCTCGCCCGAACAGGCAGAGGGTCGCCGCGTAGACGGACGCAGTGACATCTACTCGCTCGGCATCATCACCTACGAAGCCCTGAGTGGGCGCACGCCGTTTCAAGGCAACACCCCGCAGCTTATTCTGGCACACATCCACCAGTTGCCGCCGTTGTTGCACACCCTGCGCCCCGACGTGCCCGCCGCGGTTGACACGGTGTTGCAGCGTGCGCTCGCTAAATCGCCCGCCGACCGCTTCGGACACGCCAGCGACCTCGCAGCCGCCCTTACCGGGGTTGTCCAGCACCACGGTGGCACCATCGCCGACCGTCAGCGGCTTGCCGTGCTCATCAACAGTGGCACCACCCCGCCCAGTGGCGAGACTGCTGCCCCGCCCAGTGGCGAGACTGCCGCCGCCGACAGCTACGACAGCATGATGCTGGCAGGTCTGCTCAAGCAACCCACGCCACCCGGTGGCAAAGCCGCCGCCCCGCCCGCGCCTGCCCGCCCACCAGAGCCGCCGCGCCCACTCGTCCCCTCCGCGACCGAGCGGCGGCGTGTCGCGGCAGCACAACCGACGCGCCGCGTCCCCGCCCCAGTGGTGCCGCCGCCCGCTGCTGCCCGCCCTGCTGCGCGTGCTGCGCCACCTGCTGCCGCATCCCCGCCCATCCGTGCCCGTGTGGTGCCGGGCAAGCCGCGCCGCGCGGAATGGTCTCTGCCGTTCGGGGCAACCGGGGTCTTTTTCGTCGTCGCGGTGCTGGTCTCGTGTGCTGCGCTGGTGGTGGCGTTTGCGTTCACCGGCAACAACAATGCGGCGGGGGGCAACGGCGCGGGGGGCAACGATGCCACCGCGACCGCGACTGCTGCCCCCGCCGACGCGCCGCCGCCCCCCGCACCACCCCAACCAAGCGACACGACCGCGCCGACCGACACCGCCGCCCCCGATCAGCCCACCAACACGCCGCCGCCCACCAACACCCCGGCACCCACCGACCCGCCGCCTACGGCACCCACCGACGCGCCGCCGCCCCCGGCACCCACCGACCCGCCGCCGCCCCCGGCACCCACCGACCCACCGCCGCCTACGGTTGCGCCCACCGACCCACCGCCGCCTACGGCTGCGCCGACAGTCACGCTGCAACCGCTCCCCACCACCACGGCACCCCCTACCGCTACTGCGCTCCCGCCTACCTTCGACCCGTACCCCGGCGAATAAAAAAGCCCCCGACGGGCAACCACCCGCCGGGAGCAGCGCGACGCGGCAGCGAATGCGCCGCCGCCCGCCGCCGTATCAACCGAACTTACCCGAAATGTAGCGTTCTGTGCGCTCATCCTTCGGGTTGGTGAACAGTTCGTTCGTCGGACTCATCTCGACCAGCCGCCCCGCGCGTTCTTCATCCATCAGGTAGAATGCGGTGTAGTCGCTGGCGCGGCTAGCTTGCTGCATGTTGTGCGTCACAATCACGATGGTATAGTTGCGGCGCAGTTCAAACATGAGTTCCTCGATCTTGAGCGTCGAGATGGGGTCAAGTGCCGAGCACGGCTCATCCATCAAGATGATTTCGGGTTGCAGCGCGATAGCACGCGCAATGCAGAGGCGTTGCTGCTGCCCCCCCGACAGGCTCAAGCCGCTCTGTTGCAGTTTGTCCTTGGCTTCGTCCCAGATAGCCGCCGCCCGCAACGACCGCTCCACCAGTTCATCCATCTCAGCTTTGGTGCCCTTCCAGCCGTTGATGCGCGGACCAAACGCGATATTTTCGTAGATGCTCTTGGGGAAGGGGTTGGGCTTCTGGAACACCATCCCGATGCGGCGACGCACCTCCACCGGGTCTACGTCGTCGTCATACAGGTTCTTGCCCTTGAAGTACACTTGACCTTCGGCACGCGCCACCGGGATCAGGTCGTTCATGCGGTTGAGTGCCCGTAGCACCGTGCTCTTACCACAGCCCGACGGACCGATGAACGCCGTAATCTTGCGGACTTCAATGTCCATCGTGATATCTTTCGTAGCCCGAAAGTTGCCGTAGTAGTTGCTCATGTCACGGATTTCGAGCGCGTTGCTTGGGTTGTAGGTGGTACCCTCAGTCATGTCCTAGCTCTCCCTTTCGACTTTTAGCGTGACTTACTGTAGTTGCTACGGATAGTCGTAGCGACTGCATTCATCGTTAACAGGATGACCAGCAGCACGATAATTGCTGCCCCCGACGCGTTCCGGAACTCGGGTTGGGGCAGGGATGCCCAGTTATAAATCTGGATTGGCAGTACGGTAAACTTCGAGAACGGTCCGGTCGGGTCAGTGGTAATGAACGTCGAGGCACCAATCACGATCAGCGGTGCCGTTTCGCCGATGGCACGCGACACCGACAGAATAACCCCGGTGATCACGCCGGGTATCGCCGATGGCAAAACGTGGTTCCATACCGTCTGCCAGCGCGTAGCACCCAGCCCAAAACTTGCCTGCCGGAGCGAACTAGGCACAGCGCGGATCGCCTCTTGTGCACTAATGATGATGACGGGCAAAATGAGCAGGGCGAGCGTCAGACCACCCGACAGCACCGTCCGCCCGTTGGCAGTCGTATCACCGGTTAGCCCGAGTGCCGAACCACTGGTGATCGGCTCGAAGGCACGCACAAACACGGCTAACCCGAGAATACCATAGATAATTGAGGGCACCCCTGCGAGGTTGTTGATGTTGGTCTGGATGAACTCATTGATGCGCTGGAGGATCGGGTTAGTGGCAGTACTGGCGTATTCTTCGAGGTAGATGGCAGCCCCCACGCCGAGCGGCACCGACACAATGATCGTGATACTGATCAGCCACAGCGTCCCCAGAATAGCCGTGCGGATACCTGTAATCGTCGGGTCACTACTCATGGTGCTGGTCAGGAAGTCCCAGTTGAGCCATGAATACCACTGGACGGTCGCATTGGGGTAACGTTCGGCGGCTTCTGCCACCACCGCGTCCCAGCCGAACAGCCCATCAAAGAGCTGCCACGAGTCAACAATGCGCTCTTCAAGCACAAACTCGTTCACCAAGTCTGTCCACTCACCCTGCGACTGGCTCGCGGGATCGAGCGACTGGTCAATCGGTACGCCTAGTGTGCGCTTGAGAATGCGCTGGTTGGAGGCAGTCGTTTCACTCTCGATCAACGCCACCAGTTCTTCGGATGACAGTTCTTCGACTTCACGGTTGCCCGTCAGTTCGGCAATTTCTGCCGGGCTACGGTTGGCTTCAATTGCCACCGGACCGAATGCGTCGTTGATGATCGAGAGAAAGAGGATGACCAGCAGTATGAACCCGATCACGAGGGCGGCAATCAAGCCGTAGCTATACAGTTGCCCCCGCTGTACCCGCCCCGCAACCTGCTTGGACATTTCCTTGCCACTTGGCATGTACCCCGCGCCCGGTTCGGGCTGGTTAGTTGGGATATTTGGCGTTGTCAATCGTACACCTCCCGGAACCGCTTCACAATCTGGATACTCACTACGTTCAGTGCCAACGTCATCAGGAACAGCATCATACCAATGGCGAAGATACTTTGGTAATCAATCGAGAACTGGCTCAGGTCACCACCACTGATACGCGCGATGTGCCCGGTCATGGTTTCTGCCGACTCGAAGGGGTTGAGCGTCAGTCTGGGACCGGCACCGGCTGCCATTGCCGCGATCATGGTTTCGCCCACCGCACGTGAAGCCGCGATGATGAGCGCAGCCAAGACCCCCGATAGTGCGGAGGGCAGCACGACTTGGGTTGCCGTTTCCCACTTGGTCAAGCCTAGCCCATACGACCCTTCGCGGAGTTGACGCGGCACCGCGCTCAGTGCGTCTTCACTGAGCGAGGCAATCAGGGGAATAAGCAGAATACCAACCACTAGCCCCGCTGCCATCGTGTTGAACACGCTGACGGTCTC
>CAZNQP010000045.1:0-3732 GCA_964575355.1 uncultured Chloroflexaceae bacterium
CCTTGCGCCCGACATGCCGCACGCCGCCGCCCCGCCCGCGCCCGCCGCCGCCGACGATGACGATGACGATGACGATGACGATGACCTGTTTGGCGAGGCACCCGCCCCGCCCGCCCCTGCCCCCGCATCGGCTGTCGCCCAACCCGCCGCGTTGGACGAATGCGCCGACGTGCTGGCATTGCTCGAACAGGCAATAGATGACGACCCGCCCGCCCTGCTGGGGTCATCGTACTATCTGCGCGGCGACGACGGCGGCGACAAGCCGCGCCGTTTCATCCGCCCCGGCTATGCCGCCGCAATGGATGAGGTTGTCCATCGCACCCGCGATGCCCAAGCGTGGATTGACAACCTTGAGCAGCGCGAGCGCGAGCGCACGGGCATCAAGTCGCTGAAGGTGGACTATAACAAGGTATTCGGCTACTACATCGAGGTATCGCGGGCGCAGAGCGATCAGGTGCCACCGGGCTACGAGCGCAAGCAAACGCTGGTGAATGCCGAGCGGTTCATTACCGCCGAGCTGAAAGAGTTTGAGCAGGTCGTGACCACCGCGCAGCAACGGCTGGTCGAGCTAGAACGCGATGTGTTCGCGGCGTTGTGCGACCAACTCGCGCAGCACGCGCACCGGTTGCGAGCGGTGGCGGCTACCCTTGCCCGCCTCGATGTGTATGTCGCGTTGGCAGAAGTGGCGGCGCGGCACGGCTACACTCGCCCCCGCCTCACCGACAGCACCACGCTGCACATCCACGGCGGGCGGCACCCGGTGGTCGAGCGTACCCTCGCCGAGCCGTTCGTGCCCAATGACCTGTACCTCGACACGACCACCCAGCAATTGCTGCTGATCACCGGACCCAACATGGCGGGCAAGAGTACCTGTCTGCGGCAGGCGGCGTTGATCGTTCTGCTTGCCCAGATTGGGAGCTTCGTGCCCGCCGATGCCGCCGAGGTGGGGCTGGTAGACCGCATCTTTACGCGCATTGGGGCGCAAGACGACATTGCTACTGGGCAGAGTACCTTCATGGTCGAGATGACCGAAACGGCGGCGTTGCTGGCACAGAGCACGCGCCGTAGCCTGATTATTCTCGACGAGGTGGGGCGCGGCACCAGCACCTACGACGGCATGGCGATTGCACGGGCACTGGTGGAATACATCCACGACGAGCCGCGCTTGCAGTGCCGCACCCTGTTTGCCACCCACTATCACGAACTGGTAGACCTTGAGCAGCAGTGCGAACGGGTGAAGAACTATCACATGGCGGCGGTCGAGCAAGACGGGCGGGTGGTGTTTCTCTACGAACTGCGCCCCGGTGCTGCCGACCGGAGCTATGGCATTCACGTCGCGGAACTGGCGGGCATCCCGCGCCCGGTGATTGCACGGGCACAGCAGGTGCTTGCCGAACTGGAGCTGGGCAACCGCCACAGTGCGCCGCCCGTGCCAGAGCCGAAACAGGAGCCGGAGCCGCCCGCGCCAGAGCCGAAACAGGAGCCAGAGCCGCCCGTGCCAGAGCCGCCGCGTGGTGGGCAGCAGTTGTCGCTGTTCGCGGCGGCACCGTCGCCCGTGCTAGCATATCTGCGGCGGCTCGACATAAACGCGCTCACCCCGCTCGAAGCACTCAATCGGTTGCACGAAATGCAACAACTGGCACGCGAGACCGCCGAGCACTAGGAGGCATTGTGCATATTCATACTGGGCTGACCGAAACCGTAACGACCCGCCCTGCCCTGCTAACGATTGGTAAGTTTGATGGCGTGCATCTGGGGCACCAGCACCTGTTGCAGACGGTGGTACAGCGGGCACGCCAGCAGCAGGCGGTAGCGGTTGCGCTCACCTTTGAACCGCATCCTGAACTGGTGCTGCGCCCGCAGAGTAACCTGCATCTCCTCACCACCCGCGACGAACGGTACCGCCTGATCGCTGCGATGGGCATTGACGAACTCGTGCTTGCCCCCTTCGATGACCACACCAAGCGACTATCGGCTACCGAGTATCTGCAACAGATTACGGCGGTCATGCCCCTACGCGAGTTGTGGGTGGGGGAATATTTTGCACTGGGGCGCAACCGCGAGGGCAACGTCGCCCGCCTGCGCGACATTGGGGCAGTGCATGGCTTCACGGTAGGGGCGGTGCCGTCGGTCATTCTGGGGGGGGCATCGGTCAACTCGTCGCGGGTGCGTACCGTCTTGCACGCGGGCGATGTCCGCACCGCAACCATGCTGCTGGGGCGACCGTTCGCCTTGCAGTCGGTGGTTGAGCACGGCGACGAGCGTGGGCGCACGATTGGCTTCCCGACGGCGAACCTGCACATTGGCGAGCGGCAGGCACTGCCTGCCAACGGCGTATATGCCTGCTGGACGTGGCTCCCCGATGGCACGGCGGTGCCCAGTGTAACGAACATTGGGGTGCGCCCCACCTTCGATGGCACGCAGCGCAAAGTCGAGACCCACCTGCTCGATTGGAGCGGCGACCTGTACGGGCAGACGGTGCGGGTGGCGTTTGTGGCGTGGTTACGCGGCGAGCAAAAGTTTAGCGGGTTGGATGGGTTGAAAGCCCAGATTGCCCGCGATGCTGAGGATGCGCGGGCACTGCTGGCACACGAAGGCATACCGTTGCAGTACCCGCAGCCCCCCGCCTTATTCGACGAAGAGCGGGTTGCTGAATAGCCAGTGCCGCCCGTTGCGCTCCCCCTCAAGGCGGTAGATGCCGGGGTGGTCGAGCGTGACGCTGGCGGTGTGATCGCTGGTGAGCATCACGTCGCCATTGTGGATCAGGCGGAGCGTCGTGCCGTCGCCGCCCTCTATCTCAAGGGTTACAGCACCATCGCTCAGCAGCAGGCTGTCGCCGGGGTAGTACACGCTGTCGCCCTGCCGCGCCCGGAACGGGAGCGCGGGCGCGGTGCCGTCCAACCGATTGAGGAAGTAGTTGCGCCCCTGCCACAGTGCGTTGAGCACCTGCTGGCGGGCGGTCGCTATGTCGTGGTGCAGGGCTTCGTCCAGCACAAGATAGTTCGTGACGGTCTGCATCATCCATTCATAGGGGAAGATGACCTCGCGCCGCCCCTGCCACATCTCGCGGTTGGCGTGGGCATCTAGCCCCCCGATGCCGCTGGTGGGTTTGCCCTCCATATTCAGCCGGTCCCACCATTGCAGCAGGTTGGCAGTGGGACCTTGGAGCAGTTCGCTGGCGGCGGCAATCGAGTCAGCGTGAGTGCGCTTATGCTTGTTGGCACGCCAGTCGCTCATCACATTCCAGATTTCGAGCACCACCATCTGCCCGTCGCGTGGGTCGGGTCCGTCAATCGTCCAGTCTTTCCATGGGTGGATCGCTTGGGTGCGGTCTTCGATATGGTCATCGGGGTGCGCGATCACACCGAAGCCCCCCGCTTGGTAAGCCTCGTTGATGTACCCTTGGGCGGGTTGTTTGCGGTTGATGACCGTGCTGGTATTCAAGGCGAGAAAGTGGCTATGCACGGGGGTCACTTCGTGCCCGATCAGTACCAGAATGTCATCATGCCAGCCTTCATAGTCTTTACCAGCAAGGGTATCGTGGTCGGTGATGATAAGCCAGCGCACGCCACTTTCGTGGGCTGCTTCGATTATCTCCGGGATGGTGCCACTGCCATCTGAGAACGTACTGTGAATGTGCATGCAGCCGGGATAGATGTAGGGCGACTGTTCCGACATACGCTTCCTTTCATCTGTTGTCATCTGTTGTGCCACCTAGCAACCAACCAACCT
>CAZNQP010000045.1:3832-27490 GCA_964575355.1 uncultured Chloroflexaceae bacterium
ACCTAGCAACCAACCAACCTGTTAAATACTAGATTCAGTGTAACACACGCCGGGGTCGCGTCAAACTGGGAGCGGCACAGCACCGCCGTCGCCGCGTGGTATACTGCGCCTATGTGTGTGCAACACCCTGAACAACCAGTGCAGCCTGTGGCAGTACACCCCGTCAGCCCGGATGCTTTGCCAGCCGTGGATGCGGTGATCGTGATGGGCAAAACGTATGCCCCCGGTGGCTCCCCCGCCGAACTCCGCGCACGGGCGGCATTCGGGGTGGCGTGCTGGCGGCACGCGGCGGCGGGGGCGGTGTGGGCTTGCCTCGAAGGGTACGACCAGCCCCAGCGTGACCGTTCTGGGGCGGCGGTGGCGGCGGCAGTAGCACAGGCGGCAGGTGTGCCCTCCGCCCGCATCGTTGCGCTACCGCTCGCAAACTGTACCGTGCGTGAAGTGCTGGCGATCAAAGCGGTGCTGACTGCCCACACCTGCTGTGCCCCGCTTGTCGTCACGCACCCCTACCACGTTCCACGCACGCGCCGCTACTTGCGCGCGGTCGGGGTGGGTGCGCCCGTGGTGGGTTGCACGCTGGCACGGGCACGCGCCCTCACTACTGATACCGCCCTGCTCGCGGTGATCGCAGCCGGCGCACCGTCGCTGCTGGCGGTGCTGCGCGAATGGCGCACCGAATTGCTGCTGCACGCCCTGCACACCTGCGACCCGGCGGGCATTATCGAGCAACGGCTGGCAGACCGCCTGCGGGGTGGGGCTGTGCCCGCCTATCGTATTCGTGCCGAGGTGGACGCGCATGCACATCGGCATTGATGCCAGCCGCGTGATCGCCGCAAGCACGGGCACCGAACGCTACAGCTACGAACTGCTTGCCGCCCTTGCCCGCCACGACCACCGGAACGACTACTGGCTCTACTGCAACGGCATTCCGGCGGTGCTGCCGCCGCTTGCGCCCAACTTTCGCCTCGTCAACCTGCCTGCCCGCCGCCTCTGGACATACACGCGGCTGGGGGTAGCCGTGCGTGTACAGCCGCCTGCGGTGCTCTTTGTGCCGTCGCATACGTTGCCCGTGCCCACCCCGCGCAACAGCGTGGTGACGATCCACGACTTAGGCTACCGGGTGTTTCCGGCGGCGCACACCCGGCTCCGGCGCATCGAGTTGCACCTGACCACGCTGTGGAGTGCGCGGGCGGCGCGGCGCGTCATTGCCATCTCGCACGCCACGCGCCACGACCTCATCACCCACTACCGCATCGCGCCTGAAAAGATTACCGTCATTCACCACGGGGTCAGTGCGGCGTTCGCCCCCGTCCACGATGAGCGAGCACTGGTTGCTGTGCGCGACCGCTACGCTATTGGGGCGGCTCCCTACCTGTTGTATGTCGGCACGGTGCAGCCGCGCAAGAACCTTGCCCGCCTGATTGATGCCTTCGCGCTGGCACGCGCCCACACGGGTAGCCCCGTGCGGCTGGTGCTGGCGGGCAAACGCGGCTGGCTCACCGCTGCGATAGAGCACCGCGCGGCGGCGCGGGGGCTGGGCGATGCGGTGCATTTTGCGGGCTACGTCGCAGATGGCGACCTACCTGCCCTGCTGAGTGGGGCGCGGGCGTTTGTGTTCCCGTCGCTCTACGAGGGCTTCGGTATGCCCGTGCTGGAGGCAATGGCGTGTGGTACGCCTGTCCTGACCAGTACAACCTCGTCGCTGCCAGAGGTGGCAGGCGATGCTGCCCTGCTGGTTGACCCGCACGACACGGCTGCTATCGCGGACGGGCTGACTCGCCTGCTGACCGACGACCGGCTGCATGCCACGCTCCGCGAACGCGGCAGGGCACATGCGGCGCGTTTTACGTGGGCGGCAACCGCACAGGCAACGCTGGGTGTGCTATCATACAGCTAGTGCGCCAGTCTACACGGCGTGCTCCGGCGAGACCGACCGATACCCTGCAACTGGAAGGAACCACCCGATGGCTAACGACCTCCGCGACGCACTCATCAAACTGACCTGCGACCTGATCTGCTTTCAGTCTACGGCAGACCAGCCCGATCAGGTGGCGGCAGCCATGCAGTACGTTGAGCAGTATGTATGCAACTTGCCTAACGTGATTGTCGAACGCTCTGAGTCTGGCGGTAAATCGTCGGTGGTGGTTACGCTCCGTCCCACCCGGCAGCCGCGCCTGCTCATCAATGGGCACCTCGATGTGGTTGCCGCGCCGCCCGCGTTGTTTACCCCTGAGGTACGCGACGGGCGGATATACGGGCGGGGTGCCCAAGATATGAAGGGGAGTGTTGCGGTGATGCTCTTGCTGCTCAAGACGCTGGCGACCAGCGACACCCGCCCCGATGTTGGCGTTCAGTTTGTGCCCGACGAAGAGATCGGCGGTACCCTTGGCACCGGGCGGCTGATCGAAGAGGGCTGGCAGTGCCAATTTTTTATTGCGGGCGAACCCACCGACTTGAATATTGTCAATGAGCACAAGGGGGGCGTGTGGCTGCGCCTTGACCTGCCCGGTGAGCCGACGCACGCCTCGCGCCCATGGACGGGGCAGAACCCGCTCTTTGCGCTGGCTGAGGGCTTGCAGCGGCTCCACGAACGCTTCCCGCCGCCGACTGAAGACAGTTGGCAGACAACCTATACCCCGACACGGGTAGACATGCACAACTCAATGAATCAGGTGCCGCCCGTCGCCAAGCTGCACGTTGACATCCGGCGCATTCCTGCCGACGACCCGCACGAATTGGTTGCGGCGGTTGCGGCGTGTTTCCCCACCGCCACGGTCAAGGTCAACCACATGGTGTCGCCGCTGGTGACGGATGGCGACCACCCCGACGTGCAACGCCTGATGCAGACGGTACAGGCGGTTGCTGGGCACACGCCGGTCACGTACCGCGAACATTTCGGCACCGACGCGCGTTTTTACAGTGCGGTGGGCATCCCGGCGGTGTGCATCGGTCCGGTGGGGGCGGGGCTGCATTCGGACGAAGAGTGGGTGGACATCGCCAGCTTGGAACAGTACTTCCATATTTTGCATCACTACATCACGCAATGAAACGCTTGTCACTCAGAGTCTGGGGTTTGATCGTGCTGCTGCTGCTTGTCGGGGGCAGTATCGGGGGCAGTGCGGCGTGGGCTACGCCCGTGACCCCGCCGCCCGCGCCCACGGTTGCCCCGGCTATTCTGGGTGGCACCGCCGTGACTGAGGGCGCGTACCCGTGGGTGGTGTCGCTCAAGTATGTGGCGGGTACGACCTTTTGCGGTGGCACCCTGATCGCACCGCAGTGGGTGCTCACGGCGGCGCACTGCGTCACTGCCAGTGGTCGCCCCGTCAGCACGGCATCGCTGCGTGTGACGGCAGGTACGGTTGCGCCCGATGCGGTGCCACTGACCACCACAGCACAGGTACGCGGGGTCAACGCGATTGTGCTGCACCCCGACTATGATAATGTGTTCCTCGCCAACGACCTTGCGCTTCTGTGGTTGTCGTCGCCGCTCGCCCCGACTGCCACCGTGCAGCCGATTGCACTGGCACCGCCCGCGCTAGCAAGCACGCTACTGGCACCGGGCACGGCGGCGGTAGCAGTTGGGTGGGGGGCTACCCAGTCGGACGGCACCGCATACGCCGCCGCACTGCGCGAGGTGACGCTGCCGATAGTCAGCGACGAGGTGTGCGCCCAAACGTCATTCGCGCAGCCGCCGCTTCACCTGTGTGCTGGCGGGCTTGCCGCGCAAGACATCTGCCGGGGCGATAGTGGTAGCCCGCTCGTGGGAACAGCGGGCAGTATCCCCTATATTGTGGGGCTGGTCAGCGCAACGGGCGGTGGCTCGCGTTGCGGCGACGAAGGCTTTCCCGGCATGTATACGCGCATTGATACCTACACGGACTGGCTGGTTGCTGCCCGCCAGCAAACCTTTGTGCCCATGGTGCTGCGGTGACACCGACGCTAGCCATTGTGATTGTAAGCTGGAATGTGCGCGACCTGCTGGCGGCGTGCCTGCGGGCAGTGGATGCGTCGCTTGCGGGCAGTGGCATTGCCTACCGCGTGGTGGTGGTGGACAACGCCAGTAGCGACGGCACCGCCGCGATGGTACGGGCGTGCTTCCCGGCGGTGACGCTCTTGGCATCCGCACAGAACCTCGGCTTTGTCGGCGGCAACAACCTTGCGTTGCGTGCGCTAGGCTTCGGGGCAGCCGCTCCCGCCGCCGTCTCCCCAGCCGTGCCCGCCGCACTGCCGCGCTATGTGCTGCTGCTCAACCCCGATACTGAGCCACAGCACGACGCACTGCCCGTGCTGGTGCGCTACCTTGCCGCGCACCCCGAACTGGTGGCGGTGGGTCCCCGGCTGGTCTACGCCGATGGCAGCACGCAGTCGTCGCGGCGGCGGTTTCCCCGACGGGTGACGTTCTTCTGGGAGAGCACGCTCCTGCACCGCTGGTTCCCAGCGAACCCGTGGGCGCGTGCCTATCATGTCGCCGACCAGCCGCCCGCGACCGTGCAACGGGTAGACTGGCTGGTGGGGGCGGCACTGCTCGTTCGCCACGACGCGATTGTGCGTGCTGGGTTGCTCTCACCGCGCTTTTTCATGTATAGTGAAGAACTAGAGTGGCAGGCACGCTTGCAGGGCATCGTGCCGCCACCTGCTCGCACCACGCCGCAGCAGGTGGGCTATCTGCCCGACGCGGTCGTGCTGCACCACGAAGGACGCAGTAGCGAGCAGGTGCCGTTGATGCGCCTGCTGCATTTTCAGCGGAGCCGCCTGCAACTAGCTACGCTCTGGTATGGCGATGCGTTTGCTGGCTGGCTCCGGCGGTTTATCGGGCTAAGTTATCTGTACGAAGTGTTGATCGAGGCAGGCAAGTACCTGTTGCGCCATCGGCGCGACCTGCGGCGGTCACGGATACGCACCTATGGCGCGGTGCGTGCCGCGCTTGGGTCGCCTGTCGCGTGGGGCGCAGCAGCAGAGGAATAGAACATCATGACCCAGCGTGAGCACGCACTGTTCGATGAGGGGCTGTGGCAACCAATGAGCGGTCTGGCTACGGTGCGCCTCGGTGACGCAGACCGCCCGTGGTATATTCAGACGCTCCCCCGCTTCCAGCAGGGGAGTTACCTCTCGACGGTGGGCGACTGGCAGCCCGCGCAGGTGCCCGCCCACTGGCAGCAGCACCCCGGCTTGGAGCAATACAGTGGCAAGGTGGTGTACCGGCACCACTTTGCCACCCCCGACCTGACCGCGCACGCCCCCGCCGCGCGGCTGTGGCTACGCTGCAACGGCATCTTCTACTACAGCCAGCCCTACGTCAATGGCTCCACGCTGGGAACGCACGAAGGTTACGCGCTCCCCTACGAGCGCGACATCACCGCCCTCGTGCGTGCCGAAAACACGTTGCTGCTCGAAGTAGACTGCCCGGACGAGAAGAACAAGTCGGACAAGCAGATGATTACCGGGGTGTTTTCGCACTGGGACTGCATAGACCCCGCGACCAACCCCGGCGGTGTGTGGCTCCCAATAGACCTGCACATCACAGGGGCGGCGCGGATGGCGGGCGTGCGCCTCGCCACCGATAGCCTGCACGCACAGGTTGCCAACCTGCGTTACTCCCTCGACCTTGATAGCACCGTCGCGGGTGATGCCGTCGTCCGCTGGCACTTCACGCCGCACACCTTCGCCGGTCCGACCCAGACCATCGAGCAGCGGCGCACGCTGCATGTGGGGCAGCAGCACCCGGCGGGTTTGCTCAAGTTGTACGAGCCGCGCCTGTGGTGGACGCACGACCTCGGTGCCCCCGACCTGTACCACGTTACCGTTGAACTCGAACTGAACGGCACCCTGAGCGACCGTTGCGCGTTTCTGTTTGGGGTGCGTCAGTTTACGTTCCGCAACTGGATTGCCTACCTGAACGGCGAACGCTTTTTTATCAAGGGCAACAACTATGCCCCCGGCGACACCCGTATCGCCACGATGACCCCCGAACGCTGTGCCGCCGATGTGCAGCTTGCCCGCAGTGCCCACATGAACATGCTGCGCGTGCATGCCCACGTAGACCACCCGGCGTTCTATCATGCTGCCGATGCAGCCGGGGTGCTGCTGTGGCAAGACATGCCGTTGCAGTGGCTCTACCGGGGCAGCATCTTGCCCGAAGCCATGCGGCAGGTACGCGCCATTGTACGGACGCTGTACAACCATCCTTCCATAGCGACATGGTGCATGCACAACGAGCCACTGATGATTACCGACACCGCCGACAATTCGTTGCTGGCGCGGTTGCTGGTGTATAGCTCGTCGTTTGGCTATAGCTGGAACCGTGATGTGCTGGACAACCGCCTGAAACAGATGGTGGCGCAGGAAGACCCGTACCGTCCGGCGGTGCGCTCGTCGGGCGAGTTTCAGGTGCCACTGGTGCGGCACGCCACCGACACCCACTTCTATTTCGGCTGGTATGGTGCCTACGGTCCGTTGCCGCAGTTCGAGCAGATACGGCAGTATGCGCCCGACAACATTCGCTTTGTCACCGAGTTTGGCGCACAGAGCTTCCCCAACAGTGAGAGCAGCAAACGGTTTATGCCCGCCGACCCTGCCGCGATAGACTATACGTACCTCGCGCAACGGCACGGCTTCCAGCCCGACATGCTCGATAAGTGGGTGGCGTGGCGCGACAGCACGACGCTTGAGGAACTGGTACGCCGAACCCAAGACTACCAGATATACATCAATCGCTATTACATTGATCGGTTGCGTTACCACAAGTATCGCCCAACCGGGGGGGTGGTGGCGTTTATTCTGATAGACCCATACCCGGCGGTGCTCTGGAGTGTCGTGGATTACTGGCGGGTGCCCAAGCGTTCGTACCACGCGCTGCGTATGGCGTTCAACCCGCAGTATGCCTTTACGCTGATCGAGCCGCGCACATACCGCATTGCCGAGCCGGTCACGTTGCCGATCTACGCTGTTAATGACGAACACCGCGCCATTGAAGGGGCAGAGCTTGCCGTGCGGCTCTGCGACCCGGCGGGTACTACCCTCGCCAGCATCAATCATTCGCTAGCTCTCGCCGCCGACTGTATGGCACAGGAAGTTGACCGTTTACGTTTCACGCCACGGCATCCGGGGTTTTACGTATTGCATATTGCCCTGACGGGGGTGGACTTCCCTACCCGGCAGGCATACGAAATTGAGGTGCAGGAACCATGATCCGCTATACATTTCGGAGTGTGGATAAGCAACGCTGGCGACAGCTCGATGCTGTGCAGTTGTATTCGTTTCTGGCACTTGCCCTGAGGCATGGCTGGCGACCGTCGCCGTCGCGCTTGCGTGACAATCTGCTCTATCTGGACGGCGAAATTGACCAGATCGAGTCCTACGATATGGCGGCAGCCCTCGAACGGGGCTTGAAGCGCGAGATGGCACAACTGTCGCCCGATGCCATTACAGCAATCTTCGAGACCATCGCGGTGTTGCGGCACGGCGCGGTGCGGTTGTGGCAGCAACATACCATCACCGCCTGACCCGCTGTGCCACGGGCGGCGTGGTACAATAGCGGCACGCGCCAAGCTGTTCCGGGGGACAGCAACCAGTGAGGGATGTATGAACGTCTCGCAGCAGCAGGATGTGATGCTTGACTGTCCGCAGTGCGGGCAGCAGTTTGGCGCGTCCGGCTGGCTGGTGCTTGATGCTGCTGACCAACCCGACGTGGTAGCGGCACTGCTCGCCGATAGTCCGCTCAACCGCATCAACCTCAATAGCGCGATGTGCCCCCACTGCGGGGCGCAGGTTGCCCTGCCCCTGCCCGTGCTCGTCCATGATGGGCGGGTGCAGGCGGTGGTGTTCGCGCCCGCTCCCGGCAGCGAGGCATATCTGTGGGGTGAGCAGGCGCGTGACCTTGCCGCATTGTTGCTTGGGAGCATGCCGCTTGAGGAGCGTCGCCCCTACCTGAACGACGTGCAGATTGCCCAAGATACCGCCGGGGTTGCCCACCTGCTCCGCAAGGCGCACCGCGCCCGCGAGCGACGGGCGGCACTGGCGGCTACCCCGGCGGTGGCTGACCCGTCGCTCCACCGCGAGCCAGCCACGCCGACGGCGGACGATGCCGCCACACCTGCACCGTCAGCACAGGTTGCCCCGCTTGACGAAGGGGCGTTGTATGCTGCGCTCGAAGCCCTAACCACCGTGACGGATGCGGCGACGTTGCCCGCACTGGTGGCACAGCACCCTGTGCTGCTCACCGCCGCCGCCGATAACGTGCTGGTTGCGCTGGCAGACGAAGCCGCGACACGCCGCGAACGTGCCGAAGCGGAAGGCTGGCACCAGCTACGGATGCTCCTTGCCCGCTTGCGGGTAGGCGACACGACCCAACCACCGCCGCCCGCTCCCGCGCCGGAGCCGGATAGGGCGGCAGCCCACGCGCCACCCAGCGACGCGCCACCCAGCGACGCGCCACCCAGCGACGCGGACGCACTCCCGGCGGCGGTGTACGAGGCACTGCTGGCTACCACCGACAGCAACGCGCTCGTGGCACTGGTGGCGCAGTACCCCCTGCTGCGCGAACCATGGGCAGATGCGGCAATCACGGCGGAAGTCAACCGCACGCTCGATGCGGGCGATGAGGCACTGGCGGCACGGCTGGAGGAACGGCGCGAACTGCTGGCAACCCTGCCGCCTGCTGGGGTTGCCCCTGCCGCTGCTCGCCCTAGCGCGGCTGACCTTGCCGCCGACACGAGTTACCGCCTGTTGCCTTCGGTGCCGCTGGCAACCGAAGAAGCGATTGAGGCACTGCTGACCACCGACGATAACGATGACGCGGTGGCACAGGTCATTGCCAACCACCCGGTGCTGCTGACCGCCGACGTGCAGCAGGCGATGCTGCAACTGGCGAGCGATGCGCGACAGCAGGGCGATGAGGAGATGGCAACCGTGATTGTCGAGATGCGTGCCTTGCTCCGCAAGTTGCGGCAAGAGCTTGCGGCAGACGACGAGCACTAACTGCATATCGCACCACGCGCCCGCGCTGTGTGGGCGTGCGAACAGGAGAAGACACAATGCTAAAACAAACGGCTCTGCACGCGGTGCATAAAGCGACGGGGGCACGCATGGTCGCCTTCGGTGGCTGGGACATGCCAGTGCAGTACAGTGGCATCATTGCCGAACATAACGCGGTGCGCCAGCACGCGGGGTTGTTCGACATCAGCCACATGGGTCGCTTGCTGGTGGCGGGCAACGATGCCGAGGCTTACCTGCAATACGCCGTGACGTGTGATGTGACCCAGCTAGGCGTAGGGCAGGCAACCTATGGCTTGCTTTGCCACGAGCACGGCGGCATCGTGGATGACGTGTTCGTGTATCGCTTGCCCACCGAATACCTTGTCGTCGTCAATGCGTCGAATCGGCAGAAAGACTGGGACTGGATGCAGCAGCATACCCGTGGCTTCGATGTGCTGATGAGCGATGTATCGGAGAAGTGGGCAATGCTGGCGTTGCAAGGTCCCGCCGCTGAGCGGGTGTTGCTGCACGATACTGACATGCGCCAGAGCAATCTGGAGCGGCTGCCGTTCCACGAGATCGCCATGTTCCGCTTCTGCGGCGTAGACGGCATGCTCAGCCGGACAGGCTACACGGGCGAAGATGGCTTCGAGTTGTTCTTCGATGCCAGCTACGCCCAGCAGGTGTGGGAGCAACTCCTTGCGCTTGATGGGGGCAGTGTGTTGCCGTGCGGGTTGGGGGCACGCGATAGCCTGCGCTTCGAGCCTTGCCTTGCGCTCTATGGGCATGAGATTGCCGACGACATCAACCCCTACGAAGCCCGGCTCGGTTGGGCGGTCAAGCTGGACAAGGGCGAGTTTGTGGGGCGCGAAGCATTGCAAGCCGTGAAGCAGGCAGGTGTATCGCGCAAGGTGGCAGGCTTTGAGTTGGTGGGGCGCGGCGTGGCACGCGGCGGCTACGCGGTGCAGCGCACCACGGGCGAAGCGGTGGGGCACGTCACGACGGGCATGCCGTCGCCAACGCTGGGCAAACCATTGGGGTTGGCAGTGGTGCCCGTTGACTTGAGTAGCCCCGGCAGCAGTTTTGATGTTATTATACGAGAGAAGCCAGTACGGGCGAACGTGGTCAAAACGCCCTTCTACAAACCACGCTACAAGAAGTAAGGTGCCTAGACCGTTGCAGCGCGGCAGCATGGTGCCCCTGCTACAGGGGTAGCCGGGGGTCGTGCAGCGTACCTCCGGTGCTTGCGCCGGGTGTGACTCGTGATAATCGGTTGTAATCAGTGATGACCAGATTGACCAGATGAAAGGAGCCACGTATGGCAAACAACACGCCTGCTGAATTGAGGTACACGAAGTCGGATGAGTGGGTGCGGGTTGAGGGCGATGAGGTGGTCATTGGTATCACCGATTATGCCCAAGACCAACTTGGGGATATTGTGTATATCGAACTGCCTGAAGCGGGCGAAACGTTCGAGGCGGATGCAGTGTATGGCTCGATTGAGTCGGTGAAGGCAGCCGCCGAACTGTTCATCCCTGTTGCAGGCGAAGTGCTCGCCGTCAACCGCGATCTGGAAGCCGCCCCGGAAAAAGTCAACGAAGACCCCTATGGCGCAGGCTGGATGCTGCGTGTGAAGCCCACCGCCGAAGGTGAGCTGATGGACGCTGCCGCCTACGCCGCCTACTGCGAAGAACGCGACTAGCAGCAGCACTGCTGCCACAATTGACCAATGAACTGACCAATTGGGTGAAATGGGTAGCCATACGGCTGCCCCTCGTTGCCCCTAGAAAAAGGATTGCTGAAACGCATGCCTCAATCGCACTACATTTCTATTACGGATGAAGAACGTAACGCTATGTTGCAGGCTATCGGCGTGGACAGCTTGGCTGACCTGTTCGTTGATGTGCCCGCCGACAAACGCTTCCCCGACCTTGACCTGCCCGCACCGCTCTCCGAACTCGAACTGATGCAGCAGTTGCGCCAGTTGAGCGAGAGCAACCATGCCGCCCGTGCCGTGAATATCTTCCGGGGGGCGGGTGCCTATCACCACTTTGTGCCCGCCGCCGTTGACCAGATCGTGCGCCGTAGCGAGTATTACACTGCCTACACGCCCTACCAGCCCGAAATCAGCCAAGGCACCTTGCAGGCAATCTTCGAGTACCAGAGCTTGATGGCAGACCTGAGCGGCATGGATGTGATGAACGCCTCGCACTACGACGGCGGTACTGCCATTGCCGAAGCCGCGATCATGGCACTCAACGTGACGCGCAAGCGCAACAAGATTGTGGTGTCGCGCACGCTCAACCCGCAGTACCGCGCTGTCCTGCGTACCTACATGCAGGCACTCGATGTTGAGGTGGTGGGCGACGACGAGCCGGGTGCCGATATTGCTACGTCGCTCGCACACGTAGATGACCGCACCGCCGCGTTTATGGTACAGTCGCCGGACTTCCTCGGCAGGCTGCATGACCTGCGCGGGCTTGCTGCGCAGGTGCAGGCACAGGGCGCACTGCTGGTCACGCATTTCGACCCCATCGCGCTCGCGCTCTTCCAGACCCCCGGCGAAGTGGGGGCGGACATTGCCACTGCCGAAGGGCAGTCGTTGGGGCTAGGGCTGAACTTTGGCGGTCCATACCTTGGCATCTTCGGTTGCCGCTTCAAAGACCGCAACAAGATTGCCGGGCGGCTCGTTGGTGCGACCCAAGACGTGGACGGCAAGCCGGGCTATGTGTTGACGTTGCGTGCCCGTGAGCAGGACATTCGCCGCGAACGTGCCACTAGCAACATCTGCACCAATCAAGGCTTGATGGCACTGGCAGCGACGGTGTATATGAGCCTGATGGGGCGGCAGGGCTTGCGGCAGGTCGCGCACCTGACCTACCACCGCGCCCACTATGCCGCCGCCCAGATTGCCGCGCTACCGGGCTACACCGTCCACAACCAGCAGCCCTTCTTCCGCGAGTTTGTGGTGCAGTGCGACCGCCCCGTTGCCGACGTGAACGCGCTACTTGCCCAGCATGGGGTCATCGGCGGCTACGACCTGACCACGGATGAACCGCACCTTGGCAACGCAATGCTGCTGGCAGTCACCGAAATGAATAGCAAAGCTGATATTGACAAACTGGTTGCCCTGCTGCGGCAGGCGTAACGCAACGCTGGAAAGTAGTATCACGGCATGAACAATTTCGAGCCTTCGATTTATGAGCTATCGCAGCCCGGCAAGCACGGCACCAACCTGCCCGCCCTTGATGTGCCTGCGGCAGACCTGCCCACCGAGTTGCTGCGGCAAGACGACCTCGCCGGTTTTCCCGAAGTGACCGAGACGGAAGTCATTCGCCACTTCACGCGCATCAGCCAGCGCAACTACTGCATTGATACGGGCATGTATCCGTTGGGTTCGTGTACGATGAAGTACAACCCAAAAGTCCATGAAGAAGCCGCCCGCCTGCCCGGTTTCAGCACGCTGCACCCGCACGTAGACGAGCAACACGCCCCCGGTGCGCTCAAGCTGATGTACGAGTTGCAGGAATATCTGGGTGAGATCAGTGGCTTCGACGCAGTGTCGTTGCAGCCTGCCGCCGGGGCACAGGGCGAGTTTACGGGCATCTTGACCTTCCGCGCCTACCACCTCGACCGGGGCGACACTGACCGCACCGAGGTGCTGGTACCTGATGCCGCGCACGGCACCAACCCCGCCACCGCCGCGATGGTTGGCTTCAAGGTGGTGGAAATCAAGAGCGACGCGCGTGGCAACGTAGACATGGACGACCTGAAGAGCAAGCTCTCGCCGCGTACCGCTGGCTTGATGCTGACCAACCCCAACACACTGGGGCTGTTCGAGGAAGATATTGTCGAAGTCAGCCGCCTTGTCCACGCGGCGGGCGGGCTGATGTACGGCGACGGTGCCAACTTTAACGCGATCCTCGGCATCACGCGCCCCGGCGACCTTGGCTTCGACTTTATGCACTACAACCTACACAAGACCTTCACCACCCCGCACGGCGGCGGCGGTCCCGGCAGTGGAGCCGTGGGCTGTACGGCGGCACTCGCGCCGTTCCTGCCCGGTCCGCGTGTGCGCGAGGTGGTAGGCGACGATGGCACCGTGCGGCACGAGTTCTTCACGCCGGAGAAGTCCATCGGGCGCGTCAAGACGTTTCACGGCAACTTCGGTATGCTCGTGCGGGCGTGGACGTACATCCGCACGCTGGGGGCAACCGGGCTACGTGAGGTGTCGGAGCATGCCGTCCTGAACGCCAACTATGTGCGGGTCAAGTTGCACGACCTGTACCCGCCAGCGATTGACCGTATCTGTATGCACGAAGTCGTGCTGAAGGGGCAACTGGCAGGCGCGAAGGACATTCGCACGCTCGACATTGCCAAGCGGTTGATAGACTACCACTTCCACCCGCCCACGGTCTACTTTCCGTTGATTGTGCCGGAAGCCTTGATGGTGGAGCCAACCGAAACGGAGAGCAAGCGCAACCTCGACCGTTTCATTGATGCCATGCGGAACATTGCGCGTGAAGTGGTTGAGCAACCCGACCTGCTGCACAACGCCCCCGTCAACGCCCCCGTCCGTCGGCTAGACGAAGTGGGCGCGGCACGCAAGCCCGTGCTGCGCTACAACCGCGCACAGTTTGCCGATATGTACGGCGACGAGCCTGCCCCGCGCTAGGCACACGACTGTGCCGTGCATCCACTTCCATCCACCGCTACGTACACCACAGATACACCCCCTGCCAGCGTACTGGTGGGGGGTGTATCCGTGGCTACCCGGTGGTACGTGCGTAGCCCAGCCTAGCCTAATGGAGACGTGCTTGCAGGCGGCGTTGTCGCTTGCGGACTTCGCGCTTGCGTTCGTTGATGGCTTCGCGCACCACCTCAAGGTCGTCGTCGGGGACAGTGAAATGATGCCCGTTGCGGACGAGCGTCACGCCCCCCGTCGGGGGCAACTTGACCGTGAGCGGTGTGGGCTTGGGGGGGGTCTGGGCGGCAAAGCGGGCAAGCACTTGGCGGGCATCGAACAGCGCGTCAAGGGCTGCGCCCCCTTCGACGGTCTGGAGGAGCTTATCAAGCGCGGCAAGCGTTTCAAGCGCAAGGGCGCGCGTCTGTACCAGTGATGGTTCGGTCATATCGCCTCTTTGTCTACCTCTCTGTAATTTGGTCAACGCTGACCAGTGGACAGCGACGGTTCTCTTTCATTGTAGCACTCTCTGGGGCAAAAAGGGTAGCACCCGCTGGAGCAAAAAGGGGCTATGCGAAACGTGAGAAATATGCTACACTTGCAGGGATTTTAACGGGTAGAACTACCGTCTTTTGGTCAACGATGCCCACCCACGTCACGTAGATAACTGCACAGCATGGAGGTTCGAAGATGAGCTATGAAGAACTGTATCAACGGTCTATCCAAGACCCTGCCGGTTTCTGGAGTGAACTTGCCGAAGAATTGCACTGGTTTAAGAAGTGGGACCGGGTGCTCGATGACAGCAACCCGCCCTTCTATCGCTGGTTTGTTGGCGGCGAAACGAACCTCTGCTACAACGCGGTAGACCGGCACGCGCTCGGTGCCCGCCGGGGGCAGGCGGCGATCATCTGGGAAAGCCCCGAAGCCAACCAGTCGCGCACCCTGACCTACTACGAATTGTACCGCGAAGTCAACCGCCTTGCCGGGGTGATGAAAAACCTTGGCATTCGGAAGGGCGACCGCGTGCTCATCTATTTGCCGATGGTGCCCGAAGCCCTGTTTGCTATGCTAGCGTGTGTGCGTCTCGGTGCGATCCACTCGGTGGTGTTCGGTGGCTTCAGTGTGAATTCGCTGGCAAACCGTATTGACGATGCCGAACCCACCCTGATCATGACTGCCGATGCCGGCTTGCGGAAGGGCAACCCGGTGCCGCTCAAAACGATTGTGGATGAAGCCCTCTCGCTGGCGACCAGCGACGCGGTGCGGGATGTGCTGGTACTCAACCGGGGCATCACGCCGTGCGACATGAAGCGGGGGCGTGACCTCGACTGGGCAACAATGCTGACCGAACGTGGCGAACTCTTCGTCGAGCCGACACCCGTCAGCAGCACCGACCCGTCGTACATCCTCTACACGTCGGGTACTACGGGCAAGCCGAAAGGGGTGTTGCGCGACACAGGCGGCTACATGGTTGCCCTGCACGCCTCGATGCAACAGATTTACGATGTGGGCGACGGTGACGTGTATTGGTCTACCTCCGACATTGGCTGGGTCGTTGGGCACAGCTACATTGTCTATGGTCCGCTCCTGAAGGGGTTGCCGACTGTCGTGTTTGAGGGTCGCCCCGACTACCCCGATCCCGGTATCTGGTGGCGCATCGTCGAAAAGTATGGTGTAACCTGTATGTTCACCGCGCCTACCGCGTTGCGTGCGCTCCGCAAGTTCCCCGAACAGCACATCAAAGACAGTGACCTGTCCTCGTTGCGGCGTGTCTTCTCGGCAGGCGAGCCGCTCGACGCACCGACCTACGAGTGGGGTGCTGCCATGCTGAATGTTCCCATCATTGACCACTACTGGCAAACCGAAAGTGGCTGGTCAATGGTGACAAACTCGGTGGGTGTTGAAGAGTTGCCCATCAAGCCGGGGTCGCCGACGTTGCCTGCGATGGGGCACCAACTGGAGGTGGTAGACATAGACGGCACCCCGGTACCGCGCGGGCAGAAGGGGCTACTGATCGAAAAGGGACCGCTCGCGCCCGGTATGCTCATGACGATCTGGGGCGACGACAACCGCTACCTGAATAGCTACTGGCGGCACTTCAAAGACCACCAGTATTACTTGACGGGCGACTATGCCATTCAAGATGAGGATGGCTACTTCTGGATGCTCGGACGCGCCGACGAAGTGCTGAATGTGTCGGGGCACCGCATGGGCACCCGCGAGATCGAAGAAGTGGTGTCGTCGCACCGAGCCATCGCCGAAGCCAGCGTGATTGGTGTACGCGACGAGGTGCGCGGCGAGGCGGTGCTGGTGATTGGTGTCTTGAAGGGGCACATTGCGCCCAGCGAAGAAGACACGATTGCGAACGAGATCCGCCAACTGGTGCGCGACCGTATTGGTCCGATTGCCTCGCCCCACGGCGTACACTTCGTGAGCACGTTGCCCAAGACGCGCAGTGGCAAGATTATGCGGCGCGTCATCCGGTCGGTCTATCAGGGCGACGAGATTGGCGACCTCAGCACTATCGAGGACGGTACAACGGTAGACATGGTTCGTGAGGCTATCGAGACCATGCGGAGCGAACTCTGACCGTTGGCTGGCACGATGCACAGGCAGGGCGAGGCGTTGCTAAGCCTCGTCCCCGCCTCCCTCTGAGTTGACAGTTCGGAACTGAAAGTATATAATCTAGCATCAGAGCACGTCCGTAGCACATCGGACACGATACACAGGATACATACCCCCAATTCCTGCTGACAGAGCGACGAGCGCACAGAATGTGACGAGGAGGTACACACATGTCGGAGAAGGATGCCACGCTGGATGCAACAGCGGTGACTGGCGCCCCAGAGTCAGCGACCAATGGGAGCGCGGACTTGGGTACTATTAAGCAGATGTATGCCCCGATTGACGAAGTTGTAGAGCAGGCAAATGTGACTGCTTACATGCGTCAAAAAGGCTTCAGCACGTATGACGACCTCTACAATTGGTCAGTAAATAATGCAGAAGAGTTCTGGTCCGACCACGCGAATGAACTGGAATGGTATCAACCGTGGGCAAAGGTGCTCGACGAAAGCAACGCACCGTTTTATAAGTGGTTTGTTGGTGCGAAGTGTAATATTGTCCACAACGCCATGGATCGCCATGTAAAGGGTTGGCGACGTAACAAGATCGCCCTGATCTGGGAAGGCGAAGACGGTACCGTCCGTTCGTACTCATACCACCGTATGAGCCAGATTATCAGCCAGTACGCTAACATCCTCAAGAGCATGGGCGTGAAGAAGGGCGACATTGTTACGATCTATTTGCCGCGTATCCCCGAACTGGTCATGTTTATGATGGCATGTGCCAAGATTGGTGCTGCCCATAGCGTGGTCTACGGTGGGTTCAGTGTTGAGGCACTGGCAGACCGCCTGAGCGATGCCAAGAGCAAGGTGCTCGTGACCGCAGACGGCGGCTTCATGCGGAACAAGATTGTGCCGTTGAAGGAAATTGCCAACGAAGCCATGGCACGCACCCCCACCTTGCAGGCTTCGATTGTTGTGCGCCGCACGGGTGCCGATGTCCCGATGGAAGTCGGGCGTGACCTGTGGCTCGACGACCTGCTCAGCCTGCCGATTGCTTCGGTCTATTGTGAAACCGAGCAGATGGACGCGGAAGACCCGCTGTTCATTCTCTATACATCGGGCACGACCGGTCGCCCGAAGGGGGTTGTCCATACCCACGGCGGCTACATGGTTGGCATCTACACCACCATGAAGTATGTGTTTGACCTGAAGGAACAGGATCGCTGGTGGTGCGCCGCTGACCCCGGCTGGATTACCGGGCACAGCTACATTACCTATAGCCCCTACATCAACGGTGCTACCTCGTTCATGTATGAAGGTGCTCCCAACTTCCCCTACCCCGACCGCTGGTGGCGCATGATCGAACGCTACGGCATCTCGCACCTGTACACCGCTCCCACTGCTATCCGTGGGCTGATGCGCTTTGGTGAAGCATGGCCCGAACGCCACGACCTGAGTAGCCTCCGCATGCTCGGTAGTGTGGGCGAGCCAATCAACCCCGAAGCGTGGCGGTGGTACTACAAGGTGATCGGGAAGGAACGTTGCCCGATTATGGATACGTGGTGGCAGACGGAAACCGGGCATTTCATGATTACCCCGACCCCGGTGGTGCCGCTCAAGCCGGGGAGCGCGACGCGCCCCTTCCTCGGCGTGAAGATTGACGTGGTACACGAAGACACGGGCGAGCCGTGCGCCCCCAACGAAGACGGCGCACTGGTCATCCAGCGTCCGTGGCCCGGTATGCTGCGGACGATCCTCAACGACCCGGATCGCTACCGTACCACCTACTGGGAAAAGGTACCCGGTGGCGTGTACACCGTCGGCGACAGCGCACGCATTGACGACGACGGCTATGTGTGGGTTATCGGGCGCATTGACGACGTGATCAAGGTGAGCGGGTATCGCCTTGGCACGGCGGAAGTCGAGAGCGCACTGGTCAGCCACCCCAAGGTCGCCGAAGCCGCCGCCATTGGCTTGCCGCACGAACTGAAGGGCAACGCTATTCACACCTTCGTCATCTTGAAGGATGGAGTCGAGGCTACGCCGCAACTGAGCGACGAGCTGCGTGCCCACGTCGGGCACGAGATTGGACCCATCGCGCGCCCTGAGTCGGTCGAGTTTGTGGCTTCGCTGCCCAAGACGCGCAGTGGCAAGATTATGCGTCGCGTGTTGAAGGCACAGGCACTCGGTCAGGATGTCGGCGACGTGAGCACGCTGGAGAACTAGCACCACTCGCTGTCCTGATTGGCACGCAACAGGCACAAAGTCCGGGGGAACTCCTCCGGACTTTTTTACGTTGTGATGTATAATACTGAAGAATAGGGCGTGCAAGCTGGATAGCACGCACGCTTGAAGTGTCAGCGACACAGAAGGAGAACCGATGCACACGCTCTTGCCAGAACCCCCCCCGACCCAGCGCACGATGCGCCCGCGACTGCTGGTGGTGATGGCACACCCCGACGATGAAGCGTTTGGGATGGGCGGCACCATTGCGTGGTATAGCTGGCTTGGTGCCGATGTCACGCTGATCTGCACAACGGGCGGCGAAGAGGGCGAGGTTGCCCCGCACTTCATCACGCAGTATGGCTCGAAGCAGGCAACACGCCACGCTGAACTGCGCTGTGCTGCCGAAAAACTTGGCTTGTCGCAGGTATACATGCTGGGCTACCGCGACTCTGGCATGGCAGGCAACCCTAGCAACCACCACCCCGACGCGCTTGCCAGTGCGCCACTTGAGCAGGTGACTGCCCAAGTCACGCGCCTGATACGCATGTTGCGCCCCCATGTAGTCGTCACGTTTGACCCAGTGGGCGGCTACCGTCACCCTGACCATATCGCCACCCATCAGGCGACGGTTGCCGCCTTCGCGCGGGCGGGCGATGCCCACGATACTGCGAGCAACCTGCCGCCGTACCAGCCGCAGAAGTTGTACTACAGCGTGATCCCGCGCGGTTGGCTCAAGTGGTTCGTGAAGGCGATGCCGTTGCTTGGGCGCGACCCGACGCGCTTCGGCAAAAACCAAGACGTTGACCTGACCAAGCTGGTTGAAGACGAGTTTCCCATCCACGCCCGCATTGCCTATGGCATCGTCGAGGATCGGCGGAATGCTGCCGTGCAATGCCACGCTAGCCAGATGGACAGCCCGACGCTGACCCAGAGTGTGGTAGGCTGGGTGATACGGGCGTTTGCCGGGGGCGAGTCGTTTATGCGTGCCCACCCCACACCGGTGCCGGGTCAGATCGAGACCGATTTACTGGCAGGTATCACGGTAGACTGACGGTGGATACCTGCAAAAGAAAACCACGATAAAAAGAAACCGACAGTGATACGATGAAAGGACAACACCACGATGACGGAGGTACAAACGCCGCCACAGCACCAGTCGTTCTTGCAGCGCAACTGGCAGAAGATGCTTGCTGTGGCAATCTGGGTTTTCCTCGTCGGGAGCTTCTTTGTCTACGCGACGGTGCAGCACGGGTCGCCGTTCGCCTTTAACGACACCCTGCAAGACCTCGTGGGGCTATTGCAGTCGCCGCTCGGTCCCATCGTGTATATCGTCATCTACATGCTGCGCCCGCTCGCGTTCTTCTCGGCGGTCGTGCTCACGTTGCTTGGCGGTGCGATCTGGGGACCGGTGTGGGGGGTGCTGCTCACCATTGTTGCCGCCAATGCGTCGGCGGGGGTGGCGTATGGGTTGGGGGCATTCCTTGGCGAGGGGCTGATCAAGAGTGCCACCAGCGACGACGCAGACGATACCGGCTGGGTCAGCCGCTACACGCGCCGCATGCGCGACAACGCCTTCGTCACCGTTTTGCTGATGCGGTTGGTCTATCTGCCCTACGACCTTGTGAGCTATCTCGCGGGCTTCCTACGTGTGCCATTCCTGCCGTTCATTGCAGCCACCGCACTTGGTTCGTTGGCGGGGACGATCACGTTTGTGCTGTTGGGTGCCTCGCTCAACCTCGATGAGATTTTCGCGGGCAACTTTACTGCCTCGCTCAACCCGTGGACGCTGGTCTTCTCGGCGGTGCTGTTTGTCGCCAGCATCGCCCTATCGCGCTACTTCCGTGGGCGCGAAGCCAGCCAACCCGCCGCCGCTGCACTGAGCGACACGCCAGACGTAACCGACACCGCAGATACGACACAGGGAGCATAACCAATGGCACTGCTGAATAATCCGTATGACCGTGCGCTACGCGCCAACCTGCACCCGGCAGACTGGCGCAACCCGACCCCGGCGCGACGGTATAACATGGTCGTGGTTGGCGGGGGCACGGCGGGGCTAGTGACCGCCCTAATCGCGGCGGGTGTGGGCGCACGGGTCGCCCTCGTCGAAAAGCACCTGCTGGGCGGCGACTGTCTGAACGTGGGCTGTGTGCCTTCGAAAGCCCTTATTCACTCGGCGCGCGTGATGGAGCATGTCCGGACGGCCCAGCACGCTGGCATTGGCGTGCCGGCTGGCGTACAGGTAGACTTCGCTGCCGCCATGGATCGCATGCGGGCAATTCGTACCCGCATCAGCCACGACGACTCGGTGCAACGGCTCGTCAACGAGGGCGTGGACGTGTACCTCGGCGCAGGACAGTTTACGTCGCGCACCACCCTGAGTGTGGACGGGCAGGACGGGCAGGACGGGCAGGACGGGCAGGACGGGCAGGAGCTAGCGTTCAAGTGGGGCGTAGTGGCGACTGGCTCGCAGCCTTTCGTCCCGCCGATCCCCGGCTTGCACGCGGCGGGCTACCTCACCAACGAAACGGTTTTCGACCTGACGGCACAGCCTGCCCGCATTGCAATTGTCGGGGCGGGTCCGATTGGTTGTGAGCTAGCGCAGTTCTTCCGGCGCATAGGAAGTGACGTGGTGGTGCTGCACAACGCGGCGCACATCCTCAACCGCGAAGATGCCGATGCCGCCGCGCTGGTGCAGCACCAGTTCATCCGCGAGGGGATCGCCCTGCTACTCCAGAGCACGCTCCAACAAGTGACCGTCGAGGACGGCAAGAAGGTGCTGCACTACACGCGCAACGGTGCGGCGGGCACTGTGGCAGTAGACGAAATCCTTGTTGCTACGGGGCGCGTGCCCAACATTGGCAACCTCGGTCTGGAGCACGCGGGCGTTGGTGTGGACGACCGGCGCGGCGTGATCGTGGACGATTTCTTGCGGACGAGCAACCCCAACATCTACGCAGCGGGCGATGTGGCGGCGGGCTACTGGCGGTTCACGCATGCCGCCGATGCCGCCGCGCGTATCATCGCTCGTAATGCGATCTTTCGGGGGAGCGAGCGCGTGAGCGAGTTGGTGATGCCGTGGTGTACGTACACCGACCCGGAAGTGGCGCACGTTGGGCTGTACCAACACGAAGCTGAGGCGCAGGGCATCGCCGTGGATGTGTTCACCCATCCCTTTAGCAAGGTAGACCGCGCCATTACCGACGATGCAGAAACGGGCTTCGTGCGCGTGATCGTGAAGCAGGGCACTGATACTATTCTGGGGGCGACGGTGGTGGGGCGCGATGCGGGCGACCTGCTCATGCCGTTTACTACCGCAATGGTGGGGGGGCTGGGGATGCAGACACTGGCAAGCGTGATTACGCCCTACCCTACCCGCGCCGAAGGCATTCGCAAGGCTGCCAATGCGTATATGCGTGGGCGGCTCACCCCGAACGTCAAGCGGCTGTTCGCGGGCTGGATCAAGCTCACTGGCTAGAGTGAGCATGCATGCAAAGTGAAAGGATGTGACAATGCACACGATGCGTGGGCTACCGGTCGGGGTGGCTCTCCTCATATTGCTGGTGCTAGGGGCGGCGTGCGGCGCACCGCAGGCGACGGCACCGGCTGACGATGCCGCCGCCCCTGTGCCCGGCAGCAACGCGGGCAACGCGGACGCGGCGACAGCCGGGGCAAGCCGCACTGACTTCACGCTGGAGGACTGGGACAGCGTGCTGGCTGCCGCCGATGGCGCGACGGTCAACTGGTACGTGTGGGGTGGCTCCGATGCCATCAATACCTACATAGATACGTTTTATGGCGAGGCACTGCAAGAACGCTACAACATTACGCTCAACCGCGTGCCGATGGCAGATACCGTCGAGGCAGTAGACCAGTTGCTCAGTGAGCAGGCGGCGGGCGTAGCGACGGGCAGCATTGACCTGATCTGGATCAACGGCGAGAACTTTCTCTCGTTGAAGCAGGCAGACCGGCTGTACGATGGCTGGGCACGCAGCACGCCCAACGCGCAGTATGTAGACTGGGATAACCCCGCCCTCAACCTTGACTTCGGCGAACCCATTAGGGAACTGGAAAGCCCGTGGTCGTCGGCGCAGTTTCAGTTTATCTATGACTCGGCACGCATGAGCACGGACGAGCTACCGCGTAGCTATAGCGAGCTTGCCGCGTGGGTGCAGGCAAATCCGGGGCGGTTCACCTACATTGCCCCCGGACCCGGCGCGTTTCAGGGCACGCGCTTCGTCAAGGGTGCGCTGTTTGAACTGAGCGGCGGTGCCGAGCAGTGGAGTACCTTCGACCAAGCCCTGTGGGACGAGTGGTCGCCGGAGTTGTGGGCATACCTGAACGCCATGAAACCCTACCTGTGGCGCGAAGGCACCACCTACCCCGCCGACGAGAACGAACTACACGCACTGTTCGCCAACAACGAGGTGGACTTCAGCATCACACAGGCGATTGTCGGGGCGGGTGCCCTGATTGACGAGGGGCAGGTGCCCGATACGGCGCGGGCGTTTGTCTTCGACGATTACATGATCGGCGACTTCAACTATGTGGCTATTCCTGCGACGGCACCCAACAAAGCTGCCGCACTGGTGCTGGCGAACATGCTGCTGGAGCCAGAGTTTCAGGCAGCACAGGTCATTCCCGAAAATGGCTTCGGTCTAGGCTTCGGCATTGACGTGCGGAAAGTGACCGACCCCGACGACGCGGCACTGCTTGAAGATGCCGCCATGCGGCTAGGGGTGGCGGCAACCCCACCCACCGCACTGGCAGAGTCGCTGGTGGCTGATTCGAGTGCCGAATACCAAACGCTCTTGGAACAGGAATGGCGCACGAACGTCTTGCTGGGCGAAACGTCGTTGGTGCTGCCATTCACGCCGGAGCAGTAGCTCACCCCATGCGGCGTGTTTCGTTCTGGCGGGTAGCCCCGGCACTCGCACCGGCGTTGCTGTTGGCGGGGGTGCTGGCAGCAACTGGGGTGCTCTACGCCGCCACCCAGAGCCTTGGCTACCTGCCGTTTATCGGTCAGACTGATCTCTCGTTTGCCGCCTATGCGTCACTGCTGGGCGGCGACGACGCGGTCGAGTTTCGCGCTGGGTTACTCTTTTCGTTGTGGGTCAGTGGCGCGTCTACGGTGCTGTCGGTGGTGCTTGCCCTGCTGATCCTGCTGCTGTTCGACAATGGTGACGCGGGCGGCTGGCTGGTCGGTGTGCT